>NZ_JBIACK010000001.1:0-1136207 GCF_042865285.1 Cytobacillus spartinae | reverse complement strand
CGGACTAATCTCTTGTGTTCAACATTACAATAAAGTACATGCTTAGTATAAGATTGAACCGCCGTATACGGGTCCGTACGTACGGTGGTGTGAGAGGTCGGAGGTTCGTCACCTCCTCCTACTCGATGTTTCCTAGATGTGTTAGTTATCCTGTTTAGAATTAGGGAGTTCACAACCATCATCATCGCATGTAGCACCCTCTACTTCTTCCTGAGACTGAAAAGGCCCATCTTGCTCTATTATCTGCTGTAAAGACTGTACGAAAATATCGGTCGATTGAGCACCTGTAATGGCATACTTCCTATTTATAAGGAAAAATGGGATGCTTCTGATTCCAAGTTCAGATGCCTCTTGTTGATCTGATCGTACTTCATTAGCCATTAAATCACTTTCTAGTAAAGAAGTAACTTCTTTCTGATCTAGGCCAACCTCTAATGCTAGTTCAATTAAGGTTGAATGGTCACCAATATGCTTCGATTCCGTATAAAATGCATGTAGTAACCTTTCTGTCATTTCATGCATAAGACCTTTTGATTTTGCCAACATCGTTAAACGATGGGCGTCAAATGTATTGGTGAGAATCATCGTATCAAATTGATAGTCCAATCCTTCAGCCTGAGCCATTCTATTCATGTTCTGGCAATTCGCCTTAGCTTGCTCAATGCTCATTCCATATTTGTTAGATAATTTCTCATAAATGTTGTAGTTTACATCTCGCTCAATAGTCGGGTCTAGCTCAAAAGATCGATAAACTACTTCTACAGGTTGGTCAATTTTCTTAAGTGCGTCCTCCAGACGCCTCTTGCCAATATAGCAAAATGGTCAAACGAAATCAGTCCACATTTCAATTAACATGAGAATACCTCCATCCAATATTGTTTCATTAGTATACCTATTTGTTTAAACAGAGTCCAATAAGATGCACGTATTACCCACTTGAAATTAGTTTTGCCGGAGAACATTTGCTAAGAAATGTAAAAAATCTCTTGGCTTAATAATATTGATAAATTATTATTTAAATAACAAATTTGTGATAGAAATCCTTAAAGTCTACTGTATGAATGAAGAGGACTTTATTTAAATTTGAGGGTTTGATTTGGGGAGTGGAGTGATAGAGATGATAGTAATTACTGAATTAAAAGAGATGGACGAACAACACAGAGAAGAGCTTTCTAATCTCCTGATAAAAGTAGTAGAAGAAGGCGCATCTGTTGGGTTTTTACCGCCTATAGATCTATCTGTTGCAAAAGATTATTGGAGGAATCTATTATGTCCGGAGGTTCATTTATTTGTAACAAAACTAGATGGAGAAATCGTGGGAAGCATTCAATTACATCTAAGTACAAAAGAAAACGGACTACATAGGGCTGAGATTGCAAAGTTAATGGCGCACCCAGACGTTAGACGAAAAGGAATTGGACGTGCTTTAATACATAAGGCTGAGGAGCAAGCAAAGAAGGAAGATCGAACGCTTATCGTGCTTGATACACGGGAGGGTGATCCTTCAAATCAACTTTATCGTTCCCTAGGATACATTCAAGCCGGCCGAGTACCGAACTATGCAAAATCAGCAAGTGGAGAACTAGAGGCTACTATCATTTATTATAAAGAATTAGATTAATAAAATTGCTAGACGAAATTGGGCGTATTATGACGTTCAATTTTTTTTGTCCTTTCTAATTCATGTTGGTAATAAAGGGGTTTTATCCAATTTTCGAGCCATACTAATATAAAAGAATGAGTAGGAGATTCATTACATGATTGAACATTATATGACCCTAATATCTACTCTAGTAGTGAATGGGCTAGGCTGTATATGGATATAGAGAAAGAATATCCTTCGGTATGGAATTGTACTAGTGATCAGTATAGTCGTATCTGCTTGTTTATGCTTATTGTTGTATTGGCTAGGATTTTATCGATTTGCTCTCCCCCTACCATATGTTCTACCTGCCGTTGCGATTAGTTTTAGCTTTTTAGCGTTGCTAGTTATTCGCTTTAAACCAAGGGTAAGAACATTTCCGTTTTTCTTTATTACGATTACTTTGATTTTTACTATTGAGGTCGTGTTAAAGGATTATTGGCAATTTATTATATTTTGAAATGGGTGGGACTGGGACTCATACTCATTATACTGGGTTTATGCGAGGTTTTTTACGTATATCGGGAGTTTTTTTGTATCACGTAAATTTAGGAATCCTATTCGTTCTGATACCAATCTATATTGGGGGATCTTTTTAATCGTTTTTTTGTATGGAGTTAGTGGGATGTTTATCTTACATCATATAAAAGTTACTGGTACACACTAGTCTGTGTATCAGGTAAATAAGATGGAATAGGAGTGATGAACAAGTGAGTCGTGATGAAGTAGTACTGAATTCTAACCGCGAACAAAAAACAAATCAACTGAAAACAGAATCCTTTGATAGGAAAGAACATGTAGCCCCTACTATTCACTCTGAGGAATTGCGATATAAGAATGCGGATGAAATATATGAATAAAAGGGTTGCATAACAGCTGTTCTCTAAGAAAAAGTGAAATAATTAGGGAGAAGGATCAAAATAAACTTAGTCAAATCTTGGGTGAATCTCCTTCGTTTGAAGGAGATTCTGTCTGTTTTTATTAGTTTACTTCATTTCCGATACTTGATTTAAATAAACCAATCTTCTCTGCGACTGTTCCTAGCTTGTCATCACCTTTTGCGAAAGTTTCGTTAGCTGCATCTAAAGATGGAGCTTCTTTTGCTAGTTCTTCTGCTTTTGCTTGGTATGAATCAGCTAAATCAGTTAAAGCTGCTTCAATATCGGATTTATATTCTTCTAAATCTGAAGGAATCTGAACATTCTTTAGTTCTTCTGCTGTTGCAGTAGCGGATTCTTTTGCACTAGCTAACAGTTCAGGCGTTTTCTCTTCTTCTTTTGCTCCTTCGAAGGAATTTAGGTCAGCGTCTTTAGCGTTAATTTTTTTGGCTAACTCCATGTTAAAAACAACAAATGCCTTTTTTGGATCAGCAACAACTTCAGCTGCTGCTTCTTCAGTAGTCCCATCCTTTTCTTTCTTATCAGTTTGACTTTCCTCCCCACTACAAGCAGCCAAACCTACTGTTAATGTTAGTGCCGATACTGCTAAACCAATCTTCTTCATGTTGAATTCCCCTTTTTTATCTATATTTGGCTTAATTTGCCAAAGTTTTAGACGACACGAAGTACAAATATGTTTCAAAAAGTGATAAATTTTTTAAAAAATATGTAATAAATAACAAAAATTAATAGATTCGGCTGTCAATAAAACTAGTATCATAGATGTTTATTTGGTAATATTTTCATGAAAGTGTGAATTAGAGAGCTTGATATAAAGGGAGACAGGGAACGTGAAAGAACAAAAAATTAAACTAAGTAACTCCATAGAATTAAATGTAATATATCAAATAGAGCATAAGCCTACAGTTTTATTTCTTCACTTTAGTGGGGGAACATCAAAAATGTGGAATGGGGTACTCCCGTTATTCAAAAAAGATTTTTCTATTATTGCTCCCGATTTTAGAGGGCATGGGAAGTCGGAAAGACCATTAACAGGTTATCATATTGATGATATGGCAAATGATTTATATTTGCTATTAAAGGAATTGAATATTGAGAAATGTCATGTAGTCGGAAGCTCGCTAGGGGCAGAAGTGGGATTGAGTCTTGCAAGGGCACATCCAAGGATGGTGCTATCATTGGTTTGCGAAGGTGCTTTAGCAAATGAATTCGGGGAGTTCGGTATATTTAATGGAACCGAAGAAGAGATTGACGCAGAAAAAGACAAGATTAATCAGATTCTTATGGAAAGGAAACTTCCAAATCACCAAACAAAGATAGAAGCTTATGGAGAAATGAAAGAATCTTTTCAACAACAAGGGTTTTGGAACGAGTACTTTTCTTCATTTATAGAGAGTTGTATCGAAGAAACAGAAGAAGGAACGTTTACAAGTCATTATAAGAACCATGTTCGAATCGAATATATTCAAAAGTACTGGGAGCTTAAATTTGAAGAGTATTATAAGAACATAGCCTGTCCTATTCTTTTCCTACCTAGTACGGAAGAATGGGATAACGAAAAAGTTAGAAAAAGTTTAGAGTCTTTTATAAGTTATTTACAGGATTCATACGAAATCAAACATCTGAAAGATTCTGCGCATGCTTATGTGTGGATGCAGCAACCAAGAGAAGCAAGTGAAGTAGTTAAAGAATTTATTAGTAAGTACCAAAGATAATAGTGCTTAGGATGCACTTATGTGCATCCTATTAGGTTAGGGTCGATCCTTTTTCCATGTAGGATTTGTGATTTTTCTTAATTTTTTATTTGTTATCTTTACTAAAAAAGGTAAAAGGAAAGCTAATGCTGCACAAATAACAATAAAATTTGCTGGAAGACGTCCGAGTAAACTTTCTAACATAAGCTTTCTCCTTTTAGTTAGTCGTCTTTGTAGAAGTACCTGTTGTACGAATGATTACATTTGTATCAATGTTAATTTTAGCTGTCGGAAAAGTACCTTCCCCTTTATCCCAGTGCTTTTTCATTTTTTGCCAAGAGTCATATCTTTTATGCTCCAAAATTCTATTTAATCCCAGTATGTCGACTTTGATTTCTTTTTGAGTCCTTTCAATGGTATTTTTCACAGTTGATTCAAGGGATTTTTCCAATGCTTTTTCAATTTGATCTATCTCTTTTTGATTCAAAAAATCTACAGGTTTAAAAGACTGTACGATTTTACCCTCTGTTTTAATTTTGATAGTAAACTCAACATTATCCTCAGATTTAACAATCGGTTCTACTTTACTATCCGCTCTCTCAATTTCGTACACTACTAAAGAATTCTTATAGTTAGTTTTAATTGTTCCTCCTTTAACTTCACTAACGATAAAATTGAGTCCCATCACCTCGTTCTCATCAATAAACCCGATTAGTTTATTTGAGAGCCCTTTGAAAACAGCACCTCCATCAACTTTTATAAGATCGTCCTTTGTCCTGATGGAAGGAATAACAAAATTATTTTCTTGTAGGAGATTTTCATGTAAATCTCCAACAACAGTCGGCATTAATAATTTCGCTGTTTTAAAATGATTCTCAAGTATAGAATCTATATACATAGTCGGGAGTTTCTCTACCTTTGGTTCGGTTTCAAGGATTTTTATTGCAGGCTCACCTTTGGAAATGACGACTTTTGTGGAACGTCTCATTTCGTGGTCACGAATTAGAAAATCGAGAATATTTTCCAATGCTCCTTCACTTTTCGCTACATCCTCTGAAATAACGACAAGTTGTAGATGTTCATAGTAAGGACTTCTACTTACTTCTATCGCTAGTTCCTTTCCGATTTCGTGGAGACTCTCTCCAGTTTCTGTGACATTCTTGAATGCCTCTTGAGCTCCACCACCTTGTGTGTAACCAAACCCTGCTGGAATAACATATTGAAAGGTGACTTCATATTGGTCGGTACCATCTTTATTCTCATTTTCAATCAAGTCAATGGCCATACCTACAACAAAACCTCTTTCTTCGATTTCAACTCTATCCCAGCACCCAGTCACCAACAAGAGGATAGGGATGGCTTGTGTAAGGCCCATACCAACATAGCTAAGAAAATTTCCAAATAAAGAAACAGCATTAAAATTTTGTGGTAGCATGGCCATTACAAAAGCAATTGGTGACAAAATATAGATCCAAGTCATCCTACTCCAACTAGTTACCACACTTGAAAGTGCCAAAATCGAGATATCGAACGCCATAAGTGTAGTATTAAAGATTGCCATAATCCAAACAGTAAAAAAAATCGATTCAAAACGTTCAAAAAATCCTCCAGGAATTTGTACTTCTTTTGCAAGTTCAATGGTCGGATATAGTAGTGTACCTGTCACACTATATGAAAAGACTAATATACAAGATAGATGAATAATTAGGTATAGTATGGTAGGAATGACCATAGAAAGACCAGCGTATTTTGGAACTTTTATTGGCTGCTTGACTAAACTTATATAAAAGAGGAGAATTCCTGTTCCTGCAAAAGCAAAATGACTATCCTTAATACCAACAAAATATGATTTAAGGTCCGACTTAAGAAAAGGATACAGATTCTGAAATTCCATTAATCCGATATTAAATAGAACAACCGTAAATGATATCAAAAGGATAATAGGGACAAACATCAAATTTAATCTTAAAACGCCAATACTTCCTCCTGCACCACCGTAAATAATGATGAGTAAAAACAGAAACGCAATGACTTCTAGCGGAGTGATATCGAATAAATATTGTTTCGCGACCATAGATACCACTCTAATGAGGTAGGAGGTTAGTGCCAAAAAATATAATGATATTCCTATTGTTAATAAAAGTGCTACAGGCTTTGTTGCAATCCTCCCAGTATAAGAATAAAAGCTTTGCCCTGGAAAACGGCTTGGAAGGGCAGCGATTAACCAGGTAATGATAATGGATAAACCACCAGCAACCAATAATGCTATGTATCCATCCGTTTTCGTGGTAGTGGCTAATAATCTAGGTAGAGTAAGAATCCCAACTCCAATAACCATGGAAGGAACCGCGTAGGCTATTTCTTTTTCGGTGATATATTTGTCGCCATATTCAAAGTTCTTCATGATTATCCTTTACCTTTCTTTCTAATGGTATCTCTAGGCATTAAGTAAGTTGGTCTCCTTTTCATAACGGTATGTGGAGAACGTACCACTAAATCCTTCCAGTCTCCGTAAAAGCTCGGTGCAAACGGCACAGTATAAGGCACTCCGAAACTTCTTAAGTTCACTAAGTGAATATTCACAGCAATATAAGCAAGCACAATCCCGTAAAATCCAAAGCTTGCTGCTGCTATCATAAATGCAAATCTTAACATCCTTAGTGATACCCCAAAACTGTAGGAGGGGAGCGCAAATGTTGCTATAGCTGTTATTGCTATGACAATAACCATGATGGGACTTACAATTCCTGCTGATACAGCTGCTTCTCCAATAACAAGTCCACCTACAATCCCCACGGTTTGGCCAATGGCTTTTGGTAGACGAGCACCAGCTTCTCTTAATAACTCCATCGTAATTGCCATTAAAAAAGCTTCTATGATTGCTGGAAAAGGTACTCCTTCACGTGTCGATGCTATAGAAAAAGCTAGTTTTGACGGAATCATTCCTTGGTGAAATGAAACAAGTGCTATATATAAAGCTGGGGCAAACACAGATATAAATGCTCCCAAATAACGTAAGCCTCTAATCAAAGATCCAATTGCCCAACGTTCATAATAGTCTTCTGGGGACTGTAAGAAATTCATAAATACGCTAGGGGCTAGCAAAACAAAAGGCGTACCATCTAGAAAAATAGCCACTCGACCCTCTACAATCGCTGCCGAAACTCTATCTGGTCTTTCCGTGTGCTGTAGTTGCGGAAATGGAGACATAATACTATCTTGAATAAATTCCTCGATAAACCCAGTCTCGGGAATATCATCTAGATCAACGTCTTTTAATCGCCTTTCCACTTCTTCTACAATATCAGGGTGAACAATCCCATCTATATACATAATCGCAACATCTTTTTTTGACCGTTTTCCAAGCTTATATGATTTCACCCGGACATTAGGGTCCCTAAAGTGTTTTCTGACTAAAGCCGTGTTTGTTCTTATATTTTCAACAAACCCTTCTCTTGGTCCACGAATGACACTTTCTGACTGGGGCTCTTCGACAGAGCGTCCATCAGAACCTTTACTCGAAATAATAAGAGCATCCTTTACACCATCAACGAAGAGAGCCGAGTCGCCTGAAAGGACTGGTAAAGAAACATCGTCTAAAGTATCTACTTTCTTGATTTCACCAACAGAAAGGAGCTTTAAGGTTAAATCTTTTAGTAAAGTGTTAGGTTGAGTAGAGTCTATCGTGTTTTGATGAAACTGGATGTTTTTAATGATTTTACTGTTAATTAAGTCTGAATCAACTAGCCCATCTATATAAATAATGCAACAGCTAATATCGGCTATTTTAAGCTTTCGAATAACAAGGTCACTTGGATTCCCGTACATTCGTTGTATATTTTCTATATTCTCTTGAACTGAAGTAAACAGCTGAAGCGAAAAATTCTCCGTTTCATGAGGAGCAGGTGTATGATTTGAATTTTTCTTCTTGAAAAAAGAGTTCTTGATTCGCATAGTAAACATCCTCTATTGGATTGGTTATAATGTTCATTTTTTCCTATTAAGGTGAAATTACTCATAATGGGGGTGAATTAATTTAGTGAGGCTATAAGGGAGGAAAGATGGGAATGAGGTTGTATTTTGTAAAGCATGTCCAAGGATTTTACCCGTCATCAATACGGAAATGACGGGTGTGTGTTTATATATCACCTTTTAATGCTTCATAATACTGGGTATGTGTGGGAACCTCGTTGGATTCTATACAATTCTCAATTAGTTGTCTTAGACGGATTAATTGCTGAAACATTTGTTCATTTGCCTCTGTTAGATAAGTAATTTTTCTGTTGTCAGTTGAAGCTTCACTGTTGATGGTCGTGTGTGCACGTTGTTCGATATTAACTACTTCATGTTGCAGACTTCGGATTTGTCTAATAATGACTTCATTCGCTCTTTCTAATGCTTCAACACGTTGCAACAAGTCATCCTTTGAAAATTTGTTCACCTAATTCCACCTCTCAGAGTTCTTTCTTACTATTTATGAGCCTGTTTCTATAAATATGATGTAATGAGGAGCAGGAACCCTTCGCCCAATTTTTCATACATATATCATAGAAGGGATTTGGGAGGGCAAGTCATGAACAATTATTGGCCGAAGGGGTGGAAAAAAGCGCTACCTAACTTTCTTGGTGAGGATTTTTTTACTTCTTTTGAAAATATGTTTGAAGAAGAACAACATCAAGACACTTCCAACCCTAGTAGCAAGAAAAGCTCGGGTATTCATGTGAACATATATGAATCTGGACATGAACTTCTCTGTATTTTTAAACTTCCAGGATTAAAACTGAAGGAAGTTGACATTGATGTGCACAACGATACGATAGAAATCACTGGTTCTGTATTTGTTAATAAAGGAGATTTTCGCCCCATTCTAGAAGAAATTTATGAAGGTCCAGTTCATAGAAAGCTTAAACTGCCTTACCAAGTTCGTAAGGATAAAGTAGATGCTTCTTACAAGCATGGCTATTTATTTGTACTGCTGCATCGAGATCTAAGAGCAATTGATCAAAAGCCAAAAATTATTATTGAAGATCTAGAAGCCGATTAATCAGTCCAACTTTTTAGGGCTGGTTTTTTATTTTTTTAAAAGAACTTGTCTCACGAATAATCAAAATAATAATCAAATATACATAAATGTCAGAATTATACGCCTTTCTTCCAGAATAAAAACATCATGAGAACGGGGTGTGGTAATGGGTTTTTTTGATAACCATGGACTTAGCTTTAGACAAAAGAAAGCATTACAAAGTGGTTTAGATTCGGATTTGTTAGGGATAGAAAAGGCCATGAAGGAGGCCAAAATACCAGAGGTAGAAAAGGAAAAGGCCCTTAAACGGTCTGTAACCTATGGGCTAGAAGCCGCGCCTTCCATAGGGGACAGAACAATTTCAACTTTTACACGAGAGCCTAGACCAGCATACGCTGGAATCCCAACATTCTTGAGAACACCTTTTTTGGAGGATGTTCGAAGAGTAGGAGAGTATGATGTTGCCTTTATGGGCGTTCCGTTTGATATCGGAACAACTTATCGGGCAGGAACACGATTTGGCCCTGAGGCCATTCGTCGAATTTCAAAACTGTATACGAGCTATAGCTATGAAAAAGGCGTAGACTTGAAGGAATCGTTAAAAATGTGCGATGTTGGTGATGTCTTTACAATAGCGAATATAGAGAAAAGCTTTGATCAAATATTTAAGGCGGTATCTCATGTCTTTAGCCAAGGAACCCTTCCGGTCATGCTAGGTGGGGACCATGCAATCGGATATCCATGTTTAAGAGCAATTGCGGAGCATGTTGATGGTAAAGTCGGTATTATTCATATGGATCGGCACTTAGATTTACAGGAAAAAGACATGGATGAGAGGATGCATACAACACCATGGTTCCATGCAACAAATATTCCGAATGCTCCAGCTTCTAATCTAGTTCAGGTAGGAATTGGTGGTTGGCAGGTTCCGAGGGATGCGGTTAAAAATGTAAGGAAATTTAATACAACCGTAATGACCATAGGAGATATTGAAAGATTGGGTATAGAAAAAGTAGCTGAAATTGCCCTCGAGCGAGCATGGAAGGGTGCAAAGGCTGTGTATTTAAGTGTGGATATCGACAGTTTCGATAGTGGTTTCGTGCCGGGTACGGGCTGGCCGGAGCCAGGAGGCTTCTTACCAAGAGAAGGGTTGAAATTCCTAGATTTAGTCGCAAGGGAAGGGATTTGCGGAATGGAGGTTGTCGAGGTTTCACCACCGTATGATGTGAGTGATCAGACCGCATTACTTGCGACCCGTGTAATTGCAGATGTATTAGCAGCAATGGTCGATGCAGGAAAACTGGGCAAGAAATTTGCATAATGGACGGTGATTGTTTGTGCATATACCAGACGGTTTTTTAAGTTTGTCTGTATGGACATCCACTACAGCCATTTCAGCGGCTGCTGTTGCGCTGTCCGTTAAAAAAACGAAATTATCGGAAGAAGGGAGTCAAATCCCTTTACTCGGGATGGTTACGGCATTTATTTTTGCCGCACAAATGATTAATTTTCCAGTTGGGGGTGCAACTTCTGGTCACTTAGCTGGGGGTGTTCTAGCTGCTATACTGTTCGGTCCATGGATGGCTACCCTAATCATGTCAGCTGTTGTAATCATCCAGTCTTTATTTTTTCAGGACGGTGGAATCACTGCCATAGGGGCTAATCTACTTAACGTAGGTGTTATTGCACCTTGGATTGGTTATGGGATTTATAAGCTATTTGCGAATGTAAAATCTAGATTTTTAAGATCCAGTGGCATCTTTATTTCCGCATGGGTATCATTAGTGCTAGCAGCTGTTGCTGTCTCAATAGAATTATGGTTGTCGGGGATTATCCCTCTAGGTGTAGCGTTGAAAGCAATGATCACTTGGCACTCAATCATCGGTATTGGGGAAGGGATTATAACAGTAGTTGTCGTTAATTACCTAATGCAAAGAGCGGATCAAAGATTCTTACTACCTGTGAAGGAAGGTGGATGATGGATGAATAAACGACTTCTCTATTTTTTAGTGGCCACCATTATTCTTGCTGTATTCATATCACCACTAGCTTCTTCAGACCCCGATGGTTTGGAACGGGTAGCACATGATTTGAATTTTTTGACCTATGAAAAGGAACCGCTGTATCATGTGTTTTCTGATTATAGTGTGCCGTTTTTATCCAATGAAATTATAGGTACTTCGCTATCAGGGCTGATCGGAATTGGTATAATAGGGCTTCTTACGTACTTCGGAAAGAAGTTAGTTAAAAGAAAACAAATGATTAAAGAGTAGGCGAGTGCTTGGCTTGTTACCAATGGTGTAACAGGCCTTATTCTATAAAAGGAGGGGGATGAATGGCAGGTGGCTTCTTCGATATATCCGTTGCAGGGGCAAAGCGAAATATCATAAGTTCTCATAAAGCTAGAGTTGTAGTGCTCCTAACTTTACTCTGTATTACAGCCTCTTTGAGAAGTTTTGAATTAATTGGCGGGGCTGCTTTTATCGTACTTAGCTTATGCGTTTGGGCTGGAGTTAAGTGGAAGTATGTATTCCTCAGAATGCTTTTTCTAGTTCCGTTTGGATTAGGCGCTATCATTCTATTGCCATTTTTTGCAGGTGGGAAAGAGGTACCATTATTTTTAGGGATCATGGTATCTGAGAAAGGGCTTTCCACCGCTTTATTGTTAGTTAACAAACTATTATTATGTCATTTTATCATTTGTTTACTATTATCTACTACTTCACCATCCGAGCTTTTTAGAACATTGCGCCAGCTAGGTTTACCGTTTGTACTAGTAGAAATCATGAAAGTGACAATGAGGTACTTAGCTGTATTATTTGAGGAGATTGAACGTATGATGATTGCCCAACAATCACGTGGATTTAATTTTAAAACGTTTGCCTCTTGGAGGTCTTATAAACGCTCAGGAGAACTAATCGGAGTGTTGTTAATACGGTCTTATAATAGGAGTAAACGAATTCATGAGGCCATGGTTTCGAGAGGATTTGATTCTTCGGAAAAGGAGTAGTGATATGATGAATGCTGTTGAGTTTAAAGAAGTAACATATTTATATCCAAATGGAATGAAAGCTTTGAATCATATTAATCTACAAATACCGATTGGAACTAAAGTTGCTTTATTAGGCCCAAATGGTGCGGGGAAATCAACATTACTACATCATTTAAATGGGTTAAAGGTACCCCAACAAGGTACAGTTAAAATAATGGGGGAAGAACTAACGAAGAAAAACGCAAATTCTATCCGTCAAAAAGTGGGACTGGTATTCCAGGATCCAGATGACCAAGTGTTTTCTGGAACTGTCTTAGAGGATGTAGAATTTGGCCCTCGTAATCTGAAAATGACAGAGGAAGAAATAAGTGAGGTTTGTCTTGCTGCGTTAGGGAATGTAGGAATGCTAGATTATAAAGACCAAGCACCCTATCACTTAAGTTACGGTCAGAAAAAGAGAGTAGCTATAGCTGGTATTCTTGCGATGAAACCAGATGTTGTCATTTTGGATGAGCCAATGAGCTACTTAGATCCAGCTGGACAAGATGATATTGCAGGGCTTTTGCAAGGGTTAAACTTTTTAGGAAAGACGATTATCCTATCCACTCATGACGTTAACTTTGCGGCATCTTGGGCAGATATGATTGTCATTATAATGAACGGTGAAATAATAGCTACAGGTGGCACTGAGCTTTTAGTAGACGAAGAGGTTATTAGAAAAGCAAAATTGCATTTACCAATTGTATCTAGATTGTTTAAGATGCTTCCAAATGTAGATACCCTACCTAAAAATGAGCAGGAAGCTTTCCGGTTGCTTTATCGTATCATTTATGAGGAGGAAGGGAGATTTACGTATTAGGATTCTTGATTTTCAGTAGTATTCTCTTCGCCCATTGAGTTTTGTATATCTTCCGTGTCCATATCATTTAAGGAAACGGGCCCTTTTTCGGTTAAAAGCTTTTTTAACTCCTCTGCATCACTTAAGGAGGTTAAACCAACTAATAACGTACCTGAGAGTTCTTGGACACTTAAGTCTTGAATTTTATAGTTTACGTTTTCAATGGTTACTGGCTTAATATTTTCTATTTCTTTTTTCAATTTCTTATGTTCTTCTTCGATTTTATTTAGCTTTTCTAAGATAGTTTCGACTAGGGATGAAGGCGAAGAGGTGGGAGCTTGTTCATTCTCTTGCTTTTGGTACTGCAACAGATTCAAATTTTGTTCCTGGTTCAGGTTTTGATTCTGCTGTTGTTCTGTATGGTTTACATACTTTGGGTGGTAGTAGCGTTGATCGATAGGTTGTTGGGGTTGGTAATTGTAAGGGTAATAGGTATATGGCCAGTAATTGTTCATCTTAATATCGCTCCTTTTAATTATAAAGCAAAGCTGTTATCCTTCTTCACCCAGGGTAGACTCAACAATTTCTTCTACGATTGGAACGTCTGGAACTTCTTTTAAAACTTCATTCACATCTAGTTCTTCTTCAGTATAATCCGTTTTAGAGTACTGTGCAGAAGTAGCACTGTTCTCTGTAATCATAATTTTTCCAACATTAAATGACCCTAGTGTACTTATAGAGTTAATCCTTATATTTTTTATGTTTATTTGTAAATCCATAAAGACTCATTCCTTTTAAAAAGGATTAATATTGCGATTGAATTTGATCCTGTACATCTGGATCGTTAATATTATTCGTATTATCAAATTTTAGTGGACTAAGATTAGCGTCACCAGCATGCAAATAACCCGCATGTACGGTTAAGTTTGCTTGCTGCCCCTTGTGCAATACATTGCCAAAATTCAAAGAACCATTTGATGAAATACTGTTAATCCTTATTCCGAGGATATTATTTATGTGAGATACCATCATAAATCCTCCAATCTAGGTATTAGGCTGATGGAATAGTATATACAAAAATGGATATAGGTGTGAGGAAATCACCTATTCTTAATTATAGTGTTTAGCTGGGCTGAAGTTCTCTGTAGTAAAACTATATACCATGAACTACCGGGTGAGTATGATATGGTAAAATACATCGGTTTTTTTCCCGCGATAAGGCTGGTGCAGATGAGTTCGTGGTAAGAAAGGTAGTTATTCTTACCGCGACAAGGCTGATATTGAATAGTTCGTGGTAAGGAAGATAGATATTCGAACCGCGACAGTGCTGGTGCAAATGAGTTCATGGTTAGAAAGGTAGTTATTCTTACCGCGACAAGGGTGATATTGAATAATTCGTGGTAAGAAAGATTGATATTCGAACCGCGATAGTGCTGGTGCAAATGAGTTCGTGGTAAGAAAGGTAGTTATTCTTACCGCGACAAAGCTGATATTGAATAATTCGTGGTAAGGAAGATAGATATTCGAACCGCGACAGTGCTGGTGCAGATGAGTTCGTGGTAAGAAAGGTAGTTATTCTTACCGCGACAAAGCTGATATTGAATAGTTCGTGGTAAGGAAGATAGATATTCGAACCGCGACAGTGCTGGTGCAGATGAGTTCGTGGTAAGAAAGGTAGTTATTCTTACCGCGACAAAGCTGATATTGAATAGTTCGTGGTAAGGAAGATAGTTATTCGTCCCGCAACTAAGTTGATATTGAAGAGTTCTTGGTAACAAAATTGAACTTCTGTCCCTAGGCAAGGTTAGTCTCATTTTTTACAGCAATGCATCCCCGTGAAATAGATGTTTTAACATATAGTAATTATTAGAAAAAAGCCGTTAAACCTGAACCTGTCCTTGGTCTGTCACATCTGGATCATTAAAAAAGTTAGCGTTATTAAATTGTAATGGACTGAAGTTTGCATCTCCTGGTTGTAAATAGCCAACTGTCATTTTTGCATTTGCTTGATGCCCTTTATGCAACGCATTTCCATAGTTAATCGATGCATTGTTCGAGGAGTTATTAATTCGAATGCCAAATATATTATTGATATGTGTTGGAATCATCGTAATCACCTCATACAATTGATACCGTATTATATTCAGTTACACTTGACTCGTGATGGCTCAAACATAAACTATGAGCAAATAGCTAAGGGCTGAATAAGAATATATGGTAAAAGCGTTAGAGGAGGAGTTGCTGATGAATCCATATTTGTATAGACAAGGAAGTCCCATGTATGGCTTAGGACAACAGGAGTCACAGGCATTAGCTCAAATAGGTTGGCCACAACCAAATCAGAGTTTTAAAGGTCAAGTAGTTGACGAGGAATTTCAAAAAGGAAACACTTGTGCATATGTTCCAAGCACACCGGTTCAATACTATAAACTTCAAATAGCTCATTGGCCATCACAGGACTATAGTGTACCTCACCCTAAAGGATTTGCTCATACGTTACACAATGTTCAGATACTTGGACAGCACTCACCAAGTAGAAATGAATACGGACCTTATTTAGCTGATGCACTATCCATAAAATATTGATGAAATTGTAAAAACGATGCTCTTGATGAGCATCGTTTTATATTTGAACATTACTATTCTGAGTCATCTTCTCCATTTTCTTGCTCGTTAGGACAGCCAAAGGTAAACTCGTCTCCAATTGCTAATTGATCTGTAACAAGTTTTACATTTGCCTGGTATCCTTTATGGATGGCTGGTCCATAATTAACAGATGCTCCGTGGGAAACATTGCTCACCTTAATTTTACCGATGTTTGTAATATGTGTGTATCTTTTCATAGTCTGTCCCTCCTTTCTATTACTATGTTATGAAAGGAGGACAACCTTGTATAGGCATTAATATCACAGAGCCTTCTCAAATGAGCCTAACCTAACATAATCTAAGCCTGCTCTGGAAAGCCTTGTACCTGAACGCCCAACACCAATTGTCACAAAACCTAACTCCTCAAGCTGTTGAATACGTTGTCTAACTTGTTGTTCAGACAGCTCAAAGTATTGATTATGTCCTGTTGTATATTCTGATATCGATTTCCTGCTTGCAATTTTTCCTTCTAGTGAGATTTTGTATATGATTTCAATAATCATTTCTTGTTCTGGACTTAAAGAAAGCTCTCTCTTTTCTTGAAAATCCTCGTTGGTACTTGTTGTCTGTAATTTGTTTCTCTGGAAAAAGTTCATCCCAGGAATATCCTTCTTATTTAGTACGTTGCCATCGTGAACAGCAAGCATATAATCAATCGTGTTCTTCAATTCTCGAACATTTCCGTACCAAGGGAGGTCTTGGAGAATTTGGATGGCATCCTTCGAGACATCTACATGATTTGAATTCGTTTCCTCAATGAAATGTTTTATTAATACGGGAAGGTCACCCTTTCTCTTTCTCAATGGAGGAAGTTCAATAAACAAAACTTTTAAACGGTGATATAAATCCTCACGAAAAGTTCCATGATTTATCATACTAATGAGATCTTTATTGGTCGCTGCAATAACTCTTACATTAATGGGGATGTTTCGTGAGCCTCCAACTCTCCTAATCTCTTTTTCTTGTAAGACTCGAAGTAATCTTGCTTGAAGCTTTGGACTTATGTCGCCGATTTCATCTAGAAAAATAGTACCGCCATCTGCCTGTTCAAATAACCCCTTTTTTCCGCCTTTTTTGGCACCAGTAAAGGCCCCATCCTCGTATCCGAAAAGCTCACTCTCTAATAAATCCTCAGGTAAAGCACTGAAATTAACAGCCAAAAAGGGTCCTGTTTTTCTAGGAGATTCGTTATGAATGGCGCTTGCAAATAGTTCTTTTCCAGTACCACTTTCCCCTTGAATCAAGATGGCTAAATCGGTTCTTGCTAGCTTCATAGAAACTATTTTTGTCTCTTGCAACTCAAGGCTATTTCCAATGATGTCTGAGAAGGAGTATTTGGCGATATAGCCCTTTTTGACAAGCTCATTTCTAGCTGCGCGCTCCATTTCAATGGTTTCATTTACATTTTTGAAAGTCGCAACAATTGATTGTTCTTTTAAAAGATGAAAGCGATGCACCATTACGTCCGTATCTTTTAAACTGAAATATTGATCGTGAGTATCAGTTTGTGAAAAAAGAAACTCAATTAATTTATGATTTTTTAGTACCTTTCGAATGTTTTGACCAATTGCATATTTTGAAGACACACCTGTTAGTTTTTCCAACACTTCGTTAAATACAGTAATTTTTCCGTTGTAGGTAAAAGCCAGTATACCATCGTTTACGCCGTCTACTACTTCCTTTAAATGTCTATTAAGAAGGTTAATTTTATTATTGGTCTTTGCCAGCTTTTGGCTGAGTTCAATGATTTTCTTCGTGTATTTATCAGCAATATCTAGGCCGTTTTCCTCTGGGAATTGCAAAACATCTAGTATTCTTATGATTGTTGTAATGTCTATTAATCTAACACCAATATCAACGATTTGAGAAATAGAAGGAGGTACAAGTTCAACTTCTCCAGGTGTAACGGCAATTTCGGTATGTTCGATTAGCAGTTTGCCGGGATAGTAGGGGACATAGTGAATATGGTCAATCCCTAGTTTTTTTAATGTATGTATCGATTCAGAGACGGTTTCAGGAAAGTCATTTACATATAAAACCTTGGTTTCTTTTGGAAGAAAGAGCAATTTATCAATGAATTGATAGTTGATGGTACGGTTGGCGATAATAATCTTGCACCCATTTCCGATTATGTGTTTTACCTCATCATCAATTAGATAAGAGGAGAAAATAATGATTTGATTTTCGATTATGGGGGGCAACTGCTCCTCAACGGAATAACTCTTCACATTGACAAGGTCACCGATAATTTCATCTAGCTGGTTAGCTAATGCTTTTCTCGTTTCTCGAGTTCCTGCTAATATGACAATTTCTTTTTTAGCGATCATGGAATCCTCCTAATTGGTTGTAGCTGGTTATATATGTGTTAATTATAACAACCAATTATAGGATATGTAAGATTTAATAACCATAAATTACTAAAATATTCTGTGAATTTGGGTTTTGGTAAGTTGGCATACTTTTTGCAATATAAAAAGTGAACAGTTGGGAAACGCTTACTTAAAAAATAAAAGGGGAGAATGAAATGAAGAAATCAAGGTTTCAAATGCCGGACACGTTTATTATTATCTTCTTTGTTGTTTTACTGGCAACTCTATTAACGTATGTCATTCAGCCAGGGGTCTATGAAACAAAGGAAGTTACCTTTACTCAAAATGGGGAAGAACAAACGAAAACAGTTCTAGATCCTGATAGTTTCACATTAGCAGAGGAAAAAATTAGCGTAGGGATTTTCGAGCCATACGGCGGTGTTGGATTTTTAAATTATGTCTTCGAAGGATTGGTTTCAGGTAGTAAATGGGGATCTGCTGTAGGTGTCGTTGCATTCATTCTTATTATCGGTGGTGCTTTTGGAATTATCATGAAGACACGTGCAGTAGAGGAAGGAATTCTATCCGTTATTGCAAGAACAAAAGGTAGAGAAAGCCTTATTATCCCGATTTTGTTTATCTTATTTTCATTAGGTGGAGCAGTATTTGGAATGGGAGAAGAGGCCATTGCATTTGCGATGATCCTAATTCCTATCATCATTGCCCTTGGGTATGATTCTATTACTGGTATTATGATTACATATGTAGCAACACAGATTGGATTTGCAACTTCATGGATGAATCCTTTTAGTGTGGCAATTGCACAAGGGATTGCAGGAGTACCTGTTTTATCAGGGTTCGGCTTCCGCTTTACGATGTGGGCAGTATTTACATTAGTAGGGATCATCTATACTTGGATGTATGCAAAAAGCATTAGAAAAGATCCAACTCGTTCCATCGCATATGATACGGATGATTATTTTAGAAAAGATTTCAAAGAATCCGATATAAAAGCAAGATTTAGTCTTGGACATGGGCTTGTTATTGGAACTGTTGCATTAGGGATTGTCTGGATCATCTGGGGTGTTGTCAAGCATGCATATTACATTCCTGAGATCGCGACTCAATTCTTTACAATCGGTTTAGTTTCAGGGATTATCGGTGTCATCTTTAAGTTGAACAATATGCGAGTAAATGATCTAGCTGAAGGATTTAAACAAGGTGCTAAGGATTTACTTCCTGCTGCGTTGATTGTAGGTATGGCGAAAGGAATTGTATTAATTCTTGGTGGAGACGATCCAGCTTCACCATCTATCCTTAACACCATTCTTTATGGCGCAGGAAATATGATTGACGGTTTACCAACTGCACTTTCAGCTTGGTTCATGTACGTGTTCCAATCCGTGTTTAATTTTTTCGTTGTATCAGGTTCTGGGCAAGCAGCTCTTACAATGCCATTAATGGCTCCACTAGCTGACTTTGTTGGAGTAACGAGACAGGTTGCCGTTCTTGCCTTCCAATTAGGAGACGGTTTTACAAATATGATCGTTCCTACTTCAGCTGCGCTAATGGGTGTACTAGGAGCTGCAAGATTAGATTGGGCTAAATGGTTTAAGTTTCAAATCAAGTTCCAATTGCTTTTATTCACATTAGCATCTGTATTTATCATTACAGCTGTACTGATTAATTTTTCATAAAGAGGTTAAAGCAAGCTTAAAAAAGTTTTTTATAAAAAATTATGATGGGGTAACATTGGTTGCCCCTTTTTACTAGGATATTTTCATCATATAGGAGGTTACATCATTGCTGAAATTATTAAAAGGCGGGGAGGTTTATGCTCCGGCTTATCTTGGGAAAAAAGATGTCTTACTAGTCGATGGTCGTGTTGGACTTATTAAAGAAGATATTGAAGCGGTAAATTCGCTTCCAATAGAAGTGATTGATGCAACAGGGACTTATATTGTTCCTGGATTTATCGATTCACACGTCCACATAACAGGGGGTGGTGGAGAAGGTAGCTTTCGAACTAGAACACCTGAATTAAATTTGTCAGATGCTACAACTGCTGGAATTACAACGATGGTTGGGGTGCTGGGGACAGATGGTACAACACGAACTATGCCAGAGCTTATTGCTAAAGCCCGCGCTCTAGAGGAAGAAGGAATTACATGTTTTGTACATACTGGTTCATATCAAGTTCCTTTACGTAGTCTGACTGGACGTGTTCAAGATGATATCATTCTTATTGATAAAATCATTGGAGTTGGTGAAATCGCGATAGCTGATCATCGATCATCCCAACCTACTTTTGATGAATTGACTAGATTAACAGCAGAAGCAAGAGTGGCAGGTATTTTATCAGGTAAGGCTGGAATTGTGAACATCCATGTTGGAGATAGCGATACCCGATTAAAACTCCTAGAAGAGATTGTTGAAAACACCGACTTACCCATTACTCAATTTCATCCAACCCATATTAACCGAAATGGTGAGTTGTTTGAAGTTGGTATAGAATTTGCTAAAAAAGGTGGCTATGTTGATTTTACGACAAGTACCATTCCGAAGTTTTTAGAAGAGGGCGAAGTGAAGTGTAGCATTGGCCTTAAACGTATGTTAGAGGCTGGAGTTCCGATTGACCAAATTACATTTACATCTGATGGACAAGCTAGTCTACCGGAATTTGACCACAACGGTGACTTTGTAGGGCTGCAAGTTGGCAAGGTTTCTTCTTTATACCGTGAAGTGAAGGATGCTATTTTAAATGAAAATATTGCACCAGATACAGCTTTAAAAGTTATTACAGAAAATCCTGCAAAAGTTCTTAAGTTAGGTCGAAAAGGAAAGATTGAAGTTGGCCGAGATGCTGATATCGTATTGATTGAAAAGGATACCCTTGATATTAATACTGTAATTGCAATGGGCAAAGTTATGGTAAGGAATAAAGAAGTGGTAGTAAAAGGTACGTTTGAATAGAATGATGAGTGCCGACTCCTAGGTATGGGGTCGGTATTTGTTTTGGGGATTTTCTGTATTTTGTTGTGGCTGGCGAGGTGTGTGTTTGTCGAATAATCGATAACCCGAAGGATCTTGGCAGAAATCATGATAATTGTTAAATATACTTTCCTTAAATTACAAAAACTATCATTTTGCTAACGATTATCCTAATTAGAATCATAAATAAAGAAGAAAATGCAGATTTAAGGTTGTAACTTCCCAGAAATTTTTTATATTATGCAAAGGTTTGTAATTAATCATAAAAATCATATATTAGTAGAGCCTTGATATCGTATCCATATCAAGGTTTTTTCTATTAAATTTACAAAATTTCAAAAAAAACAAAAGAAACCTTTATGTAATCTTAAAATCTAGTTAACAAAACTATCTTATGATTAGGACGAGTTCAAAAGATTAATATATTGGAGGATTATTGATGAAAAAGAACTTGAAAAATAAGTTGGTAGGTATGACGGTAGCGGGTGCGATTGTTGCAAGTTCATTCAGCTATGCATCTAGTATTAATTTTGTTTCAGCAGATGACAAAACGAAAAAGCCTACAAATGTCATCATGATGGTCATGGATGGTACTAGCTCTGGTGCTACAACCCTTGCTAGATGGTATAAGGGTGAAGCTCTTGCTATGGAAGAAATCGCAAGTGGTGCTGTAAGAACATATTCAGCTGAATCAGCGATCACAGACTCAGCTCCTGCAGCAACAGCATTAGCTACAGGACATAAATCTAATGATAAATACATAGGTGTTCTCCCATCTGTTGTAAATTCACCAGGCCTTGATCAGGTTGCAGAAGAAGAAGCATTTAAACCAGTTGCAAACGTACTTGAAGGAGCTAAGAAACAAGGAAAAGCCACTGGTATTATTTCAACTTCAGAAATTCAACATGCTACACCTGCTGGTTTCTCAGCTCACGTAACTAGTAGAAGCAATTACGGTGATATTGCTGAACAGCAAGTCTACCAAGGCATTGATGTAGTGCTGGGCGGCGGAAAAGAAGCTCTTCAACCTGGCGAAGAGCGAAACTCTCGTAAAGATGGAGAGGATTTAGTTAGGTATCTTGAAGGAAATGGTTATGATCTTGTTGAAGATCGAAATGAATTATTAAGCTCTAAATCTAACAAGATCTGGGGGGCATTCGCTCCTAACGCTCTTAAGTACGATTTAGATCGCCAAACTTCTAAGTCAAATGAGCCGTCATTAGCTGATATGACAAAGAAGGCTATTGATACTTTATCAAAAGATAAAGATGGGTTCTTCTTATTTGTTGAAGGTAGTAAAATTGATTGGTCTGCTCACGGTAATGATACAATCGGAATGATTACAGATGTGATAGCGTTTGATGATGCAGTAAATGAAGCATTAAAGTTTGCTAAAAAAGATGGGAACACAATGGTTATTGCCGTAAGTGACCATGGTAACAGTGGTATTACGATTGGTAACATGAATACAAGTAATACTTATACGAACATTCCAGTATCTACTTATGTAGATCCACTGAAGAAAGCTACGATGACTCTTGAGGGTGCATTAACTCAACTAAAAGAAGATAAGTCAAATATGAAAGAAGTTGCTGCATTATACGGATTAGATGATTTAAGTGATGAAGAAATGAAGTCTCTTAAGGAAGCTAAGGATGCAAGAGCCCTACAATCTTTAATGTCAAAAATGTTAGCTAACAGAGCTAATATCGGTTTTACAACTGGTGGACATACTGGTGAAGACGTATTCCTTTACTCTTATGGACCTTCTAGACCATTTGGTACAGTAGAAAACACTGACCTAGCTAAGACAATGGCTAAATTTATGGGCTTTGACTTAAGTAAATTAACTGATGAGTTATATGTAAATGCTGAGGGAATGTATGCGAAAAAAGGATACACGACAGAAATACTTAAAGATGGTAATTATGAAAATAATGAAGTTTTTGTTGCAACAAAAGGCAATGTACGTATCGAATTCCCAATTAACAAAAATTACGCAACTGTATATCGTACAGTTTCATCTAAAACATTTAAGTCAACTAAGAAGTTAGATGGTATCACTGTATATAACGAAAAAGATTTCTACATCCATTCAAAAGCTTCTTCTTTAGTGAAGTAATTAGAGATGGTCCCACGCTTGTGGGGCTATTTTTTTATGATTTGTAGGTTATTAATCAACCCTATAAGGAAAATAATAAGGGTAAAAGGAGGTTTCCCAATGTTTAAAGGTAAAAGTGAGGAAGAAAAAGGAATTCTAGAGGAAGTTCTCAAGAATTCCATTGAAACTGAAGAAGAGTTAATGAGAACTTATTTAATTACAGCTGAAAGAATCCACGATGATAACGAGTTAAAAGATCGCCTGCAAAACTTTGCAGAAGGAAATGCAAAGAGAAGCAAGCAGCTAATCGATGAACTGAACGATTTAAATGGTAAATAAAAATTTACATATTTGAAGCTCCAAATCTAGTCCAGATTTTTATTACAATATGTTGGACTAGATTTTTTATATGGATATGTTTAACATACACAGGCAAGATAAAGTTTGAATAAAAATCTAAGAATCGACGATGATGTGATAAAAGGAGAATTATATAAATGCCTCATACATTGGTGAAAATTGTTAATAAAATTCATAGAAAATTCATGTTATATTAACATAGCATCAATAATATTTTGTTAATATTGGGTTAACACAATATTCTAATAAAGAAGTTGGGTGGGTCACAATGTTTTCAAAGGTTAGCGTTAATTTTTTGCTAATTATGGTTCACTTCTATATAGCTTAAAATTGGTTTGTACACAGTCTTAACTTATTAAAACATGTCAGCAAAGTTGCTGGCATTTTTTTGTTTTTAACTATGTTAAAGGAATTATAGAAACTAAAAAAATGTAACTAGAGCTAATTAACAGGATACAAAAGCATAGGAGTAGCCTTTTTTAGCTACTCCTAGTTTCATCTTATATGGAACTCTTTTTCAACAGAACAGCTTTGGGTTTTTCAATCATTGCGAACATAACCCAATATAATAAAGCACTTACTAATGCTAGTAAACCAAGAATCATGAATGTCCACTGATACCCTATCCATACGGTTAGTGGAATGCTAATGGGTGCGATCGTCTTTCCAATGGTAAAACGAAGGCTGGCAGCCGCAAAGTATTGACCACGCATGTTCTCTGGAGAAATTTTTGAAATAAAGCTTTGCTGCAAACCCGCAACCATTAATTCTCCAAGTGTAAAAATAGCCATTGCAAAAATTAGGCCCCATATCCATTGGGTTTGACCGAAAAAGAAAATAGCAATCGCATACATACAAGACGATAAAATAAACACATTTCTTTCCCTGTACTTAAGCATCCATCTTGTTACGACTACCGTTAGCAATGCCACAATTAAACCGTTCTCAGACAAAATGATCCCAAAGGCCTGTTCACCACTCACTTTAATGGACCAATCTCCAAAAGCAAAAAAAGTTTGGTTATGGACCACATCTTTCGTATAGACTGGGAACAATAAATCAAGCTGCATAAAGGTTTGGGATACTAGAACTCCTGCCACAATGAAAAGGAGGAAGACACGATCCTTTAGTATAACCCCATAGTCTTTCACTTGATTTTTCAAAAATGAATACCACTTGTCGCTTTTGTTTACTTGAGTCATCACCGGTGCAGTTTCTCGAGTTAGTTTTGCTAAAATCAGTGACAAGCCTATGCATATTATTCCGCAAATCAGCAGTAACTGTGAAAAATAGTTGCTGTAAAAGATGGCACCAAGTAAAGGACCTACAACGACCGCAATATTAATAGAGGTATAGAACACGGCAAACACATTGCTCCGATCCTTTTCAGGTACAACATCTGCAACCATCGCTTGACTTGCAGGCCAATAGATTGAGCCAAAACAACCAACTAAAGCAAACGCAATAAAGCCTATCCATGGTGAATGAAACCAAGGTGAACTTGCTAGTGCGAATATAAGGAAGCAGACTCCCTGACCAAAAGAGGAAAGAACCATCATAGTTTTCCTCCCGAACCGGTCAGCACAATATCCCCCCATCAAATTAGCAAATACAGAAAACAGTTGTGAACATACAAGTAAGAGTCCTGCTTGCGCTTTTCCAAATTCCTCAGCAAAATAAATGGTTAGGAAGGGAAAGAACATCCAGAATGTAATATTCATCATTGCCTCACCAAACAACCGAACCTTTAAATTTAAGTCCCAATCTCTAATTCTCATGATGTTTTCCTCGTTTCTAAAATCAATCCGCATACTATCATACTACCGATTAACAATAATTTACAAGTTAAAGAGATTAATAGTACAAGATTAAGACAAAAGGCGAAATTATGCCTTTTTACTGTATACTAAAGGTGGATTTGGAAATTATCGTTTTAAGGAGAACATACAAGTGAAGAAATTTTACATTGCATCAGGTTTCACGAATAAGGAGACCGTTCAACAAGCAGCAACTACTCTTAAATCAGTGGGATTTGTTCATACATATGATTGGACGAAAAATGAGAAGGCTAATACAGTTGAGCAGCTGAGGGAAATAGGAACAGATGAGTTAAAGGCCGTGAAGGAATCTGATTTTATTTTGGTCATCCTACCAGGTGGAAATGGAACCCATGTAGAGTTAGGGATTGCTCTCGCGGCTTATAAACGTGTTTATCTTTATGCAAAAAATGAGGAGGATTTCCTGAATACGACCTTTTATCATGTAGACGGAGTCGTACATCTTACAGGAGAAATGGAAATCGTAATGAATCATGTCATACAGGCAGAACAGAGTATGGGCAAGTAAGTTCCATATGCTACAATAATGACAGTGTAAAAAAATGGATTAGGGGTGTATTAGATATCAAAAACAATAAATGGAGTTATAGTTGGATATTCGGGATTGCTTTTGCAATCATTGGTTCAATACTAATCTTTATAATGGATACAGCATTTAATGGTGTGGAATATGGATCCTTTACGGAAAGCTTGATAGCTATTCTAGTCCGTGCGATTGTCTATTTGCCATTTGGTTTTATATTAGGGTATATCGTTTGGAAATCTAAAAATAAAAAGCGTTAAAAAGGTAGATGGCTACATCTATCTTTTTTTTATAAAAAATTTATCTTTTTACTGAACGATTTATACCTGTAGGTCGTATTACATACAAATACGAGAAAAACAAAGGCGGATGAAATAGATGAGTAAAAAATTGGAAGTGACAATTCCAGCGAAATATCCTTTAGCGGCAACATTAACATTACCAGATAGCAATCTTGAAAAATATCCGGCAATCATAATGGTCCATGGAAGTGGCGAAATAGATCGTGATTCCAATGCTAAAGGGCTTCCCATAAATGCATTTAAAGAACTAAGTGATTTAGTAGTAGAGCAAGGGTTTGCAACTCTTCGTTACGATAAAAGGGGAGTAGGAGCAAGCAAAGGTGATTATTATGAAGCAGGAGCATACGATCTAATTGACGATGCTGAGGCTGCAGTAACATTTGCTAAGAATCACCCAAATATTGATTCTGAGAAAGTGATATTATTAGGGCATAGTGAAGGTGGGATTATTGCACCGATTGTAAATGATAGAAACCCTGTAAGTGGGATGATCCTTCTTGCTAGTATTGCAGAGCCACTTGCGAAAACAATGGAATGGCAAAGGGAGCAAATGTATAAAGAAATTAAAAGCCTTAAAGGTTTTCAAGGGTGGTTACTAAGGTTTATCAACCTAGAGAAGAAAATTAAGAAGATGAATGATGACTTAATTAGAGTTGTATCAGAAACAGATGAGCCAGTGGTTCGTTACAAAGGAAAAAAAATTAATGCGAAATGGAATAGAGAGAGTGCAGAGGTTGATGTTTCCACATCATTAAAAAATGTGAAATGCCCAGTTCTTGCAATCACAGGATCAAAGGATGTAAATGTAAAAGTAGACGACTTACAGAAGATAAAAGAGTTGGTTCAAGGAGAATGCGAAATTCATGTCATAAGTGATATGACACATATGCTTCGTAAAACAGATTTGGAGTTTAGCATGAGTAAAATCTTAAATAATACGAAAAAAATAATTAAAGCTCCAGTAGATCAAGAATTGAAAGATATCATTACGAATTGGTTGGCTGATTGGAAGAGTAACGAGGTTAAAAAAGCAGAAATGATTATAAATTAGGTTTTTGTAAAAGGCTTTAGGGGTAATTCTCTAAAGCTTTTTCTATATGATTGGCAAGTAAGCACACTCTTCCCTTCTATGATACAATCGTTTTATCAAAAATCTTGTTCCTCAGAGGGAGGAGAAATGCATTGAATATCAAGTTAACTCTGAAAATGATTCAAGATATGTGTGGTACTGTCTCCTTCAAAAGAGGGGATGCATTTTATCGTACGAAAAAAGTGGATGTTACTCATTATAGTAACGATGTATGTGAGGCGATTGTTAAGGGTACTGAGGATTTTGCTGTTACAATCCATGCAGAAGGTGATGGAGGATTTCAAGCAACATGTAGTTGTCCAAAGCTAGCCTCGTTTAGTAAGGAATGTCAGCATATTGCTGCTGTTCTATTGTCCATTTATGAAAAGCAACGAAAAGGGACAAGTCCTGCCATCCAGTTAGATGGAGTAAATTCTTCAGAATCCGACCTTACAGAAGGCTTACTTACATTGTTCAAGGACCAGTCCGTTCGTTCAAGTGGTCATCAGCTTCACTTTGAAGATAGGGAGGTATTGGATGTAACCTTTACCTGTAGAGTGTTAACGATAGGAAACGGACAAAATATGTTCGGGATCGAAGCTCAGTTAGGCTCAACAATGGTAACGGAGATACGTGACTTTTTATTGGCTGTTAAGAGCCGGGAATCGCATCAAATTGGATCATCTTTCCTATACAATCCTATCAGTCATTGTTTTCAAAAGGAAACAGATGGGGTACTTCACCAGTTAATTCAAGTTATTTATGATGAGAAAGCATTTATAAATACATTAGTAGAACCGACAGACTATATCATGAGGAATCAGATGCTTCTGATCCCGCCATCCTCATGGGAGCGGCTATTGCCATTTTTAGTATTGTCGCCTTCTGTAAAGTTAGAATACGGTGAACAAGCCTATCAACTTACTGTAACTTCGCAAACACTGCCACTGCAGTTTCATTTAGAAGAACGCACTCGGACGTCCTATGGCCTTATAATTAAAGGAATGGACCGGTTAGTGTTGATGAACTCTTATCATTCAGTGTTATCAGCAGGAAAGATTGTTTCGTTAAACAAAGAGGATTCAAAACGGCTATTCGAATTAAATCAGATGCTTAATTCTTCAAGAATAGACGAAATTCCTATCCATCAGGATCAATTGCCATTCTTTATTGAAAAAGTAATTCCTGGATTAAAGCGGCTTGGGAATGTTCAAGTATCACACGATGTTAGTAAAGAATTTATGAAAACGCCGTTAAAAGCAAAGCTTTACTTGGATCGGGTAAAGAACCGCCTTTTAGCTGGTGTGGAATTTCACTATGACCATGTGGTTATTAATCCATTAGAGAGCAGGGAGCTTAGTAGCGGTCCACTTGTCATAAGGGATGTGGAAAAAGAAGACGAGATCCTACAACTGATGGATGAAAGCCAGTTTACAAAGACGGACGGCGGATACATTTTACAAAATGAAGAGCTTGAGTATGAGTTCTTATACCACACCGTTCCAAAGCTACAAAAACTAGTTCAAATATATGCCACAACAGCAATTAGAAATCGAATTTTCAGAGAAAATGCAAAACCACGGATTCGTGTTAAAGTGAAAAAAGAGCGCACGAATTGGCTAGAGTTTAAATTTGAATTGGATGGAATAAAAGATATAGATATACGTGACCTTTTAGCAGCATTAGAGGAAAAACGTAAATATTTTCGTCTGAAAAATGGTTCGCTTCTCTCATTAGAATCAAGAGAGTATGAGGAAATCCAACGTTTTTTAAAGACCATTCCTGTTCAACCGGAAGATATAGAAAGTCAGTTTGAGCTTCCTTTTATTCAGGGATTTTCCTCTCTAAGTGCTTTTAATAATCAAGACCTGTTTAAGATAGAAGAGTCTTTCAAGCAATTCTTAGATCAAATTTTTCATCCAGAACAAATGAATATTGAAATACCAGACAAATTAGAACAGACGTTAAGAGACTATCAAAAACATGGTTATAAGTGGATGAAGACACTGGCAAGCTATGGATTTGGTGGAGTTTTAGCAGATGATATGGGGTTAGGTAAAACGTTACAGAGCATAACGTTTATTTTGTCTGAACTTCATCATATCCGCGAAAAAAAGAAAGCTGTTTTAATTGTGTGCCCAGCTTCTTTAAGCTATAACTGGCTTAGTGAAATCATGAAATTCACACCAGAAATTGAGGCGATCGTGATTGATGGCTCTCAAAAAGAAAGGCAACAGGTTCAGCAATATCTTGACGGTGTAGATGTGATCATTACAACTTATCCTTTATTACGAAAGGATTTAAGGTGGTATGAAAATCAAAGCTTCCATACGGTGTTTTTTGATGAAGCACAAGCTTTTAAAAACCCAGTTACTCAAACAGCACGGGCAGTAAAGAAATTAAAAGCAGACCACCGTTTTGCCCTCACTGGAACACCTGTTGAAAATTCAATTGAGGAGTTATGGTCTATTTTCCATGTCGTATTTCCAGAATTATTTCAAGGTTTAAGAGAGTACAGTCATCTTACAAGGGAAACGATATCGAGAAGAATTCGTCCATTTTTATTAAGACGATTGAAAGAGGACGTTCTGTCTGAACTCCCTGACAAATTAGAGTCTTTAGAAACGATGGAGTTACTTCCTGAACAAAAGAAACTATATGCAGCTTATTTAGCAAAGTTAAGACATGATACGTTAAAGCACTTAGACAAGGACACCCTTCGCAAAAACAAGATTAGGATACTGGCAGGGTTAACTAGGCTACGACAAATTTGTTGTCATCCAGCATTATTCGTGGACAGCTATAAAGGTCGCTCAGCGAAATTTGAGCAACTTGTTCAAATCCTTGAAGAATGCAGACTATCAGGCAGAAGAGTATTGATTTTTTCCCAATTTACAAAGATGCTTGAAATGATTGGGAGACATTTGGCCCTGCAAGGACAGTCTTTTTTCTACCTAGATGGACAAACTCCTTCGGAACAGCGTGTCCAACTTTGTAATCGATTTAATGAAGGAGAACATGATTTTTTTCTTATTTCCTTAAAAGCGGGTGGAACAGGTCTTAATCTGACTGGTGCAGATACAGTGATTATGTATGATTTATGGTGGAATCCAGCGGTCGAAGAGCAAGCAACAGATCGTGCTCATCGCATAGGTCAAGACAATACGGTACAAGTCATTAAGCTCGTGACAAGAGGAACCATTGAAGAAAAAATGAACGAGCTGCAAGAGAAAAAGAAACATCTTATTAAAGAAATTCTTGATCCTGCTGAAAAAGGCTCAGCAACCTTAACGGAAGAGGATATACGGGAGTTACTGATGATTTAAGAGTTCCCCAAAAACAAACTCGATTCTAAATGGGACGAGTTTGTTTATTTTCCGTTAATGCAATTCCTTTTGTTCACTTTTTCGTGGCATGGAAACAGGCGTTTAAAAAGAGTAGAATAGAGAAGGGATTAGTAATCTAGATAGTAACTCATCATGAAAGAGTGTGATACCTATGAAAAAAGGAATTATTTCTATTGGCGAAGCATTAATTGATTTTATTCCGTTAGATGAAAACAATATTAATTACCAAAAAAGCCCTGGTGGAGCACCAGCGAACGTTTCGGTAGGGTTAGCTCGCTTAGGAGCTAGATCTACTTTTTTAGGAAAAGTAGGCAATGATGTTTTAGGCAGATTTTTGAAAGAAACACTGGAACAATATGGCGTTAGAACGAACCAAATGTTCCTAACTTCCGATGTGAGAACAGGAGTTGTTTTCGTCACAAATGGAGAGGGTGGCGAACGAAGTTTTGATTTTTATATTAATCCGAGTGCTGATCGATTTTTAAAAGTAAGTGATATTGATGAAGAAGATTTTCTCTCTCATCAGATTCTCCATTTTGGGTCGATCTCAATGATTAGTAGCCCGTCAAAAGAGGCAACGCATCATGCAGTTAAGCTAGCAAAAGAAAATGGCATGATCGTGTCCTATGACCCCAATTTACGTTTAGGCCTCTGGGACTCCGAAGAAAATGCTCGTGAAACGATTAAGAGTATGCTAAATCAAGCAGATGTTCTTAAAATCTCTGAAGAAGAATTAGAGTTTATTACCGGTGAAAATGACATCAATGCTGGGGTAGAAAAAATGAGAGGATACGACATTCCACTTATGATGATTACCTTAGGTGCAGAAGGTAGCTATATTTATACATATGACTCTCAAAAGCATGTTCCAGCAATGAAAGTAGACCCTATCGACACCACTGGAGCAGGAGATGCATTTGTTTCAGGGATTCTTTATCGCTTAAGTGAATACCAAGGGGATATTAGAAAAATAACCATTGAAGAAGCTGTTGATATGGCTACATTTGCGTCTGTTTCTGGTGCATTAGCTGCCTCAACAAAAGGGGCTATGACTGCTCTTCCGACTTTAGATGAAGTGAGAAGGCACTTAGATGGGAAATAAATATATAGCTCTGCAGTAGGTAAAATGATTCGGGAAAAACAGTTTCAGAGGGCTTTACTGTAACCAAAAATATTTCACTTGGTAGAGCTGACAGGTCAATTTTAAATACTTAGGAAGCCCATAAAATTGATGACCTCAATGAAAATTTGCTAAAGGCCAGAGAGGAATATATTAAATACTTTATTAATGTTATTTAAGCCCATTTAAAAAGTCGATTTCCTTTGTTTGATAGGAAATCGACTCATTTCTCTATTGATGATTCTCTAGTAATCTCTTAATCACTCTAATTTGGCCTCGGTGGTTGAGTTCATCCTCCATTACGTGAAACCAGTACCAGTAATTATTCATCTTCCCCCAGGGTTTTTCTTCGTACAACCAACTATCTTGTTGTGTTTTAAATAGTGTTAGAGTCCTCTCTCTAATTTCTGTTAGGATTTTGGTGTAATACTCAAGAGGTTTGTTCTTTATTTCGGCTCTTGCTTTAGCTCCTAGGGATAAAGCGGTATCCCATTTCAATAACTCCTCGTTATTAAGATCTCGGTTTTCAAAAGAAAAAACTTGATGAACAAATTCGATTGCTGCGATATGTAATAATAGGGCTCCAATGGAATTAGAGCTTTCATCAGGAAGGAAGTCTAAATCTTCTGGGGTTAAATCTTCTATGTCTTCTAATATAGTTGCTCTTGTATATTCAAGCATAGTTACAAGATCTCCAATTTTATCATCGTAACCTTCTTTTGAAGTTATTCTATAATCAATCATTCCGATACCTCCTATCATTTGTAATTCTAAGAATATCAGTAAAAAATTGAAAGAACAGACTGATAAATGATGGGAAATAGTGGTATAATTAGATTGAACATATGCAGAAACTATTTAGAAGAAATACATAAATGACTAGGTTCGAATAAATTCATGTAATATGCCATAGTTTTTCTAGTCAATCGCTTTTGGATTAAATTTTAAAAATAGTAAAAACATAAAAGCACCCTCATAATAGGGTGCTTTATCCTCCGATATGACTCATCTCAATCTTCTTGCGGTTTTTGCCTACGACACTTCGTTCCTCTGAGTAACGGTCTTTTCTTCCGTTCCAGATGTCTTGCAAGAGTGTGGTTAACTGCTCATCGGTTAAATCGGATCGCAGAGGAGATTTAATATCATGCCCCTTGGATGCAAATAAACATGTATAGAGCATTCCACTTGCTGAAAGGCGAGCTCGGTTACAGGTTGAACAAAAGGCATCAGAAACAGAGGAAATGACTCCAATCTCCACATCCGAACCAACGTAACGGTATCTACTAGCAACCTCACCCGTATAGTTTGGATCAATAGGTTCAAGCGGCATAATTTTATTTATATCCTCAATTATTTGCTTTTTCGGAACAACGTCGTCAAGTTTCCATTGGTTCGTGTTACCAACATCCATAAACTCAATAAAACGCAGAATATGACCTTTTTCACGAAAAAATTTAGCCATTGGAATAATTTCTGAGTCGTTCATTCCCTTTTTGACCACCATATTTATTTTTACTTGTAATCCAGCTTTACTGGCTGCATCAATTCCCTCTAAAACGGTTTGAACAGAAACCCCGCGACCATTAATCTTACCGAAAATTTCATCTTTTAAGGAATCTAAACTAATAGAAACTCGCTTTAAACCAGCTTCTTTTAGCCCTTTTGCATATTTAGGTAAAAGGGAGCCATTGGTAGTCATCGCGATGTCTTCTACACCATGAATCTTCTTTATCCTTCGAATTAGTTCAGTTAAGTCTCTTCGCATTAAAGGCTCTCCACCGGTAATCCGAATCTTTTGAACACCTAAAGAATGGACAAATATTTTTGTTAAACGCTCTAATTCCTCAAAGGAAAGGAGCTCGTCTCTTTTTAAAAAAGGGTAGTCCGGTCCAAATATCTCAGCCGGCATACAGTAAGTGCATCGGAAATTACATCTATCAGTAACAGAAATTCGCAAATCACGAAGGGGGCGATTAAAGTAGTCATGTACCGTTGTTTCGGTGTTCATTGGAATTCCCTCCTTCTAGAAATTTTTTTGAATAAAATGTTAATGATCAAGAAAACCATCTACAGAGTTTTGCAAAATCTAAATAGAAAAAACCAAAGACAATTATCTGTTAAATAATAATTTTATCATGAACAGGAACTAGGTTCAAAATTATTCATATTTTTATTTTATATCGAGTTCCTAGTTGGGAAGGACTTGAAATGTTCAGGGTACTTAATATTGAAGTGACTGGTAAAAAATAGCTTGAAAAGACTAGGAATATTTTTTGCTAATAAATTTGAATAGGAGTTTATTAATTTTGTCAATCTGTTGGACCTTTTCTCTAGTTTTGGTGAAAAATCTAAAGAATAATGTGCATCCATCTATTCATTATTCTCTTAGAAAGAATAGGATAAGTAAAAATAGTTAGAGGTGCAAAAATGTTTATTTCCTTTCAACCCACGTATTTTTACAACTATTACGGACCCCATCATCTCCCCAGTCCAAATTTCCAGTCAGATGTAACGATATTTGATTTGCAGATTCCAGGTGGTCAGTCATCTTTTATAGAATCTTCTCCATTAGTAAATCCACTTACAACTACCTACGGACAACACGTGACGGGAGGATTTGTCCCAAGTACTGCTTTTAGGAAAAAAACATAAAAAGACTTAGCTTGCAAAAGTAGTTTGTTATGTGGCATTGCAAGCTATTAAGTTTCGTATTTTACCATTATAGCTAGTGTTATGGATAAAATAGACGGAGTGCGAGTATATATCCTTTATAACAAGAATAAAGGGGGCTCCGGATGTATAAATCAGAAGATTTATCCGTATCGAGTATAGCTGGTACGATTCATGTTGTTGATCCCTCGCCACTAAATTGGCTTTATGTATTATTTAATACGATGGAAGAGGCCGTGAGAGCTGACCATAAAGGCCGAATTATCCCATCATTGGGTACACATTTTGAATGGGTAGATGATTCTATTTTTGAAGTGACTTTGCGCAAGGGTGTATTCTATCACAATAATGAGCCATTTAATGCACAAAATGTATTACAGAATTTTACCGAGCTTGAGAAATGGATTGCGCCTCATCCTCCTGGAACGTGGGTGAACTTTCCTGATGGAACGATATTAGAAGTGGTTGATGATTATAAGCTTAGATATCATTTTCCAAAACCACATGGTCTTGCTATTGGGCAAATGAGAGGAAACCATTATGCAAACCAGCTTTTTTGGAAACAACTTGGTTTTGGTTATGCGAAGTTAGGAACTGCTGAAGGTCACTGGTGAGTGTTGGATGCACCAGGCCCGTGGGGCACTGGACCATTTATACTCTCTAGCGGCTACTCTTCTATTTACAACATTCAAGCGATTATTAAAAAGGTTCCTTTTGAATCTACTTGGTTTACGACACAGGAGGATCGTTCACCGTTCGTCGTCCTTGATGCAAACCGAAAGTACTGGGATAGAGAACGGGGACCTAGGTTGGAAAGAATTGTTTTTCGGAATGATCTAGCTCCTGAACAGGCGCTTCATCTATGTATGACGACAGAAGGCCAGGTTGATATGGTTACAATGGTTCGTTCTTCAGATGCCAAAAAGTAATCGAATCCCAATATGCGAAACTTGTCTCTGTTAAGGGGCCGAGAATAGTAGCAGGTTCGTTTAATCGATTCAAACGTGATGTTGATTTCAATAATCGTAAGCTCAGATTAGCAATCAATTTAGCAGTTGATCGGGAGGAAATCGTAAACAGAGGGTATCATGGATACGCTCATCAACTACCTGCCATGACTCCTCCATGGGCTTTTGACTACCCTGATGACTTGTCTCCAAGGCCGTACGATCCCAATCAAGCCCGTAAACTTCTAAAAGAAGCTGGCTGGCCAAATAAAAGACCGTTACAAATCGCAACTACAAAGGAATTCAAGAAGATTGCTAATCTTATAGCGCCACAAATTCAAAAAGCCCTAGGTATTTCAGTAAACGTAACGGTCATCCCACAAGAGGAAGAAGTAAAGTGGAAAAGGGTGATTGCCGAGAAGAAGCTCGTCCCTGCCTTTGACATTTTCTTAGCTACTGAAAATGCATTATTTTATGAAGGAACTCCTGCATTTTTTCACCGAGAATTCTTTGGTGAAAACGGTGCCCTACGTATAGGACCAGAAATTCCTGAGTTTAACGAATGGTTTAAAAAAATGGCTGCTGAGACTGATTTAACAAAATTAAAAGAGGTTGCAAAAGATATAGATCGATATGTTTATCACGAAGCTTTGGGATTGTTTTTGTGTAGCCCTGATGAACTGTATGCGGTCAATCGACACGTGAAGTTTAGACCCTATCGAACCACATTTGAACTTGCAGACACGGAAGTGAGTAAGGAACACTGGTCGATAAAGTTAAATAACAAATTTTAAAGGGTCGTGGGATCGATCCTTTTTGTTTTTTGAAAAATATAGAATTGTTAAAAACTTGCCCAATTTATGGGATGACACTTTAAGAGTTTAAAGTATAATAGAAATTATATAATTGCTAATTTTTAGACACTTAAAGGGGGAAGAATCATGCGAAATAAAGAAATGTTGCTTATACCTGGACCGACACCTGTTGTAGACTCGATTTATGATGCAATGGGAGAAGAGACAAGGAGTCATACCGACCCAAGATTCGTTGCTATTTACAAGGAAGCCATTGAAAAAACGAAAAAGATGTTTAATACAGACGGTGAAGTGTTTGTTGTTTCTGGCTCCGGTACAATCGCAATGGAGATGGCACTTGTAAATACAGTCGCATCTGGTGAAAAACTATTAGTTATTAGTCAAGGGTACTTTGGAGATCGTTTTATTAAAATAGGGGAAGCCTTTGGGATTGAAGTAGACGTCATACAATCTGAATGGGGAAAACAGGTTTCTCCACAAGAAGTTGAAAACAAGCTCAAAACAGGAAACTTTAAAGCTGTAACAATTACACATGCTGACACCTCGACTGGTGTTGCTGCAAATTTAGAGGAACTATTACCAGTTATTAAGAAGTACGGTGCACTTGTCATTCTTGATGGTGTATGTGCCACCACAGCAATGGAAGAGGACATGAGTAAAACATTCGGAGAAGGCGGTTCCATTGATGTTGTATTAACAGGTTCCCAAAAAGCAATTGGTGTGCCACCAGGGCTGGCGATTGTTGCTTTCAACCAATCAGCATTGGACGCTAGAGCCAAAATAGAACGTGTACCTGCCTACTATTGCGATATATATAATTGGCTGCCAATCATGCATGACCCAGGCAAATACTTTGCAACTCCACCGGTTAACTTAATTTATGCTTATAATGAGGGCATGAGATTGGTACTTGAGGAAGGAATGGAGCGACGATATCGCCGTCATACTACTTACGGAAAATCAGTGAGAAGTGCATTAGCAGTGTATGGGATGAATGCATTAGCAAAAGAAGAGGCAGCGGCAGCTACTCTTAGCTGTATTCTATATCCAGAAGGATTGGATGATGCAGCATTTAGAGCAAATCTTGCTAAAAAGGGTCTTATTGTCGCAGGAGCCCTTGCACACTTAGCAGGGAAAGCTTTTCGTATAGGCCATATGGGCAATACACCAGCTGATATGCTTGAAAAGGCAATTACCTTAATTGGGGAAACCTTAATTGAAATGGGGTACTCCGTTGATGTGACAAAGGCTGTAGAAGTTTTTCATTCTGTCCAAGAAGCAGAAGAGGTAGTTAGTAAATAAGTATGATGGAGGTTTATCCTGGGGATAGACCTCCTCAAATTTTTAAAGGATCGGTCAGATTAATTAATTTTATTGATTTAGTGTGGTACAATGAATGAATAATCATTCATTTAATAAATATGAATAAAACTACTATGTTTTTACAAGAGGTGATTGGATGAAACGTATTGGCCCGCTAATTATTGTAGAAGGTCCAAACAATAGCAAAGTACCTTTTTCAAGAAGTATATATATTGATTCCCCTGATAAGGTCTTGATTGACTCGGGTGCGGAACCTAAAGCTTTGCAAGATATTCGTGATCAATTCGGAGTCCATGTTATTCTGAACACCCACTACCATCCAGATCATACTCAGCATAACCATTTGTTTCCGAATGCGGAGAAATGGATAAATCAGATAGAATTTGATACGGCACGAACGATTGAGGGCATTGCAAGAGCGAATGGGATCTATCAAGAGTGGGGAGATGCTGGGGTTGAAATGTGGAAAAAGAACCTTCCTGAAGAGTGGGTTCAAAATTTGAAGCAAATCTCTGGTACGTATGAATACGAGGTTGAGTATTCTTTCGGGGGTGTAAAGGTATGGATGTTACACACACCTGGACATACAAGTGGACTTGCGTCTCCATATTTTCCTGACTTAGGTGTAGTGTACGCAAGTGATTATGATATGACCTCATTTGGTCCTTGGTATAATGGAACTGATGGTGATATTGATGATTTTATTAAGTCCGCAGATCGTTTGTTAAGTCTTGATGCCCATACCTACATAACAGGGCATCAAAAGGGAATCTTCTCAAAAGATGAATTTAAACAAGAAATGGTGAAATTTTTAAATGTTATTGATAAACGAGATGAAATGGTCGAGAATTACACTCGAAAGGGTCTCTCGTTTGATGAACTTACGGAAGTTGGAATTTTTTATCCGAAAAATACACTAAGTGTACCAATCTTTAAAACTTGGGAGAGAAGCGGAATTCGTAAGCATTTGCATCGACTAGGTTTAACCGTATCAGAAAGGGATGGAGCACTTGTAACTGCGAAATGTTAAAAAGAACAACTTAGCAAGAGCTGCATCCTAATTGTTTAGACACATAACAATTGGGTGCAGCTCACTTTGTTTTAGTGTTCTTGCTATTTTACTTTTAGTAAAATCCATTCAATGAGCTCCGTGGTTAAAAATACAATATGAATGAATTTCCCAGAATTCACAAATCATAAAGATTAATGATTTGATGAGCACACAGGCTCCTACCCTAAATCAAAATAAACTTTTGGAGGTGTGTAATGGAGAACGTAAGTCATAATGTCAGGTTAACGGCTCCGGAGCTTTCAGCTTTATGGACGCAATATATGAATGACACAATGTCTATTTGTTTTCTCACCCATGCCGTTGGGACAACAAAGGACAAAGAGGTGTCAACTATACTAAATCACGCTATAAACTTGTCTGAGGGCCACGTAACAAAAATAGAGGAGTTTTTAAAACAAGAAATGTATCCATTGCCAAAAGGATTTACGAAGGAAGATGTAAATCTTAATGCACCTCCTTTATTTTCAGAAACGTTCCTACTTCAATACCTATACGTGATGACCATTCATGGTTTAAACGCATACTCATTATCATTAGGATCATCTGTACGTATTGATCAGAGAGAATTTTATATCCAATGTAACCGAGAAACGACAGATTTATATAACCGGATTTTAGATATTATGCTACATAAAGGCATATTCAGTAGACCACCTTTTATTAATACCCCTCACGATAGAGATACGATTGATAAACAAAACTATCTCACAGGTTGGTTTGGGAAACGAAGACCGCTAAATGGGATTGAAATTGGAAACATTTACTATAATATACAAAAAACAGTTGTTAAGGCTGTCTTAGAAACCGCGTTTAGCCAGGTATCCCAATCAAAGGAGATTCGAGATTATTTTATTAGAGGATCTAGAATTTGTAACAAGCATGTGGAGATATTTAATTCCATTCTGACGGAAGAGCAGCTTCCGGTGCCACGGAATTGGACGTCTGAGGTTACAAACAGTACCGTATCTCCTTATTCCGATAAACTAATGCTTTTCCACATTGTAACATTGGTTGCAGTAACAGTTGGGTACTATGGAACTGCACTTTCTGTTTGTCAGAGAAGAGATTTATTTATGCAGTATATGCGTTTAATGACAGAAATTGGTCTCTACGCAGAAGATGGAACAAATATTTTAATTAATAAAGGCTGGCTAGAGCAGCCTCCTACTGCAGACGATCGAATAGCAATCGCAAAGAAAAAGTAAATATCCTCCTTACTTACCATCGACACAGAGTACTTCTAAAACAACAGAAAAAGGTGAGCTACATGGGCTCACCTTTCTTACATCAATGTTTCTGTAGATATCTTTAATAACTCTTAAGCGAAAGAGGGCACTCTTAACCAGTCTAAAATCCTAGTGGTCTTATTACTAATTAAATAAGTTGCTCTCAACACTGCTACCAAAATAGTTGCAAGTAAGCTAAATAGAGTATTCAAAGTATATCCCTCCACATTGAAGTTTAGTGTTAAAAAACACTAATGGTAGTGTTTATCTTAAAAGAAATTATATGCAAATTTTCCTCCTAAATTAAGTGCTACCCCCAGGTCCATCTCCGCCTCCATGAGTAAAAAAGCTGTCCCGCTTTGCTTGGTCCTGCTCTATGCGGTGATTTTCACTGTCTAAACGAGGCTGACTAGCCCCTCTTTTATCAAAATAAATCATAATAGGAATTAAAATAATGAAGGGTGACAACAGAACTAACCAAATCATAGGATGACCACCTTCCAGACAATCTCTCTATTATTATACCATGGAATTATATACCAGTTATAAGGTCTTTTTTACTATATAAAAAGGAAATATATACGTAATTGTCGAAAAAGTGGTAGGGGAACAAAAATCAATATAGACGAGGTATCGTATGAATAAGGAAAAAATTATAAATGAAAAAAGCAAACTTATTGATTGGGTTCATTCCTTAGAAGACATTTCCGATGATTTATGGTTCAAGCCGTTTAGAGAAGGAGCATGGGGAACCGCAGAAGTCATCTCCCACTTCATTTCTTGGGATAAGTTCGTAATGGAAAACCGATTGAACTATTTGTTAAAGGATGAAGCTTTTCCAATCGTTAGTGTCGATATTAATGAAATCAACTTAGAAGCTGCAAAATATGCAAGATCAGGGATTTCAAAACTAGAATTAGTACAAGAATTTATTACAATCAGAAAAGAGCTTATTTCATTATTAGTTCAACTACCAGCGGCGAGATTTGAGCAACCTTTTCCAGGTAAAGAAAGTATTTCGTTAAGTGACTATTTTGTAGGACTAATTGAACATGATGTAAAGCATATGGAAGAAATAAATGCTCATATCAGAAAGTTTTTGTAAAGGGGCTTATAGAATGAAGGAAAGTCGCAAGGTCGTATTATATATTGCAACGAGTCTAGATGGATTTATTGCTGCGGAAGATGAATCTTTGGATTGGTTATTTCGTGTTGAAGGCGAAGGTGACAATGGATATTCCGCATTTTATGAGACTGTTGATACGATCTTAATGGGAAGAAAAACATTCGATTGGGTGATGCAACATGAGAATGGAAATTTCCCTTATGCGAATAAAGAATGCTATGTGTTTACTAAATCAGTCATACAAGATTCTCAGCATGTAAAATTTATTAACGAAGATATCGTATCATTTACAAATCACTTAAAAAGTAGGAATGGAAAAAATATATGGATCGTTGGTGGTGGCGGATTACTGCAAACTTTTCTAAAAGAGAAATTAGTGGATGAACTTATCATTACTGTGGCGCCAGCACTAATTGGAAAAGGAATTCCTTTATTTAGAGAGGGTGACTATGAGATAGAGCTGTCCTTAAAAGGATTCAAGCAATACAACCAATTTGGTGAGCTTCATTATGAGGTGAAAAGATAGTAGAGGAGCGAGGACAACTCTTTCTTTCTATTAAGCTTAAAAGGTTATTTTATAGGAAACGAGGAAAAGGAATGAGTTATCCTGAAATTTTACGCCCACTCCTTCTAGATTACATAGATTTAATCAAAGACGCATTCTTAGAAGATGTTTTAGGAGTTTATTTGTATGGTTCAATCGCTCTAGAAGGCTATGAAGATGGGAAAAGTGATATTGACTTTATAACGGTACTTAAGAAAGAAGTGGATGATCAACAGTTTGAAAAAATTAAGAACATTCACAGTCAGTTAATTTCAAAACATGAGCGTGCTTACAAAATGGATGGAATATACGTTGGCTATAAAGATTTGGGAAAATCTAATATAGAGTTGGAAACTTATCCATTTGTGAATGAGGGACATGTGCGGCGCGGCCATTGGGATATAAACCATGTAACATGGTGGAGTCTTAAGAACTTTGCCATTCCTTTAACAGGAATTGATCCAAACATACTTCCTTTTAAACCAAAATGGAAAGATGTTGAAGATACTATGCAGTTCAACTTAGATGTCTACTGGAGAGGGAGAGCAAGTAGATTAGACACTTTACTAGAAGCAGAAGATGTCTCCGATGCTGTCCTAACATTATGCAGAATTCACTATACTCTTTGCGATCAGTTATTTATCCCTAAAGTTGAAGCTGGATGTAGGTATTTGAATGATAACCCAACAAGCGAATGGGGACCACTTATTAAAGAGGCGGTTCGTTTAAGAACTGAAGATAAAAGAGAATCTCTTTATGTTGATTCCTCAACGAGAGCAAAAAAGATTGTCCAATTTATAGAATACATGGCTAACCTGTATGGGGCCACCAATCGTTTGTAGAGAATCTTGTTTTTAATCAATTAAAGTGAGGGATGTTTAGTGGGAATGGATTTTCACGATGAGAAAAATCGTAGTACGTATACTACACGAAAAGCCGATCCATCATGGTTGGAAGCAATGAATAACCTATTATCATTTGAGCATGTCTCAAGTGCGTTAGATATTGGCTGCGGTGGAGGGATTTACTCCAAGGCTCTTGTTGATTTGGGAGCCGATTCAGTAACAGGACTGGATTTTTCAGAAGTGAGCCTTGAAGGAGCAAGAGAAAACTGCAAGAGCTATACTAATATTACCTTTTCAAAGGGCAATGCATTGGAAACAGGTTTAGAGGCAAATAGTTATAACCTTATTTTAGAAAGAGCTTTAATTCATCATATCAAAGATTTAAATTCTTGCTTTAAAGAAGCTTATAAACTATTAAAACCAGGCGGACAACTGATTATCCAAGACCGTACTCCTAAAGATTGTTTCTTGCCTGGAGATTCTACCCATATTAGGGGGTATCTCTTTGAGCTGTTTCCTCAACTAATTCAAAAAGAAAAAGGTCGTAGACATGATAGTGATACGGTTATAAGTGCCCTAATGGATAACAGGTTCCATGATATTGAAGAAGTTAAACTTTGGGAGACAAGAAACATATATCATGACAAAAAGGAACTTCTTGATGACTTATTGGCAAGAACGGGAAGAAGTATTCTACATGAGTTAGATGATCAAGAATTAAATCAGTTAGTGGATTATATAGATAAGGTTTTACCAGATACCAACATTATTGAAAAAGATCGTTGGACGATTTGGAAAGCGGTCAAGTAGTATCACTTTAAGGGGGGAATAAGTGTGGGTTCAAGAATCATGCATGCTCTTATCGCTAATCGAATTATAGATATTCTACATATAAAAGATAGAACTTCTTTTTTAATTGGCGGAATTGCACCAGATGCAGTGACTCCTAAAGAGGCTTCGCATTTTTTTACCGGTGATGTAATGGATTATTCTAGAAGTATTGATTTTTATGGGTTCATATATAAATACAATCATGTTAAAAATTCAGAGTATATATTAGGATACTATACGCACTTAATCGCAGATGATATATGGTTAAAAGGCTTTTATTTACCATGGCTAAGAAATAGAATGGACCACGACCCAAAAGTTTATAACCAGTATCACCATGACTTTCATCTCCTAAATGCAAAGCTCTTAAACTATTATAATGTTGCAGAAGAGTTAAGAGAGCATCTAAGTAGCAAAAGTGCCATTATAGATTTAGAAGAAGTCAGCTCAGCAGACGTAGTAGAGTTTCTGCCTCATGTTATTTCAGATATGGATTATACAAATAATGATCTCGAGTCTCCCCTTCAAGTCTTTACCTTTGACCAAATTATTGGGTATATTGAGACTTCAGTAGAACGAGGTGTCTTGCACATCAAGCAGTTGTAGTAACAAAGTTGACGCTTAACTACCAATTTTAGGAGATACAGGAGAAACACCTACATCTACATGGAAGAAATTTCTAAATATCTTGAAACTTAATGAATCCTTTTTCGTCTATTTTTTAAAGGGGGTTTTTTCCATGAGGAAATTATATTATATATTGATATTTATTTCTTTAGCCTTAATATTGTCAGTGCTCTCAACAAAAGTGTCGGCAACAAGTTGGGTGAAGATGGAGCCTAAAGAGGTTTTTAATAGAGCGGAAGTTATCGTGATTGGTCAATATGATTTTAATAGTGAGGCTGTGCCAGGGAAGTTTATATTTAAAGGTTTGGATTTTCATGTGAGATCCACTTATAAAGGGAATGTAAGTGATAGCCTCATTGTGGGAATTGACCATTTTGATGTTGGATGGGTTGAGGATTTTCAGAAAGATGGCGGCGAATTCTTAATGTTCCTAGAAAAGGATGAACAAGATGACTTCCTTATACCCGTTGGGGGCCCAAATGGGATGGTTCAAATAGTTAATGGCAAAGTACATGCGCAAGACCAAAAGACTGTCGCCTTTTACGAGAAGTTTTTATCAAATCAGAAGATCCAAACTCAGCTTAAGGATTCTTCTATAGATAAACAAGAAAAGTATACTTTCCATTATCTCTCTTTCGTCATCTTAATAGGAGTAGGTAGCATGCTGTTGGTGTCAAGGAAATGGAAGAAAAGGTGAAAACATATGCAAAATCCTGTCTTGCAAAAGCTGGATAAAAGGATTAAAGATATAAAAGTAGAAAGTCTCGTTATACGGAAAGACCATCAATTAATCTATGAATACCAAAAGAATAAAAAGATGAAAGAAAAGTCTTTTAAAATTTACTCGATAACGAAGGCGGTTATAGGACTACTAATCGGAATTGCTAAAAGTAAGGAGCTCATTCTTGACCTACACACCCCAATATATCATTATTTTTCTGAAATTGTGTTAAACGATGAGAGGAAAAAAGAAATCACCATTCATCATCTCTTATCGATGACTTCTGGATTACAATGGAGTGATACATCAGGAAGTGGTGGAAACCTTAGTCAGACGAAGAATTGGGTGAAATTCACTCTAGATCAGCCCCTTCTACATAAACCAGGTGAAGTATTCCAATATAGCTGTGGAAGCTCACATTTATTAAGTGCCATTATAACTAAAGTATCAGGTATGACAACAGATAAGTTTGCAGAAGAGTATTTATTCGGACCTTTGCAAATTAAAAAACACCATTGGTTAACGGATCCACAAGGTATTCCAGGTGGAGGATTTAGTTTAAATCTAAATACCGAGGATTTAATGAAATTAGGAATTCTATGTATGGAAGGGGGCTGTTATAAAGGTAAAAGAGTTATTTCATCTGGTTGGATTACGCAGATGACAAGTCCCCAAAAATTAGTTGAAGAGAGTGGAATGGAGCATTACTCATACGGATATCAGTGGTGGATATTAGAAGATAAAGATCTGGACAATTCTCTGCAATTATATTATGCAGCAGGGTTGTTTGGACAATATATCATTGTAATCCCCAAGCTTAAAATAATTTCTGTCATTAAGAGTCAACTTAAGGCGGAAGATCAACATCACCCTTTTAGCTATGTTGTTGAAATGGTTAAACAGTTATATAAAGAGGAATTAACGGCTATTTCTTAAGAAACTAAGAAACCAGTCAGGAAGGTTACAAAGGGGATATGTTGTAAACGTGCGATTAAATTTCGTCAGTATAATATATGAGAAGCAGGCACTATTAAAAGGAGTGCCTGCTTTTCATATATTAAATATAAAGCGAACGTTATATAAATAAAGGTGCAATTACATGAATAACAACGTCCGCCATAAAGTGAGAAATCATTGCAAATTCTAGCCCTGCGAACACGAATAATGCACCAAACACCATTCCACCAATTCCGTTAATAAGGAGCATGGCTGCAAACAGACCTATTGTCATTTCAAAGCTTGAAGAAGCAACACCAAAATGAAGTACACCAAAGATTAAGGATGAAAGGCTTATGGCAAACCATTTTGTGAATTTTGTGGGAGCCTTCTTACTAAATTTCACAAACATCCAAATAATTAAGGTAATAAGAAATAATCTAAGCATGGTTTCTTCTGTTGTTGCTGCTCCAATTGATCCCAGGGTGCTGACCCACCAAGCAGGTTCGTTAATGGAAGAATTGTCAATACCAAGGGGCTTTGAGACAAAATAGCTAGTAATCAATATGATAATTCCAGTTATGACACCTAGTGCAACGGAGGACGCAATCTGATTCCTATATAAAAGGAAGGCATTCTTTTTATCTAGTAGTGATTTTATAATAGGAATTCTCACTTTTACTCGATTTGCCATCCATAAGGCCAAGAATATAAAAATCGCTGCCTCTAAAACCACCTGACCGATAAAAATAACCGAGAATAATAGTTTTGGAATACCCATCTCTTCATGATAATTTCCTCGTGCAATCGCATAGGGGGTAAGAGCTAATGCTCCAACAACATTAATGGCTAGTAGAATAGAGTACAATTTCCAGTTAAAGAGTTGCTGCTTTTCAACTTTCCTTGTATCAACTTCTACAATTTCCTCATCATTTTCGTCAAGTAAATGTTCCTTCCTATCATTAAGTAAATCAACAAATTGATCTGCTTCATCTAAATAGATAAAAGCTTTTGTTACCTTCTTCTTTGTGCCAAAATATCCGGTAGCTTCTAAGGGATTCTCGAAGATGATTTCGTACTTTAATTCATCGCTGATTCCAAATATTCGTGTGAAAAGCCTAGGCAAAGCTGTCAGATGAAATACATCTCTCTCATGGATGATCCCACCACTCTTATCGTACTTAATAGTGGCCTTCTGAATCGTTTGAATGTTCCTTATATGAAAGGATAACTTTCTTCTTGCACCCACTTGCATCGTAACAAAGTTTTTCTTCACAACAACAGGAGTATTTCTTACCCAGTTATAATCACCTAGCATATATAAAATACTATAAACGTGAAGTCCAGTCATAATATACGCTATAGAAGGATAATCCTGTTTGAACCAAAAGTGAAAGAATATCGCTTCAAGTACTTGCTCATGAAGAAGCGCAATAAATAGCCAAAAGTAATTGGAGTTTTTATGAATCGAAAACGAGTCAACTCCATCAGGTAATTCTCTCTTTTTCCATTTGAAAAATGCATAATAGATCATTTTCCATTCCTTATTCGTTATGGAGCGTAACGGGTTTTCATCGATTTTTCCTTGTTTATATTTAATAAACAGATAGATAATAAATCCTTCTAATAAAACAATTAAAGTGATAATCGTAACAATTAACCTTGTCTCCATATTTGATGCCTCCTAACTGTGTTTCCTCACTTCAAACCAATAGATTACATACTGAGTGATTCCCATAACCATCAATATAATAATAGGGAGATAGACAATATGGTTAAATAAAGCTATAAGCATTATGGCAATAGGGATAAAATGAGCAAAAAACATGTAGACCTTCCTTGTTGCCTTAAAAGTAATCCACTGGAGCCCTTCATCTTCTTCTCTAAATTCCATAGGAATAACCGTTGGTTTAATAGGATCCTTTGGGTTTCTTTTATTGTAGAAGGGGATGAAAGCAAATAGTAAAAATATAGGTATTAATAGATATAGAGGATCTAGAATGAGCCAGTCTGGTATATAGCTAGGATAGTAGTTTCCTAACAAAATGACTCCTAAAGCTAGTACAAGAAAGGCATTAAATATAGGTGATTGAAGAATCTTTTTTATCATGACTACTCGTCTCCTTCTAGTTGGAATACTTCTTCAACAGGAACTCGAAAAACTTGTGAAATTTTTAGAGCCAGTGTAATGGAAGGGGCATAATCTCCTTTTTCAATGAGCCCAATTGTTTGCCGGGAAACACCAATTTTCTCTGCTAAATCCTGCTGTGTATAACGAAATCTGGCTCGCAATTCTCGAACTGAGTTTGTTAGCATTTCCTATTTTCTCCTTTTTCCTTGTTAATCTCAGTGTAAAAAAACATTTACAAAATGTAAAGGATAATTGTCATTATGACAAAAATCTGTAACATCCTGTTAAATGTTTGGAAACTAAAATGATTAGCAGTGGAGATAGGAGGGAGACGATACTTAAGGATAATTACCGTTTTAATCTTGAAAAAATGAAGGGAAAAAGGCTTGTGAGTGAACCTAAAAGAGCACTTCCAATAATGTCGGATGGATAATGATGTCCAACCCAAATACGCGATAATCCAGTTAACAGAGACAAACCTGTCATAAGTAAACCGAGTGTACGTTGATAAAGGAGAATAGAAGTTGAGACGGCAAATACTAATAAAGTGTGTTTACTAGGAAAAGATGAGTTCACTTTTGAAGGGATAAGAATCCCTACACGTCTCTTAATAAAAGGGCGTGGTCGATAAAGAAAGAACCTAAAAGTTAAATCTACCAAGAATGCAATAAAGGTCGACCTTAAGGTTTGTATGGCTATTTTCTTGTAACCATCATTTTGGATCCACATTACCAATAAAACAAAAATATAAACATAACGAATCTTGTTTGAAGTTAAGATCATTAGTTGATCTAGTAGCGATGAACGGCCCGAAAGGCGAAAAATGGCACGAAATAATTTAATATCCATAAACATCAATCTCCTATTTAGCAAATAGCTTACAATTCTTTGCCTATTGTTAAAGTAAATTGTTGAATCAGACGATTTAACTCATTTGCAGCTTTAGTAGGTATCCGATGATCTACATTCTCTATGAATTCCAATTGGCTAGAGGTTAAATTCTTCTGCAAAATTTGAGCATACTTAAAAAATTGTTTATCCTTTTTCCCATAGGTAAGTAAAGTGGGGAGGTTAATTTCCTTAAGGCGATGAGTGCAATTATAATGCAAGCTGTACTCGTAATATTGTTGAATGTTTTTTGCATCCCCCTTTTTTGCCTCCGAAGACATCTTATTAAATAGCTTTAGATGATTTGAATTACTCCAAGAGATAGAGAGAGAAAGAACAGAAATCGCGCCTGCCTTTGCTAGCTTAACTGCCAGCAAAATTCTATTTTTAAGAATGACATCACTGACTTCAGACATTCCACTAATGACAATTCCACCTAAAGCACGTTCTTTAGACGTAAGCAAAAACTCTAATACGATTGAACCACCAGTAGAATAACCTGCTATTAAAGCTTTATTTATCTCTAGATGATCCAAAAGTCGCTTTATATCTTCAACGATAAGTTGATAGGTAATAGGTTCAAGGGAAGGCTGACTTTTTCCATGGCCTCTTATATCAAAAGTTATCACTTGAAAATTCTTTGATAATTCCTCTAGCTGATAATCGAAATTAACGGAGGTAAGCGTAGGAGGATGAATAAAAATAATCGGAACCCCTTCGCCTCTAACATTGAAATGTATGCTACACCCATTAATATTTAGCATTGGCATATTCTTTCACCTCAAATGATTGATTTCAGAGGTTAGATAAATCCTCAATGTTCTACAGATTCTTCTTCATCAAATTCAGGTTTTACCTCGTTCATAGGTATGGAGGTGTCAGCTTCCCCTGGAGCCTTAACGTTAGTAGGAGCTAATTCCAAGTCCCCGCCTCTAAGGTTATTGTCGTCGTTAATATTGTTAACAGGATTATATCGAACAGGGGTGTAGTGAATTTCTTCAGGTTCAAACGTGTCATTGTTACCTAAGTTGCAACCTGTTAAATATAGGGAAACGAAACATCCTATAAAAATTAAACAAAACCACTTTTTCAGCATCTTTATTTCCTCCTATTATTCGATGTCATTATTAATATGTAGTTATGAAAATATTCTTAGTCTTGGTTAGAAATGGTATTTACTACCACCGATTCTTAAAAGAATGAACCAGTAGTATTTATAATGAGATTTTAAACAGGTAAAGGGCCTCTATCCCCACAATCAAGGAGCACACAGCTGTATTTATCAATTAAAACGAGGAGAAGGATTGATTTTTCTTTAAATAGAAAAACGCCCATTGATAATAGTTCAATGGGCGTTTACATATGAAAAAAGTTCTGCTTTTAACTAGTCATACCATTACCTTTTCGTGTTAATAGCATAAAAATCAAATAGGGTGCACCGATGACTGAAATGACAATACCAACAGGAATATCAGCTGGGGCTAGTAAATTCTTCCCAATCAAGTCGGCAAAAAGTAAAAGGGCAGCACCAATGAGGGCAGATAACGGTAATAAGGAAAAATAATTAGGTCCGCATATTCTTCTCGCAAGATGGGGAGCTAGTAAACCTACAAATGAAATTCCTCCACCGACTGCCACGCAAGAACCGGCCAAAGCTGCAGAAATGCATAAGAGAATACGTCTTTCTGATTCCACTTTAATGCCTAATGATGCAGGGACAGCTTCACTAAGTTGGAGTGCGTTCATTGTTCTTGCTTTAATAAATACAAGTGGAAGTAACACAAGTATCCAAGGTAATAAGGACCATACGTATGACCATTGTGTTCCCCATATGCTACCAGTTAACCAAATAGTTGCTTGCTGAAAGTCTTTAGGGTCCATTTTTAGCTGTAGAATAATTAACAATGAACCGCATAGTGCGTTAAAGCCAAGGCCGACTAATAGAAGTCTTCCAGAGTCAATACCACCCTTCCACGAAAAACTATAAATTAAAAACGCTATTGTTAATGCACCAATAAAAGCTACTATCGGTAGAAAAAAAGGCGAGGATAAAAAACTGTTTGGGATTTGCCTTAATAGAAAGATACTTATTACTACCGCTAGGCCTGCACCAGCATTAATCCCTAAAATACCTGGGTCTGCAAGGGAATTTCGTGATAAGCCTTGAAGAATAGCCCCAGAAAGTGCAAGACCAGCTCCAATTAATAAGGCAATCATCATCCTTGGTAATCTCAATTGGTATAGAACCAGCTCTTGGTGGGGTGTACCATAGCCCATAAAAGTCGATAACATATCACTAAACGTAATAGGCATTGCTCCTGTTGAAAGGCTGACGATAAAAATACTGGTAATGAAAAACATGAAAAAAAGTAGCCATTTTTTTGAATCCGAAAGTTCGCGTTTCCAAAGCATTACATACTCCCCCTTTTCTGTCGAGACAAATATAAGAAGAACGGTACACCAACTAGTGCTGTGACTGCACTAACAGGTGTTTCAAATGGAGGATTTAACATCCGTGCTCCAATATCTGCAATAACTAGGAGTAAGGCTCCGCCAATGGCACTTAGCGGCAACACAACTTTATAATCTGATCCTACAAGTAATCGGATCATATGTGGGATTACGAGTCCAATAAAGCCAATAGCACCAGCAATTGAAACAGCAGTACCTGATAATAACACTACAGTGATTAGCGATATCCAACGAACTTTTTGAGTAGAGTGCCCGAGCCCTATAGCGACCTCTTCGCCCATACTTAATAATGTTAAAGAACGGCTAATCCATAGAGATAAAAGCAATCCAATAAATACAGTTGGAAGGAGTAGATAGACGTGAATCCATTTGGTTCCAGATAAGCCACCTGCTAACCAGAAGCTCAGATCCTGTGCAACTTGAAAATAAAGGGCAATACCAGTTGATAGGGCACTAAAGAGAGTGCTCAACGCAGCCCCGGCTAGCGTTAACGTAACAGGAGAAACTCGGTCTTTCGAGATCATAGCAAATAGAAGCACGAGAAAGGCACCTAATGCGGATCCTAAGAAAGACCATAATAGTAAAATCCAATAAGAGCCTGATGTAAAAAAGACTAGGGCTAGTGCAATTGCCAACCCAGCACCATGAGTGATGCCAATAATAGAGGGATCTGCCAAAGGATTTCGGGTAATACCCTGCATAATTGTTCCAGCAACAGCGAGAGCAGCGCCAACTAAAGCTGCTGTTAAAGCTCGTGGAATACGAACTTCATGAATTAGTTGGTGTTCAATTTTATCACCTTCAAAAGAAAAAATAGAGTCTAGAACAACAGAAGGATGAACCCAAACAGCTCCAAGACCAATGGAAACTAGTAAACTTAGAAAAATGAAAATTACTCCAATTAGTCCTAAGTAAATTGACTTTTGTTTTATTGATTGTGATGGAACAGGTACGTCTCGAGAAATTCGGGATTTAGATAATAAGGCCATTAGATCATCCCCTTTGATTTTTCACTCTTGATAATGATAATCGTTTTCATTATAATCGTATATTAATCTACTATTTATTCATAAATTTTGTCAATCGTTTTTTTCTAAAAAAAGGAAGGTATAAAAAATGTTTGAGTCACAATGTGTTCCATTTGAGAATGGTAAAATCTCAGTTTTAAAAATACGTGAAGGCGAAGTTGATGAAATTAATTCTAAACAATTTAACCATTTAATTTACATTGCTTCTGGCAGAGGGCAGCTACTGAGAGAAGGGAAGCAAATCCCTATTGTTGAAGGTAAGGGATTTTGGGTTTCGGGGGAAAATGTGATTATTTCAAATTCACCCAATCTATTAACCGTTTATTGCTTACAAATAAAAGGGCTACCATCAGTTCCATTGGCTGACCAATCTCCAGCAAAGGCTGTTTCATTATGGGAAGAGGCAATTAACCTACAAAAAGGGCAATCATTTTCAGAACGATGTCGTTATCAGGCTGCGGTATGGAATCTACTTTCTTTTATGACAGATCAAACAGAAGTGGACAGAATTGAAGAAACAATGGAAATGATTAAGAATCACTTATCTACTCCTTTTTCGGTGACAGAATTAGCAGGTAAAGCTGGAATGAGCCCTACCTATTTTTCAAGGACATTTAAAAAAAGGGTGGGAATGACTCCAAAGGAATTTTTAATTGTAGAAAGAATAAAAGTAGCAAAGAAGTTAATGGTACAAAATAAGGGAGTGACAACAAAGGATGTTGCTATACAAGTTGGTTTGCAGGACGAATTTTACTTTAGTCGTCTTTTTAAGAAGAAAGAGGGAGTAGCTCCATCGATTTTTATGAAAAGGTCTAAAGAAAGATTTGCTGTAGTCAGTCAGATGTTTTTACAAGATCACTTTCTGTCACTTGGTATACGACCCGTTGTAGCACCAGCCTACCCAACAGTTTTTCCTTCTAGTAATGGCGTTCCATCCTACTTAGAAAAGAAACTAGAGGGAACCCTTTTACTAAATGCCGAAAAAACGTTCTTACCAGAAGAAATTCTACAAGTGCAAGCGGACTGGATTATTAAAACGCCATTACATAACGGCCAGTTACAATCCATCCTATTATCTCACCAACAGAAAGTAGTTCAAATCCCTTTTAAAGCAGGATGGAATGAGTACTTACGAGAAATAGCTCTTCTCATTGGAGAAGAAGGTAAGGTTGTGGCCATAGAAAAGGAGATTGATAGTTTAGAAAATAAGGTGAAGAATGATCTTTCACCTATGCTAAAAAAAGGAAGTTGGGCTGTCATCTGGATTCGTCAAAATGAGATTCGCCTCTATGGCCGAAAAAACCATGCATTCTTTGATCTATTCTATCAAATACTTGGTTTCGAGCCGCACCCAGAGTTGCCCGAGGAAGGCTATCAAAAAATTTCTTTAGAACAGCTTGCGTCCTTAAACTCCGATAAACTCCTTATTCTATGGAGCCAAGAAACCGATGTATGGAGAGTTGCACAAAATAAAGAATGGCAAAACATTAGAGCTGTTGCAAATGGAGAGGTATATTATCCGAAAAGCTATGATTGGGATCCGTGGGGTCCATTAGGAAGGAAAAATATGTTACACAACTTCTCCACTAGTCTAGAAAGCTCAAAACTTGTTTATTAAAGGTCAAAGTCAAATTTGTCCATGTATTAAGTGTAAAACATCCATGTATTTCATAGTTGATAAATATTATCATTGAGAATGAATTTCATTATTATTAGGAGGAGAAGCATTGATGAAGAAGTATTTGGCACCATGGAGCATGATATTCATTCTTATTTTACTAGTTTTAACAGGTTGCGGAAATGAAGAAAAAGTAGCTTCGAGTAATAACACGAATGAGGAAGAGCAGGAACAACAAGAAAAGGAACAAGTAAAAGAAACAAGAACAGTGGAACACCTGTATGGAAAAGCAGAGGTGCCAATGAATCCAGAAAAGGTCATACTTTTATCCCATGTTTCTTGGGAAGGATCTCTTGTAGCAGTAGGTGTGAAACCCTATGCTGTTATGGCTTATGATAACGAATTCCCACCACACTTAACTGAAGAGCTTAAAGGGGTAACGGCTTTACCATATGCTGACGAAATTAATTCAGAAGAAATCGTTAAGCTGAACCCTGATTTACTAATTATTAGTGATCGCTATAAGCCTTTGTACGATCAATTATCTGGGACCATTCCCACGGTAGTAGTTGAAGTAGGTGGAGATTGGAAGGAAGATCATTTAAAAGTTGCAGAAGCTGTTGGAAAAATAGAAGAAGGGAAAAAAGTTATTGAAGATTTAGAGAAAAAGGCAGAAGAAATTGGAAATCGCATTCGTGATAAAGTAGGTACGGAAACGTTCATGGCAGTTTCTATTAACAAAAAAGATATTCGAGTATATGGACGAACAAACCATGCAACAAACTATCTACTATTTGAAGATCTAGGGTTAACACCTGCAGAAAATATTCCAGAAGATTTCGGTGAAAATATCTCCATTGAGGGATTAGTGAAATATAATCCGGATCATATCATTGATGTAACATACTTTAATAGTGGGGAATTTTACGATTCCGTTACCCAAGGTGAAGTCTGGAATAGTCTCGAAGCTGTTAAAAATGGAAACGTTCATACGCTTTCAACAACTTGGGGATTCTGGGATCCAATTGAAAGAGAAAAAGGGTTGAAGGAAATTGAGAAGCTGTTAATAGGAGAGTAGTTCCCAAGAAACTAATACTAACATCCACAGTAATTGGTTAATGAATGGATAATATTAGAAAATGAAAATCATTATCAACTATAATGGTTATCATAGACCAAGGAATAGGAGATGTTTTCATGTTTATACAGTTAAGAAAAACGATTGTTACAGAAGGAAATTCAGATAAAGTGGTAGAACGTTTTAGCCAACCAGGAATTATTGAAGAGCAAGAAGGATTTATTGATTTAACGATTATGGTTAAAAAGGTAAGACGCGGTGATGAAGAAGTTATGATTCAAATTCGCTGGGAATCAGAAGATTACTGGAAACAGTGGGAGAAGAGTGATGCCCACATCGCAGGGCATAAAGGAAAAAAAGGTCAACCTACACCAGAATTTATCCTCGACACTGAAGTATCTTTTTATGAAGTAAAAGCAGTGAAAAGCCCAGTTAAAGCTTAAGGTTACATAGAACGCCAGCCTAAATGCAGACTTGTAGATCAAAGTAATTTTAATCATAAAAGAATTAGGGCCGAAAAACTAAGTTAGCTTGTTTTTCGGCCCGTTTTGACTCTAGACTTCAATAATAATCGGAAGAATCATCGGTCTTCTTTTTGTTTTAGCGTATAAATGCTGTCCTACAGATTTTTTAATATCCTGCTTCATGACATTCCAGCGATGCTCGTTTGTTTGCTGGAATTCGTTAACCGCTTTTTTAACAAGATTGTTGACTTCCTTAATAAGGTCATCTGATTCCCTCGTATATACAAATCCACGTGAAATCGTATCTGGGCCAGAAAGCATTTTTCGGTCATACTTACTAATGGTGATGACAATGACGAGCATTCCGTCTTCTGAAAGCTGTCTACGGTCGCGTAATACAATTTCACCGACATCGCCCACACCCATCCCATCAACATAGGTGTCACCTGCTGGGATTTTTCGAGTTTGCCTAGCAACAGAATTTTTAATATCAACAACGTCTCCATTTTTAATAATAAAGGTGTTTCCTTCTTCGACCCCAACGGATTCGGCTAACTGGCGGTGATGGTGGAGCATTCTATACTCCCCGTGAATTGGAATAAAGTAGGTTGGCTGCATTAACGTTAACATGAGCTTTAAATCCTCTTGATAGCCGTGGCCAGATACATGCATTCCCGTTGTACTTCCGGAACCGTAAATTACTTTTGCCCCAAGTTGAAATAGATTGTCAATGATCTTGGAAACGTACTTTTCATTTCCAGGAATTGGTGACGCTGCTAGAATGACGGTATCCCCAGGGTAAATGGATGCATCACGGTAATTTCCAGTAGAGAGGCGTGCCAAAGCGGCCATTGGCTCTCCTTGGCTTCCAGTACAAAGAATAGCAACTTTGTTAGAAGCGAAATTATCAATATCCCGTGCATCAATTAGCATCCCTTCAGGAATATTTAAATAGCCACGTTCAAGAGCAACTTGGACTACGTTCACCATACTTCTACCAAGTAACGCGATTTTTCGGTTCGTTTTTATGGCGGAATCAACCACCTGTTGAACCCGATTCACATTAGAAGCAAAGGTAGAGACAAATATTTTCCCTTCTGCTTTCATAAAGGCTTCATCCATATGCTCAGCTACCATGAGTTCAGAAGGTGTTAAGCCCTTTCTTTCTGCGTTTGTACTTTCAGAGATAAGAGCCAAAACCCCTTTCTTACCAATTTCAGCCATTTTATGAAGATCCGCATATTGGTTGTTTGCGGGAGTCAGGTCAAATTTAAAGTCTCCCGTATGGACGACATTTCCTTCAGGGGTATGAAAAACAATCCCTAGACAATCAGGGATACTATGACTAACTTTGAAAAACGATACATCCATATCTCCAAGAGAAATTTTTGAATCCGATGTAATCGTTTGAAGTTCGGAATCACGTAAAAGCCTGTGTTCCTCTAGTTTTAATTCAATTAAACCAAGCGTAAATCTGGTGGCATAGATCGGAACATTTAATTTTCTTAAAAAGTATGGAATACCGCCTATATGATCCTCATGCCCATGAGTCACAATCAAAGCTCGGACTTTTTCTTTATTTTCCTCTAGGTATGTAATGTCCGGAATAATTAAATCTATTCCCAATAAGCTTTCATCTGGGAATTTTCCACCACAATCAATGACGACGATATCATCATTGTACTGAACGACATACATGTTCTTCCCAATTTCATTTAATCCGCCCAAACCAAAGATAGATAATCCTTTTTCATTAGTTCCCAATTTTAAATCCTCCCATTTCGGATAGATACGGATAGTATTCCCAAATGAACTTCCTTTATTTAGGGAGAAGTTCATTTTTTTGCCAAAGGTATGTATTGAACAAGAAAAAAGCATCCATAATGAACTGGATGCATTTGCTGTATAACGGTTTTATATAAATGGGGGGATAAAACCGTGAAAAATATAAGTGTTTATTCTTCAACAATATGAGGTTGGAAGCCCAAACTTACCACTTTAAATTCCATTTCGTCTGTTTGCTGGATCAAAAAGTACATTTTATTTAAACCATTCTTTAGGCAACCTTTGTAGCTTTTTTCTAAATCGGTGTGAAAAGTAACACTGTACTCAACTTGTGCTGCATTACGTGCAACTTCTTCTAGGTTTTTTATTTCTACTTTTTTAATCCCTTTTTTGAATTCTTTTAGATCAAAATCTTCTACGATTAATTGATTTTGAGATGTTGTATCATCCTTAAGTAAGAAGTTAAAGAAAATAAAAGCTGGGTTAATGTTTCCTGGAATATCTAAATCTAAGTAAGGCATTTTTGCTACTTTCCATTTTGTTCTTTCTTGCTCAACGCCGATTATTTGCATTTCTTTCTTCCCTGTTTCTCCAATCGGGATGAATAAACGATAGAATTTTGTTTTCTTTTCGGTTTTTACATATTCTGCAGTTGCTTTTTTCCAATCAAGAATGGAGCCACCATCTGCTTCAAGTTGTGCCATTTTTCCTTTATATTCAATGATCTCGGTATTTTTGAACCATTCGGCTGTCTCTTTCGGAGTTAAAGTTTTCCGAATGTAATGGTATAACTCTTTTTTCGTATCAATGTCGCTAGATAAATAGCGATAAGTTCGGTCTTTGTATGTGAAGGTTTTGTATTCGCCCTCCTTGTAGTCACCACCTCTTTGAATATAGCTTGATGTACTCGCCCATTGTGCGGCAAGGCTAACGACTTTCTCCTCTGTTAATGGTGCAATCTTGTTGATCTGAACTGCTGGTTTTCCAGATAGATTATTTGCCAAAGCACTCTCAGTATTCATGGTAAATGGGCTAGAAAATAAGGCAACAGACAACCCAGTTAACAGTAAGATCTTTTTTGTATTCATTCTTAATTCCTCCTAGTTTAGCTGCGATTTAACTTACAACTGAATTGTACTGCTCTTTGTCTGTTAAAAAGTTACAAAAAGGTTAACAAATAACAGACGTTTAGTAACAGATTTGGTGAAATGAAATTCGGTTTGAGGATGAGGTGTTGATTTTGCCGAAAAAGGATTTTGATGGTGTCAGGAGAGGGTGATGAGGTGTTGATTTTGCTGAAACAGGATTTTGATGATGTCAGAAGAGAGCTATGAGGTGGTGATTTTGCCGAAAAAGGATTTTGATGGTGTCAGGAGAGGGATATGAGGTAGTGATTTTGACAGAATAGGATTTTGATGGTGTTAGAAGAGGGTTATGAGGTAGTGATTTTGACAGAATAGGATTTTGATGGTGTCAGAAGAGGGTGATGAGGTGTTGATTTTGCTGATACAGGATTTTGATGGTGTCAGAAGAGGGTTATGAGGTATTGATTTTGCCGAAAAAGGATTTTGATGGTGTCAGAAGAGGGTGATGAGGTGTTGATTTGCCGAAACAGGATTTTGATGGTGTCAGGAAAGAGTTAAGAGGTGGTGATTTTGCCGAAAAAGGATTTTGATGGTGTCATCGGCGAGTAGTGAGGTAGTGTTCCTAACAAAAAATGGAATTCGGCGGTATCAGAACAGATTTATGTGATAGGGATTTTCACAAAGAGTAATTTTGGAGGGCTTTTAAAAATACCCGCGTTACTCCATAAGGAATATCCAGTAAGATTTATAATTTTGTAGTTTCATAAAATCTAACTATATTCTAAATCTTTCTAAAGGAGTAAAATATATACATATGTTTATAGACAGTGAGGGTTGTTGCTGATGGAAGAGGGAAAGGTACTAGTTGTTGAAGATGAGTTACCCATTCGTAAACTAATTAGTTTTAATTTACAAAGATCGAACTTTCATGTGCTTGAAGCTGGTGAAGGGAAAAAGGCTCTTGAACTTGTGAAAACGGAAAACCCATCGATCGTCATATTAGATTTGATGTTACCTGATATGGATGGTTTTGAGATTTGTGCAAAGCTTAGAGAAGAATTTCCGAGTCTTCCTATCATTATTTTATCAGCAAGAGGACAGGACATGGATAAAATTATGGGTCTTGAATTAGGAGCAGATGATTATATTGTCAAGCCCTTCAATCCTTTAGAACTGGTTGCTAGAGTGAGAACGGTACTGCGTAGAACATTGTTAGTACAACCGCAAATACAAAATAAAAGGGTAGGCCCATTCACATTAGAATTAAAAACACAGCGATTTTACAAGGATAACAATCTATTAAAAATAACTGCACGAGAATTTCAGCTCATTAAATTGTTTTTTGATCGACTAAATGAGCCTATTACAAGAGATCAACTTTTGGATGAGGTATGGGGAGTAAACTACTTTGGTGATCCGAAAACAGTTGATGTCCATATACGGCGTTTGCGGGAGAAGATTGAGGACGACCCATCACAGCCTGAATTCTTAAAAACGATCTGGGGTTATGGCTACTGTTTTCAGGATCAAGGTATTGAGTCATGAAAAGAGGAATTAAAGCTCGGTTAGTTTGGAGTTACTTGTTGCTCATTATCGTAACCGTTTTATTATTTGAGAGCATTATTCTATCTGCACTTCGCTTTTATTACATAGAGGGAGTTAAGCAGACATTAAGAGACCAAGGTACCATGTTTATCAATTTTTATGAGCAGGATCTATCTGAAAAAGATTTAGGCGATGTCGCACAAGATTTGTTAGAACGTTACCATTTCCTGGTTTCTGCTCAAGTGCAGATTATAGATCAAAAGGGAGAAGTTGTAGCAAGTTCTCAAGGAGTCTATGAAAAAGTCAATCAAGTAAAGGATGTGGCAACGGCACTAAAGGGAGAAACAGGCTACTGGACAGGGAATTTAAATGGAGAGGATTTACTATCGGTTAGTCAGCCTATAATTCAAGAAGATAAAGTGACTGGTGCTGTTCGATTTACGACCTCAATGGCTCAACTAAATCAAGTGTTCAAGGAAAATGCGGTAGTTTTACTAGGTATTGGAGCCATTGTTATTATTATTGCTCTTCTAATTAGTTATTTCTTAGCGAGGACGATTACGAAACCTGTTAGTAGGATTACAATAGCAGCCGAGCAGATGGCTTCAGGGAAATTCTCAACGAGGGTTCCAAAAGGGAAGAGTGATGAACTAGGGAAACTTGCTGATACTCTTAATTATATGGCGCAGGAAATTGAACGACACGAAATGCTTAAAAATGAGTTTATAGCTTCTGTTTCACATGAGTTAAGAACTCCTTTAACATCAGTCAAAGGGTGGGCAATTACACTTCATTCCATGTCGGATGATAAGTTTTTTAAAGAAGGACTAGAGATTATCTCGTCTGAAAGTGACCGCCTCTCTCAGCTATTAGGGGATCTCTTAGATTTCTCAAGCCTCGCATCCGGTAAAGTTCAATTTAGATTTGAAGAAGTTTCACTTGCCACAATCCTAAATCAAGTGTGTACCCAATTATCTCCGAGAGCAGAAAGGCAAGGGATTAAGCTCAACATAGGAGTTGACTCCCCGGTAACTATTAGAGGCGATCTTAACAGGCTTAAACAAGTGGTTATAAATGTGCTGGATAATGCACTCAAATTTACACCTACAGGGGGAGACATATCTGTTACTCTTCATCATGAAAACAACCATGCAATCATAAAAATCTCTGATTCGGGAGAGGGAATAGCAGAAGAAGAGCTAAAGTTTGTAACGGAGAAATTCCACAAAGGAAAAACAAAAGCTTCAGGATCCGGACTAGGACTTGCTATCTGCCAAGAAATTATATTGGCACATCATGGAACTTTTCAAATAGCTAGCAAGAAACAACAAGGAACAAGCGTAGAAATTACACTACCTGTGTAACCTTTCTGTAACTATTTTTAATCATTGCTAAACGACTATTTCCTTTTATCTGTTTAAAATGAATGTGAAGGGAGGGTTCTAGGTGAAATATAAAGGTTTCATATTCTTTTTTATGTGCGTGGTGTTAGTAAGTGGATGCAGCTTTTTTCCTGAGCCTGTTAGTCTAATACAAGCTCCGCAATCACCATTGAATAATGAAAATAAGGACAATTTACTCCATTTGGGCAAGAAGTATATCCCTGAAGGAACTTCTCTTGCTGTACAAAATAAACCTGTTGTTATGTCTCCTATGACCATGGCTGATTTTAATAATGATGGAATAAATGAACTCGTATTTTTCTATAAATCTAATGGTTCAGATGAGAAAGTTGGTGCCGTAATCCTAGAAAAGGATGACGATCACTGGAATGAAATCTCCCATATGAGTGGGTCGGGTTATGAAGTTAGCTGGGGGAGTGCTTCGGATATAACAGGGGACGGTGTTCCTGAGCTATTGTTTGGATGGAAAATGGGAGTATCTGCGGGTAGCAAGTTAGAAATCTATACTTTTCAAGAGAAGACTTTTCAAAAAATTGCTCAATTAAACTACCACGACCTAGAGCTTATCTATGAGGAAAATGATCCTTTACTGAGATTGGCTGTTTGGAAACGAGAACTTGCCGATGTCTATTCTGTAGATGTTTTAAGATGGGGAGGCAGCTCCTTGAATATAGACAAAGAATTAACACCTTCCTACTTTTTGAAAGTAGCGGAGTATTATGAACAGAGGGCTATTTCAGTTCCTGATACTGCCTACTATTGGTATTACTTAGCAGATTCTTATGTAAAGGCGAATAGACAGGAGGATGCTATAGCTGCTATTGAGAAGGGTTTAGCGCTTAATAGAGTTTCTCCTTTAAGGAATACCTTTTTGGAACTTCAGGAGCAAGTTGAACTAGCGATTAGCCAAAACGAAGCCCCAGACGTACAATACTATATCTCTGAGGCAAACATGACCTTAAAGATCCCGAAAAATCTATACCCATACTTTTCTATGGAGCATTCTGAAGGAGATCAGTTTGAATATATTGTAGACGTAAATATCGAGGTAGAAGGGCAGAAACATTTGCTATTTTCAGTTGAGGTTCTATCAAAGGATTTCATATCATCTAGGGAAGGGCTAAAGGTTATCGGGGAGACTGAATCATTGATTTATACAGGTAAATTCAACGAAAAAATAGAAGGCAATCGCAATGATCTAGTAAGTGAGGCAGTTGCTATTAGTAAAGAAATCATGTCTAGTATTAAAGTCGGTCCCGCCTTCCCTGAACATATAAGCCAAACCGATGAAGAGTTCATTGATGAACTGCTTGAAGCTTATAAAAAGTTTACTCATGTACAAATGGGTGGGGAGATGGAATCGGGTTTAATTGAGTCGTTTACACATAAGGATCTTGATTATCGCTATTTAGGGGAAGATATCGGAACGACGAGTAAGTTTAACGAGTTTCTCTCAAGTTCTTTTACAAAAGAGGCCATTCAAGAATTCAAAAAAAGTGCACGAATCATTGAGCATAACGGAAAGCTAGCCCAACCCAACGCTGATGGAGGGACTCTGCTATCATACAACCAAGTTAAAGTGGTAGAAGTTAAGGACTTTGGAAATGAGAAACAGTTTGTGATAAAGGTACCGATTGGAAATAGCTTAACATACGAGATTGTGGCAATTGACTTTCAAAAAACAGAAGAGGGGTGGAGAATTTCTTCGAATCCTAATACGGTGTTCTAGAATCCAATTAAATAAATGAAACCCCTGAGATTTGTTCCTCAGGGGTTTCTGTCATGATTCGATATTAATGAACTCTTCCAGATAATTGCTCTTGAGCTAAAGAAACTAGGCGTTTTGTGATTTCTCCACCTACAGATCCGTTTGCACGAGATGTAGTGTCAGGTCCAAGTTGTACACCAAATTCTTGAGCAATTTCTTGTTTCATTTGTTGAACTGCTTGTTCGAAACCTGAAACCAATAGTTGGTTTGAATTGTTGCTTCTTGTTGTACTAGTTGTTCTTGCCATGTAAAACATCTCCTTTTCATGTAATTTATTGCTTTATACTTGATAAGATGGGAGAAATGGTAATGTTTTATTCAAAAAATGTCATGGTAAAAAATTCAAAGGATATTACATCCTAAGTATGTATTAAATGGTAAAATAAAATAGATTAAATTTAGTCCTTGAGGTGATATCAAACATGTTTAACATCTTCATTACAATCGTCCTTACTGTAGCCATTTTTGCATCAATTGCAGCATGGCTAAATTCACAAACCATCCTAAGAGAGTTGGCAGAAATTAAGGATCACTTAGGGATTAAAGAGGAAAGAAAGAAATCGTTCTTGGATCGTGATCTTGATAAAGATTGATTGATTTTTTGTTTTATAAATTTTTCTACAGGTGAGAAATGAATGAACTTACAAACAAAGTTTCAAATGTCCAAATTTAATGAGAATGATATTCCAGGATTGATTAGATTATCTGCCTCTGTCGGCTGGGATTATGATTTAGATGAAGTGAGTACAGTACTTGCAGTAGGTATGATTTTTGGGCATAAGAATGAAAAAGACGAGATTATTTCAAGTGCTGCCATTATCCCATATGAAGGCAACTTAGCTTCAATAGGAATGGTAATTGTAAATGAAAGTTATAGAGGGTATAAGCTAGGGAAGGAATTAACGGTTAGGTGTGTGAATGCTGTTCCGAGTGATAAAACCATTATGCTCATAGCAACTCCTGAAGGAAAGCCACTCTATGAAAAATTAGGGTTTCATTCGGTTAGTTATGTACACAAATACATAAATGAGAACTATATTCCTTCTATTATCAAGGAAGAAGGCTACAAGATTGAACCATATTCAGAATCTGATTTCTCTTCAATCGTACATATAGATTACCTAGCGATAGGAGCGGAAAGAAGAGTCTTTCTAGAAGCGAGGATCAAGCAAGCAGAAGAAGTTGTTGTTTTAAAAGATTCTACGGGCAAGGTTATTGGTTTTGGAATGAGTATTATTGGGAGTGATAATTGCATTCTTGGCCCAATAGTTGCAAAAAACGAGCAAATGGCAAAGTTGATTATTAATTACCTTGCGAAAGAGAAAAATGGAAAGCTCAGAATAGATATTCCACATGGACAAACAGGCATCTCATCGTTTCTTGAGAGTACTGGGTTTATAAAAGTAAGTCAACCTCCTATTATGATTAAAAATTCAAATCAACTTCCAGCTAGAAATCAAACGCTCTATAGCATTGCCGCACAGATATTTGGCTAGTATTTGTAGCTGTTATCCAGTAATTAGGTATCTATTTACATGACATAGAGGAGATGTAGAATTTTTAATCTGTACAGACTGCCATTAAAAACACTCTTAGTGAGTCTCTAAAGAGAAGAAGTTAGGGGTAGATGAAACGAGATTTCGTGTCATTACGAATACAGGAGTTCATGGACAACAAGAAGTTTATCATATTAATTATCATTTAATTGGTGGTAGACAGCCCAAAAGGGAATTGTAGGGAGACTCAGTTATGAAAATTATCGATACGGTACCATTTTTCATCCATCATTTTGAACCTTCAGTTAGGTTTCTACGTAACTATTACAATGAATACCCAGACATATTCAAAGAGTATTTTTCTTTTCATTGTAAGGATACTGATGAGAGGCTTGAGGAATCGTTAGTCAAGTATCCTGAATTGTTTTCTACATTAAAGGAAGTACACGATAAAATAAAACCTATCATTCTAGAAGTTGCTGAACAATATACCAAGATATATCAGATTCATTTTCCAATTGAAATTAACTTGATTGTTGGGGCTTCGGGTCTAATGCATATACCCATCGACAAATCATTCCGAATATAAACTTTGCATTAGAAAAGCTTTCACCTGAATCAGATTTTCTTAGGACGATTGTTGCTCATGAGTTTGGGCATGTTGCACATAACATCCTTTCCAATAGAGCAAGAATGAACTGGAAAGAGCTTCAATGGACCAATCCTCTCATTTGGCTTTATCAAGAAGGGGTAGCTACTCATTTTTCAAGAAGAACTGTAAAGGATTTACACCCATCTATTTACTTCTCTTTTAACGAAGAAGGGAAACAGTGGCTTGCCTTTTCCGAAGAAAATATACAGCTAATGAAGACAGAGTTTATAAAGGATCTTGAATCTGAGCATCCTCAAGAGATTTTCAAGGAATGGTTTTCTATAAATGGGGGTCAAAGATTTGGTTATAATAGATTGGCCTATTTTATTGGGGATCATCTGTTCCAGAAGTTGGTTCATCATTTAGGTGAGGAAGAAGCGATTATTGCATGGAAGGAAGATGACTTTTTAGAAAGAGCTAGAAACTTTTTAGATACATAGTAACTTACACGAACCTAGAAAGGTTCTTTTTTTGTTTTCAAAAATTGTTTGACATGAAATGCGTTTCATCATTTAAACTCGAGTCAATTCATAGGAAAGTGAGGAGAAGGCATGTTTGCTTTAATACTAACTTGTTTTTTTACCTATGTGGCTGCTTACTATTGCTTAAAGACATCAGGTCAATCTCTTAAAGGGACTACGTTTGAAAATTTTGATGACTATTTTATGTAAGATCCCGTGAAAATGATTTGTAACAGCGGAGGAATTAGGATGATTGATTTTAATAATAGGGTATTTATGTGTAAGGCAAATCATAATAGCTTGGGTTTTACGACAGAGACCGTTTTCCGTTACAAGCAATATGGAGATATTATTCATGCAAATTATAGTGGAGGGAATGTGAAATATGGGGAGTTCATCGGCACCGTGAACTCAAAGGGGATTCAGCAAGTTGCTTTTAATCATATAAATACCCAGTTGATATATTTCGGAGGAACAAGCACTATTTCAACTTACAACTCAAATACGAAACCGATTCAAATGTATGGAACATGGTGTATAGTCGATCTCGTTGGTGAATCCATTGAGTTAGTTTTAGAGGAGGTACATGAGCATAAGATTTGTAAGCTCTGAAGGGGAGTTCTTCTAACATTTGTACTATTTTTTGTAAAAAAGAAACCAAATCAATTGTAAATCGTATTACTAAGTAAGGTTCTTAAATAAAAGGTGGTGAAAAGGATGGGGTTCCAAGCTACTTTAATTATTATAGGCATTTACTTACTAATCTCGCTTATATTATTGCCTTTTCAATATTCATATATTAAAGAATTAAAGAGCATGCACAAGAAAAATGAAGAAAAGGGTTTAAACCAAAATGACACCTATGAAAAGATGAGCTTTGAAGAACAGCAGCTTCATCTAAACGCTCAAGGGAATTTTCTGTTTTTTGGAGCTAACTTGCTTGCTTCTATTCTTTATAAACTAAAGCAAAAAAAATAGATTAATTTTGTTTACACTGTGAAAAAGGAAAAAACTAGGGAGTGGAGAATAGTTTATAGGAGATTAAAGTTGGAGGTTCTTGTTATGGAAAAAACAATCCCGATAAAGAATCAAATGAATGGTGTGTTTGTCCATGTGTCTAATCTTAAGGCAGCAGTGGAGTGGTATTCTCATCTGTTAGGTTTAGAGATTGATATAAATCAAGTCGAGTCTCCAGTGTACAATATCCCGATTACGGGAAGCACTTCACTTACTCTAGATGACCACACATTTGACCCTAACTTCGTACATGTTTCAACTCCTAATCCTATTTTTAACTTATTCGCTCCTGATATTAACCAAGCATATGATTATATTAAATCTAAGGAGATTGAAATTGTTAGAGAAATTGAGTGGGTTGGAGAAACGGCATGGTTTAATGTAAAGGATTTAGATGGCAATGTTGTAATGATATGTAACTGTTAATAAGGATAAATTAGTAATTTTACTTAGATTAAAATTTTTCAGGGAATTTAAACACAATTTACCTCGTCAATAAACTACCTGTCAATCCGATAGGTAGTTTTATTAGTCTTCATTTGAACGTTGATAGGACTTTACGAAAGGGAATCTGAATACATTGGGATAAATAGGTAGGAGGGATTATGGAGATTTTTTTAAAAACAATTGCTTTTATAATCTTTTTAATAGGTTCATTGTATTTTTTCTTTAGTGGGACTAAAAAGCCTAAATCAAATCGAAGTCATTTCAAATTCATCTTGTTAATTAGTGTTGTGCTATTAAGTTACTATTACTGGTTCTTATACTAACGGTTATTTGGAAAGGGGCAGTCACGTGAATTTTAACATGAAGGAAGCCATTGAGATTCTAGAGCGCACTCCACTGATGCTTGAACATTTTCTTCCCGGATTATCAAACGGTTGGCTACAGTGTAATGAAGGGGAGGGAACATGGAATGCTACCGAAGTAGTTGAACATCTTATTGAAGGAGAGAAAAATAATTGGATACCAAGGCTAAAATTCATTCTTCAAGAAGGGGAGAGTAAGCCATTTCCGGCATTTGACCGCTTTTCACATCTGAACAGACAGTCAGACAGACCCATTGAGCATACGATAAAAGAGTTTAAAACAATAAGGACTGAAAATATTACAAAAATTAAACGGATTATAGAAAACGATAAACTTCTAGAATCAACAGGATTTCATCCAGCATTCGGTGTGGTCAAGGTAAGAGAATTACTATCAACTTGGGTGGTTCATGATCTTACGCATCTTGCTCAAATTGTAAGAGTAATGTCTAAAAGATATGGCAGAGATGTTGGACCTTGGGCAGAATATTTAGGAATACTGAAATAGTAGATTATTGAAAGTGCGAATTTTAGTTGTTTTAGTTTTATTCATAGTTTGCTCCTGTTTAGCGATTGCTGAAAGTGGCAGTCGTAATTTTTTTATATATGCTAAACTAAAAGTATTTGAGAGTGTAGTCTAAATTTTGCAACTTGTTTAAATGTAGTCGGAGGTAAAAAAAATGTATAAAAACATTTCAAAGCTTCAAATTTACATGTCAGCAGCACTCGCGATTATTTTATTACTTCAGGCATACAGTGCATGGGGAGAAGGACGGTCGGTGCTGACTATTTTCTATTTGTGTTTGAGCGTGATTAACTTGACCTTAATTATTTTTGTAATGATAGGCTACAAGAAAGAGAAGTCAAGACGGAAATCAACTAATTTGAAATGACGTGTTACCGGTAAATTTTCTTGTAGATGAGGGTGAAGAAACAGTGGGTTATAAAGACTTACGAATAGAGACGGAGCGATTGGTTTTACGGCCGTTTGTCAAAGAAGATTATCAGAATTGGTATAACGGGTTTAACAGTAGGTTAGCTTCTCAATACAAATATGATGATGGAAGGCCAAGCAACATGTCTGCTTCTTCGGAAGAGTGGTTTGCCAATTGGCTCAATGGGTTCGATGAAAAGGCAGAAAATGATGAGATGTATATACTCGGAGTTTTTCGGAAAGAAGATGGAGCGAATGTTGGGAAAGTTGAGTTGATCACGATCTTGAGAATGGATTATCAGTGGGCAATGATGGGCTATTCAATACATAATCAGTTTTGGAAAAAGGGGTATGGAGTGGAAAGTGTATTGGCCGCAACAAAAGTTTTTTTCAATGAGTTAGATTTTCATAGAATTGAATTACATATAAATCTTGATAATTTACCTTCTATTCGCCTAGCAGAAAATGCCGGTTTTCAACTTGAATGTAAAAGAGAGAAGTTTTCTTATGAGAATAACCGATGGACCGATTTCTTAATCTACTATAGAAATAGGGAAAGTTAATATCTTTAATTAGATAATTTTGATATGGGAGAAGATATTACATTTTTATTAATAGTCTAATTTAGGTTATGATAGGTAGGTACTTATTTTATTGGATGACAATTTAGTTTTACATAATTGTATTTTGAGGAAGAAAGGTAGAATAGCATGTCTGAAGAAAATATAACGAGAATATATCAAGATGGGAAAGAGTTTATTCTTATTGGAACTGCTCATGTCTCAAAGCAAAGTGCAGAACAAGTAAAGCAAGTCATTGAAGAGGAAAGACCGGACTCAGTTTGTGTTGAATTGGATAAACAAAGATACCAGTCAGTTACCGACAAGAATAAGTGGAAGGACATGGATATCTTTCAGGTTATTAAAGAAAATAAAGCAAGTTTGCTTCTAATGAATCTAGCCATCTCTTCTTTCCAGAATCGTATGGCAAAGCAATTTGGAATTCAAGCTGGGCAAGAAATGATTCAAGGGATTAAGTCCGCTGAGGAAGTAAATGCCAAGCTAGTTTTAGCAGATCGAGATATACAGATCACGTTCGCTCGTATTTGGGGTGGGCTTGGTCTGAAGGGCAAAACTACCCTATTAATGGGCGTGATTTCAGGGATCTTCAGTAATGATAGTATTTCTGAAGAGGAACTCGAAAAGATGAAAAATCAAGATACCATTGAATCTATTCTAAGCGAATTTACAGAAGCATTTCCACAATTGAAAAAGCCACTAATTGATGAGAGAGATCAATATTTGGCACAGAAGATAAAAGATGCACCTGGGGATAAAATAGTAGCTGTACTAGGTGCGGCACACGTACCTGGAATTAAGAAGGAGCTAGGTAAAAATCATGATTTAGCAAAACTAACGAAACGCCCCCCTAAATCAAAGGCTCCTAAAATTATCGGCTGGAGTATTCCAGTCCTTATACTTGCCATAATCGCTTATACATTTATTGCAAATCCATCGGCGGGAGTTCAACAAGCAATTAGCTGGATCCTATGGAATGGAACCTTTTCAGCCATTGGGACTGCTTTAGCTTTTGGTCATCCATTAGCTATTCTTACCGCTTTTATAGCTGCACCGATTACTTCCTTAAACCCGTTGCTTGCAGCAGGCTGGTTTGCTGGAATTGTACAAGCCTATTTTAATCGACCAAATGTCGGAGATTTTGAAACACTAACGACTGATGTCTTAAGTGTAAAAGGGTTCTGGAGAAACAAAGTATCACGTGTTTTACTAGTTGTCATCTTGGCGAACTTAGGAAGTACCCTTGGAACCTTCATTGGTGGGGCTGATGTCATACGAGTGTTTTTAGAAAACCTTTAATGGAAATAGTTCATAAAGTGAGGGATCTATGAAATGGAAATTGGAATTAGCACCTTTGTAGAAACAACACCTGACGTAAAAACTGGCGAAGTAATTAGTCATTCACAAAGAATCCGTGAAGTAGTCGAGGAAATTGTTCTTGCAGATAAAGTAGGGCTAGATGTGTTTGGTGTCGGAGAACATCACCGTGAGGATTTTGCCGCATCAGCCCCAGCAGTTATACTTGCTGCTGCTGCATCGCGTACGGATCGGATTAGGCTGACAAGTGCAGTGACCGTACTATCTTCTGCTGATCCCGTTCGAGTATTTCAAGAGTTTTCAACCCTTGATGCCATTTCAAACGGACGTGCAGAAATCATGGCAGGCCGTGGTTCCTTTATTGAATCCTTTCCACTGTTCGGATACGATCTAAAAGATTACGACGAGCTATTTGAAGAAAAGCTGGAGCTCCTACTAAAAATCCGTGAGTCTGAGAAAGTGACTTGGAAGGGCGGACATCGTCCAGCAATTAATAATCTTGGTGTATATCCTCGCCCCGTACAGGATCCTTTACCAGTTTGGATAGGGAGTGGCGGGAATTCAGAATCTGTTGCTCGAGCTGGACTTCTTGGCTTACCATTAGTTCTAGCAATAATTGGCGGAAGTCCCCGTCAGTTTGCACCACTAGTAAAACTATATAAGAAAGCATTAGAGCATGCGGGTTATGACTCTTCTAAGTTCCCAGTTGCTTCACATTCACATGGATTTATCGCGGGGGACACTGAAGAGGCAGCTGACAAGTTCTTCCCATCTACTCAGCAAGTTATGAACAAGCTTGGTAGGGAGCGTGGCTGGGCTCCATACACCCGTTCAACCTTTGACGCTGCGAGAAGCCTAGAAGGAGCTTTATATGTAGGCGATTCAAAGACGGTTGCCGAGAAAATTATCCATTTACGAAAAAATGTTGGAATCACTCGTTTTATGCTTCATGTTCCTGTTGGTTCAATGCCTCATGAAGATGTTATGAGTGCGATTGAATTGTTAGGAACAGAGGTTGCACCACTGGTTCGTAAAGAAGTAGCAAAGTGGGAAGCAGAAACCGAAGTTGACTGAAAACTATAAGGGTTGTCGAAGAAAGAGTCTTATGGGACTCTTTTTTAAATAAATTTATTTTGAATTTATATAATAGCAATGCTAAAATAATACAAAAGTGGAGATATATGAAAGGGGATATTGTTTCAAGATGTGGAAGAACCTTTAATAATTTGAAAATTAGATAGCCTTTTACCTTTCATTTTTGAGGGTTTATTTGCTATCAAAAATTATTTAAGGACTGCATCTTCGAATTCAAAAGCCCTAGAAACAATGATAGGTGCTTTTTATGCATCTATCTTTTTTGTGGGAATTTTTAATATTTCCTAGAACTTGAACGTGCGTCCTTCATTGCTGGAGGTTGAATGATGAATCAAATGAAGAATAAAATTGCCATTGTTACAGGTGTTAGTCGCTTAAAGGGTATTGGAGCAGCCATCTGCAGAGAGCTAGCTGAGTCAGGTTATCATATCTTTCTTACGTATTGGACGGATTATGACCGAACAATGCCGTGGAGTGTAGAGTCAAATGAGCCAATGGTTTTGCTGGAAGAGCTTAAACAGTTAGGTGTAAAAGTATCATCTATGGAGCTTGATTTAAGCCACCCTGATGCACCCGTTCAACTTTTAACAAAAGTTAAAGAGGATCTTGGACAACCAGAAATTTTAATTAATAATGCAACCTACTCTACCAATACTGATTGGAAGAATTTCACTTTAGAAGAACTGGATAAACATTATTTTGTTAACATTCGTGCGACATCTCTTTTAAGTATTGAATTCGCACGTAGATTTCAAAAGAAATCAGGAGGAAGAATTGTTAATCTTACTTCTGGTCAATTCCAAGGGCCGATGCCTGGTGAAATCGCATATGCCACTACGAAGGGTGCGGTGGATGCATTAACGATTACGTTATCTGCTGAATTAGCTCCTCTAGGAATTACCGTTAATGCAGTTAATCCAGGTCCAACTGATACCGGATGGATGACGGAAGAGATAAAAAGAGAGCTTGAACCAAGATTTCCGTTTGGAAGGCTTGGTCAACCAAGAGATGTAGCAAAAACAATCAAATTTCTAGTAAGTGAGGATGCTGATTGGATTACCGGTCAAATTATTCATTCTGAAGGTGGATTTATAAGATAAAGGTGAAAAAGAGGTTCTTACAGTGGAGCCTCTTTTTTATTGGAAAATTTTGTTGTATTCATAACTATGTAGTGATACGATATACAGTATATAGAAATACGATATAGAGAGGTGAAAGTATGAGTAAGACTGAATTATTAAAAGGTAGTACAAGTATGATTTTGTTATCACTTCTGTCGGATAAAGATATGTACGGATATGAGATTACTGAAAAGGTGCAGGAACTAAGTGAAGGTTACTTAAGCTACAAGGAAGGAACCTTGTACCCAGCACTAAAACGGTTGGAATTATCAGGATTGGTTGAGGGCTACTGGGAAAGCTCAAGTGATGGACCTCGTCGAAAATATTACCGAATTACAAAGACCGGTAAAGAATCTCTTAATGACCAAAGAAAAGAATGGGGTATGTTTCAAAAGGTGATGAATCGGATTGTAGGTGATGGGGTTGTCGAGACAAGAACCCATTCAACTTTTTGAAGAGTATATTCAAAAGCTTACGAATGATTTGGACCTTGATGATATTGAAATTAGTGAAATTGAGGAGGAGTGGAAGCAACATTTATATGATCATTATGAGGTTTTAATCAAACAAGGTGTAGAGAGTAGCAAGGCGGTAAGCATAGTGATTGAGCAATTTGGTGAAATTGAGATGCTTCAAAACGAAGTTAATCATACATACCCAAGCTCTGTAAGAAATCATGTGCAAAAAGAGATTTTAATTGCGATGGTTTGTTTAATAGCATGTATAACGGGACCATGGTTACTTATAGGGGCACATTTTGACATTTCATTTATTCTCGCTCCTATGCAAGCGCTAGTTATTGCCTATTTGATTTATCGATTTATTATTAAACGCCAAACCTACTGGCTATTTTCTATTGTGGGGTCCATCCTTTTATATTTGGTCTTCTTAAAATTCTTCACTAGGTTCTACGGAGAGCCTTTAACTTTTAACGTATATATTAGTCATTTATTTTCGTTAGAGTGGGATAGGTTAACAGGATCGAATGGTCTATTTGAAATCGTGACCATTCACATGATGTGGTATATCACTATTGCATCTCAAATAATGTCGAAGGATCAATTCATTCCTCTATGGCAGAGAATTAGCAATACAACATTTCATTACTGGGCAATGGTTATAATCGCGATATTCGTTGCACGATTTCAATCTAGTGCAGAATGGGCTGTATTATTTATGAATGTCTTTTTGTTGTATGTATTTCTGCAACAAACCCTTTCCAATAAAACCGTGTTGATCACAAAACAAAAATTGAGCCGCTTTACGATATAACAACCATGGAGGAGAGTATGAAAACCGTAAAGAAAAGTATCCTACCATTTCTATTAGTCTTAATAATCGTGTTTTTTATGATGGATTTTGGCAATGGAGAAGTCAAATATGAATTAGTAAGCAGTGAAGAACTTACTGAACAAGAAGCGAAAGATTTTGCAAGTATCGGACCTGGTGGAACGGGTATGTTTGAAAAGGACGGACGTACTTATCTAATGATTGTGACAGAGTCAAATGAAGACGTTGAAATTTTGTCGGTAGGTAAGGCTGACGATGGGGTAGGTAAAGAGGTAAAGTATAAAGTTGTTGAAAAAGGGGAAGAGGACCAAAGTAATGGCTTGCACTTAATCCGGCTTGAAAAAGTTGTTTCAACCCCTTTTGGATTTAATAGAATAAACTGACTTCTAATGCAGAAAAGGCTTGGGAATCCAAGCTTTTTTAGCGTTTAATGTTAGTTACGGTTTAATCTTTATAACATTGTATTTAAATAATAAGGTTGTTCCTACATTTACTAGAAAATGAACCGTAATGGGTACAGCAATGTTACTGGATTCGTAATAGATCCATCCAAATACGAGACCAGGAATCGTTATGTTTAATAGCATAATAGGTTTTTTAAAGTATTGAACATGTAACGCTACAAACAACAAGGTACTAATGATAATTGATAACCAAGCATTTTCTAAAGTAATCAATAAGAAATTTTGAACAATACCCCTAAGAAAAAGTTCTTCAAATAAAGAAACTACAAACATAAATGAAATGATTTGAATAAGATTGTAGTTTTGATATGTTTTATTTGTGTCATCAATAAATTCTGAAGGGATTAAAGCTGATAAGATGACGCCATAAATGATTAGTGCTAATAAGGAAATCGAGGTTACTAAAATAGTCTTTGATAAATCTTTGCTAGCAAAAAAATAACCAATACTAAAGATATCCGTATTAATAAGGAAAATAATTAATATAGCACAAATGGCACTGAAAGAAGAAAAAGTCATTATAGCCTGGTTAATATTAAAACTGTTTGGATGATTCTGTACTTTAACAACACGTTCCATATTTCGCTTCCATTCTAATAGGATATATTCTTGAAAAAATCAAGCAACTTGAGTTCTAAACTGAGTTTATATGGAATCTTTCTTTAGCTTTCTAATTTTAAAGGTATAAGCTAGACAAGGTAATCCTGAGAATACTAGAGCAATGAAGGATGGGATGATTAGAACAGAACTAATTTGACCCAATATCTTGGGAACCAAGGAAGGAAGACCCGATCCTTTTAAGAAAAAACAAAATAAAGTTAGTAGGAGTGCTGGGAAAGCAACCTTGGCTATCTGTCGTTGTTCTCGAGCATACTTTTCAATCTTTGTTGACTGGTCGGAATAAATGGGTTTGGTACCAGAAGGAGCTTGAAAAATATGAATTTCCTCGCCGATCGAACATACATGAAACCATCCAGTTTCTTTAAAAAATAAGAAATACTCTTGGTCAGGATTGTTTTGATAATCAAGCGAGTATTCTATCTGTTGAGGTTTGCCTCTTTTTAGTCTATATCCAAAAGGAGTAAGTTTTTCTAAAAACCACCCGTCTTTGGCATAGTTACCTAGACGCTTCATATCCCTCTCTTCAGAAAATGCCAAGCCCCAGCATAGAATGTACTTGGTCTTCTTCATTCCATAATTTCCCCCATTTCATTGAAGATCTTTTCGGCATGCTTCACCATTTCTTTTCTTCGCTCTACATCCTTTTTTAACAACAGCATTCCTTTATCGGTAGTCATATACGTTTTTCTATTTTCTTCTTCTGAATCAAGTTGTTCAATTAAGCCAGCTGAAACAAGCTTTTTAATGGTGGTATAGAGTGATGCAGGTCCAACAGAAAAACGGTTATTTGTCATTTCCTCAATACTTTTCATGATTAAATATCCATGTTGTGCTTTTATGAGTGTCAATAGGATGTAGTAAGACGTATCCGTTAATTCTCCGGATTCAAGAGAATCATTTCTAGGCATGTTCATCATCCTCAACTGTATCATTTAATGATATATCGTTAGGTGAAATATATCGTATTATGATATATTTGTCAATAGTTGTAAATTCTTAAAAGCTTGAGCAGTAATTTTTCCTTAATTTCCAAATTTTATAAAAATTTGAAACCATTAATCTCATTTTTCGTATAAAATGAAATAGGAAATTATGACAATGTTAATATGTAAAGTATTGGAGGGGGGATAGGATGAGTAAGAAATATACAGGTGCCATTACTGGAATCATTATTTTTTCAGTAGTTGTGCTATTCCTATACTTCAACCAATTCCGTCATGTTGAAGAAGAGATTACTGAGGAGCAAGTGATAAAGAATGTATCAACGTTTACGAAACTATTTGGGTATATAAGGTACTTTCATCCAAGTGATGAGAGTGAAAAGTTAAATTGGAATCACTTTGCTATTTATGGGGTTGATCTTGTAAAAGATTCAAGGAATGATAAAGAACTAAAGGATAACCTTACAAAATTATTTACCCCCATTGCTCCAACTCTTCAACTATATGAAAAACATAAGAAACCGTTAGATCCTTTTAAGACTATAGATGTAACGGATTCATCGATACAAAGCATTGCCTGGCAGCATTTAGGGTTAGGAACGGATTTTTCAAGACAAAATAGTACTTATGATAGTAAAAGAGTGATTTATAATAGGGATTCAAGGAAGACAGAAAAAGAATTATTTGAAAACGTTCCCAATCCAGGTGAAGTGATACACGTGGAAATTAGCGAACAGTTAAGTGCAACTATCCCTCTTTCTCTCTTTATTAAAGAACAAGTTACGCTTGGTTCGACGGACATAACCATGGCTAATTACGAAAAACTGACAGAAGAATTGAAGCATTTTGACATAAACTCTTACTCTAGTGAACATGTTCGTATGGCTGCTGTCTCAGTACTCTGGAACACAATTCAACACTTTTACCCATATCATGAGGAAGTAAACTTAGTTTGGAACAAGAAACTATCACATTATTTAAAAGATGCAAGAAATGCGAAGGGTGCCTCTGATTTTACAAATATACTTAAAAGAATGTTAGTAGAACTAAAAGATGGCCATGCGAGTATTAACATAGAAAATAGAGAACATAATATCTTAGCTAAACTTCCTTACAGTCTAGAATTCATTGATGAAAAATTTGTCATTAGTGAAACCTTTAATAAGGAGCTCTTCAAGTTAGGGGATGAGGTTCTTTCAATTAATAATGAAGAGATTGAGACTATTTTTAATGAAGAGAGAAGTCATGTTTCGGGGTCAGAACAGTATAGAGATTATTTGACGCTCGCTTCCTTACGAATGCTAGATTCTCAAGAACCCATTAAAGTTTCTGTGCTAAGGAATGGGCAGGAAGTGACGCACACTCTATATGATCACGACTTAAATGGCTTGCTTAGCCCTACCGAAGTATTTCGTGAAATAGAAGATGGTATCTTTTATATAGATATGACGAAAGCATCAGGAGGTCTGGTAGAAGAAAATATACAAGAGCTAGCAAGTGCAAAAGGAATCATCTTTGATTTTAGAGGGTATGTAGCAGAATACGATCTAGACACTACTTTATTTCCACACTTAACGAATAAAAAAATTACTGGCCCAATTCTAAAAGTTCCACAGATCATCTACCCTGACCAACAAAAATGGAGTTATTTTGAGATGGGGATGGATGTATTGCCGCAGGAACCATATTTGGAAGCTAAAAAAGTCTTTTTGATTGACGAATCTGCTTTTAGTGCTACAGAAACATTCCTTGCGTTCGTAGAGACTCATCAACTAGGTGAGTTGGTTGGAAGTCCAACAGCAGGTGCTAACGGAGATATCAATATCATCGACCTTCCAGGGGGGGCCTCATTTCAGTTTACTGGGTTAAAGGTTGTTAAAGGAAACGGATCTCAACATCATTTAGTTGGAATTATCCCGACTGTACCTGTAGAAAGAACGATAGATGGGATTAAGAATGGGGAAGATGAATGTTTAAATCGAGCTATAGAATTAATTAGGGGTAGGGGGAGCGAATAGGTGAGAATTAAGAAATTCTTGAAGGTGGTAATAGCTTCCGTATTGATACAATTTATGATCCTAATCGCACTTTGGTATTTTGTATTTAACGGTGTTGCCTTCTCCGACTTTACAGTGTATTTCTCAGGAATTGTTCTAGCAATCGTCCTGTTCTTTTCAAGTAGTGGAGATGCTTGGACAAATAGTGTGATTGCAAGTAATTTTATCATCCATGGTGATTCTGGACACCGAGAACAAAGAGAGTTCTTTCATGTCCGGCTGAATCCAATTCTCACATCTTCATTCTTTATGCTAGTAATATCCGTTGGATATGCAACCTTGGTTTACTACATGTAACAATTAGGGACAATTGTAATAAGGAAATATCATGGACTTTACTTTATTTGGAGTAGAGTCTTTTTGTTATGCTCAGGAAAATTGTCCAGATTTTAGGTGTAATGCAGATTATTTGTTGGTTACATAACTATAATATATAATAGGATTATGTAACATATAATAAGATTAAGGAAGATGTGAAATGGAATATGTTGATGCAATTCGGGACATCGGAAAAATAAACTCTATAAAAAAATTGTTAAAAGAACAATCTATAAGAGATTATTTACTGTTTGTAATGGGGATTAATTCTGGCCTAAAAATAAGTGAAATCTTGAACTTGAAAATAAACGACATGATGGATGACCATGGAAAAGTAAAAAAGTTCTTAGAGTTGGACACTAAAGTTGAAATACCTATCTATATAAATCCAAAAGTAAAGCAGGCACTGTCTCTTTATGTTTCCTCTGTTTCCCCAGAACAAGATGATTTTTTATTTAAATCTTCAAAAACGAATCAACCAATCACTAGACAACAAGCATATCGAATTATCAATAAAGCTGCTAAATCAGTTGGTTTAGATGGAAAGATTGGAACGCATTCAATGCGTAAAACCTTTGGCTACCACGCTTATAAAAAAGGAGTAGCTATTTCATTGCTTCAAAAATTATTTCATCATACTACTCCAGGGGAAACTTTAAAATACTTAGGGATCAAAGACGAAAAAATCCTAACGGAAATTGATGTAAACCTATAATTAAAGGAGGGGAGTAAAAATTGTTCAATATTGATTACTTTATCTTATTGGGTTCCTTATTACTTATAATTGGAGTCATGACAACGAAATTTTCAACTCGTATTGGTGTACCCGCCCTTGTTCTCTTCTTAGTTGTAGGGATGGTCGTCGGGAGTGATGGTCTTGGTATTATCTATTTTGACAATGCAAGGTATGCGCAGTTAATTGGTGTTTTAGCACTCATTATTATTCTTTTTGAAGGTGGTTTACAAACAAAATGGAAGACGGTTAAACCCGTCTTAAAACCATCACTCTCCTTGGCAACTACTGGTGTTCTAATTACAACGTCAATTGTTGCAGTGGCTGCGAAGCTTATTTTTGATATCTCATGGTTTGAAGCATTTTTATTTGGTGCAATCGTAGGATCTACGGATGCAGCAGCCGTTTTTGCTGTTTTAAAAGGTCAAAATATTAAAGCGAGATTGGGAGCGACGCTTGAGGCGGAATCCGGTACAAATGATCCAATGGCTGTGTTCTTAACCATTTCCTTTATCCAGCTTCTAACTAGCGGTGAAGGAAATGTTCTGATGTTCATCTTGTCATTTTTCTGGCAAATGGGAATGGGGATCGTATTGGGCCTAGCGTTTGGTAAACTTGCTACGTTTGCCATCAATAAAATTAACTTAGACTCCAGTGGACTTTATCCCATTTTTGCGCTGGCATTTGCATTGTTGACCTATAGCTCTGCAGCATTATTAAAATCAAGTGGTCTGTTAGCCGTATACGTAGCCGCACTTATTATCGGAAACTCAGATCTCACTTATCGAACTTCTATTTTTAGATTTAACGAAGGATTTGCTTGGATGATGCAAATTCTAATGTTTATTATCTTGGGATTACTCGTATTCCCTTCACAATTGTTCACTTTCGATGTAATGGTAAAAGGCGTATTAATTGCCATTGTATTAATTATCATTGCTCGTCCAATAGCGGTGTATCTATCTACAATAAAAATGGGATTTACCAATAAGGAGAAGATTTTTCTTTCATGGGCAGGGTTACGGGGTGCGGTGCCAATTGTTCTTGCTACCTTCCCTATGATAGCAGGTATTAAGGATAGTCAAATGATCTTCAATGTTGTGTTCTTCGTCGTCCTAACATCTGCATTATTACAGGGATCAACCATTTCAATATTAGCTGAAAAATTAGGGCTAACCGGTCCTAAAAAAGTTGCCTCAACACACACTCTCGAATTAGTGTCTATTGGGAAGGCGAATGCAGAAATTATAGAGTACCAAGTTAGCAAAGAAGACAAAATCAATGATAAAAGAATTGTTGACATTCGATTCCCGAACAGTGTACTGATTAACGCCATTATTAGATCAGACGAGTTGGTTACACCAAAGGGCAATACGAGACTGTTGGAAGGCGATATCCTTTACATTCTTACATCAAGAACAAGTAAGAAGAAATTAAAGGAGTTAATAGGGGAGCCATATGAGGAGTCTTAGTAGGACTACTATCATTATGCAAGAGGTGCTTAGGCATCTCTTTTTTGTTTTGAAAATTATACATACAGCCAATAGGAATTCTGTCAAGAATAATAGAATTAAATAATATGATAAATCGTAGTGACTAAATTATCGGGAGTTTCCCTAGGAGGAAAAGAGAATGTCTAATACGGCATTGCTTGTTATTGATGCACAAGTAGGAATTATAGATGGGCCATCTATTGGGCCTGTTTATAAGAAAGAACAGGTTCTAGGTGTCATGAAAAGTGTAATTGAAAAGGCTAGAGAATTAAAGGTGCCAGTCATTTATATTCAAGATTTAGATGTTGGTAGTGAAAATCTAGAAGACCATCACATTCATCCTGATATTTTTCCTCTACCCGATGACTTAATCGTGAAAAAAACCGCGACAAACGCATTTTATCAAACAGAGCTACAAGATCGATTACAAGTATTAGAAGTAGAACATCTAGTTGTTATTGGTGTTAAAACAGAGTATTGTGTGGACACGACTTCTAGAGGAGCAACGGTATTAGGATACGATGTTACATTGATTGCAGACGGACATTCTACTACAGACAATAAGGTCCTAACAGCAGAACAAATCATTGCTCATCATAATCGCAACTTACATGGTCTTGATAACGTTAGCCATTTTATTTTGGTTAGAGAATCGAGTGAAAATATCTTTGAACATAAACATTTAGAGTATAAGTAATATTGAAGAGCCGTTGCATAGTACGCAACAGCTCTTTTTCATTGGTTTTTATGTATATTTTTACAGATTTTGGGCATGAATCGATGTAGGTTGATTTTGATGTAGAGGGTGTTGGCATGTCTAAAAAAGATAAAAATTTATTTATCGCTTCTTTCATACTTGGTTTAGGGTTATTAGGTGCGATTGACGGAATTGTGTTTCATCAGTTGCTGCAGTGGCATCATATGATTCTTAGTCCAAATATAAAATTGGAGATTATCACAGATGGATTATTTACTGCAGCCTTTACAGCGTTGCTTATTTGGGGTGGTGTAAAAATCTTTCAGGATGCTCGTAATCAAGAACTCGGGTATAGCTGGAGACTCTTCTTTAGTGGTATTTTCATAGGTGGTGGTGTGTTTAACTTAGTGGAAGGAATCATTGATCATCACATCCTACAAGTACATCGCGTAAGACCCACAGCCGATAATCCATTGCTGTATGATTTAGCTTTTTTAGCTTCTGGAGTTTTACTTGTTTTAATCGGATTGTTAATAAAGCGGAAATATAGAGGTGCGTGATGGCGAGAGGTGAAAACTTGAAAAAAACCAGGAGTATTCTTAGTTTTCTAGTCTTATTCTTTGGACTATTTTATTATTTTGTTCAAAATCATCCTCACTATCATTCAACTATGACCGATAGCAATCATTTAAATCATGGCTTTGTTGAAATTCCGGAAGGGACAACTAGTCCAAAAGTGGATGTTAGGGTTTCTCAAGACCTATCTGGAACCTATTATTTGAAAGTAACAACTTATGATTTTACATTTGCACCAGAAAAAGTAGGAAGTATGACTCCAAGCTTCCAAGAAGGACACGCTCACCTATATATTAATGGAGAAAAAGTGAACAGATTATATGGAGAATACTATAATATAGGTTCTCTAAAACCGGGTAGAAATGTAGTAAAAGTTTCACTCCATTCAAACAATCACGGAGCCCTCTTCTTTAAAGGGAAGCCGATAGAGAAAAGCATCGTTGTTGAAGTCCAATCTTAAATATTTGATACACATCCTCTTGCTAATGTATTCTTTATCTAAGACTAAGGCTATTTTCGTAAACTTCGTTGCTATTTAAGTAATTTAAACTGCTCTTTAACGGAGTATGGTGCTGCTTTCTTTATTTTGGGAAGAAAAGATGCCACGAAGCAGCATGAATCCGTGTTGAAGACCATATACGAATAGAAACAATCTATGCGAAAACAGCCAAGACTAATTTAGAAGAGGGATTATGATGGAGAAAGTAAATATTAGTGAAAAGTTTTCTTTGTTTAATGAATATTGGAGCCCGAAAATAGTAGGGGAAGTTAATGACACACACGTTAAACTGGCTAAATTAAAAGGTGAATTCGACTGGCATCATCATGAGCATGAAGATGAAATGTTTCTAGTCATAAAAGGGAAACTGTTATTAAAACTAAGAGATCAAGATATTTGGCTAGAAGAAGGGGAGTTTTTTATCGTTCCGAAAGGGGTAGAACATTTGCCTGTTGCGGAGAAGGAAGTTCATGTACTATTTATTGAGCCGAAAACTACTCTAAATACGGGAAATCAGATTACTGAAAGAACAGTACAGAATTTACCGACAATCTAATGGAGGAAAACATGACTAAGAAATACAAGTTTTTAACTATTTCATTTGGTCTTTTTCTTTTGAGCTTTTTAAGTTGGCAAGTTTTTGGTGTATTTGGAGAAAGCACGAAGGAAATGGATTCTGTTACTTCTTATGCAATTATAAGTTTTCTAGGTACCACCTTTTTCTTTTTAACCACTCTTATTCTTTTAATTGCAGCTATTTTCTCTAGAATAAGAGCAACAAATCAATAGTTGGTTGATTATGAAACTCAGTTGACGTTCCTTTTATAGGAGCGTTTTTTTCTGTGAAAAAATAAGTTTTTTCTAAATAAAATTTTAATGGCAGATAACTCGTTATAATAGATGAAACACAGAAAGTGAATCATGCGCATGTTCGTTAGAGCTAGGAGGTCCTTATGGAAGAAGAGCTGCATTGGATCCAACAAGTCGGCATATAGAGCCTTTTTTCTTTTTTGTTGCTAATTGAATAATTTTTCCTACGTAGTTCGTCTAATCAATGTGCTTACACTAGAATGAGGGGGCAGAAATTTGAAGAAGGCAATTATTATAATCTCTTCACTTTTACTATTGAGTAGCTGCAGCAAAGAGATAACTAGTAAGGAAGAGAACCGTCCAGTAAAGGAAATGGAGAAGGTTGAGGAGCAAAGCTCCACACCTTTGTATCAAGAAATCGTTGATGAGGAGGTAGTTTTTAAAACATCTACTCCAGTTCCAATGGACCCGACTCTTCCACTAGAGTCATTAAATGGGTTCACTCCTAAACCAAGAGAAAATGAAAATAAAGCCTCTTATCATATGAAATTAACGATGGATGAAAGTAAAACTTTCTTTGTAGATGCAAATATAGTAGTAGAAAACTTGTCAAAGGATTCATGGAAGGATCTTATCTTCCACTTTATGCCTAATGCCTTTACAGAGAAGAATAATCTTAAGTTTATGGAGTCTTTCGCCTATGTGAAAATGGGAGAGGTAACAGTCAATAAAGAGAAGGTCGAATACAAAGTTCAACAAGATAACTTACAACTGTTATTGAACGAGCCTTTGGAAAATAACCAGAAAGTGGATGTGTCCATTGAGTATAGTTTTACATTACCAAAGATGGGCTATAGATTTTCGGAAGTTGAGGATCATGCTTTTCTAGCGCAATGGTATCCGATGTTAGCAACCTATCATTCAGGATGGGGAAAGGCAGACTTTAGTTTAGGAGGGGAGTCTTACCACACAGATTTTAGTGATTTTAGAGTGGAGTACAGTCTTCCCAATCATTACATGATTGCTAGTTCCTCAGACAATGATCCTAACGAACCCTCTAATAAAGGGGTATTGGACGCAACGAATGTCAAGGAAATGCATATGGCTATTTTGAAAGATATGCCAATGACAACAAAAGAGATTAATGGGACGGAAATAAGAATTTTTAGTAACGTTGAAGACAAAGACTATCAACAGGAGTATCTTGATGTAGCCGTAAATACCTTACAATTCTATAACGATTACTTTGGCCCGTACCCTCATAAGCAACTGGATATTATTATGGACGAGAGTGGGATGGAATACCCGGGAATCGTTACCGTTGCTAGGGGGAATCGAAATAAGCATACACTCGTTCATGAGATTGCTCACCAGTGGTTTTATGGAATGGTTAGTAATCATCCTTATCACACCCCTTGGATTGATGAGGGATTGACGAACTTTGCTACTTACTTATACTTTGTTGAGGGAGAAAATCTGTATCCAAATGTAGTTTTTGAAAAGGCGCAAAAAGATCTTGAGAGATCATTAGAACATGGACCAATAAAGCCTATAAATTTACCGATTAATGGATATTTTGACCAAAGCATGTCCTATCATGGATCCGTTTATCAATACTCCTCTCTAAAGCTATGGGAGCTATCCGAAAAGAATGCAGAACGCGGATTAGAATATCTTTCGACTTATTTTAATTTATACAAATACAAGGAAGTAGATGCGAACGAGTGGCTCCGATACACTCGAGCATTCTTCCAAATTGAAGATGTAAACGAACTAAGTGATTGGATTTCATTTGAGTAATTAGAAAAGAGCGTGGGTAATTCATAGATTAAAGAAAGTTAGAACTTGAAGATATAGTAAACTTGTTGTTGTGCGTTAATCCAGTAAGGATTAGCGCATATTTTATTGTGTTTTTTTTGTAGTGAAAAAAACGAGAAGTATACTTCTTCAATAAAAATATGATTATTTTCAATAATAATTTATTGTAAAACGATAAAGTTTCAGTTAAAATCAAACTAACAATAAATAAGTGAGGTGCTTAAAGTGAAAGTATCAACATTGTTTTTAAAAATTGCTGTTATTCTTCTAGGTGTACCAGTCCTTGTTCTGTGCATCTTTCTGGTACCAGAGCTAGGGAGTGTTGCAGCAGAATTACTTCCAGAGTTTGCTTTTATAAAATTCCTTGTTAGTCTTGTTTTTTATGCATCTGCTATCCCTTATTACTTTGCACTGTATCAGGCTTTCAAACTTTTACGATACATTGACAACAGCGAAGCTTTTTCCGAATTATCGGTGAGAGCCTTAAAGATTATTAAGAATTGTGCAATTACCATTAGTGGTTTGCATGTGTTAGTTTTGCCACTCTTCTATCTCTTTGCAGAGATAGACGACGCGCCAGGTGTCATTTTTGTAGGATTGGTAGTTCCTTTTGCTTCAATGGTGATAGCAGTATTTGCAGCTGTTCTCCAAAGACTTTTACAAGAAGCAATTGATATAAAATCAGAAAATGATTTGACGGTCTGAGGTGAGAATTATGGCGATTATTATCAATATTGATGTGATGCTGGCTAAAAGAAAAATGAGTGTAACAGAGCTTTCAGAACGGGTTGGAATCACGATGGCTAACCTTTCAATTCTGAAAAATGGGAAGGCGAAAGCCATTCGATTATCAACTTTAGAGGCTATATGTAAAGCTTTAGAATGTCAACCTGGTGATATATTGGAATACCGAAGTGACGAAGACACGAAAAATGAGTGAAAATAGTTAAGACTTAAAGGGGAGTTACTCATGGATTTAATCGTTCAAAAGATGGAGGGAAAAATCGTAAGAGCGCTAAAACAACTTGTTCTTTTTGGGTGGGAGCAGTCCCTTTCATGTTTGTTTCCTGTCATTATTTTTGCCTCGCTTGCTTTTACGCAAATCGTGACACTTCCCTTTCTCCCTAGATATGACTGGCTCCTATTGATTTGCCTTCTGATGCAATGGGGGATGGTTCGGTCGGGGCTTGAAACACGAGATGAATTAAAGGTGATCACGTTGTTTCACTTAATTGGACTTGCGCTTGAGCTTTTCAAAGTGCATATGGGCTCATGGTCATACCCAGAAGAAGGGTATTCTAAAATCTTTGGTGTCCCTTTGTATAGTGGATTCATGTACGCAAGTGTAGCAAGTTACCTTTGTCAGGCATGGAGGAGGTTAAACGTTGAACTGGTCAAGTGGCCACCGTTTTATATCGTTGTACCTCTTGCAGCAGCAATATATTTGAATTTTTTCACCCACCATTACTGGATTGACATTCGTTGGTGGTTATCTGGACTAGTCATGATCGTTTTTTGGAAATCGTGGGTCATATATGAAGTTGGTGGAACTCGGTACCGTATGCCTATTGCACTTTCTTTTGTGCTCATTGGATTTTTTATCTGGATAGCTGAAAATATTGCAACATTCTTTGGTGCTTGGGAGTATCCAAACCAAACCGATGCATGGAGTCTCGTCCATCTTGGAAAAGTGAGTTCCTGGCTACTGTTAGTAATTGTTAGTTTTCTAATCGTAGCAACATTAAAACGGGTGAAGGGGAATAACTCTACTAGTATGGGTACTAGTGAATCTTTATAATCCAAGAGACTTACTTTTCTAAGAAGTTTGCTTACTAACATAGTAGGTTTTCCACCTTTTGGGAAAGTTCTTTTAATCCATAGAAACTCCAAAAATAGTTACGACCGATTCATCTAAACATTTTAGCACTCCTATAAACGGGAGTGCATTTTTTTTATAAAAATTACTATAACGTGATTCTCATCACAAGGATTCTAGATTCACTCTGGTATGATTCTTAATGAGAACAGTTATCACTTTAATCAAGGGGATGATGAATTTGAAAGTTATTAATTTAAACATTCCTATAGGAAAATTATGTAGTGAATTTCCAGAGATGGTGGACATTATGGCTGAATTAGGCTTTGACGGCATCACTAAGCCAGGTATGCTTCAAACGGCTGGTAGGGTTATGACAATACCGAACGGTTGCCGAATGAAGGGAATTGATCTTCAAACGGTCATTCATACGTTAGAGAAAAAAGGATTTACAATCAAAATTTAATGGGGTGAATAAAGTGAGTGAAATGATCAATAATCGAGAGAAAATAGAGCTTACTGCGGATTTAAGGCAAGAAAAGTTAAAAGAGATTATATTAGAACTTCATAATGGGAAAAGTGTTGAAGATGTAAAAGCTAAGTTTGAGGAAGCTGTAGGATCCATCTCAGTAAAAGAAATTTCTCAGTTAGAGCAGGCACTTATGCAAGAAGGAATTTCAGTGTCGGAAATACAAAGTCTATGTTCTGTCCATGCAGAGGTTTTTAAAGGTTCGATTGAGGACATCCATCGATCCGAACAGCCTGAGGAGCAACCAGGCCACCCTGTACACACGTTTAAATTAGAGAATAAAGAAATCGATAAACTGGTTAATTTTAAGATCCAATTGCATTTTGAAAGGTTTCAGCAAGATGACTCCAAGGAACATGCATTAAAGTTAGTTGAGGACTTAAATCTACTTTACGATGTTGACAAGCACTATAGCAGAAAAGAGAATTTACTATTCCCGTACCTTGAGAAATATGGGATATTCGGTCCTACACAAGTAATGTGGGGAGTAGACGATAGAATAAGAGATAGCATTAAAAAGGCTAAGCAGTTATTAACAGATTATAATGGGAACAAATCCGAAGTGATGGATACGTTGTACTTTGTCATTAGAGAAGTTACCGAAATGATCTTTAAAGAGGAACATATCCTTTTTCCAATGGCATTAAATACGTTGACAGAAGACGAATGGATAAAAATCGCAAATGAAAGCGATGAGATTGGCTATTGTCTAACAGCACCTGAAAAAGTCTGGGTTCCTAAACGAAATGAAGTTGATGAGGAAGCACTCTCTGATGGATATATTCGATTTGAAACTGGACTGCTCTCTATTAAACAGCTAGAACTACTGTTAAACCATTTGCCAGTTGATATTACATTCATCGATCAAAATGACGTAGTGCGTTATTTTTCTCATGGGAAAGAGCGAATCTTCGCAAGAACCAAGGCAGTGATTGGTCGAACTGTACAGAATTGTCACCCTCCAAGAAGTGTTCATACAGTGGAGCAACTATTAAAAGACTTTAAATCAGGGGAAAAAGATTGTGAAGATTTCTGGATTCGTTTTAAAGATAAGTACGTTCTAATTCGCTACTTTGCTGTACGAGACGAAGAGGGGAGCTATCTAGGGACACTTGAATTTACGCAAAACATCTCACCTATTCAAGAAATTACTGGTGAGAAAAGAATTTTGTCAGAGTAATAGGTAAATAGAGAAAATGAGGGACCTGTTGAAAGGTCCTTTGTGTTTGTTTGCCGTCAACTAGGGCTCGAAAGAATAATCGATTTAAAAATAAGTAAACTAAGTGAGTGAATTTTACTTGGACGTAGCAAATCTCTGTTTAAGCTCCTTTAAATATTTTTTCGTTAAAGGGACGTAACAATCTCCGGTAATAATTCGACTTTTTAACTTGTCTAACGTGTATGCTTGCCAGTCTTCTAATTGATGGAGTGGCCAATTTTTCAGAAAAAGTGCAAGAAGAAAGAACTGTCTCCATCGCAGGAAAAGTGGGATTTGCTCAATCATTTCTGCTGTTATTTTATGTTTTTGTAAATAGCCCTCCAGAAAGCTTTCTAAAAAAGTCTCCCCAAATGATGAATCATAGTCACCTATTTCAGTAGCCTGCCAGAATGCATGATAAAGTGTGACCGCTATATCTTGAGCAAACCACCCGTACACGCAGTCATCAAAGTCAATCACTCCAATTATTCCGTTATGGACTATAAGGTTCCCTTGATGAAAATCATTATGTATTAAGCCAAAAGAAGGTTCGGTATGGCTGACCGTGTTAATCTCTTGAATGATATCCTTCAAAGAGGATCTTATGTTTTCATCCTCATAGTCTTTGAGAAATTGAACCGTTTTATAATAAGATGTCTTAGCATCAGTATAGAAAGGCCTCTCAACTTCCCTATTCATTGGTGTGGCATGTATACTTCCTAGCGTTATTCCCCATTGATAAAAAAGTTTCTCATTCCATAAAGTGGGATTGGTAACATCTATAGGCTCCCCGACGACTTGACTGTAGGCAACCGTATAAAAAACATTTTCATTGATTGTTATCTCTTCAATCGTTTTTCCACTATGCGAATTTTTAGGAAGGGGAACTAGTATTCCAGAATTGGAAAGATGTGTTAGCCATTCTAGTTCAGCTTTTATCATGGCAAGACTCCTACGTTCTTCCTTCATAAGTCGTAAAAAAACCATCTCTGATTGATGGCGGCATTTAATCACAATATTTTGAAGTCCTTCTTTTATCCATTCGAATGACTGAATGTCATCGCCATAAAATGTAGATAGGTCTTTTATTAACGATTGCTTTTCCAAAATAGCACATCCTTAAGCTTGTTATTAGTATTTTACTAGATTGATGAGAAAAACTTCTATCTTTTTTCATGCTTATTATTTTTTTAACAAGGAAATATATGGTACATTTTATTAAACTGCAACCGGACGACGGGTCCTTTGATTAGTTAATGACTTTATGTATGGACTGTGTCGACCTTAAAGGGGGAAGAAATTGGATATCCTTATTTTATGTTTTATTATTGCAATAATCATACTTTTGAACATCGCAGCCTTTTTCTTACATAAAAAAGGCAAGCTTAATCTTATTCTTTCAGGTGTAGCTTTGATGATTTTAGCACCTGTCTTAGGATTTTTAAGTGGAGCATTATTTTATCAGTTTTATGATTGGAGCTCAGGTGGAACTGGTGAAGGTGCTGGGATTGGTGGGGCAGTTATCGGTATTGTAACGTTGTTAAATGGAGCACTAATTTTTGGGTTGGGGATAATAGGAAAGATATTGAAGATGATAAAGACAAAAAATCCACCGGTATAGACTGACATAGGCATATGAGACAATAATAAAACACCCTCTTAGGCTGCCATACTTCCATATTCTATGGGTGTGTGGTAGCCTAATTTTTCTTGGATACGCTCTTCATTATAATATTTTATATATTGATCCACTTTCTCTCTTACATTATCTAGGGACATTGAATTAAACTTTACGTACTGGAACTCTTCTGATTTTAGATTTGAGTGGAACGATTCAATAACTGCATTATCCCAACAGTTTCCCCTTCTTGACATGCTACTAACTAAATTCTTTTCTTTTACTAAATTCTGATACGAATACGAAGTATATACACTGCCTTGATCCGAATGTATGATGACTCCTTTTGGGTTACCTCTCACTTCTAAAGCTTCCTTTAAAGTATCTAAAACTAACGGAGTTTGTTGATGTGTATATACTTTATAAGAAACAATTTGATTATTATACAAGTCCATTATGGTCGATAGGTACAACGTGGAGGAACCATATTGAATATACGTTATGTCCGTTACCCACTTTTGATTAGGCGAAGCTGCCGTAAAATCACGTTGTAACAGGTTGGGTGCTATAATAACTGATTCTCCTTGTGATTTCCACTTTCGCTTTGGTTTTACTCGACACTGTAAATGGTGTTTTTGCATGATTCGTTGAACTGTGTTCCGATTTAACTTTATTTGATACTTACGTTTTAATAACTGTGTAATCTTTCGGTGTCCATAACGATACTTGGTTTCAACACATAGCGAAATAATCATCTCTTCATAATTAGACAATTTGACTTCTTGGTTGGATGCCCAGCGATAGTAAGTGGCTCTAGGGACACCTAAAGCAGATAAAATAGCTGTAATAGTATACTTATTACGTAACTTTTGTACTAACTGAAGAACTACTTCCTTTTCAACTCCTTTTCGATTTCCAAATACTTTTTTAAGATTTCATTCTCCATTTTCAAATGGGTGATTTGATGCTCTTTCTTTACATCTTCACTCTGAGAATCAGGCCCATGTCCATATGAGTATTGTTTTCCGATTGGTTGATCAAATCTATGTATTTGATTTTCACGATACCATTTCATCCATGTTTTAATTTGAGATACATTTTTTATCCCATACTTTTTTATAATTTCTTCATTTGTAAACTGCCCACTCATTTTATCCTTAACTACTGCCCACTTTGTATCACTTGAATAAACGTTTTTGCCCACGCAAAAACACCTCCGAATAGTACTTTTAATAAGTGTACCATTTCGAAGGTGTTTTATTGTGTCTCATTTCACTAGGTTAGTCTAGTATAATGGTGGATTTTTATTGCCCTTCGTGTAATACATTTGTAGCACTGAGTAAGTTACCATCAGGATCTTTAAAGCCAAATCCTCCAAACCCATGATCCTCGTTGATGTTCAGAGTGGTTACTTCAATGTTTTTATCTTGTAACCATTGATAGAATTCCTTCAAATTAGGGGTATAGAAATCGATGATGCTATGTTCAATACCGTTGTTAGTATTGTTAAAGGATATTCCCTTTCGTCCTTCGGTTCCTACTAAGAATATAGTAGGTACACCTTTTTTCTTGAATGAAAGCATCGCGTTCTTTTCACCTTTAAACTCAACCTCAACGCCAAGAATGTCCTTATAGAACTCAATGGATAACTCTAAGTTCGTAACAGGGATTTCAAGAGTTGCAATATGTGATATAAAATTTGACATTATATGTAACCTCCTTTAGTAGACTTTTATCGTATTTTCGCCTTTTTAATCGTGTATCTTTCTCAAAATCTAAGGCTAGAAGCAAAAGAAGATACCTTACAATGGTAGTTATTCTATGTCAAAGATGAGTTTCCTTTTTTTCCTTAAGAGAAATGATCTATGTTAATATATATATTATAGGGAGGGATGGACTTGAGAGTAATACTTGAATTGTTAAGAATTCTTCTTATTTTCGTTCTAGGTGGAGCACTTTTGGGTTCCTTGATTAAGATGTTTTATAGCGTTTTAAACATTAACATGGAAACACATGGAATGCTTGCAATGATAGGAGTCTATATCTTTCTTTTTATATTATATCGGAATAAGTGGCAGTTTGCAGGTTGGTACAAAGGCAAGGGAAGAGAAAAACTTCCTAAGAGGGTAACGCAAATTCTCAGTCTTTGTGTAGCCCTATTTATTTTATCGCCAATTCTGCTTTCTATTTTAAAGTAAGATTGATGTACAATAAGAGCTGTCATGCTCTTTTTTTGTTCCAATTTATTTTTGTAGATTGACAAGACGGAATAAGAGGAACGATGGAGAACGAAGGTAGGTAAGGTTAGTGTGGCTATACAAAAAATTTATCCCTATATGTTTGGAGGAAATCGCTATGAATCAGTCTATGATTGAGACCATGAAAAGGCGTCAATCCATTAGAACCTATGACAATCAACCAATTTCCGAACAGCATATTAGATTGCTCCAGGAATTTATAAGCAGCGAATCTCACTTAGTAGGCCCCTTTGGTCGAAAGGGTAAAATGGAGTTGATACAGGTTACCAACAATGTTACAGATAAAGGGATTAAGCTAGGAACTTATGGCTTTATAAAAAATCCTAAAGCATATGTGGTAGGAATATGTGAGAACGATAAATATTCCCTTGTAGAGTTTGCATACAATTTCCACAAACTCGTTTTATTTGCAACTCAACTGGGAATGGGAACATGTTGGATGGGGGGAACATTTAGCCGTAATTCATTTGAGGAAGAAATCACTCTCAGGAAGGTTGAATTTATTCCGTGTGTAACTCCAGTAGGCTATCCAAAAGAAAAGCAAAGGATATTTGATAAAGCGGTACGTTATGTTGTAAAAGCTGATAATAAAAAGAAGTGGGATAAGCTTTTTTATGAACAAACCTTCGAGAAGACATTAGAAAAGACTCGTGCAGGTGATTATGAGACACCGATAGAAATGGTAAGACTTGGGCCATCTGCATCCAATAAACAGCCATGGAGACTAGTGCTATCTGAAAGTGGTAAGGTTTGTCATTTTTTCATAGAGCATACTCCAAACTATAGCAGCAGTCTAGGGTATGATATGCAATTGCTAGATATGGGAATAGCCATGTGTCAATTTGAAACAGCTTGTAAGGAGCTGAATCTAGAGGGGCATTGGGTAATTGAAGACACGCTTATAGATATGCCTAACGGAAACTTTGAGTATATTGTTAGCTGGAAGAGCCCATAGAAGTGGGGGATATGGAAATGGAACAAATCATATTTGGTCAACCGATTGATGAACTAGATTATTGTGAAAGAGTCGGGGTTTATGCCGTGATTTTTGATGTGAGTAGGAAGTTGATTGCTTCCGTACAAACGAAGAGAGGACATTATTTTTTACCAGGTGGTGGTGTAGAGAATAATGAATCTGATGAAGGTTGTTTAAAAAGAGAGTTATTAGAAGAGACTGGATTTGATGTAGAGATAAAGAGGTATGTTGGAGAAGCAAAGTTGTACTTCCTATCAACTAGAAATGAGCCTATTGTGAGTACTGGCCATTTTTACCTCGCATCTCTGCTAGAAAAAATACAGGAACCCGTCGATTTAGATCATACCCTTCAATGGATAAGTATGAAAGATGTTGATAGGTTCCTCGTTTTTGATCATCACAAATGGGCGGTGAAAAGAGCATTAACAGTGGGACCGTAATTTTTTCACAAATTTTTAAGAGGTACTAGTTAGAGTTGAAGTATATGTTCTTTTCTCTTTTTAATAATATATCAAAATATAACAACGTGATACTTAGAAGGCCTAGGTAGATTGGTAACGAAAATAAAAGACGGTACCCCTGCTTATAATGAAAAACCCCAAGCTTTGTTGCCGTGTATTCTAGAAGCATAGCAATACCAGCCCAGAAAAGCATATAAAACAGGACCTTAAATCCCCTAAATTTATAATAATCATAAATATAACAATAAATATAACCAAATGGACCGTACATGACATAGGTTAAGAAGTCGAAAAATTGATAAGATGAATTATCGTTTACGTCGTAAAAATCAAACGGGGGGATACTAATTGTATGGTCTGATAACATCCCGATATAGATACCAACTAAAACAAGAGTCATTGAGGTCGTTAATGAAAAGCGTCTAGGCATGAAAAATATCACTAAATAAAAGACAACAAAAACAATCACAATAAACCATTCATTTTGATTAAATTGTTGGTCATATACTTTCATAGTTTTTAGTCCTCTTGCTAGAATGTATGATCAATTTAGAAATGAATATAGCTAAGATAGAGAAAACAGCAATCTCGATAATGGTATACCAATTATTCCATTGCGTATAAGTATATACATCTAACCACTGGCCAAGATTTTCAACCAACAAGATAAAAATGGATACTGAGAGAATTGCTGTTACCCTTATAACGGTTTTTCGGTATGTATATAAGATCGTAACCATAAAAAGTAAAGCGCATGGATAGATAATGGTTCTATAGAGTAAATATGCTAGGAAGAATTCAGGCTCCATATTTGCTTCAATCCATTTTAAATTCAAACCAAATACCGTAAATGAGTTCTTTATAACAATAGATAAAAATAAAAAGATAAAAGAATTTTCGACAAATGATAATTTTCTAGGAAGTAAGCAAATGATGATAATAATGAACCACGCAATGATAAAATAAATGGTTAATGCCATGAAAACAATCCTTTTTAGAAACCAGTCTACCCATGTTTAAAGTAAAATATAAACATGGGGATGGGAGTATCAGTTTACATTTCTACGTAAACCTTACTCAAAGTGTTAGGAGACTTGGATGCTTTTCCTAGGAAGAATACGTTTGAATAGCCACATTAAAAAATGCTTGCAGGATATTTACCTTGCAAGCATTCATAAAACTATTTTAGTAGATTCCTACACGATCAAATCCAGAAGCAACTGCTGCTTCTTCTACACTTCCTTCACCATAAATATCTACAGCGGATTGAAGGGCAGCTTGACGCGCATCACTAAAATTAGAGTAAGGTGTTAAATAAACAGTTAGAGTACGATAGAAGATTTTCCCTAATTTTTCTCTACCGATGTCTTGACCAATTAGGTAAGCCGCATGGTTCGTAATAGATGAATTGACATGAACCCCGCCATTATCAACCGACACAGGCATGTCATAAAATTCATCCATATGATCAGGATAGACTCCACTTCCATACGCTGCTCGTTGTGCGTTACTAACTACAACACTATTTGGATCGCTCAAGCTACGCAACCTTGTTACTCCATTAGCTTTAGCATCTGGTGCCATGATGTTCTCGCCAATTTCCCAATCACTATCATCAACGAGTGCACCAAAGATGTCGGCAAATGATTCATTCAATGCACCAGATTGATTACGGTATACTAAACCGGCGGAATGAGTGATGACACCATGAGTCATTTCGTGAGCAGCAACGTCAAGACCAGCAGAAAGAGAAATAAAGAATTTCCCGTCACCATCTCCGTATGTCATGTTTCTACCATTCCAGAATGCGTTGTTATAATTACTGCCAAAGTGAACATTAGAAACGATTGCCATTCCTTCACCATCAATGGAGTTTCGGCCATGTTCATTTAAGAAATACTCATAAACCTTCTCAGAATTATAATGTGCATCAACAGCAGCCCTGTCGTAGTCATCATTAAATGCAGCATCATTTCCAGTAAATATTGTATCATTACTAGAACTCCAGTCGTTTTTAGCATCGTAGGTTAAAATACCTTCGAGATTTTCATGAGAATAATCTGCTAATGCGAACTGAGTACCGGCTCTTTCTTCCTTCAAATGTGAGATATGGAGTTCCCTATGTTCTCCGTGTACACCTAACCCGACTCCATGTTGTGTTTTCATTTCATCCGCATGCATAATAGCATTATATTGATCGATGACTTCTCCAGTATTAGCATCTACAAAAACAAACCAGTTACCAGGAGCATCTCCCATAAAATTTACATTCGCTTTATAAGCAGTATGATTTTTCCCTTTAAAAGGGTATACAACAAGATCAGATGTCGGTTCATATGTAAGTTCCTTAGGAGCATTTACGGTAGACTCAGCAATTTGGATAGCTTTTTCTGCACTAATAGAAGGCGTAGTATCCACTTCCTCATCGAAAACAGTTTGATTGATTCTTCCATTTACAGACACTACTTCATGATCCGCATTGAAGTGAACAATTACTTCAGATCCTTCAACAGGAATCCCATTCTTCGTTTGATTAAATCGAATGTGAGTCATTCCCAATTCATCTGTTGACACATTTTTCACTTTTAAATTCTTATTAGCTTCTTTAAACCCGGTTTTAGCTTCGTTTTTCTTTAGATAATTTAATGCATTACTAGAGTTACTAGCGGAAAACTTTTCAGAGAATCGCTCCTTAACGAAAAGAGGGACATTTGCCTTTTCATTCCACTCTTTTTGTCCTTGAACACTGGTAACTGAAATAGTTTCATTTGCAAACACACTGCTCATAGGAATAGATCCTAACAGTAATGCTGACGATAGGGCAACAGGTACAATAATTTTCTTCTTCAATATTTAGACCCCCTAATTATTTGATTCGTAATTATTATAAAAAAACAAAAATCTATTTACATGAATAATAAGAATTATTTTAATTTTTAGAAAACTAATAGAAAAACACTAAGAAATTATTTACTTAATAGGTAAATAAATCCAATAATCTGAATGCAGTTTGCATCTTTTATATTACGTATTGGGGATTTTTGTAAAAGAAGTAGATGTATTTTGAATAGTTGCTGGAGGTTTTGGTATGAAGTAGGTCGCTATATTAATAGGGTAAAATTATAGGGGGATAGATAGGACACTATTCCTATTATATTCCTGCAATACTATATCAATTTAATTTGTTGGAAATCATCTAAATACAAAGTGAAGAGTAGGTGTAAAGACATACTAGGGATTAAAACCATCGCCTAAATTCATGACATTCGAACAATCCATTGCGAATATATATATGACATGCCATGTAAGGGGGAGAAAAGCATGTCAAAAGTTGTAAGCATCATTAACCTTAAGGGCGGGGTTGGAAAAACAACCATAACAGTTGCTTTAGCAGAGTTTCTAGTCATTAAACATCATTTAAAGGTTTTAGTAATCGACCTAGACCCACAAACAAACTCGACCGTTTCCTTAATTGGCGAAGAGGAGTGGGAAAAGAAGAATAAAGCTAGTGAAACATTGTATCATTTGTTCAAAGATCACATTGACGACACCTGTCAGTTTGAACTAGAGAACAGTGTTGTAAAGAATTGCTCTAATTTAAGTGGCGGCTTAACAAACTTACATCTTATCCCTTCTAGTTTAGATTTTGTAGGTATCCAAGACCGCTTAATCAATATCGGACAAACAGCACTTATTAGACCGATTGATGTGTTGAAAAATGCAGTTCAGTCATACATACAAAACTACGACATTGTCTTAATCGATTGTCCTCCTAACCTAGGTCTCGTCACTCAGAATGGTTTAAACATTAGTGACCATTACATTATTCCAACGATTCCAGACCACTTATCCACTTATGGTATTCCGCAAATTATATCCAGTGTAAAAAGTTTTAATAGAAAAACAGGTACCCATGTTACCCCATTAGGCATCATTGCTTCCATGTATCGATCCAGTGTTACAAGACATAATTCGACTCTTAGAAAACTAACTTCTCAAGCCGCTGCAGGAGAGTTACCAAGGATCTTTGACACAAGAATTCCGTTAGCTTCAAAAGCAGCGGATGCCACACATTATGAGGCAGATAGTGTGAATACACTAAAGCAAAAATATGGTTGGGCTGGTTCAAATATTTATGATGCATTTACAAATTTAACGGAGGAGTTCTTACGACATGTTGAATTACCAAGAACCAAAAGTACGCAAACAACTTGCTAATGTCTTTCTCAAAATTGCGAAGAGGGTAGAAGAAGACGAGGAATTTGCAAAGTATATTTTTTCAGAATTAGAAGGAGAAGTATTAAAACCGGAGCCAACAAAGAAAAAGAAGGTTCCAAAACAAAAGTCTAAGGAAGAGCTTACGATTGATATTTTTTATATTTTTCAGGTTCAAGGTCCTGAGGGATTATTAAACTTGTTGAAATCCCTAGAGTTACAGGAGTTAAAGAAGATTGTTACCGAAAACGGCTTAGATCCTGCACAAAAGGTAAGAAAGTGGCGCTCGAGAGAGAAGATGATTGATTATATTATTGAGTCAGTCCGCAAGCAGATGTCAAAGGGTGGAGCATTTTTAAGATAGCGATGAGAGATAGTAGAGTCGATACCAATACAGGGTATCGACTTTTTTGACGTCTATTTAATGTTGTAGAAATCGGTTGAAAACTTAAAGCCGGTTAATTATGTGATACTCGGTAAAATATTTTAAAGTCGGTTAATTAAGGACAAGACTCGGTTAAATATTTCAAGAGTCGGTTAATTAGAGACAAAACTCGGTTAAATATTTTTAAAGTCGGTTAATTAGGGCAAAACTTGGTTAAGTTTTTTAAAAGCCGAGTAACCAAACGCGAAACTCGCTTTAAACTGCAAAAGAAACCGCCAAACTCTTAGAAAACAAAGATAATTGCAGCAACCATTACTTAATTGGCTCACTCATCATTTATTTTTCGAATAAGTGGCAAGCTGCAACAGCGAAATGCGCCTCCGGCTTTAATAATTTCGGAAAAATCAATTTCTATGACTTCATATCCTCGTGCTCGGAGTTGCTTATTGACTCCTTCATTAATTGGCTGACTGATAATTCTCCTGTTTCCGATTGATAAAACATTGATTCCTAGGGTGGCTTGTTCTTTTTGAGTCACTTCAATCAAATCGTATCTTGTGGCGAGAATAGCTTCATTATCCCTACCAAATTCACCTGGATAGATAAGGGCTTCGGTGGGTGAAATGATATTAAAAACACAATCTAAATGAAGAAATTGATCACTGAAAGGAAGTGCTAAAATCTCAAATTGGGGAAGCAATGTCCTCATGTGCTCAATGGCAGCTTTATGGGTTCGGTTACTTTCTCCAATATAAATCCAGTTCCGATCGATGAGAACGTCGCCCCCTTCAATATGATCCTTATTAAGATCTTGATGGGGGATTTTTAAATCATTTAGTAAATGAATTAGATTCTTTTCTTCTCCAAATCGCGGGGGGTGAGCCATTTTTGAGATAAACATTTTTTCTCCTAAAATGAATCCAACATCCCGAGTAAATACACCTTCTGAGAACTCTGGTTGTGGAGAAAGTGGAACCACTTCGATCTCATATTCTTTTAGCTTCTTAACAAATTCACCATGTTGGGACATTGCTTTATCTATATCAATGGTTATCTGCTCAGTTTCCCACTTTGGAACACCTTTTGTTTCTCCTGTGCTCATGAATGTTGGAGAACATACAATAACCTTTTGAAGGGCTTCATATTCTGTATAGCAAAATAATTCGTTATGCACTTTTTCCCCTCCTATAAAAAAATTACCTAATCTTACTATTCCCTCTAAAAAAATGAATATAAGGGGAAATCCCGATTCTAAAGGAGAACTTAGGAATTTTACTCTATTTCTAAATGGTGAAAAATTTAGTGGAATTTAGAGGACTTTGTGTATATTCGTTGATTATAATAAAGGTGTGACGAGTTTCCGTTGAAATGGGGATGCCCAAAAAGAAATCGGAGTTGAGGGAAGTTGGATTCAAAGAGGTTAAAAAAATCAGTTAAGCTCTCTATTGGAGCAACGGTGATGATGATTGCAATAGGCTATGGCTTTTTTAAACTATTAGAGTCATCAGGAGATGTAGGTGTTTCTTTTGGATATAAGGGGTTATTTGGAGCTAGCTATGTGGTAGAAGGGTTAGCATGGTTAGTTTTTTCGCTTGTTTTTTTCACTCTCGTCTTTTATTTGATCTTTTATATTAGGGAGAATTATAGGCAGCGACAAGATTAAGATATACTTAAAAAGGAGAGGGACAGCATTTTCATTCGCTGTCCCTTTGGCTTATTTTAGTAAATCGTGGTCTACGTAGCGCTCACCGTTAAGCTCACTAATAATGTTAATCGCTACTGCTGCACCATTTCCAGCTGTTACAATCGTGTGTACACTCACACCAGCTACTGTTCCAGCAGCCCAGATACCGTTTTTATTCGTACGACCATCCTTATCAACCTCAACAATGGATTTAATTCTTGGCTCTGTACCAGGGACAACGGTTAAACCTATGGATTCAGCTAGATCTGTTAAAACACCTGTTGCTAACAGTACATGCTTCGCTTGGTACTCACTATTTTCTGTTTGAACTGTATGCCCATCTTCACTTGAAGTAATGTTCGTTACAGAATCTTCAAGGAATTCTGCACCAAAGGCACTAGCTTGTTTTTTTCCAGTTTCAATTAAATCTGGACCAGAAATCTTTTCAACACCGTAGTGATTTTCTAACCAAGCACGCTTTGTCATGCTCTTACCGCTATCCAGCACTAATGTTTTCTTACCCGCTTTTGCAGCGAAAAGGGCTGCACTTGCTCCAGCAGGGCCGCCTCCGATAATTACGATATCATACATAGGGAATACCTCCATTAAAATATTTATTAATAGATAAATAGAATCTGATGATTTCTATTTATCATATTACAGAAAATACTATTCGTTGTTATAGCAACTAAAAAGCGAAAGCAATCATTTATAATTGCTTTTGAACATTGGAATTCATTTTTGCCAGAATTCTCTCCATCTGTGAAAGCTCCTCATTAGATATTCCCCTACAGACTATTTCATTAAACTCTTCTGCAATCGGAATAATCTTATCACCAAGATCCCTACCAGCTTGAGTAAGGTACAAGCGGACAGAGCGTCGATCATCCTTACAGTTAATTCTCTTAATAAAACCTTTATTCTCAAGATTCGAAGACATTCTAGCAATGTTGGTCTTATCTTTGTTCAGGCGTTCTACAAGTTGATTTTGGGTAATCCCGTCCTGCTCCCAAAGTAACATCATAATTAAATTTTGTTCAGGAGCAAGGTTGAATGGTTCCAATTTAGCTTTAATAAAGCTCGTTAGATGCAAGTCGGTCTTATGTAATTTAATACTAATATAATCCTGAAAGCTAAGCTTCAACATGATCCCTCGCCCTATAGTTGTTAGTTGCTACACATACTAATCATAGAAAATTTTAATCTTTGTGTCAATTTATAGACTTCCTATTTTTTTGAATGTTTAGGCATACAAAAAGGTGCCAATAAGGGCACCTTTAGGGAAGATAGCTGGTTGAAGGCCAATTTTATCTGCTCAACATTAATTTATGCTAAAGGGGGAGGAATGGTTGGGGTATCGCCCACTTGTTCATAAGTTTTTTTTTTCTTGTTCTTCTTTATTCCATTCACAATTTTTTCGTGCATTCCTTTATCCTTTAACAAATAGAACATAGAGATATCTGGTTTAAAGTTAGCCTCTATAAACCAAATATTTCCTTCCAAATCTACTCCAAGGTCAAATCCTATTATGGTGATATCCTTGTATAAATGGTGAAATCTATTGGCTAGGTGGTAACTAGCATGATCAACTTTTTTCTTTAACAGCTCAGTATTAGATCCATATAGTTTTTCTAGAGCCTCACCTAGAGGGAGGATTTTCTTTGATACATTGGTGACGATGTAATCATCATGGGCGATTTTAATTAGTGCTCCATTCACAATCCAAGTATCGCAATCTGGATCCAACTGAATTAATACTCTAATATCAAATATATTTCCATCCATCCTAGCAAGTTTAATTTTTTGTTGCACGAGATAAAAATTGTTTAGGAGCAACGTTGATTGTAGGAATTCATATGTCGTTACAAACCCTGTTACCTCAATTGATTTTTTCTCGTAGTGAATTTCATAGACATCATGGTCTTTTAGTGTAATCTGTGCAATTCCTTTTCCCCACTGACCGTTGCATGGCTTAATGAACACTTGCTTGTATTTTTGCAAGAAATCAAAGAGTGATTTCTCCGTTAGGATGGCCGTATCCGGTAAGCGGACTTTGTATTTCTTTTTGGAGGTTACTGATTTATATTGACTCCACTTGCTTAAAGGCCGAAGCTCCATAATATCACTTATCCAAAGGTTTTTTTCATGCGTAAGTAGCTTTATGACTAAGGTTGAGTCAGGTTCAATATTGTCTTCCATCTTTTTTGTAATTTGTTTAGCTATTGTAATGGCTTGATTATTAAGGGGAATTGTAGGTAATGGGTGTTGAATAGATACATTCCACCCCGAGGACAATAGTTTGCGTCTAAGTGTCACATAACAAGAAGTGCCCACACTCCTGTCGAGCGGTTTAACAATATAAAATCTCTTTTCCTTTATGAATTCATTTGAAATTAGTGATTTATACAATTGATCTTTTTGGGGAATCATTAAATTCTTTATATGGTTCTTAATTTGATATTGATTGGTTTTGAGTGTCTTAACAATGATTTTCCCGAAGCCAAAGCAAGGCAAAATTTCAATGTCCCTATACTTAGTAACGAGGTCAACAATGGATTTTTCGTCTAGTAATGATTCCTCTAGTAAATAGTTTGACAGTTCTTTGTCCGATTTCAGGAGTTGGTAAATTTTCCATCTGCCTTTTTTTACTTTCATTTTGGTCAACACCTTTGATGGTTAAAGTCAGTAGGCAAAGATCACAATGGCTGATCGTAAACAGCCCCTACCTTAACTGAATCTATAACATCATATGTAGTAAAATGAGAAAAGGAATGGGACATCTACATATTTAAACGATACAAATGCTCATAATAGGGGAATATAAACAAAAATGTTTTGGAGGCCACATGAGAGTTCTAATTATGATCTTCCTCATTTTGTTTTCTGGGATTCCGACTATTGCCAATGCTAATAAGTTACCATGTAGTATAATCTTAGAGCCTGTCGATCAAGGGCTGAAGTATGCTAAAGGAACAGCATTAGTGTATAAAGTAAGGCCTATCCCGCAAAGTTTTGAGCGTACCAATGTGAGCATTTTAGCTGTTCATCTTCCAGAACCGTCTTCGTACGGGAATTATGATCGGTATGAAGGGCTTGCTTTTATTCCAGGAGAGATTAGTTGGCGGTTTCCACTTTATCCAACACCGGAAAACCTTGGACCCTCATGGGCTGGAAGGTTTGATTTTATAACAGCTGAAATGAAGAATGTAATAATCCAAGTTAGACTTTCACATTCAAAAGAAGAGAAGTTAGGGCCAAGTGTATTATCGAATACCATTAATTCCTGTAAATAACTTGGATCTGATTCTTTTTCAGGTCCCTTTAAAATTAATAAGGGGGGGAGAACCATATGGATATTGGAGTTATCCTAATCATCTTTATTTCCTTATGGTCAATTACTAAGACCTTAGAAAAATTGTCGGATAAGATTTTGGAGAAACAGGACAGACAATACGAACTGTTAGAGAAAATTTTGAGAAAAATAGAGGAACAATCTAGTAATGACGAGAAAAAAGATTAATAGTTTCCAAAATTGAGTAGTACCGTGAAATCAATCATAAAAAGTATGATAACAATCTACATAGCAGAAAGTGTAACGACTATAGCGTTGGTTGTGGAAAATAAATTCCATGTAAAAGGGGGGCAAGAATCAATGAATAGAAAATGGACCATAATAGGTTGCTCTGTCATGTACTTGGGAGCACTAATTGTTTTGGGGAGTATTTTATATGATTATTTCGTCCTGAATCAGCTTAATTTAGGGTTTATTGGGTTAGCGATTATTCCGGCAGCGGGTGCTACCATGGTCTTGAAGTATTCTAATTTTTCAAAGGAGAACCAGTCTTAAAGTGAGAGACTTCGAGATTTAGAAAACAGAAAGGAAGTTTATAACGGTAGAAAAGAATGAGAGTAAATCGAATGTTATCCATGCTTTTAATTATTTTGAATAAGGGAAAGGTGACTGGGAAAGAACTTGCCGATCACTTTGAAGTTTCTCTTCGGACAATTTATCGGGACATTGAGAAAATTGGCGAAGCGGGCATACCAATTGCTTCCTTTGGTGGCAAGGGTGGCGGGTATTATATTATGGATGAGTACCGTGTGAATAACCTCTTTTTAAATAAAAGTGAGGCAAATATTTTCGTTGAGGTAATGAACAACCTTGATTTTTTATTCGGTAAAAATTCTCATTATAATGATATTCTTCTTAAGTTCGAGAATACGACAAAGCAAAATAGTAGCTTTACAGAGAACCTTCATATAAATATGTCTCATTTTAGTATGGAAAAAGAACTAATTAAACAATTAGCCTTAATGAATCAAAGTATGGAAGAAAGTAGGCTTCTCATTATTCAATACGTGAATAGACATATGGAAGATGAGGAGAGAGTGGTCGAGCCGTTACAAATTGAATTTTATAAAGGGCACTGGTATTTAATTGGTTTTTGTAGATTGAGAAGTGATTATAGAAGGTTCAAACTAGTCCGTATCCGTGACGTTCGCTTAGGTGATTTTTATCATCGGAAGAAGCTATCGAAAGACGATATCGAAAAGCTGTTAATTGATCGTTACGACCAACAGAGTACTCAAATAACTTTAAAGTTTACCTACCGGTTTGGGCCACATTTAAGTGAATTTTTTAGCAAAGACAAAATTACGAATGTAGAAGAAAAATATTTTTTAGTGAGAGATTCTTTTCCTTGTAATGAAGGTTTAATGAAGTTTATTTTAGGATTTGGCAACGATTGTGAAGTAATTGATCCAGCTGAATTACGAAATGAAATGAAAGCGTATGTGGAGCAATTGTATCAAAAATACCGACATTAATTTTAAGAGATATCCCAAAAGCTTGGTTTTGGGATACCTTTTATTGTTAGGTGATTTCTTCAATAATAGGAAAAATATACTATTATTATCGACCTACATACGGTATAGTATGTGTAGTTAAATTTACTGTTTTTGGGTGAGCATATGAAGAAATCATTTCTAACTAGAAAAATAAAGCTTTCTACTCTTTTAACTAGCTTGGTGGCCATTTCAATCATTTTTACCACAGTAATTTTGCTAGTTGCTTCCTATCAATCTCAGAGGGAGTCATTAATTGATGCGTATCTTCATCAAAATCATTCTAAGTCTAAAAAGATGAGTAAATCTGTTGATTCCTTGTTTCGTTCGATGAGAATAAGTTTAGAAGAGACAACAAACTTCTTTTCAGATACTAAGGGGTTAACAGATCAAGAGATTCAGGATTATTTAGACCTTCTAATAAAAAATAGTCGATATTTTAATTCTTTGTCATGGATTGATGAAAAAGGGGTTATTCAAAGTATTGCACCTGTTACAGTTGGGCTTAGGGGTCAAACTATAGCAACCGGGGTAACAAGAGAAGTTCTTGATTTAAAAAAAGCCACTTTGACAACACCTTATATTGCTCCATCAGGCCGTCTTATTGTATTAATGAGTCAGCCCTTCTATGACACTGATGGAAATTATAGAGGAATGATAGGTGGAAGTATTTATCTTCAAGAACAAAATGTTCTGAATGAAATCTTGGGTAACGACATTATGGAAGATAATGGATCGTATTATTATGTAGTTGGACCAGAAGGAAAGCTCCTATTTCACCCCGAAATTAAAAGAGTGGGGGAAGCGGTAACGGAAAATAGTATAGTTCAAGAGCTTATGCAAGGAAAAGATGGGATGAAAATTGTAACGAATACTCAAGGAGTAGAGATGCTAGCTGCATACAATTCTGTCCCTGAGACAGGGTGGGGAGTTGTGCAGCAAACACCGATCTCACATGTTAACGAGTTACTACTAAACCACCTTAAGAAACTCATCATGTACATGCTTTTGCCGTTTGTGTGTATTTTAATTATTTGTATCGTTATTGCTAGGAAACTAGCGAAACCATTCTTTGAACTTGCTAATCATGTGAAACAACTTGCCGCTGGGAAAGATGTGAGCGTTCCAAAAAATGATTCACATTGGAATAGAGAAGCAGATCTCTTAACAAAAAGTGTTATCTTTGCGATAGATGGGATTCAGGAGAAAAATAGTCGTCTTACTTATGAGGCTACTACAGATTCACTTACGAAATTCTTAAATAGAAGAAAATTAGATGAAGTGTTGAGAGCATGGGCACAGGATGGAAGGTTTTTTTCATTAGTCGCGATTGATATAGATAATTTTAAGTCAGTAAATGACACATATGGTCACCAAGCCGGTGATGAAGTAATAAAATTCTTAGCAAACAACATTCAATCTAAGGCTAGACCGTGCGATATTTGTTTCCGCTATGGAGGAGAGGAATTTGTTATATTACTTCCATATACGCATTTTTCTGAAGCACACGAAATTTCTGAGTTAATTAGGGAAACCGTGGAGAAGACCGTTAGTCCGGTTGGGAAACCGATGACCATATCAATTGGAATCTCAGAGTTTCCACTACACACAAATTCGTTAGGTGAAATTTTTCAATTAGCCGATCATGCCCTATATGAATCAAAATTAAAAGGGAAGAACCGTGTAACCATTTGGTCGAAAGATATTATGATCAATTAGAATTTGAAATCGGAGGGTGGAGGAATTATCATGAACATAACAACAGAAAGACTCCTTATTAGAGAATTTAAACCCCAAGATTGGCATGGATTATATGAATATACGTCAGATTCTGTTGTGATGACATACATTCCAGAAGGAGTTTTTACAGAAGAGAATGCAAAAGAGTTTGTTAATAAAAATGTAGGGCAGAATGCTAAGAGTTACCCTGTATTTTTAAAGGATAATCAAACCCTCATTGGACATATTGTGTTTTACAAATGTTTCGGTGACCATACTTATGAAATTGGTTGGGTGTTCAATCCCAAATTCTATAACAAAGGGTATGCTTCAGAAGCGGCGCTTGCAACATTAAAATATGCATTTGAAGAATTAAGTGCACATCGAATAATTGCTACTTGTCAACCAGAGAATACTGGTTCGTATCGAGTGATGGAAAAAATAGGGATGAGGAGAGAAGGCTTTTTCAAAAAATGTATTCCTCACGGTGACAAGTGGTGGGACGAGTATTATTACGCCATTCTAGATGAAGAGTGGAAAAGATGAAAAAAGAATGAAACTAATTCTTGTGTTTCTACGTAATACTAAGATATCTAACTATTTGAGGTGTTCCATTGCTAGAGATATTATTTGATCTTATGAACCTCCCAAGTGTTTATACACTTTATGCGAGTATTTTGTGGAGTATCTTCTTTGTCTATTATTTTCAGGTGGAGACTCGGCAAAAATTTATAGAGGATCACCTGCCGTTTGACCTAGTAACGGATAAAATTAATCCTCTTGAAACGACTCTGAAAATAAGGGTAAATCCTGTAATATCCAGGTTGTTTAAAGCTTTAAAAAAATACCAATTTCCAAATAATGATGACGAGGGTGCTATTTCTTCCTTATAACCAACAAAGGTGATTAAAAGGAGGAAGGAATAGTGAAATTAAGTAAAAGAAGTTTATTAGTTTTTGTTGTAGTTTTTATTAGCATGATGTTAACGGGCTGTCAGTCATTGACTGAAGGAGGAGGTTTCTTCCATTCCGTGTTCATCAACCCATTTGCTGAAGCTATTCATGGAATTGCAGTAGTGTTTAATGATAGTTATGGAATTGCGATTATAATCATTACCATTCTAATTAGGCTCGTATTGATGCCTTCTATGCTTAAACAATATAAGAATCAGCAGGTTATGAAAGTGAAAATGGAACAACTAAAGCCGGAAATGACGGAAATCCAAGAAAAAATTAAGAATACAAAAGATGCTGCGGAACAACAAAAGCTTCAGGCCGAGATGTTCAGTCTTTATAAAAAGCATGGAGTGAATCCGTTAAACATAGGATGTTTACCACTGTTAATACAAATGCCCATCTTAATGGGACTCTTTTATGCCATACAAAGCTCACCTGATATTGCAACGCATTCCTTTTTATGGTTTAGTCTAGGCCAACCGGACCTATGGATTACAGCCATAGCAGGTGTTGTTTACTATGTACAGTTTAAAGTTTCTCAAGCATCTTTACCAGTAGAACAACAGAAGCAAATGAGACTAATCGGGCTGCTTTCGCCTTTTATGATCGTGATATTTTCATTCAGTGCACCAGCGGCACTGCCATTGTATTGGGCCGTTGGAGGAGGGTTCTTAATTTTACAATCCATGCTTGGACGGAGGTTATACCCGCCATCGAAAGAGAAAGTTGCTGGGCAGCATGAAGGTACAGTACTATAATTTAGAAGGAAACGGCACCCTGATGTTAATAGGGTGTCGTTTTAAATTTTAATTATTTCACAATGACTGACACGGTGTTGTCAGTCATTGTGTTTTATAATGAGGGTAAATTTAGGGAAATGAGAGGAAACGATACGATGAAAATCCAAAAGATAAAGAATAGGACCATTCTTTTTACCAACAGCATACAAGGGGGATGGGATTTAAATGTACAGCTTATCTTAGGTAATACCTATAATTACATTATAGATACCGGGTTAGGCTCAGACAGTATGGAGCCGATTAAAGAATACCTAATAAATGACCCTAAACCTATCATTGTCATAAATACACACTATCATTGGGACCATGTCTGGGGAAATTTTTCGGTAAAAAGTGGACTGATTATTTCTCATAAACTATGTAGAGACTTGATAGAGTCAACATGGGAAGAGACCCTCATAAAGAATGAAAAGTATGTTCAAGGTGAGGTTAAGATGCAGCTCCCTAATATGGTGTTTGAGGAAGAATTGTATTTTCCTGAAGATCAAATCAGGATTATTTATGCACCTGGACATACGATTGATTCAATAAGTGTTCTTGATGAAAAAGAAAAAGTTTTACATGCTGGTGACAACATAGGGGATACTTTGGAAGAATTGGTGCCAAATCTTAGCGTTGAAAAAGAGGTGTTCGTCGAAACACTCATGAAATATAATGAGATGGACTTTGATACTTGTATATCTGGGCATAACATTGTATTGGATAAACAAGTAATCAATAGAATACTTAATCTACTTTAAGCACTTCTACTAACAGAAGTGTTTTTCTTTTTGGTGGGAGGATAAAAATATAAAAGTAAAGCAAAATAAGTAGACATGAAACCAAAAGGTGTTATATTATTTTATTGTGAAACCAAAAGGTGTTATATTAAAGTGAGAAATGGAGAAGTTAACATGGAAACTTTACAGGATATTAAGAAAACAGTTACTTTTAATGCTCCTATTCAAAAGGTATGGGACGCAGTGTCCACTTCAGATGGAATCGCTGCTTGGTTTATGCCTAACGATTTTGAACCAAAGGTGGGACATGAATTCCATATTCAATCCCCTTTCGGCCCATCACCATGCAAAGTATTAGAAGTTGATGAACCAAATAAGATTTCTTTTTCATGGGATACAGATGGATGGGTTGTTTCTTTCCTATTAAAAGAGGTCGAAGGGAAAACAGAGTTCACACTCATTCATGGTGGATGGAGCTCTATTGATACCGTTACAAAGGCAAACGAGCAAAGTTCAGTTATTCGTGAGAGAATGGATAACGGTTGGAATGGAATTGTCTTTGAAGGACTTCGAAAGGTTGTTGAAGAATAGGTGGGAGCTGTTAAGCATGACGTATTTCAAGCAATTGCTGATCCTACAAGAAGAGAAGTGCTTCGTATACTAGCAAAAAAAGAATTGCCGATCTCGGAAATAACAGAACATTTTCCGATTAGTCGAACCGCAGTAGCAAAGCACCTTAACATCCTCTCGGAAGCAAATTTAGTAAGTGGAACTAAGGTTGGAAGAGAGAAAATCTATCGATTGCAGCCAGAGCCGCTAACAGAATTAAAGCAGTGGCTATCATACTTTGACCAGTTCTGGGATAACAAGTTGTCCATGCTAAAGCATATGGTTGAAGATGAAGGTGATAGAGGTTTGAAGGTTATAAGGGAAGAGTAGGGAAAAATAAAACAGAACCGACAATGTTGTCGGTTTTTTGTTTTTTACCTCTTAGGATTATAACTTTCTATGCTTAGCCGGTTGTTCTAGGAAGCTCTGGGTTCAGACTCTGTTGCCGTAAGTATTTACTCGGTGCTAGTGTATCCGACTTCAGACAATACTCGTTTAAATTCATTGGGGTAGAGTCCGAAGTAGCTTCAGATTCGGACAGTGCCTCGTTAGATTTTAGCTGTAGAGTCCGAAGTAGCTTCAGGTTCGGACAGTGTGCGGTTAAATTTTAGCTGTAGAGTCCGAAGTAGCTTCAGGTTCGGACAGAGTCCGCTTGAATTATAACAGTAGAGTCCGAAGTAGCTTCAGGTTCGGACAGTGTGCGGTTAAATTATAGCCGTTGAGTTCGAAGTAGCTTCAGGTTCGGACAGAGCCCGATTAAATTATAGCCGTAGAGTCCGAAGTACCATCAACTTCGGACAGTGGACAGCTAAATATTAGTAGTACAGTCAGAAGACAATCAACAACTAAAAACGGTCATTCTGTCCGAACAAATCCACAACTTAAATACTCCTACCTTGCAGCCCAGGCCTCAACTTCCACCTTAATCTCCGGTCTAGCTAGTGCAGCTACATAGGCAAGTGTTGTTGCGGGTGGCGACTGATTGTGGAATGCGCTCCATTTTTCAACATAGTAATCTCGATTAATACTCTCTGTAAACCAAATATTAATTTTAAAAACATGACTAAAATCTAAACCTTCACTTTTTAGAATCAATTTAATGTTTTCTAGTGCATTGGCAAACTGAGTTTCGATGTCTTCTGGTAAAACACCATTTACGTCGTTTCCGATTTGGCCCGATAAAACGACTAGTTCAGCGTTTCTAGGAATAACAGCAACATGTGAATATTGCGCAATTGGTGGTGCAACATTAGTTGGATTAGATTTTTTAATGTTCATCTATTTTTTCTCCTACTCTCTTAAGTATGAATATCATATACTAGTTTCCTAATTTTTTCAAAAAGAACCATAATTTTAAAATTAGGAGGTTTCTTTATAAAAATGTAGAACTATATAAATCAAACGTGAAATAAGCGAGAATATAGCACGTTTATTTGAAGTAACTGATTAAAAACCCCACCTTAATAGGAGGAGAAAATATGTTAAACAAAGTGTGTGTACTCACAATTAAAGTTAGAGATTTGAAAGAGTCACTAGAATTCTATACAAACGTTCTAGATTTTAAAGTTTCCAAGCAGTATGGAGAAAAAATTGTTAGTCTTGTACATAATGAAGTTCCAATTGTCTTGGAAGAAGTGGAAACGGTTGGTGTAGGTAGAAATCAAGTATTACTCGGAATTCTTTCTGAAGACATTGAAAAGGATTTTCGTCAATTAAAGGATAAAGGCGTGAAGGTCATCTTTGACGAGCCAATGCCTTGCCCACCGGGGCGCTACTTTATCATTGAGGATCCGAACGGCAACCAACTAGAAATTGTTGAGTTCTCGAACATGAATTAGGAGGTTAGGATCTTGCCTTCAATTAAGCATAAAACATACATAAAAGTTAGTCCTAGGAAAGTTTTTACAACGTTATTATCCGCAGATGAGTGGAATGCATGGTTTACTGATGATACAACGATTCATCTGAATGGAGACGGTAAGGGTGAAATTCGTTTTAGATGGACGAATAAAATAGACAATAGTGTAATTGAAGATGGTGGGGAAATTACAGAAATGATACCTAATGAACGGTTAGTCTTTCAATGGTCTCCTGCTGAGCAAACTACAAACGTCTATTTTGAACTTTCTCCTTTTAAAGAAGGAACCCTCTTGACACTTACAGAAGAAGATTATGCGAAAACCGACAAGGATTTGGATGCCTGCATTGAGTGTGCTACCGGATGGGGCGAGGCTTTGACTCTATTGAAAGTGTACTTAGAACTCGGCTTCACCTTCAAAGAAGATTTAATTTTGGCATAGGGTGATTACATGATATTTGAGATGACTATACAGGTTCGTGTGACGAACATACAGGAAGGGCAGCCTTGGTATGAAACCTTATTAAACAGGAAGCCGGATTTCGTTCCACACGAAGGCTTTGCAGAATGGGAGTTAATCCCTGGATGCTGGTTACAGGTTGCAGAAGGTATACCGTCAGACGGTAGTGGACCTTTACGCTTAGGAACAACGAATTTGGAAGAAACACGTCAGAGACTTATAAAAGAGCTAGGTATTGAAGCTTTTGAGATACATTCCCGTAAAGAGGTACCAGTTAAGTGGGCAAGTTTCTCTGACCCATGGGGAAATCAACTGGGTTTTTTTGAATACTTAGATAAGGGAGAAGAACAAAAGAGAGTGAAGGAGTTACTTAAACAAACCTATTAAAGTGTTTTTGGGAGAGTGTCTTATGAGCTATGCTTTAAAAGGGGGATGTATGCATTGACCGTCATAAAACAAATCACTCCAAAGGAACTCTTCGACCACAGAGGGGAATTAGAATCATTTTTAGCTGAACCATTAAGTTTGCTAGTTAATGAGACAACGTGGATGAAGGACTGGAAACACCTTGCTCAGCGCTTTCAGTTATTTAAATTTAAAGAATTAACACAAGATGAGGCACTATCCTATCAGTGGGATAAGGAAAAAATAAGTAAATGGGTTTTGGAGACTGTAGAAGAGGTCAAAAAGCACCTATCCTTTGGTGAAATTACCGTTACCGTCTTTCCTGCATTACCATTTCGTTGGTTTAAAAAGTATGATCAATCTATTTGGACTAATGGGTTTACAAATGGTCCTAATAATATACAAATTGCGGTTCCGCCAAACCCTGATGAACATTTTTTTAAACAAATGCTTGCACATGAACTTCATCATGCTACCCCTCAAAATCCAATCTATCAGTTAACGTTGGACACATTCTCGTTAATAGAGTGGTTTAAAATGGAGGGTGGAGCGGAGTACTTCAGTCTTAGTCTTTATAGGGATAAACGATGGTGGAAAGATGATTATACGCCAAAGGTCAAAGAACATTATTGGAACGCAGTCCAACATAGATTACATACAACAGATGACCAAGAAAAAGCAAGGTTGTGCTTTGGAGATCCTGACAATGGCATTCCATATATGACTGGATACGCCTTTGCATACGACTTGTTTAAAGACTTTACGAGTAAAACTAAGAATACGACCTTTAAAGATTTACTGCAAATCCCCCCAATGACATTAATTCAAACTTATAAAGAAGAAGGGTGATTAAATGTATCAATACTTTAAGGGGTTGATCATTAGAGAAGGTACAGAAGGGGTACCCGCTGGTGGTGTAGAACGACTGTTCAAGGATGCTGGTTGGGTGAGGACTACACCAAATTGGCAGAAGGAAAAATTCACTCTTATTTTTAAAAATTCTACTTGGGCTTTTACCGTTTGGGATCAAGAAAAGATGATTGGGATAAATCAGAGTGATTTCCGATCAAATTATGGCTGCAACTATTCTGGATTTAGTTGTCCACTCTGACTATCGAGGAAAAGGTATTGGTCAGAAACTTGTGGAACTTTGTCTACAGAAACTTCCACACGGAGATTGGTTTGCTCATACTTCCGCAAACAATTACAGCTTTTATGAGAAATGTGGGTTTGAAGTCAAAGACCTATCTGAGAATGGAACCTGTGCTTACTATGGGTATATACAAGCGAGGAAAGATGGACACAGATAATATGTCTACAATAACTGAACCACCAAAGCAGTTTTCACATTTTTTTAGAAAGAGGAAAATACATGAGTACCATACAAAAGTTGAAGCAAGAAGAAATTAAGGATTATATAGATATTGTTGTGAACGCTTATCCTGGGATTATGGAGCAATCGGATGCTTTTAAAGAAAATATGGAACAAGTAACAATAAATATCCAAGAAAACAATCCGAATGTAGATTTCTATGGGATATTCCGAGACTCAAAGCTTGTAGGTGGAATGAGATTCCATTACTTAACAATGAATCTCTTTAATAAGATGATTCAAATCGGTGGAGTAGGCCAAGTTGCAGTCGATCTCCTTCATAAGAAGGAAAAAGTGGCGAAAGATATGATAGAATTTTTTCTACATTTCTATAAGAATAAGAACATCCCAATTGTTGCCTTATACCCATTTCGACCCGATTTCTATAAAAAACTTGGCTTTGGATACGGAACCAAGAAATATGAATATTCTACAGAACCTTTAAGCTTTCCGAATGGTCGTACGAAACAACATCTTCAATTCATTAAGGAAGAAGAAAAGCAGTTGCTACTAGACTGTATAAATCGTTATGCGAGTAAGACCCATGGGATGATGGAAAAAACAGAAAGAGAAGTAAATATGTGGTTTAGCCAACCAGGTAATAAAGTAGTAGGATACAAAAGTGACAAAGGATTAGAAGGCTATATGGTTTTTACCTATAAGAAAGCAAGTGATAAAAACTTTGTCTTCAATGATCTTGTCATTAAAGAGCTCGTCTATGAGAATAGAGAGGCTTTTTTAGAACTTTCAACCTTTATACACACTCAGGCAGACCAATTCAATCGTGTTCACTATACTACACAAGAGGAAGATTTTTATTTTGCATTAGCTGATCCTAGAAATGAAACGAATCACTTAATTCCTGTCGTTTTTCATGAGAGTCACAAGACTGGTGTTGGTTTAATGTATAGAGTCGTGGATGTTCCTGAGATGTTTAATCAATTAAGCGAGCATCGATTTGGATCGTTAAATTGTAAGGTTAAGTTCACCATTGATGATAATCTTATTGTGGATAACAATAAATCATTCGTGGTTCATTTTAGTGAAGGTAAGGCCGAGTTGCAAGTAAGCGATGATTATGAGGTGGAAATTCAGATAGATATATCTGATTTCTCATCATTACTGATGAATAGTGTTAACTTTAAAAGTTTATATCATTATAGTCTTATTAAAGTCTCAGACGAGAGATTTGTAGATATTCTTACAAATGCTTTTAGTTCAAGCCCAAAACCAGTTTGCATGTCAACATTTTAATGAGGTTTTAAGCCTACACGAATACCCAAATTAAAAGATCTTTAAATAAGAGGAGAACGACAATGAATGGAAACCCTTTTTTAAAAATTGAACAAACAAAAGCTTGGGGGCCAGGCTCTTTTGAGATGGCGTTGCCTTTAGTGCAAGCACTAAATATTAAACCTGGGATGCGTGTATTAGAGGTCGGTGGTGGATCAGGCCAAATTGCTACAACCATTGCTAAACACTGGGATGTAACGGTTATTACCCTTGAACCATGGGCAAAGACGAATGAGATTCAGGAATATGCAGCAGAACAAGGTGTAGAGAACCAAGTTTTACAATTAAAGCTAGAAGCACAGTCACTCCCGTTTGCAGACCAAACGTTTGATGCAATACTTAGTATTGGATCATTTGAAATGATAGGGGATGAACGTCCAAAAGCGCTAACTGAATTAATACGAGTTGCGAAAAAGGGAGCCCATATCGGCATTGCTGAACCGATGTGTAAACCAGGTGAAATGCCAAGTGACCTAGCCAAAATAGACACGGAGCATAACTTAGGATTCCAAAAATGCTTTTCGACGTTGGATTGGAATGTGGATTTATTTTCCTCGCACGGACTAAAGATTGTAGATAGTTATTATTTTCAAGAAGCATATTCATGGTGGTTAGAGTACCGAGACAAAAACAATATTTCTGAAGCTGAAAAAGAGCTAATTTCAAATGATCAAGATCGCTGGATTTCTTTAGGGATGGTTGTTGGAAAGAAATAATTGATGATATCCATTTTAAGCTTCCTTCTTAATAGGGAGCTTTCCTTTTTATTTCTTTGAGTAAGGTAAATGAATGGATGATGCAATCTTTATAAGTTCTTCCTTAGATAAAGCATTTATACCTTGATAATCTATTTGCATTTCCCTTAAATGATCCTTCCAATAAAGGAATTGGTGGTTTTGCTCCTCGCGATAATAATAGTGTGTACCAGAAAGTTGATATTCCCTCCGCCACATAGGATCATCCTCCCAACTTACCTCATCTGAAATTGTTATCACTAGTGATTGATTTCTTTGCATAAAATGCATTCTAAGGATGCTACAGTTTCTACCGCAGGATTCGTTTGTCATATAGCTCTTATTGTAAGAAAATGGAATATATAACTGTGAGGTTTTTATATTCATTAGTTCTTCCGACCAACTTAAAGGCATTCGGATGATAGGGGTATAGATAGCAAGGTAAAGTACTACTAGCCCAATTCCGGTCAATATATATTTTACAAACTTGTTTTTTGTGATTTTCATCCAGTGATCGCTCCTTATAAAATCTTATTTTCTAATATGACCCCAAAAAAACCTGAATTATTCTTTGCTTGGAGGGATTAAAAATGATAAAAAGAATGCTACTTGTTCCACTGTTATGTTTATGTCTGGGATTAATCTTCTTAACCATCGCTCCTTCAACAGGTTATGCCTGTTCATGTGCGGGACCGTCTAGTGTTATAGAGGAGCTGGAGCATTCAAAAGCTGTATTCACTGGTATAGTATTAGACATAAGAGAGCGAAAGTCGTTCGAAGGTTATGTAACTAAGAAGGTGTTGTTCGATGTTAGTCTTTCATGGAAGGGAGTATCCGAATCTCAAATAATCATCGTAACGGGACAAGGCGGAGGAGACTGTGGGTTTGAATTTCGTATAGGCGAAGAGTATTTAGTATATGCGAACAAATCTCCGCTTTATGGAGAAAATGAAGCTTTAAGTACAGGAATTTGTGATAGAACGACTGAAATAAGTGTTGCGGCGGAGGATATCTTGATTTTAGGTAAAGGAGAAACACCAAACAAAGTCGTTGATCTTACAAACAAGATGCAGAATTCATGGCTATATTCATTATGGATTACCGCTTGCATATTAGTTGCTGGTTTAATCATCTATTTGATATGGAAGCGGAAGAAAGCATAGCAGGTTGTGTTCTAATAAAACTAACTATCCTTTAATATATAGGACGGTTTGAGTTAATCTTAAGCTAAGGAGGATCTATATATGGAAAAATGGGGCCAGATTAGAGAAAAAGGGAAAAACCACTTTGTGCTCATGTTTGGAATTGTCCTGCCAATACCTTTAGTGATAGATTATTACATTCTGAAGTTGATTTTTAAATTCCACTTTGAGTCTATTTATCTTGAATTCCTAGTTGTTTGGGTGATATGTATACTAATAAGTGTTGCATTTGCATTATTTGGATGGGATAGAATGGAAAAGGATTGGCTTCAAGATAAAGGGGATTGTATGTAGGAAGTTACTACTCATCGAAAAAACAGAGGCATTGTTCGGTTCAACAGCATGCCTCCGCCTTAAAAATCCGTTTGGGATCCTTGTAAGTGACCATATTAAATAGTTTCTAAGGAGATATATTTTGAATAATAAGATCATGTTGGAAAACGTTTATGGGAAGACACCTTTTCATGGAAATGGAAAGTTAACAGGCATTAAATATAACCTAGACAAAAGTGTCATTGCGGTTGTAAGTGAATTTAGTTTATATGGCTGGGCAGGTAGAAAATTAGAGAATCGGAATCTTCCATTTAGGTACCGGGTCCAATTATATAATATCAAAACGCTTGAATCTATTAGCTGTTTAGATGTTCCATACCCTATAAATGAGATTGCCTTTCATCCGCAAGAATGTTTAGTGTTTTTGGGAACGGGTTCTTTTGACGGTGGCTTCTTGTATGAAGGTGAGTTGTTAAATTGGGATTACCATACAGGGGAACTTTTCTCCTTACTAGAAGAGAGCAGAGAGATTATATCAGTAAATTTCGATGAAAAAGATGACATGTTAAATTTTACAGTCAGTCCCGAAGATGACTGGGAAAACAAGAAATACAAAGATCTCTTTGTTTACAAAACAGATGATTTTTATAATAAACAAAAGTTAAATAATTTTATGCAAATTGGAACGACACCAAAGGTAAATAAAATCTACTCCATCCAGTCTAAGAAGAGAACTCATTCTGATTGTAGTAAAGAATTAAAGAAGCTTTGTCCTGAATATGAGTATCGAGCAAATATTTGGGACATTAAATGGAGAAATGGTGAAGATATTTTTTGTGTAGGTGAAAGCCCTTTTCTAGAGAAATGGAACTTTGGAAAAAAACAGTCTATCTTTCATGAAAAAGGTAGAGGTTGTCAGTTATTTATTTCCTCTAATAAAGAAAGAGTTTATGTTCACAGCGAAGAAATGGAGTTAAATGCAGAACTAGGTTTTGACTTGCTATCTGGTTATCTTTCAATTTACAATCCTTCTGACTTGGAGATTGAGAGTAAGATGAAGCAATCGTTCCCACACTTTATCGTACATAAAAATAAAGTAGATGTGTTCTTGGTCATGGATGAAGTTTTTCATAACCATGATACAAAGAAGAGAGTATATACTTCCTCATTAGATTTTATAACAAACTATGAAATGGATGATTGCGATCGTTTTATTTCTGTAGAGGATGAGGATTTCTTTTTCAAAAGTACAAAGGAAAGAATCATTAAATTTAACAGAGAGAATAACAAACAAACCAACTATTCTTTGAGTGAAATAGTTAAGGGTCCTACTCATGAGGCTTGTCAGACTGAGCCTGGTACCTTTATTGTCACCTATGGTGAGCGTGATGTGGGCTACAACATTATGAAGATTGAAATAGAAACAATGAAAGTTATATGGACACAACTCTTACCCACTCAGGTAATCGTCATGAGATATATGAAAGAAAAGGACGTTGTTGTATGTTCACTAGCATCAGGTAAGTTGGTGATTATCTCTGAATCTACGGGAGAAGTTAAAGTTCTTGAGGAAGTAATCGTCGATAAATGTAAAACGATGATTCTTTCCCTAGATATATACGGAGATAGAGTTGCAGCGGGAACGATAGATGGTTTGGTGCTTTGCTATCACGTTTCTTAAAAAGTCCCACCTACAAAATAATAAGTGCATGTAGCGTTAATCTACGAGTTTGGCACTATTTTGTTTTAATTAATTAGTCCAAATCCATATCGAATCATTTCTGAAACCTTTCCATATTTACTACGTAGATTAATAAAGAAACCGGTAAAGGGTGTACGCTTTGGGCCTCTAATCGCTGGTAGTTAATATCCATACTATTTAACCTTAAAGTTAACAAAAAGACCTATACTAGGTAACTACCGAGTAATTATAGAATACAGTTAATAATAAAGGAGTTGAGGTTAATGGTTTGGGTATGGGGATTTGTCTTGCTTTCTGTCGTGTCATTATTGTTGTTTGGGTATTTTTTAGATAAAAAAACAGATCGTTATAAATCAATAACTGATGAGAAGTCAAAGGCAGGGTTAGAAGAGATAAAAGATGAGGCACAAAAACATAATCCACCCAATATCAACCACACGAACCATTGGCATTAGGACAAATAAGACTAGAGTTGAAGAAGAAAAATCAGAACGCTCAAAAAATATCGTAATATGGTAACTATCATCCTTACTGAGCTAACTTAAGAAACTGTAACAATAGAGGAAACGAAATTGCTTCTGTAATCCATAAAGGAGAGATTCATATGAGGTGTGGATCAAAATGTTTCCTTGTTGAGATGGAAGTCAATGGTGAGAGACAGACCAAGTCAGTTACTGCAAGAACCCCTGTTGATGCAAGAAAGACCATTAGATTGGAGTATGGAGGAGAAGGCAAAATCATATCAGTTATAGAAGCGAAAAAAGTGCAATCTAAATGGGTTCAGTAACGTCATAAAATAACTAATGGAGCTTTTAAAGGTATGTTTGTTATATATAGTTCTCCACCAATAATAAAGGATAGATGTAAACAGTTTATTCAACTGTTTCATCTATCCTTTTTTATTACATAGTAAGATCTGTTACTCTATAATAAGTTTTGGAGTTTAGTATTAGTAGCTCCTACAATCTCCCCAATTTTCTGGTTATCGGTTGTTAAAGATTCAATTGTGGCGCTCATTTCCTCTAAGCTAGCACTTGCTTGTTCGATAATTGCAGCCAATTCATTCGTGGACAACTCTACTGTTTCTGACTTCATTTTTACATCCTCTGAAACTGTCAACACCATGGAAACACTATCACGTAGTCTAGAAGTCGTTGCACGGAATTGGTTGAATGAGTCCGTAAGATGTTCGGTAGATTCGACATTTTGGGAGACTTGATGATTCGTTTCCTCTATTTTCGTTAATGACTCTTTATTGGTTTGATTCAACTCTACTAGACTTCTAGAGATTTTTTCACTAGATAACTTCGTTAATTCAGCCAGTTTACGAATTTCCTGTGCTACAACCGAGAATCCTTTTCCTGCTTCTCCAGCGCGAGCGGCTTCAATGGATGCATTTAGAGCCAATAGGTTTGTTTGCTCAGAAACGTCATTAATGGTAGATGTAAGAGTAGCCATTTCATTTACTTTGCTAGTTAGAATGGTGAATTGTTGATTAAATTGGTCTAGTATAGCTTTTAGTAAATGCATGCCATCCTTTAAAGTAGCCATCTCACTCGTCCCATTTTTAACGATGTTATTGGCATGTTCTGCATCTTTAGATAGCTCTTCTGCTAGAGTGAAAAGGCGAGTCATTTGCTCTTTTGTTTCATGAGCATTAGTCGATATATAACTAATCTGTTCAGATTGAGATTGACTTCCTGTAGCCATTTCGCTAATGGCAAATCTCATTTGATCTTGGGCTTCAATATTGAGTTGAACTTTATGATTTACTTCATCAAAATCCTCAGCAATATTTTTTACATTTACCTCCAATGATTCGCGTTCTTCTTTTTGTTTCTTTGCCTGATCTTCTGTTTGAGACATAAAGGCTTGTAGCTGGCTAAATTGTTTATCATTTTCTCTAATTAGAAGGTACACTACCATTCCAATTAGTACATACACAAGGATAACGATAGAAAAGATATCATTAAATAATTCCTGATGAACCGAGTTTATGTTTTTAAAAATAAGTAAATCCACTAATCCTATTAATACTCCTAACAGGAAGATACCTTTTTTTAAGTGAACGGCTGAGATAATCGTAATGTAGATGATGATAAATACAATCGTAATGGAATTATCATTGGTTAACAGATAGTAAGTAGTAAATCCATACATGAATAGTACCGTTAAGTATGAGTAAACTAACGGATTTTTAAATAGTTTCGGGTAAGCAACATATAAAATGGTATAGAGTACTAACTCGGTTCCATAGAACAGAGCTGTGTCCGTTGTGCCTGTAACTAAGGATTGCAGTAGTGCAGCAAGAAGGGATATCGAATACGCAATGAACATTAAGCGATTCTTATTCCTGCTGTCCTGATGTCTTAAATCTTCTATGGCTGTCATAAAAATCATCCTTTACCTAATAGTGGTTTCTTATTATATCGGTCTCAAATGTAAAGTATTGATTGTTTTCTGTCATCTTTCGACATAAATCAACTTGGATTTCTCCCTTTTGTAAGAATTTTTTGATAATACATGGATTTTTTGAAAGAATATGGTAATATTATCAAGTACAAAAAACAAAGGGGAGAGTTTATGAGTAAAATCATAGAGGTTAAAGGAGTTTCACGCTTTTATAAGGTAAAAGAGGGTTCTAAGACAGCGCTTGACAACATCTCATTTGAGGTCGAAAAAGGAGAAGTGTTTGGTCTGCTAGGTCCCAATGGTGCTGGGAAGACCACGACCATTAAAATACTTACTACTTTATTGCTACCTTCAGCTGGGGAGGCAAAAATTTCAGGTTTTGACGTCGTCTCAGAAAGTCACAAGATACGAGAGAAAATCAATTTTGTTTATGGTGGCGAGAGAGGAGTATATGGTCGACTAACAGCTAAAGAGTATATGCATTATTTCTGTACTCTTTATAAAATTAAAAACAAAGAACAAACAGCATTAATAAATGAACTATTAACGTTAGTTCAACTACAAGAGGCAGAAAACCAAAAAATTCATACCTATTCAAAAGGAATGATTCAGCGATTACATATAGCAAGGTGTTTAATCAATAAGCCGGAGTTGCTTTTTCTAGACGAGCCGACCATTGGATTAGATCCAATCGGGGCAAAATTATTAAGAGACTTGGTAAAAGAATTATCCCAAAAGGGTATTACCATCATTTTAACCACTCATTATATGCAGGAAGCTGATGAGCTTTGTGACCGAATTGCTTTTATAAAGGGTGGAAAAATCAGCTTAATTGGTAAACCAACGGAAATAAAGGATAGTTGTAACCACCTAAATCTATATGAAGCAACGATGAGTATTTATGATATAGAAAAGCTAAAGCAAGATTGCTATTTTAATAACCTAGAAGTAGATGTTATCAAAGAGCCTTACTACAATTTAAACTTTGAAGTGAATGAGATAAATATTGAAATGATTAAAGAGTATCTCGGGCATTATGGTGATATTCTAAAAATTCGCAAGAGAGACATTTCTCTTGAGGATGCCTATATCTATCATATGAAGGATGTAGGGTGATTTAAATGAATATGCTTTATTTATTGGCACGTGAAATTAAGTATTTTACCAATTTTAACAACAAAATGTACCAATTTTTGCTCTTTTTTCAACCACTTATGTTTTTGTCTATTGTCTATTTTCTTAAGCAATTAAGGGGAGATATGAACTCAGATAAGTTTGTTGTTGCATCAGCCCTGATTAGTATGTGGAGCTATGTCCTGTACTCATCAGGTTCAGCCCTTATCTCGCAAAAGTGGAGTGATACTTTAAAACTATTAATTGCAGCACCAGTATCATTATTTTCAGTGATTTTAACAAAAGCATTGAGCAACTCTGTTATCGCACTAATTTCGATGTTTTTAAGTTTTGTATACGCTAGATTTATCTTTCAATTTGATATTGCAATCGGGAATTATGGTTTATTCTTATTGTCTGTATTAGTATTGATATTTTCATTAAGTGTTGTCGGTTTAATTTTAGCCGTAGTATTTGTGGCTTCTCAAAATGTCTTTGATTTCCAGAACTTAATTTTAACCCCAATGATATTAGTATGTGGTGTATTCATTCCAGTCGATCAATTTCCTGTCTATTTAAAGATGATTGCTTATATAATCCCGATGACATGGGGAATTAAATCTGTACAGGACACATTAGTCATGTCTCCTGAAATGTACTCAACCATGGGAATCTCCATTCTAGTAAGCTTTATCTATTTCTTCATTGCCTATTATGTGGTCAAGAAGATAGAGGTAGTATTACGTAGGACAGGTAGAATGGGGGCGATATAATTGCTATTAATCAATAAATATGGTTTTACAAACCTTTCATATAAGGCAATCTATACATTTCAAACAATAAAATTATTTATTTTATTTCGGATTGTCGACCCTTTTATGCATTACATCTTTTTTGCCACCTTAGCAAGCTCGCTTGTTGGCTCAGACTATTTAAAGTATGTAGTCATTGGAAACATTGCGTATTATACGTGTCAAACGATGATGATTAACTTCATGAACATGTTCAGAATGGAGCGAAGATATGGGACTCTTGAGTTAAACATAGCTTCACCAACTCCAACTCTAATCATTATTTTACGGAAGGGTATTGTTCCACTCTTGGATGGATTATTTGTTTTTACAGTAGGTCTTATGATCGGTAGCGTCTTGTTTGGCCTTTTATTCCCCTTTAATCATCTGGGAACTCTATTTGTACTGTTTGTGATTACATTGTTTTCGATTTTATGTTTCTCATTGCTTTTTGCATCTGTAAGTTTACTATTCTCTAACGTCAATTTATTCTTAAATTTAGCCTTGGCGTTTTTTCAAGTTTTCTGTGGGGTAAACTTTTCCGTAACGCTACTTCCAGAAGCATTGGAGGTCATGGCGCGCTTATTACCTCTAACCCATAGTATAGAGGCTCTTCGAACCATATATGGGTTGGAAAACTATGATGTGTATAGTCTCTTGATAAAAGAGTTTATCATAGGAGTCTGTTACTTGGTTGTCTCAATTTCAATGGTATTTGTCATGGAAAAGCAAGCTCGTAGAAATGGAGCTTTGTTTAAAAATATATGATTCATTTGGTCCAGCCGAAGGATAAGCTATTCGTTTAGTATGTAGGGTTCGTTATTGAAAAAGATGACGAACCTTATTCATTTCTCTTTTTATTAGCCCAGCTTTTGAACAGTGAAAATCACAAAAAAGAGAGAGACTATAAAAGAGAGGGTGCTTCTTTGGCATTTTAGGCATTTGTTTTATTAAAACTACACATATATCCAAACCAATTATTTTCCCTTTAATATATTGATTAAAAAAGGGAGATGCATAATGGCGATCATTGAGAATTTTCCAGAGGACTTACTAGCTGAGCATGAAAGATGGCATATGAGTATGAGTATGAGAGCTCGTGCTGGTGATGGATTAGATTTCTTAGCTTTTCATAGAGATTTCCTAAGTCGAGCTATGGATTGGTACCGTTCTGAAAGGCTAGACCCACAAATGTTAAGACCGTGGTCTTCCATCCCGGTGGAAATAAAAAATCATCCACGCTGGGATCAAAGATTACAAGAGGCGGAAAACCGAGTAAACCGTAATTTAGATTCATTTCGATCTGCTGATGAATTAGGTCGTTTCCTATTAGCTACAAATCTACACGGGGCAGTCCATGTTTTAGGTGCAGAGGTTTACAATGAGCCAGATTTTGCACTAATAGCAAGATCACCAAGAAGCACGTATTTTTACAAATGGCACAGACTGATTGATAACTGGTGGAGAAGGTTAGAGGAAGAGCGCCAGGATTAAAGGAATATTAAAAAAGTAGCAGCTACTTACTAGCCTGAGTAGCTGCTAAATTTTTTTCTCCGAACCTATGAATTTCATAAATTTGTAATCTGATTAGCTATCGTAAGGATGATGAAAAGGCGTCCCAGTATAGCCCAGTTTAACAATTGATCAACAGCAGCGCAGATTTAGATAGATTTTACAAATTCAGCTACGGCTGTCCCGATTTCCTTTGGAGAGTCTTCTTGAACAAAATGCAAACCTTTTACAGTGACTTCTGTCTGGTTTGGCCATGAACGGCAAAATTCTCTTTGATGGCCTGTGAGGATCGTACCGGGCTCCGTGTTAACAAATAGTTTTGGAAAATGGCTTGATGTTAACCAAGATGAATAGTTTTGGATAATTTCGTGGACGACTGCTGGTTCACCATCAAATGGAATTTCACGCGGCCACGTTAACATAGGTCGGCGTGTCTCTCCAGGTTGTAAAAATGGCCTACGATAAGCGTTCATTTCATCTTCAGATAAGTTTCGAATAATGCTTGAAGGAAGAATTTTTTCAATAAACCCATTCTCTTCTAAGATAAAGGGCTCTCCCTTTGGCGATCTCATCTTTTTGAAAATATTCGTGGCCCCATCCGGCCACTCTTCCCATGATAATGGTTTCACGAATGCCTCCATATATGCAATACCCTTCACGCGATCACGGTGACGGTTAGCCCAATCGAACCCTAATGCAGAACCCCAATCATGTATGACGAGTGTGACTTGATCTAGTTTTAATGTATCAAACCAGGAATCTAAATACCGGGCGTGATCGATAAAGGTATAAGATCCACTTGGTGCTTTTCCTGATAGCCCCATTCCTATTAAATCAGGTGCTAAGCAACGCCCAAAGTCAATGACTTCAGGAATAATGTTTCTCCACAAATAAGAAGAGGTGGGATTTCCATGTAAAAAGACAACTGGGTCACCTTTGCCTTCATCGATATATGCCATCTCTGTATCTAGGACTTGTACTCGTTTCCGTTCGTAAGTATCCACTGCAGATATTGTGTACTCCACTGTCATCATTCCTTTCTACCAATTTCTTGTAAATATTCGTTGGAGTTCCTTGGGTTTCCTCCTTTAGCACGTGAACTTATTAAAAAAGCAGTTTCCGCATAGAGGTTGATATTCGTAATTGTCTCAAATACGTTTCTACGATGCTTCGTGGCATCTTTTCTTCCAATAATCGAGTTTACGAAAAGGGCCATTTAAAAAAGCCGCTGAGAAAATGCGGCTTTAGTTACTAGGGTGTTGTATAGATTTTTCGTTTGTTAATTGGCTGTAGTGGTCTTGCATTAGCCTGTGGAAACTTTTCAGAAAAGCTTCTGAATTGCTGAGTTGACATTTCAATTGGGGTTTTAAAAATAATCCATTCAACTCTCTCCGTACATGGAGGAATGGTAAAGGAACCCTGATATCTGTAAAACGTCTTCTCTTCTGGCAATAATGCATCTATGTTTAGCTGTTCTATCCTCTTTTCACCCTTTGTACTAGGTATTAAATTTAACACTCTTTCCATTGTTGGGTTCAGTCGTCCCACATCTGAAAAGACACCAACAACGGCAATCTCTCCATTCAAATTTTGATGAACAAAATGGATTTCAAGAGGAAATTTTTTTAAATCTATTTGATGTTCGCTAGGTTGGTGGAAATGTATTTGTTTTAATAGATATTTTTCCTCTCCAATTTTTATATAATTTTGTTTCATTTCAGGCGTTAACTCTATTGTGTATTTGGTGTCAGGTGCAACAAAGCCCGTAGAAAAATAATGGAATTGAATGTCTAGTAAAGTTGAGTTTTCAATTACTTCATTTTTATCAATATTGATGGGTGACTGTTGTAAACCTTTAGCACATGAACGATAGGAGGGATCTAAATTACCCCAGTATTCTGGTCCGGTTTTTCCTGAATAGGACCATTTTGAATTTTGCTCACCTGCATCCGTTTGATAGGGTTTAGCACTGTGGGCAATGACGAAAATAACGAACAAAAATAGTAGAATTGCGAAGAACTTACGACTCAAAGTTTAAAATCCTCTCCTTTAAAAAGATGAAAAATCAAACTTTAGTCTGAGGTAGATGGAGAGAAATTATTCCATTTCTGAAAGATTCCATTAAGAAATGTCCATTTATCTAGAAAAAGGATAAGTAAAACAAAAATTAGCCATAATAAAATGGAAAAATATTTCCAAGTTGTTAGGAGTAAATATTGTATGGTGAATGCTATTTATGCTTCTATATGGCTCTTTGCTTTATGGAAGTGGGGGGATTGGAGAAAGCTTGCTAATTATTATCCGACCATTTTGTTTTTTATACTTGGAGACTTTCTGTACTTATATTTATTATCTGATCATTATCCCATGTGGAGGTATGTTCCAGCAGATATAGATAGGGAAATGGGAGTAACGAATGTTCATGTTTCTTTATCAGTGATAGCAATTAAATACCCTGCTACTATCTTGATCTACTTAGGGAACTTTCCGGAGGGGAAAAAGATAAAAAAATGGCTTTACATCCTCTTGTGGGTAGGGATATACACGATAAATGAAACCATTGACATTAAGTTAAACATCTTTGGTTATTACAATGGATGGAATTTAGCGTGGTCCATTCTATTTACCCTTGTCATGTTTATCGTTTTACGAATTCACCATACAAAACCTTTCCACGCATGGCTACTTTCTGCAGCTTTTCTATTTATCCTTTGGCAAATCTTTGATGTTCCTACTTCAGTCTTTCGATAATGAACTAGTTCACATATTAGGTAAAACGAGCCGGTTTCTCTTAATAGAGGGAAAGGGGCTCTTTTTTATGTTCACCTTTCTGAAAAAGTGAAGTTGCTTTATAAGGGGAATCATAGAAATTTTCATACCATTTTTTGATAGAGTTGTATTAAAAAGGTAAGAAAATGAAACGAATTTCTATTACATCCGTATAAAAACCATTGGAGGGATTCGTTTGAAAATCATGATAATTATTTTAGTTGGAGCGTTGGCTGTAATTGGTGTCATACTAGGTGCTGGAATTTGGTCATTCAAAAAGCAACTGAATAAAGAGGACCCTGAATACATTCTCGAGCTTATTAAAGATAAGTCAAATGGCAAAGACGTTGCTTTATCGATTAAATATAATCATCAACAATGGGTAGAGATAAATGAACAGCAAGTACTGCCACTAGCGAGCACCGTAAAAACGATCATTGCCATTGAATATGCTGAACAGGCAGCAAAAGGACGTATCAACCCAGACCAGATAGTGAACCTGACTGAGTTAGAAAAATTCTATGTTCCAAAGACAGACGGTGGTGCACATGAAGCATGGATGTCTCAGTTAGATAATGATACCTCTGTCCCATTAAGGGAAATTGCAAAGGGAATGATTCTCTATAGTTCAAATGCAAATACAGAATATTTAATGCATCTTCTCGGGCTTGATGATATTAACAAGGTGCCGGAAAAAATGGGAGCTACTAACCATGAGCCATTATATCCAATTGTTAGTGCACTTTTTATCCCAATTGAGCTGATGGCAGAAAACGGTTATACGAAAGAGGAGGCAATAAGTGTATTAAAAACTATGAGTATGGAGGAGTATCGTAATCGAGCTTATGTTATACATAATCGATTTCTAAGTAGCTCTCCAACTCTAGAAGAGAAGCATAAAGTTGTAAGGAGTTTAGATATGGATTTTCAAAAAATATGGTCAGATCGTCTACCAGGTTCTACTGCAAATGATTATATCTCCATAATGGAAAAATTAAACAGTAAAAAATTTCTAGGATCTGACGTACATCAATATCTTGATCCGGTTATGGAACAAATGATGAAAAATCCAAACAATCAAGGCTGGTTAATGCATGCTGGAATAAAAGGAGGATCCACTGCTTTTGTCATGACGTCGGCCATGTATGCAACAGACAAGAAAGGCAACTGTACCGAATTTGTATTCCTTTCAAATCATTTAAACGTCTTAGAAGTAACAAAGCTTTCCAAAAATATGAACGGTTTTCAGTTAAAGTTTTTAACTGATGAGGAATTTAGGAACAGTGTAAAAGAGGAGTTGGCTGAATTATAGATTACGGATTTAATGAGGAGATTATAATCCGATCATTTATTAAAGTGAGGTTAAATAATGGATTTAGTCATTTATATAGGTTTTGTCATCGCTTCGTTCATGATATCACTCTGTTCCGGATTATACGTGTTAAAAAGGAATCTGAAGGTAGCAACAGCGTGGGTATATAGCTTTTCTCAATGTGTGGTTATTATGTGCGCAGGACTATTATGGTGGTCCAACATGGATTCAACGGTCATTAGCCAACATGTAGGTGTAGTAGGTTATCTAGGTGCAATGATGGGAATCGCTTTCATTAACTATATGGCATTAACATATTCTAAAGTACGTAAGGCAGACAATTTTTAAATAGATATTCATATTAAAGTTCTTGATAGTTGCTGTAAAAAATAGTTTTTTTGAGGGAGATATAGATGGGATACATAGAAGAAATGAGAAGTTTAGTTGGTCATAGACCTTTACTTTTTGTGGGGGCTGTAACAATCATCGTTGATGAAAAAGGAAGGTTGCTGTTGCAACAAAGAAAACATCCAAGAGGTACATGGGGAATTCCTGGAGGTCTAATGGAATTAGGCGAATCTACCGAAGATGTAGCAAGAAGAGAACTATATGAAGAGACTGGGATTGAGGTAGAGAAGCTAAATTTACTCAATGTATATTCAGGTGAACAGAATTTTGTGAAGGCGGAAAATGGAGATGAATTTTACGTGGTCACGGTAGCTTATTATTCGGAGAATTACAAGGGAAAGTTAGTTATGGACCCCTCAGAATCAATAAATTTGGAGTTCTTCTATCCAAGCGAGTTACCGGAGAACATCGTAAAAAGTCATAAAATTATATTGAATGAATTTTTATTAAAACACTATACAACTCAATAGGCATTTCTTCCAAATGGTTATAGAGGTATAAAATATGAAGCGGGATGGTTGTAAGGGAAGAGAAGGAGTTATGAAGTGGGCTTTTTTGAAAAGGGAAGGTTGTTCTTTCAAGGTTTGCTCTGGTTTATGGACCTTCTGAATGGCTATGCCTACCCATTGCTCATAGCATGGTAACCCTAATAATCATCTTGTTCATTTTTCTGTCAATAAGCTTTTAACGATTTGTGAACAACATCACAGACCCATTTTATTCTATCTAGGAATGGTTTATATTTTAATTGTAGACGAGATACTTAAATAAAAACGAATGAAGAACTACTAAAGTTTAGAGTAGCTGAGCAATTATCCTTTTTCTTAAAATCCCATTCGTTTTTTGAAGAATTCGTTTACACATTCGAATTTTTGAAAGGCGGAATGCTTTATGTTTAACAAATTTTTAAGAGAAAATAAGATTGCGGCAGGTATTTTAACAGTCATTCGTTTATATCTAGGTTATGCTTGGATGACAGCAGGATGGGGCAAAATTACAGGTGGATTTGATGCTTCGGGTTATTTAGGTAACGCGGTAGCAAATCCAGTAAAAGGTCCAGATGGTAACATGGTTTACAGCTGGTACGTGTCTTTCTTAGAGGGCGTAGCAATCCCGAATGTTGGCTTATTTAACTTCTTAGTTCCGTGGGGTGAATTCTTAGTAGGTCTTGGATTAATTCTAGGTTGCTTAACTACTGCAGCTGCATTCTTTGGCTTAGTAATGAACTTCTCTTTCTTCTTAGCAGGAACTGTCTCACACAACCCAACTGACATTTTCTTAGGCTTCATCATTTTAGCAGCAGGGTTAAATGCTGGTTACTATGGTTTAGATCGCTGGGTCATTCCTTACGTACGTAACATTATGAAAAAGGATGGCAAAGAAGCAGAAATTAGAGCTGACGTTTTATAATAAATAAAATTTAATGAAATTCACAGAACCTACAACTTCTTGGTTGTAGGTTTTTTTAGGTTGAGGACCCTTTTAGAGCAAAGGTTTGAATCAATAAGATGAATAAAAATACTCGAAGTTTGTGCTGTTTCATTTGGGACAATAATAATTGACTGAATTATGGCGCGCGATTCAAGTTTTCAAAATAATCAATTAAATAAAAATGCAAACTATTGTATAAAAAAGTATTGCGTTTATTTTTATTTATGTGTTAATATACATTTTGTTGAATAAATATAATTACATTTACAAATACGGGGGAAAAATTCTAATGAAAAAAATAGCATTAAGTATCTTAGTAGCCATTCTTACAGTTTCTTTATTAGCAGCATGTGGACAAACAAATGATTCTAAACAAGGAGAAGAAAAAAAGACGTTAATTATGGGTACGTCAGCTGATTTTCCTCCTTTCGAGTCACGCGATAATGAGGGTAACTTCGTAGGGTTCGATATTGATCTAGCAAACTACATCGCAAAAGAACTTGGATATGAGTTAGAAATTAAGGACATGGGCTTCGATGGACTAATCGGTGCATTACAAACAGACCGAGTTGATTTTGTTGCTTCAGGAATGTCAGCGACAGACAAGAGAAAAGAAAGCGTAGATTTTTCGAGTGAATATCACCGTTCTGGTGAAATGATTGTAACGTTAAAGGACTCTGAAATTAAAAACATGGAAGACTTAAACGGCAAAAAAATTGGTGTGCAACTTGGAACGATCCAAGAAGAGGGTGTAAAGAAACTTTCTGAAACGATGGACCTAGAAATGAAGACTTTAGATAAAGTACCAAGTTTAATTCAAGAATTAAAATCGGGTCGTATTGATGCGATCTACTTAGATAAAACAGTTGGTGAAGGTTACATTAAAGAACTAGATTTAGCAGGATTTGACGATGAAAGTGAAGGAACACCTGGAATGGCAATTGCGTTCCCGAAAGATAGCGAACTAGTTGCAGAGTTTAATAAAGTAATAGAAAAAATGAAAGAAAACGGTGAACTTGAAAAGTTAGAAGAAAAATGGTTGTCAGAAGAATAATAGAATAGAAGGAAAAGAGGTGTGGGCATGAGTTTGGATTTTTTCAAAATCGTGCCTTCTATTCCGTTTATATTAAATGGAATATGGGTGACACTATTATTCGTACTAGTGTCTGCGGTTTTAGGATTTATGATCGGCACGATTTTATCTTTATTTAAGATTAGCAATATACGCGGCTTAAAATGGTTTGCGGATGCATATACATCGGTGTTTCGAGGAACACCGTTAATTCTACAATTAATGATTATCTATTTTGCAACTCCGCAATTGATTGGGTATGACATTCCTGCCTTCTTAGCTGGGATTCTTGCATTTGGATTGAATTCTGGAGCTTACATCTCGGAGATCATTCGAGCTGGAATTCAGGCGGTGGATAAAGGTCAAAGAGAAGCGGCTGAAGCATTAGCTATACCGTATAAGCCGATGATGAAAGACATTATATTGCCACAAGCGCTTAAAAATATTTTACCAGCACTTTTAAATGAATTTATTACACTAACAAAGGAATCTGCAATTATCTCAACGATTGGATTCTTGGACATTATGCGCCGTGCACAAGTGGTTAGTGCGAATACGTATACAGCATTTGAGCCGTTAATTGTTGCTGGTCTAATCTATTACATGTTAGTAATGGGCTTAACACTCCTTGGAAGAGTGGTTGAGAGGAGGTTGCGTCGAAGTGAATAGTGCTCATATTCAAGTTAAGAATCTGTATAAATCCTTTGGGAAATTACAAGTTCTAAAAGGAATTTCAACTACGATTAATAAAGGTGAAGTTATTTCAATTATAGGTCCATCTGGATCTGGAAAATCTACATTTTTGAGGTGCTTGAATTTACTAGAAGCACCTACAAGTGGTGAGATTTGGATGAATCATGAAGAGATTACTAACCCAAAGACCGATATATTAAAAGTACGCCAGAATGTTGGAATGGTATTTCAACACTTTCATCTGTTTCCACATATGACTGTACTTGAGAATGTAACTTATGCACCAATCACCGTTAAAGGATTAACGAAGGAAGAGGCTGAGACGAAAGGCTATGAACTTCTAAAATCTGTTGGTTTATCAGAAAAAGCCAATGAGTATCCAAATCGTTTATCAGGTGGGCAGAAACAAAGGGTAGCGATAGCACGTGCCTTAGCCATGTCCCCTGATGTAATGCTTTTTGATGAACCAACCTCTGCCTTAGATCCAGAAATGGTAAAAGAAGTTTTAGAAGTTATGAAATCATTAGCACATACAGGAATGACGATGGCGATTGTTACCCATGAAATGGGGTTTGCAAGAGAAGTTGCGGATAGAGTGTTATTTTTAGATGATGGCAAACTTGTGGAAGATGCAAATCCAAATGAATTCTTTCAATCACCAAAAAGTACTCGTGCCAAAGAATTTCTTGAAAAGGTTTTATAAAAAGTACATGAAAAACATTTGCAGAAACGCCCAGAGCTACTGAGCGTTTCTTTTTATTATTTCTTTCCCGTTTTGGCGATTTCAATATTATCTATTGCACTTGGTGGTTTTTCCATCCAACCATGATCGATTAAAATATTGGCACCATCCTCCGCGTACATGACTGCTTCCATTGTAATTCTCATGAATTTCGATCCTAAATCTCTTCTTGAAACGGTTCCTAAAGCTACTCCATAATACCCTAGGGACATACCAGATAATTGTGTAACTTGAAACATGATTAATTTATCTGAAAATGGAGGGGTTGTGGATTTAAGAACCTCCGACTCCAAAGTTGGGGGTTGTGAAATATTTTCTTCGGATAGAATATGGGCCATAAACTCAACTACTTTATCAGCTATATGCAGACCTCTTGCCATATAATTTCTCACTTCTTGCAATCCTGCGGTTTGTGCAAAGCCCAACAACAATGCTTTTCCAATAATATTTCTTGTCATGTTATTATAGAAATGCATGATTTCAAGAGCGTTCATAGGCCTTCTATCTCCAAACCAGCCTGTTAAGTAACCTTGTTTTTCAATGAATTCTACCTTATCCGGTATGGGGATAGAAGCAGCTCTTGAGTATAATCCCTTTTCAAGCAAAAGGTTTAGTGAGCGAAAATAGAGATTCCTTGTAAGATCAATTGCATTAGAAAGGAGTTCTAAAGTATCAGGGCGAGAACACGCGGAAAAAGCCGCCCCATAGGAACTCATCCCATGACGTGCCATATTGTGCACAAAATGTAAAAAGAATGTGTCCGAGTAAAGAGGGGGTGCATTAAGGTTTACATCCTCAGTTTCACTAAACCCATAAGGGATGGCATGATTTTCTTTTACATATATTTTCTTTATGTTTTGTAACATTGTTTCGGCAATTTCAATGGCAAGTTCTATGATTGATTGGATCTCAATATCTTTGTTTTTTTCTCTAAAGTACTTAAGTGTACATAAAGACATGCTGTTGTTCATGTATGCTGCCCAGAGTGAAGCAATTTCTGATGATGTTAAGCGTATACTCTGTTCCGAGTCCATTTTTAATACCTCCTACAACAATTAAAGGTATTTTTCCCCGTGGGATAAAAAATTATCAAAAGTAGGAAGTGAGTGTTTGAATCAGAATTTAAATTTCTCAAACAACATATAGCCAATGGTATAATATTAAAAACGCAACATGTTTATGGACAGGAGGTTTTTCCGTGAAAAAGGTAGTATTAGCTGGAGGTACTGGCTTTATCGGTCAATATTTTAATCGTAAATTTCATGAGCTTGGCTATGATGTGAAGACTATCTCAAGAAGTCAAGAGCACATTTTATGGGATGATGAATCAGGGATTATTCAGGCACTTGAAGGATCTGAACTTCTTATTAATTTGGCTGGAAAGTCTGTCAACTGCCGTTACAATGAGGCGAATAAGAAGGAAATCATGGAGTCTAGGACGGAGACGACCCATATACTCGGTGAAGCTATAATGGCGTGTAAACAGCCCCCTAAAGTTTGGATAAATTCAAGCACAGCTACTATATATCGTCATGCGGAAGATCGACCTATGACTGAAGAGAATGGTGAGATAGGCACGGGTTTTTCAGTAGATGTTGCGACAAATTGGGAAAAAACCTTCTTTGATTTTGAGTTGCCACACACAAGGCAAATTGCTTTACGGATAGCGATTGTTTTAGGTAAGGAAGGTGGGGTTATGGAACCCTACGTGAATCTGGTTAGATTTGGTTTGGGTGGAGTTCAAGGACCAGGAACCCAAATGTTTAGTTGGATTCATATTGAAGATTTGTATCAAATTGTTCTCTTTTTAAAGGATAGAGAGGATTTGGCTGGTGTCTTTAATTGTTCGTCACCTAGCCCGGTCACCAATTCCGAGTTAATGAGGCAATTAAGAACCATTATGAAGGTACCATTCGGCTTACCGTCACCTAAGTGGATGTTAGAACTTGGATCCATACTTATTAAGACGGAAACAGAATTGGTGTTGAAAAGTCGCTGGGTACTACCCGAAAGACTAGAGCAAGAAGGGTACAAATTTAAATATAAAAATTTAGAAAGTGCTTTGAAAGATATACTGATAAAGTAGCTTGCTAAACAGAGAAGTAACAGGGGTGGCTGGGGGCAGCAGTATGATAAAAAAGTGTGTTCGCAAATAAAAATGATTTATTGCAAATAAAATCAATTTTTCGCAAAAAAGTGGTTTTTACCGCAATTAAAATGAAAAGAACGCAAATAAAGGACTATTTCTCGCAAATTAATGTCTGTCTTGTTGCATTCATTACAAGAAAAAGAAGGCGATTTCTGTTACGCCCCCTAATATTTTATTGATCCACGTTCATGATGATTCATATCAGTTAGTTCGATAATATACTCATAATTCTTAATTGATTTTTCTATATTCTCTTTTTCTTCTATCGTCAAATCTGGGTTTTGCATTTTACTGACTAAGTCTTTTTTTCGTTCTTCTAACTTCTGCTTTACATGTTGATATTCCATTCGAACCACCCTTTCGAACTTTATTGATAGAATACTTTTGAGCTATTATCATTCAATAAGTTATTTTGAAAGCGTTTTCTTTCTATCTTTATTATACTGGAAAGTACGTAACTTGAATTATTTGAAATATTAAGAAATTGTGAAAATTTTATTTTGGATAAAGCATGTTTCGTATTGAAGGTTTTAAGCGATATAGTAAATCAAACAATAATAAACTTAGTTTCGTGGTACTTTTTTATGAAATATAGAGAAAACAGCACCAGTTTATTGGATTAAGAAGGAAAAATCATAAACTTTATGGAATCTATTCGAGATACATAAGAACCATCTTAGGAGAGAGTAAGAATGAATAAAGGGAATATTATCGTACTTAATGGAGTTTCTAGCTCTGGTAAGTCGACATTGTCAAAGGAACTACTAAAGAGTTTAAAGGATTACTTCCATTTGAGCATTGACAACTACGATACATTAATTGAAATGATGGAAGAGCGTAATGTTGAAAACGGTAGACTAATTCCAGTCCCAACAGAGTTCTTTTTCCATGATCATTTAAGAATGTTTTCTAACTATGGGATTAATTTAATTGTTGATCAAATTCTACATAACAGAGAAACAACAAACGATTTCCTCGAGAAGCTTCACGATTATCCTATTTTATTTGTCGGAGTTCACTGTTCAGAGGAAGAGTTGGAAAGAAGAGAGAGGAAAAGAGGAGACAGGCCTGTTGGTCAGGGAAAGAGTCAGCTAGCTTTTGTTCATCAGCAAAACGAGCTGTATGATGTAGAAGTCAACACAGAAAAAGAATCGATAGAGGATTGTGTTAAAAAAATCTTGTTGTCTCTTGAAACGATTGAAAATTGTCTTGGACTAAAGAGAACTTATGCAAAATGGAAAAGTGAGAACTAAATGAAAACCCCAATTTTAGGGGTTTTTGTTATTTATGTGTTTTAAGTACATTGGCTAATTGACAATTTATAACTAGAATAATTTCATTGGTGTTTTAAACAATATGAATGTAGAAGTGTATACCAATGAAAGGAATTCAAAACATGAGAAAACGATTGGTTATTTTATTTAGTATATTCTTTTTGGTTTTCATGAGTATATCCCCTGTGAGTGCAGCAAATAATCCAAGAAATATTTATGAGGTGAAGCCGGGCGATTATTTATGGAAAATCGCTAGTACGTACCAGACTACCATTCAGGATTTAAAGTTAATGAATGGGCTTCAGTCAGATTTAATTCTAGTGGGTCAAAAGTTAAAGGTGCCCATTATGTACGAGGTAGCACCAGGTGACACCTTATGGAAGCTATCACAGTCATTCAGTTCAACGGTTTCTTTAATTAAAACTGCAAATGGTCTTACATCTAACATGATTTATGTAGGTCAAAAATTAAAAATTCCTCCGAAAAAATTATCAATGCAAGGTCAGTTTGTACTTATGACTAGGGAGGAGTTTAAGGATTGGTTATTTAACCATAGCTTTACAAGGAAAATTGGAAAAATTCAACAGCATCACACATGGCAACCATCTTATCAGCAATTTAATGGTTCAAACCATTTTTCATTGTTAAATGGCATGAAGGATTACCATGTCAACGGAATGGGATGGAAGGATATTAGTCAACAATTGACGACATTCCCAGATGGAACGGTAGCTGTTGGAAGACCATTCAACATGCCTCCTGAAGGATCATTTGGACTACAGAATAAATCAAGAATGCTTGAAATTGAAGCTGATTCGTTAGCGATTGAAAACTTAGGGAACTTTGATAAAGATGGCAATAAAATGACGCCTGAACAAAGGGAGACCATTCTTACGGTTACTGCCCTACTCATGTTAAGATTCGGACTAACTCCAAACGTTGACACCGTGACTTATCATCACTGGTGGGATATAAATACGGGGGAACAGGTCTTAGATGAAGGCGAAGGACATGCAATTAAAACGTGTCCTGGAACGGACTTCTTTGGAGGGAATAATACAACAGATGCCCGAAGTCATTTCTATCCTCTTGTTCAACAAAGAATGCAACAAATTCGCGCAACACTTCAGTAACAAATTGACCGAGATGTATATGAAGAAACCCTTCTTCATATGCATCTCTTTTTATTCGTACGTAAATCAGAATATTGTCATAGATGACCCGAGTTTTTATAAGAGTGAAACGAGTATAAAAAATGTGTAACTCTTTTCTTTTTAGAGAGAAGGAATATATGTGTTTTTATAGAAATAACATTATATCGATTGTTCTTTATCATTATAAATCAGGTTTTGATATCTGGTCCTCATCCTGTGGGGAACTTACAATTGAACAAATTATGGAGCCTTTATCCTAAAACAAATTCAGTTATTGAGGTGTGAGAATGGTTTTTACAAAAGAGATAAAAAAGACGATGGAAGAGTACCCAGTATTAAGCATGATTGGATTAACAATTGCTATTTGGTTATGTTCTTTTCATTTAGGAGAAGGGATTGGCGAAATGATTGCTAATATTAAAAATTACCTTGATTCTATCTAGACTGGTAATAAGAACCCGATGTGAATGGAATCGAGGAGGGGAAAAGGGATGGAATGTGGTTCACTAGAAGCACTTAGAGTCAGATTAACTACAATCCATGATTGCGATCAAGTAATTAAAATGCTAAAAGAGATCGCTCTATGGATGAAAAAGAATGGAATAAATCAATGGAAGTTTCTGTTAGAAGGTGGAGATGACGAAGAGATTAAAGAAGCCATTTCTAAGCAGGAAACGTTTATCGTCACTAAAAACAACCAGTTGATTGCAACCTTTACGCTGTTAAATACTCAAAGTGAGTGGGATCAACATATTTGGGGAGAGGACATTTCCAATAATGTACTTTATTTACATAGACTTGCCATTATCCCTACTTATATGAAAAAAAGAATAGGGAAAGAGCTATTAGACTGGATTGTAACAAATGTAAGAGATGATAAGAAGTACCTTCGACTAGATTGCGTCGCAAGTAACAGTAAGCTCAATCAATTTTATCAAAACTATGGTTTTGATCTTATTGGGTGTAAGGATGACCATAACAAATATGTTAAAGAGCTAAAGAAGGATTAAGGCAATAAACGTTTACTTTAAAAAAACACGGCCGGTTGCTCTCTTTGATTGCCTTCACCTATTCCTCAGTTTATAAGTTCCACTCCTGGAACAAAAATTAACGCTACAGCCCCAGCAAGGATCCAAAAAATGCTGTCAACAAAGTAGTGAAGATAGATTTTACTCTCTTTATTGTATAAAAACTGCTCCCACGCAAAAATTAGGTTGACCAATCCACCGACAAGAGGAAAAACAAAGAAAAAATTAACTTCTGAAAAAGTAAAAATGCTTATTACATAGATGATAAAAAGTGAATAATATAGAAAAGCGAATTTTTTTGACTTGTGACGGTACCATCCTCTCTTAGGCGTATGCCATTTCTGTCTAATCTTTCTGTGTGCGACAAAAGTTAATATTGCAAGAATAAAAATGATGAATAACCCCATCTAATAACCCCCTCACTGTTTAACTCTATAGTAACATAATTTTGGAAACAAAATGGTAAAAAACAAATAGAGATTTTTTTGTTCATTTCCAGCTAAAACTATCGCAATGAAGCAGTTTGTCCTATTGACTCTGGCGTCATTCACGAGTATAAATAACCTATATGCTATTGAAAATTGGTCCACTACTAGATTATAGTTTTGACGTTTATTATATAGAAAAAATTATTTAATCTACATCATCCTTGATGCATTGGGAGAATTTAGTCAATGCATTTTTTCATGGTTAACATCAGTTGAAAAAACAACTAGGGAGAGTATTAAATTGGGAAACAGGGAATTTCAAAAAAAACAACTTAAAAATCGAAAATGGCGATTGAATCTAGTGTTCTTCATCGTTTTTTGCTTATTTTCATTACTAATTATCCGATTGGGCATGGTCCAAATTGTATTTGGGGAGTCCTACCGAAATGAAGCCTCAAGACTTGATGCGACATTGGTCAGTCTACCTGCTCCTCGTGGGAAAATGTATGATCGACATGGAGAAGTGATTGTCGATAATAAAGGCGTAAACGCGGTTGCCTTCTCAGAAGAACCTGGGATGAAGGCGAACGATAAAATTGATGTTGCTAGAAAATTAGCTAGATTAATAAGTTTAGAGAATGAAGAGGTAAAAGATAGAGAATTAAAAGATTATTACTTAGCAGCTTATCCAGAAGAGGCTAGAGATCTTTTAAAAGAAAAGGAACTTACATTAGAACCAAAAGAAACATATAAGCTACAAATTGAACGTGTACCGACAGCAGTGCTGGAGAAGATAAAATCAGAAGAAAAAGAAGAAGCCATCATTTATGCCCGAATGACAAGTGGATATATGTATGAAATTCAAATTATTAAATCTGAAGGTCTCACCCTTGAAGAAATGGCAGTGGTTTCTGAGAACCTAGGAATGCTTCCTGGTGTAGAGATTATGACAGACTGGAATCGTCACTATCCTTTCGGGGAAATGTTAAAACCAGTGCTCGGAAGTGTCACTACCTCAAAACAAGGGATTCTCGAAGAACGTAGCAACTTTTATCTGTCTCGTGGCTACTCAAGAAACGACCGTGTAGGCAAGAGTTATCTAGAATATCAGTACGAAGAGTTACTGCATCCTAACAAGGGGCAAAAGAAATACGTAACAAATCGAAGTGGCGAAGTCGTAGACGAAGTAATTGTGTCAGAAGGCTCTCGTGGGATGGATTTACGTCTTAGTATTAATGCTCAATTGCAAAAAGAAATAGAAACAATTGTAGAAGAAGAGCTTATGGATGCGAAAAATTATCCGGGAAACTCTTTACTTGACCGAGCGTTTGTTGTGATGATGGATCCTTATTCTGGAGAGGTATACGGAATAGTAGGAAAAATGTATGACGCTGAGAAAAAGGAAATGCTGGATTACTCAGTGGGTACTTTTACGAGCCAATATGAAATGGGTAGTACAGTAAAGGGTGCAACAGTGTTAGCAGGTTATCAAACAGGGGCAATTAAGCACAACACTTATTTCTATGATGCCCCTATTTATCTAGCTCAAGCCAAGCCAAAGAGCTCATGGAAAAATTTTGGTAACCTTAACGACCTGAGAGCACTTCAAGTATCCAGTAACGTGTATATGTTCCACACGGTGATGAAGATGGCTGGTGTGAATTATTCACCTTATGGTGGATTACCGATTCAGGACGAAGATTTTGAAAAACTCCGAGGCATTTACAATCAATTTGGTTTAGGAGTACCAACAGGAATTGATCTGCCAAATGAATCCCGAGGGGTGTTAGGAAACCCCGATAATCCAGGTCTATTGCTAGACTTTTCAATTGGTCAGTTTGATACGTATACACCTGTTCAAATGGCACAATATGCTTCAGCGATAGCGAACGGTGGAATGAGAGTACAGCCACAACTATTGAAGAGTGTGCATCAGCCTGTTGATGCACAAGAATTGGGGCCGATGATACAAGAAAAAGAGACAGTGATTCTGAACCGTATTTTAAATACTAAAGAGGATATTGAGCGTGTACAAGAAGGCTTTAGAAAAGTGGTACAAGAATCAGGGGGAACTGCTTATACTTCTTTCAAAAATGATGTAAGTGGGAAAACGGGTACTGCACAAACTTCTTATTATGGACCGAACCGTTCAAAATGGGGACAGTCTACGTTTAATTTAACTTTCATCGGATATTATCCATCCAAAAACCCACAAGTAGCATTTTCAGTTGTTGTGCCTTGGGCGTCAAACGATAAATATCCAGTTAATAAATTGATTGCAAACCGAGCAGTTGAGGCTTTTGTGAAGCATGAAGAAATGCGTGCGATGCCGATTCCAACTGAACTTGAGGGAGAAGTAATTGAAGCGTCAGAAGTTGTCGAAGATGAAGTCTCTGAGGTCTCAGCTGAATAATTCTTAAGGAGAAAGGTATTTATAGATACTTTTCTCCTTTTTTACATTTAATTGACAACAATTGAATAGATGAGTTTAAATGGTGAAGGAAACAAACCTAATGAAAGGGAGGGAAGAGAATGAGTAGTCATTTTACGTTTGTTAAAGGCTATCAGGACGATAAAGTGTTGAGTGAAAGCTTTATCCAATTAGCAAAAGACACATTTGCCATTGATTTTACAAGATGGTTGGAAAAAGGATATTGGACGAGTAAATATATTCCATATTCATTTGTAGATGGAGATAAAGTCATTGCAAATGTTTCCGTTAATCTCATTGGTTTAATGGTGGATGGCAAGAAAAAACGGGGAATCCAAATTGGTACGGTCATGACCCACAAAGATTATCGAAACAACGGGCTTTCTCGAAAACTAATGGATCATATTTTAGACGAGTATGAGGGTTTGTATGATGTCATGTATTTATTTGCGAATCAAAGCGTGCTCGAGTTTTATCCTAAGTTTGGTTTCCATACTGTGGAAGAGACAATCTTTTATGTGGATGAGGAGATTCCTAAAACAGGGGACGGGCATGGAATTCGGAAACTTAATGGTGAGAACGATTTGGACTTGCAATTCATATACGAATTTGCGAAAGGTAGAAAGTCAACTTCAAACATATTTGGCACTACTGACACAGAGGAGTTGCTATTATTCTACTGTTTAAACGTCTTTTCGAACGAAATTTATTACCTTGAAAAAGAAGAAATCATCGCTATCTACCAGGTAACCGATTCAAAGGAGTTACATATTTACGACATTATAGCTAAAGAGGATGTAAGTATTCGTAGAGTGCTTGAAAAAATAGGTACTCATGAGGTTCAAAAAGTGATTTTTCATTTTACTGTAGTGGAGGATGACTTGCCTATTGAAAAGGAAGTTTATAAGGGAAACAACGAAGTGTTATTCGTGAAATTAGGTGACCATACTGAATTACCAAGATATTTTAAACACCCCCTGACATCACAAGCTTAAAGTCCAATGCGGTTAGGCTAAAGATGGAATTAACCGATTTTGGAAGCATAAATTGAATTTCATCAATTTTACAAAGACCAAACCCCACCAAAAAAGCCATGCTCCCAAAGGTTCATGGCTACTTTAAATTAATTATTAATATACTTTTCAAACACGTATCCATAATCTTTTACATTATATTTTTTACTTGTTTCCATAAGCCAGTTAAAAGCCGCTTCGTTTAGTTGGCTGAAGTCTTCTACTAAGTTCGTTTCTTTGCTAGCTACACGCCCAAGCGTGGTGGATGCAACATTTAAACTTTGCTGAGCGAAGTTTAACATGTACTCATTTTCTTTTGTAATTTCTGAGATTGCTAGTAATGCTTTATATAAATCTTTTATTTCTTCGATGTATTTCTTATGTACATCAATGGAATAAACCTCGTCACCCATTTTAAATTTGATTTCCACATCTAAATCAACTGTTCCTGCTGTTTCAAGCTCAACATTTCTAATTTTATTCGCGCTATATGAAAATCGGCGTAGAGTTCTTTTTTTACTAACTGCACTAGTACCGTCTACATGAATTAGAGCTTTATTCGTAAAGCAATACTCATCTGTCTTAGATTTAATAAGGAAGTATATTTTTTCTCCATCTTCATGCATGACATAATCGTCTGCATCGACTTTATCAAAATCCTGCGGCTGAATAACACTACCAATATCACTTAACCCTAATGCTTCTGAAGCAAGTTTCTTGAACATGCAATCATCTCCTTAAGATTGTTACTAACATTCAAAATTTTACCATATAATAGTATTCAAAGATATGTAGATTTATAGTCAATTATCGTGAAAAGAGGACAGCGGATTAGAGCTGTTACTGTTTGAATTTGTCATCCTAAAGAATGAGATTGACTCAACCTAATATAGGTGGCTTCAAGTGAAGGCTGACTGATAAAATAGGGTTATAGATTGAAATACTTAAGGAAGTGAATGAAGATGGCCACACCAGGAAGAATCTATTTGGCCGCATTACTGAATGCTACCATTGTTGGACTATCTCTGTTATTTACAAAAATTGCATTAGAGGCGACAAGCCCCATTGATACACTCGGTTATCGATTTTTTGTAGCTTGGTTATGTCTAACGTTGTATATGGCATTTTTTAAGACAAAGAAAATGAAAATCAACCTTAGAGAGAAGAAACAAATACTCTCATTAGGTATTCTTGCCTTGTTTTATCCGACTCTCTTTTTCAGCTTTCAGGCTTTAGGGCTCAACTATACCACTTCAGCAGAGGGTGGGATTATTCTTGCATTTTCACCAGCATTAACTGCTTTATTTGCATCCTTATTTTTAAAAGAAAAAATTAACTGGATCCAATATTTGTTTATCTTTTTATCAATATTCGGGGTCGTTTACATTTTTGTCATGAGCGGTGTTTCGATCTCTTTATCTCCGGAGCATTGGATGGGAATCATATTTTTATTTATATCATGTGTTTCCATTGCAGGGTATGCTGTGTTAGCAAGGTATCTATCTGTTAGCTTTACACCATTTCAGTTATCATACGTGATGGTGACTTTCGGTGTTATCTTTTTTAATATTGCTGCACTGATACAAATAGAAGGAAATGTAGTAGAGTATATGGCACTTGTTGCTCAACTCGACTTTTTAGGCGCAGTCGTGTTTCTCGGAATCTTCGCGACGATGCTAACATCGTTCTTATCTAACTATGCTTTATCAAAATTATCTGCTTCTAAAATGAGTATCTTTTCAAATTTATCGACAGTCATTTCGATTTTTGCTGGTGCTGTCTTCTTAGGAGAATCGATTTATCTTTTTCATATTATTGGCTCGGTGATGATCATTATTGGTGTCCTTGGTACGAACTTTTATAAAGGGCGGGGGGCACGTCTTGGTAAAAAAATATTTTCGTAAATGGGAGGAGTCCCTATGTTTGTTAGGGACTCGGAGGTGGTGAGTTCGCTTATTTCCAAACTTTATCCAGCTTATCAGAATAAAAAGAAATCGCCCGCTCGTAATTCAAGATGTTTTCATCAGAAGTCGTCTCAATTAAGCAGTTAAGCAATAACTCCATGGCTTGATTATGCTCTTTTAAGTTATATAAGGTCATTGAAAAAAACACTTGGAGCGCCTTGTTATCTGGAAACACCTGAATACCTTTTGAAAAAGTTTCTTTCGATTTTTGGTATTCCCCGAGTGTTCGATAGGTGCTACCTAAACCTAAGTATGCTCCCTCTAAATCTTTCCCGGAAAGTCCGAGATTAATTGCTTTAACATAGTAAGGTACTGCATTCGACTCTTCCCCTAATGCATCATAACTCCACGCACATTGATAATTAATAACGGCGTCATCAGGGTATTTCTTAACTAGATTCAGCAGTAACTGATTGGACTCCTTTAAATTTCCACTATTTCTTAATTCAATAGCTTTTTCTAATTCTTCCATGAGCAAGAACCTCCATCATTATAAGAGTTGACTATATTCTTTAATGAGCCTGTAAATAGCGACGGCAACCCCCAATAAGCTAGCCTTCATCTTAGCTGAATGATACTTCTTATGTCTTAAAAGGTAAAGGATGACCACTGTGAAACCTAATGGAAACCATAACTCAAAATCACCGTTTTCCGTTGAGCGAGAATATAGTGGGGCAATGTATGTACTTATTAAGAAGTATAGAAAAATAGTATACTTACGATCTTCTAACTCTTTACTCCATTTGTACAAAAAATAAAAAATAGAAATCGCGATGAGCGAAAAAATAAACGGAGGGAAATGGATGGTTGTATGGCCAAACTCTAGTTCCATTTGGATTGCTCCTTTTTGAGTTGGGATAACTTTACAATAGCAGAAATTGTGGGGTTTGGTAATTGGGGGGGGGGGATTTTTTGATGTGAGGTTGGCTGGGGGGAGTTTGGGAGAAGGTTTGAGCTGCAAAAGGAGTGGGTAGGGTCTTGAACTCGGTTCAAGTTTTGACAGGAGCAAATAGAAAAAGTGTGGGTTTGTAAGAAGCTGGCTTACCTTCTGACAGGAGAAGCTCCAAAAAGTGTGGTAGAGTTAGAAGCTGGTTCTCCTTATGACAGGGGGAAGCTCCAAAAAGTGTGGTAGAGTCAGAAGTCAGTTCACCTTCTGACAGGAGGAGCTTCAAAGAGTGAGATAGAGTCAGAAGTCGGTTCACCTACTGACAGGAGGAGCTCCAAAAAGTGAGGTAGAGTCAGAAGTCGGTTCACCTTCTGACAGGAGGAGCTATAAAAAGTGTGGTAGAGTCAGAAGTCGGTGCACCTTCTGACAGGAGAAGCTCCAAAAAGTGAGGTAGAGTCAGAAGTCGGTGCACCTTCTGACAGGAGGAGCTCCCAAAAGTGAGATAGAGTCAGAAGTCGGTGCACCTTCTGACAGGAGGAGGTTCAAAAAGTGAGATAGAGTCAGAAGTCGGTGCACCTTCTGACAGGAGAAGCTCCAAAAAGTGAGGTAGAGTCAGAAGTCGGTGCACCTTCTGACAGGAGGAGGTTCAAAAAGTGAGGTAGAGTCAGAAGTCGGTTCACCTTTTGACAGGAGGAGCTTTCAAAAGTGAGATAGAGTCAGAAGTCGGTTCACCTTCTGACAGGAGCAACTATAAAAAGTGTGGTAGAGTCAGAAGTCAGTACACCTTCTGACAGAAGCAGCCTCAAAAAGTGAGGTAGAGTCAGAAGTCGGTTCGCCTTCTGACAGGAGAAGCTCCAAAAAGTGTGGTAGAGTCAGAAGTCGGTGCACCTTCTGACAGGAGAAGCTCCAAAAAGTGAGGTAGAGTCAGAAGTCGGTTCACCTTCTGACAGGAGGAGCTTCAAAAAGTGAGATAGAGTCAGAAGTCGGTTCACCTTCTGACAGGAGGAGCTTCAAAAAGTGAGGTAGAGTCAGAAGTCGGTTCACCTTTTGACAGGAGGAGCTTTCAAAAGTGAGATAGAGTCAGAAGTCGGTGCACCTTCTGACAGGAGGAGCTCCAAAAAGTGAGGTAGAGTCAGAAGTCAGTTCACCTTCTGACAGGAGAGGCTCCAAAAAGAGTGGTAGAGTCAGAAGTCAGTTCACCTTCTGATAGGAGGAGCTCCAAAAAGTGAGGTAGAGTCAGAAGTCGGTGCACCTTCTGACAGGAGGAGCTCCCAAAAGTGAGATAGAGTCAGAAGTCAGTTCACCTTCTGACAGCAGCAACTACAAAAAGAGTGGTAGAGTCAGAAGTCAGTTCACCTTCTGACAGCAGCAACTACAAAAAGAGAGGTAGAGTCAGAAGTCAGTTCACCTTCTGACAGCAGCAGCCTCAAAAAGAGAGGTAGAGTCAGAAGTCGGTGCACCTTCTGACAGGAGGAGCTCCAAAAAGTGAGGTAGAGTCAGAAGTCGGTTCACCTTCTGACAGCAGCAACTACAAAAAGAGTGGTAGAGTCAGAAGTCAGTGCACCTTCTGACAGCAGCAGCCTCAAAAAGTGAGGTAGAGTCAGAAGTCAGTGCACCTTCTGACAGCAGCAGCCTCAAAAAGTGAGGTAGAGTCAGAAGTCAGTTCACCTTCTGACAGGAGAAACTACAAAAGCTGTGTTAGAGTCAGAAGTCAGATCACCTTCTGACAGAAGCAGCCTCAAAAAGTGAGTTAGAGTCAGAAGTCAATACACCATCTGACAGGAGCAACTCCAATTCGCCAGAGCAACCTCAGACACATCCACCTCTGTTTTATAAAATATATCTAAATATAATGAGTATCACTAGTGCTTCCTTGTACCTTAAAATACTTCTTAAGCACTCGGGCAATTGTTCTTTTATGAAGCTCTACCTGACACCATTCATAGATGTTCCGCGTAGTAATCTTCCTCTCAGGAAATAAAAGCTTAAACTCCTCTATGCTTCGTAAAATAGCTAATTCAATTTTTTCCTGAGCCCCACATTGACCACAAACAAAGTTCTTATATTTGATGTTCAACGTAAAGCTGTTGCAACCGTTACAGTATATCCCTTTTTGTAACTGGTCGTATGTGTATTTTGGTTGTAGTGAGAATGGATTCTTGGTTTGATGGAGGGAGAGTAGGGTTTGAGCTAGCCTCTTGTGGGAATCGTTTAGCTTGGAAGTAGTTTTGTTTAGCTTTTTCAAAAATCGCTCTAGTTGGGAGGGAAATATGATGGGGCTTTCCTTTGGGGTTTGATATAAGGTGAATTCCGGATTTATAAAGATAACGTAGGCCTCGACAAGATAATTTAGCTTTTGGGTATGGAGCAGTTGGTGAAAAAGAGTGGTACTTCTCTTTAATTGATCAACAGGGTTTTTGATTTCCTTAGAGGTAGATAGCGTATAGAGCCTATTAGAATCAAAGTAATAGTCACCTTGAAAATTTTTTATATCGATAAGGTAGACCACTCCTTGTGAAATGATGATTGAGTCGATCTGGAAATAAGAGTTATTTACCTCAAGTAGCAGGTCATTGATAATATACTTTTCTTCTTCAAGACTTTTTAGTAAAAGGTCAAAGTCAGCTTCGCCTCTATAGCCTTTCTCAAGATTCATATAGTGCTGCCTTTCCTTGTCAGGTAAGTTCAACCGCTTGTTTAACTGCCTCCAAACCAATAATTCTTCTGATTCAATTCTTTCTTTTAGTATCATAAGCCACATCCTTTCTATTCTCTAAGCCTATTCTATATAAAAGTTACAAAATATTGTCAAAAGAGATATGAATGTTCTGTTAACATTTGGAATATGGCTCGATAAATAGTGCGACGCGGATACAATATTGTTCTGGGCAGAACGAACAAAACAAAAAAGGCCCGAAGCTTGATAACCTCCATAAGCCCGGACCTTTTATAATCCTTCTACAATATAACTTCAAGCAGAGGCTGCATAACCTGAACAGCCGATGCAGAATCGCCGATTGAATCCGAAATAACCAATAGTGCAACTCCCACAAAGATAATTAGGATACTTACCACTTTTGTGACGTTTAGTGGTTGCTTTTCGATTCCTAAGAAACCGAAGTGGTCAGCAATTGCGGATGCAATGATTTGTCCTAATACGACTAAAACGAAAGCATTTAGTGCGCCAATTTCTGAGATGGAGAGAGTCATGACGGTTACGATGGTGGTACCTACTAGACCGGACACCACAATCCACTTCCAACCTTTATTTAGTGCTCCCTTTATTCCAAGAGAAGGTCGTTTAATTAAAATGAAGATTAATGCTGGTAGTGCCTGTGCAATTGAAAAGAAAGCAAGCATGGCAGGAAGTCCAATTACATTCGATCCAGAGCTATTGATAACTCCTTGAATGCTGATCATGATACCACCTACTAATGCGAATAGTAAGTATAGGAAATACACACGTAAACACTCCTTTTTTAACAAAAATTTCGTTGTTCTAGAATTAGTTCGACAAGCTGGATCTACCAAGCTCTAACTAAAGTTTAAGAAATCTTTTGTGATGTTGTTTTAATTAGTTGGTTTGGATCGACGTTAGGAGTTTTGACCTTTTGGTTTGTCGAACCTCCTTTTAGTAGTAAAACTACTCCCCCTAAAATAATGAAAATACTTAGTAATTTTAGAAGGTTCATTGGTTTTACTTCGATCCCCATAAATCCAAAATGGTCAGCAACAGCTGAAGCAATGATTTGTCCTAACACGACTAATACAAAGGATGTAAGTGCACCAATTTTTGAAATAGATAGAGTGACGACGGTTACAATTGTGGCACCAATTAAACCGGAAGCGACAAACCATCCCCATCCCTCCGTAAATGCGACTACAAGTCCTAATGATGGCTGTTTTATTAAAAGAAATATGAATGCTGGAATAGCTTGGATGATGGAAAAGAATGCGAGCATGGTGGGAAGACCAATCGCTTTTGCCCCCGAACTATTGATAACCCCATGAATTCCAATTGCTAAACCCGCAGTAAGAGCGAATAACAAAAACATCGTATACATATGCAAAAACCTCCCTGTAGATATACCCCAAATAAACTTAACTTTGTGTTCCACTATAGAAATTCTTTTTAAAAAGTAAACCCTTACAACATATCGCACTTAAATCTTAATGAAAAAGAGAGTATAACTATACATATTTTTTTTCCGTTGGAAGAGGAAACTAGTTATAAGTGATGTCGATAAAATAACCATTTCCTTTGCATAACGGAAATTCATTTTCTTTAAAATAAAGCCTTTTCATTTTAAGATGATGGTATAAGTTACTAGATTTTAACGTATAGCGTTCTTTTACTTAGGCTGTTTTCGCATAGATTGTTGCTATTTGTATATGGTCTCCAACACGGATTCTATGCTACTTCGTGGCATCTTTTCTTCCTAAAATAAAGAAAACCGCACCCTAATCCGTTTAAGAACAGTCTAAAGTCCTTAAATAGCAACAAAGTTTACGAAAAGAGCCTTAACTTATAAACATCGGAGGTTATTGATTATGACGAAAACTAGTTTCCCGGAAAACTTTCTTTGGGGTGGAGCAGTAGCAGCTCACCAGCTTGAAGGTGGTTGGAATAAAGGTGGCAAGGGTCCGAGCATTGTAGATGTGTTAACAGCAGGTGGACATGGGACTTTGCGTAGAATTACAGATGGTGTTGTTGAAGGAGAAAACTATCCAAATCATGAAGCCATCGATTTCTATTCTCGTTACAAAGAAGATATTGCTATGTTTGGCGAAATGGGTTTTAAGTGCTTTCGTACAAGCATTGCGTGGACGAGAATCTTCCCTAAAGGAGATGAACTAGAGCCAAACGAGGAAGGCCTTCAATTTTACGATGATATGTTTGATGAGCTATTAAAGCATGGAATTGAACCTGTTATCACATTGAGTCACTTCGAAATGCCTTATCATCTTGTAAAAGAATATGGTGGCTGGATGAATCGAAAAGTGGTTGATTTCTTTGTCCGTTACGGGGTTACAGTAATGGAACGATATAAGAACAAGGTTAAATACTGGATGACGTTTAATGAAATTAATAACCAGACAAATACGTCTAGTGATATCTTTGGATGGACATGTTCAGGAGTGAGATTCTCAAAGTTTGAAAATAAAGAGCAAGCATTATATCAAGTTGCGCATCATGAACTAGTAGCAAGTGCACTTGTTGTAAAAAAAGGAAAAGAAATTAACCCTAATTTCCAAATTGGTTGTATGGTGTCATTTGTTCCATTTTATCCATATTCTTGTGATCCGGATGATATTATGATTGCAGCAGAATCGATGCATGATCGATTCTTTTTCCCTGACGTCCATGTAAGAGGCTATTATCCAAACTACGCACTTAAGGCTTGGGAGCGTAAAGGGATTAAAATAGACATGCAACCCGGAGACGAGAAGATTCTAGCAGAAGGAAAAGTTGACTATATTGGATTCAGTTACTACATGTCAAATGCAGTTAAAGCGGACGCTAAAACAGACACAAGCGAATCAATGGACGGAGGATCACAATACTCTGTCAAGAATCCGTATGTAAAAGCAAGTGATTGGGGATGGCAAATCGATCCTGTTGGCTTAAGATACTCTCTCGTTACATTATTTGAAAGATACGAGCTACCGCTTTTTATCGTTGAAAACGGTTTTGGTGCGGTGGATGTAGTAGAGGAAGATGGAAGCATCAATGATGACTATCGAATCGACTACCTAGCATCTCACATTAAAGAGATGAAAAAAGCAGTCGAAATCGATGGGGTTGATCTAATGGGTTACACAGCATGGGGCTGTATTGACCTAGTATCATTCACCACTGGAGAAATGAAAAAGCGTTACGGTTTTATCCATGTTGATAAAAACAACGATGGCTCTGGAACACTGAATAGAAGTAAGAAGAAATCGTTTGATTGGTATAGAAATGTGATTGCAACAAACGGTGAAGAGCTTTAAGTAATGAAAAAGATGATTCCTCCATCAGGGATCATCTTTTTCATTCGTTTATAAAGATTTCTTAGCCAATACGAATAGGATGGAAAGGATAATTCCACCTACCAGCCCATAAAGAACACCAATGAACAACGTTGCCAGGAAAGTTACCATAAAAATAACTGTATCTGTTTGCGGGTGTTTCATTAAGTACTTGGCTCTTTTTACATCAACCAAACCAATGACAGAAACGATAATGATGGCTGCAAGTGCTGACTTTGGTAAAAAATAGAACAATGGGGTAAAAAAAAGTAACGTAATTAAGATGATTAAAACAGTAATAATGGATGAAAGATTTGTTTTTGCTCCAGATTGATAATTTACTGCTGTTCTAGAAAAAGCACCTGCTACAGGTATAGCCCCCACAAATGAACTGGCTATATTAGCTAGTCCAATTCCTCTTAGTTCTTGATTGGCTTGAAGTGAATCTCCATTTTTATCTGCCAATGCTTTTGCAACTGCGTAGGATTCAAGGAACGAGATAACGGCAATTCCAAAGGCAATTGGAAGTAGCAACATGATTGTATCCATATGAATGGAGGGAATCGTTAACTCTGGTAGTCCTCCCGGAATCGTTCCTACAATCGAAACATCCTTTCGATATAAATCTGTCCACGCAACAATAAATGTACCAAGCACGACAACGATGAATGATCCAGGTAAAATGGGTTTGAACTTTTTTACTACAATTAAAAGAATCATACTGGCGATCCCAATCAACAAGGTGTAGGGATTAACTTGAGATAGTTTCAAAGATAAATCTGTGAAAAAACTAACTACTTCCTTATAGGGAGTTAATTTAACCCCGAATAGATGTTTAAGTTGATTAAAAGCAATAATTAATGCAACCGCAGATGTAAATCCACTGATTAACGCAGATGGAATGAAGTCTACTATCTTTCCAAAGTGAATGCAGCCCAAGGCGAACTGAATACCTCCAACCACAACTCCTAGAAGTACAACTAGTCCCAAAAATTGAGACGACTCAGGCTCGACTATAGAAGAAATACCAGAAAATGCAAGAAGTCCTACAATTGACACAGGACCAACCGAGAGAAATCTAGAAGATCCAAATAGAACATATACCAAAAGCGGTAAAGTTGCAGCGTAAAGTCCATATATAGGAGGTGCACCAGCGATAATGGAGTATGCGATGCATTGTGGAATAAATAGAATGGCAACCGTAATTCCAGCTGTAATATCCCCAGATAGAAAAGAGCGCTGATAGTTGAGTAAAAACCTTAATCCTGGCATAAGCTTATAGATCAATAAGAACCCCCCTATGAACATCCTCTATACTTTGTATATTTAAATTATTGGATTATATGACTCTTGTTTATTACAACAAGGCTATGAGGAAAAGTAGGGGATTTTATTTTGAAAATTAAAAGCGGTTAGATATTAGTAGGTGCACAAAATCAAAAAAAGAACAAGGTACCAATTTGTGGTGGAGGACTCTGTTCTTTTTCTATAGAGATATAGTTTGATTAATAAGGCATTCCAATCAATTTATAGTATTGCAAAATGAATAGAAAGATAAAACTAGCAAAAAGAAGAATAGGGGTTGTTACTTTAGATAAAGTAGTAAGCCTACCTTTTTTCCAATAAACGGCCCAAGTACCGAGAAGAAGTAGGGACAGAAGAAAAGCCACAACCGGAAGAATGAAACTAATCTTCAATAAAACAGGTACTGAGTACGTTAATACCCATAAATTACTGATGCTTGTTAGTACATAAGCGAAACCAACAACAAACCATACATGCAGAGATGCGATTCCTAATGATAGGATATCAATTAGTGTTAGTTTTGTACCCTTACGAATAAATCTAGATAAGACGCATTTCGCTAATAGAACAACGGAAAAAATCAGAAATAAACTTAAGAGTATGATCAGAATATATATATTGTCAGTGGAAACATGGTACCAAGGAGCTTTATCAAAAAACGCACCTTCATAGACGATATTCTTAATTTCTCCATTTTCATGTTCTTCAAAATAAATATACTCTTCTTTACTATTTTTAAATAAGTTGTTTTCAACATATGTGAACTCAGCGGGGGCGTTACCCAACGAAACCAGGAGCTTATCATCTTTGACCGCTACATCCACAGTCGGCAATAACAATAATTGAAACTTTGTAAATTCTTCTCTTGCGTGTCTGTTTAACAAATATGAACCTTCAAATTTTGAAAAGTCTTCACTAGCATTTTCTGCATTTATTGCTTTGGTTGTTTCTGTTGAAATCGGATAGAACGTATCGTAAAAATCTTGGAGAATGTTCATTTCGGCATTTGTTCCAACATGGACATAATAGAATCCAATATCATCTTGCGGACTAAAGGCCATATAACTATGCGATTCTGCCATATCTCCAGCATGTTCTAAAAAGCGATGTTCTCCAACTAGCTTTTCGTGAAAGGTGTAGGCATATCCTTCAACTTTTTCATGAGGGGCAAATTGAGTTTCATACATAACCTTCTCGTCGGTGTTAAAAAATACATTTGCACTATTTCTAGCCTCATTTTTGTGAGCAATTAGAAATTTAGTCATGTCATCTACCGTTGCCATGACATCTGCTGCCGGAAAGACATTCTCTCCATAAAGGGGAAGTTTTACGAACGATTCATTCTTATACGAGTACTCTTGAGCAATATTTGGAACATCATCTACTTTTACAAGACTATTGTTCATCCCAACTTTATTAAAGATATGTTCTTCTACGAACGTTTCATAAGGCAATCCGGACACGAGTTCTACTATATAAGCAGCTAGGGAAATCCCATAATTACTATATTGAATAGCCATACCAGGTTCACGAACCATCGAGGGCATTTCTTCTTTTAGATAAACGGAAAGGTCCAGCACATCCTTATAACTTTCTTCTGAAAACCCGTTTAAATCTTCGTCAAATCCACCTGTATGGGTTAATAGATGATGAAGCGTGATTGGTTTATTAAAAGCGGTTGGAACCTCAAATTCAGTTAAATATTCATTAATGTCTTTATGCAAATCTAGTTTTCCTTGATCGACAAGCATCATAGCAGCTGTTCCAACAAAAAGTTTGCTAATAGAACCAATTCTAAATTTTGTTTCCTCAACGGTTGCTGGAGTCTTTTCTTCTAAATTTTCATAACCAAATGCATGACTGTAAATAACTTCATCACCTTTTACAAAAGCGAAGCCAGCGCTAGTCATATTTAATTGCTTCAGCCGCTCTTTGGAAAAATGTTTTTCAACGAAACTCTCGATATTCTCTTCTGTAAATCTATCAGGTTCTGCTGCAGAAGTTGGTTTCACAAAGGCCAAAAACTGCGTAAAGAACAATATGCTTAAAACTAATTTCTTAAACATTTCATATCCTCCTAAAGGTTCCTTCTGCTTATATCTTAGAAGGTTTAAGTCATACTGGAGTAGTGAAGGTGGTCATTACTTCTGATTACTTTCAATCATGTATCATCTTGCTTGACATGAAACGGGTTTCATACATTATAGTTTTAGTGGATAGCTAACTAAGAATGCAGGATTTTTTTGGTTTGAAACATAGTTAAAGCTAAGGGTGAGGATCTATGACAAATATTAAAGATTTAGCAAAAATAGCTAGGGTATCTGTCACGACGGTTTCTCGTGTGCTAAATAATCATCCTTATGTCAGCGAAGAAAAAAGAATGGCTGTTTTAAAAGCAATTAAAGATACAAACTATAATAAAAATATCAATGCTGTCCATCTTAGTAAGGGGAAAACCCTTATGATTGGTGTCGTTCTTCCTTATTCGGATCACCCTTATTTCTCTCTACTGTTAAAGGGGATTGCGAATGAAGCATTGAAAAACAATTACAAGTTGGTTTTATTCCAGACAGATTACCTGGAACAAAGAGAAATGGAAGCCTTAGAAATGTTAAAACAAAAGCAGATTGATTCAGTCATTATTTGCTCAAGAGCTTCCGATTGGAAGACAATAGAGGAGCACCTATCGTTTGGAAAAATCGTTGTCTGCGAAAATATGACTGAAAGGCACGTCTCTTCAACCTACGTTGACCATTACAAAACCTTTCTAGAGGCATTGGAGTTCTTATTTTCAAAAGGATATGAAAAAATTGGATATTGCATTGGCAGAAAAACGGGATCAAATAGCCTTGCTAGAGAATGTGCATATAGGGATTTCATGAATAAACATAACTTATCCTACACTGCGGAATATATTATCGATGACTGCCTCTATTTTGAGGATGGTGAAAAAGTAATGAAAAAAATTAGAGGAATGGTAGAACCACCTGAAGCATTATTAGTTACTAGTGATCAAGTAGCTGCTGGAATTGTTACCTATTGTCACAACAACCATATAGCTATTCCGGATGAACTGGCCATCATCGGTTTTGATAATGAGCCAATTGCTAAACTGATGAATATCACAACGATCCATATTCCTCTCGAAGATATGGGGAAAAGCCTTTTCCTGCAAGCTGTGAGTAAGGAAAGAACAAATAACGAAGTAATGATCAAACTAATAGAAAGAGGAACAGCTTAACATAAACGATTAAGCTAAATTTCAGCATTAAACATCAAATAAGAAAGTTGGAACCATCATGACGAATCGAAGTGTAATCTTTTTTGATATCGACGGAACTTTACTAAATCACGATAAAGAATTACCAAACTCAACAAAGGATGCTGTGTTTAAATTAAAGGAGCTAGGTCATGAGGTAGCCATAGCTACTGGAAGAGCCCCCTTTATGTTTGAACAACTAAGGAAAGAGCTAGAGATTGATACATACATTAGCTATAACGGTCAGTATGTTGTGCTGAATGGAAGCGAGTTATACACGAACCCATTAAATATTCATTCACTTGAGAAATTAACCGCCGAGGCCCTTGAAAATGATCATCCGGTTGTTTTTATGGATCATGAGGATATGCGAGCTAATGTGCAAGAACATGAATATATTACAGAAAGTATTGGTACGTTGAAGATTGACATGTTTCCTTCCATTGATCCGCATTATTATAAAGGTCGGGATTTGTATCAGACCCTTTTATTTTGTACGGAAGGGGAGGAGAGACAATATGCGCAACAATATGATGCTTTTGATTTTATAAGATGGCATCCAGTTGCAGTCGATGTCCTTCCAAAAGGAGGGTCCAAAGCCAAAGGGATTCAGAAAGTGGTAGAAAAACTAGGTTTTTCTGAAGACAGTATTTTTGCTTTTGGAGATGGGCTTAATGACAGGGAGATGCTCCAAACAGTGAAGAATAGTGTGGCAATGGGGAATGCAGAGGAAGAGATTAAAGAGGTTGCGAAATATATTACAAAATCAGTGGATGAAGACGGCATTCTCCATGGTCTTAAAATGGTGGGATTGTTGTAACTCTTAACTATGGGTAAAAAGCGCCGCAGCATGAGCTTTATATGGTTTAAAACAAAAGGGGTGCTAGTTAAAATTAGCATCCCTTCATTTATCGACATATCCATCTTTATAAGTATGAGCTAGGATCCGATTGATACTATGATAAAAAGCAAATAATTTAATTGCCACACTTTCCTAAGAGGTATTTATGACTTTCGAGAAATCAAAACATACAATTGCTGCTTTTATAGAAGTGGAAAATTTCAAGACTAATTGATAATGCAATGTTATTGTAAATTTGAATCTACGGCTGAAACTTTGTTCTTATCCATTACGTATATAAAGAAAAAGATGGATGTAAGGGGGAGTAATGTGCTTGCTACGGGGATTTTTCTAACGGCTTTTGGTGTTCTATTAATCATAAAACCTTCACTGCTTTGGTTACTGACAGAAAGCTGGAAATCAGCTGACGGAACGGAACCATCTAACCTCTATATATGGTCAACACGCTTTGGTGGAGTGATGTTTATGCTGGTGGGAATAAGTACGGTTGTTGTAACTTTTTTTTAATAACTTTCATTAATGAAAAAAATCCGTTCTCCTTAAACGAGAACGGATTTAATTACAAGGGAATCAATTATAGTCCTTAATTCTTCAATGTTAATAGGTTTAGTCAAATAAGCCAGACAGCCTTCTAGTAAAGCTTTTTTGATGGTCGATTCTAGAGCATCTGCACTAACTACTACCACAGGAATATCTTTAGTGACCGGGTTAAACTTTAACATCCTTAATATTTATATCTGGTAGACTTAAGTCCAATAAAATGAGATCTGGGCAAAAGTCAAATGCTTCCCTAATTCCAGTTTCACCAGTCAGTGCACAACGTAAATCAATATTTGTGATTATATTAAACATGGAAGTCATGACATCAATATTATCGTGATTGTCTTCAATATATAGCACTTTTATCGGAGAATTGAGGAAAGATACCTTTTTATTAGGGTTTTCTAGAATTTCTTTAGCGTTAAGGTCTGAATGTTCTACTCTTTTAAAGGAAACCCAAAAGGTCGATCCAACACCTTCTTGAGAACTTACTCCGTAATTCCCGCCCATTCTTTTAGTTAACTGTGCGACAATTGCTAATCCTAAACCAGTCCCTTTCGTACTACTTTTAGAGCGATAGAAAGGTTCAAAAATTAATTCTTGCTCATTATTGCTAATTCCGACACCCGTGTCTTCTATATTTATCTTTATATCTTCATTTGATTCAGTGTAATTACAATAAACTTTAATTTTTCCGTTTAGAGTATTATATTTGATTGCATTATTTAAAAGGTTCATTATGATTTGTTTAAAGCGCAATGGATCTACTTCAATATAGACATGATTTTCAATACCCTCTAATTGAATACTAATATTTGTATGGTTTAGTTCTAAAATGGAGCTAATACAATTTTCTAGAAAGGGTTTTAAGTGAACTTTTTCTTTTTCGATGTTTACTTCCCCATTGGTCATAACATTAAAGTCCAATATCTGCTCAATGAGCTTTAATAAATCTTCAGATGCTTGAAAAATTTTATTAATTTTCTTTTGGAGTTCCTGGTCATACTCATCCATTAGGATGATTTGTGAGTATCCTTGAATCGTATTCAGTGGAGTTCGCAAATCATGACTCATTTGAGATAAAAATAAGTTCTTTGCATCATTTGCTTTTTCTGCATTTACTTTTGCAAGCTGGAGATAATTCTCACGATCTTTTTGACGAGCAGTATCAATCAATAATTTTTCATTTTTCTCCTTTAACAAAGAATTTTCAATTTCTAGTCTTTTCAATCTTTCTCTTTCTAAATGTGAAATATCCTTCAAGTATCTTTTATTATAAAAAGGAGAATAAACAATTTGATTATCGACCATGACATATTCATGAATTTTTAGTAATTCATTCTGGATAAAAGAAGGGGTAGTCAAAGCGTTATAGGTACAGACAGATATTAAGTTTTTACCACTAATAAATTTATCACATTCGCTTTCATAGATTCGTAATTCGGATATTTCCGAAGGATGAAACAATACTTCGCCCCAGGTTCGGGTGGGCATATTTTTATCTATAAGTGGTTTAAGTGACTTCATAAGTTGATTTAGAGAATATTCTGCTTTAAATTCTCTCTGTGATTTATATACGTCAATATTACTTAACGTAATGATGGATCTTAGATCTTCCTTAGAATAACCTTTATTTAATAGTTTATTGAAAATAGTTCCGAAAAATTCTTTACTTTCTGCAAGAATAATTTTTTCACCTCGGTCTAACCCTTCTGAAATAAACGTAAGTGCATTTTCAACATACTGTTCATATTCGTTATACATGTACACGATATGGGCATTATTTAGACCTGACAATGCCTTATATAGATGCTGCTTCATTCCTGATGTATTATTCTCAAGTCCATTCATTAGCTTCGAACTCCTCCAAACAATTCTTTTGTGTAAAAAAACTCTAAATATCCTATTAAGGGAAATTTAGAGCAGAAAGAGTCTTATGAAATTGATTCCAGTAGGTCATTTACTCTCAGTTTAGAAACATGTGCGTAATGAGGGTAGTTTCTAAAATGAGCAAAATATGAATCTCCCTCTAGAGTAATGTGAGAGATATAATCTAGATTTACGATAAATGACCGATGTGAGCGAAAGAATTGATCAGCTAGTTTCTCAGAGATGCTTTCTAGCGATTCGTTTGTTTCGTAAGTTTGGTCTATAGTGTGAATAATCGTTTTTCGATTGGCCTTTTCTATACATATAATGCTAGATAAATGAATAAAATAAGAAACCCTGTCCATCTTAATTGTTAATATACTTCTTTTGATGTAAGAACTTAATATCAGCTTTTTAACTTTTTCTAAAGCGACATATAGACGTTCTTTCTTTATTGGCTTTACCACATAGTCGATGGCATTTAAATCAAATGCATCTACCGCATATTCAGGGTAGGCTGTCGTGAAAATAACTCTCAACTCAGGTTGTATTTTGATACATGCTGAGATAGCATCAATTCCATTTAATTTAGGCATGTTAATATCAGCAATAATTAAATGGGGCTTCTTATTGGCAACTAACTCTACTAAATTTTCACCATTTTCAGCCACACCAATTACTTCAAAATCTTTAAGAGGATGAATAAATCGAATCATAATTTCTTGAGCATCCAAGTTATCCTCAGCTATGATTAGCTTTATTTTCGGACCCAAGTCAAATACCCCCGTTTTCAAAGAACTTTAAAAAGAGAAGGATTAGACATTTTTCATAAATGCAAGTTGGATATATTGTTAACATTGTATCATTAATACTCAATTCGTTCATTTGAAAACGGAATGTAACAATAAGTTTCAAAAATGGTAATTTTATGTAATTTATATATCGTTGTTAATCTTATCCATTCTTTGCTCTTTTATTATTCTTTTAATTGATTTTCTACGCTTAATTTCCTCTTCTAGCATTTTAATAAAGTCTTCATCCAGGTCTAAATACATGGCAGTATTGTATGCCTTTAATAACCTTGTATCACTTAGTTTGAGCATCATAAAAGCCTCCTTTGTGGTACATTTCTGAATTATATTCCCAATTTCGATGTTTAGAAACACCTCGGATGCTTCTATACAACCATTAGGAATCAAGAAAACATGGATGTCGACTTAGGTTTTTATGATTTCAGATAACTAAAACGGCATTCTAGCTTTTTGTTACATTTTTTGATCATATCCAACATTTTCTGCAAGTGGTTCATAAGTATTAGCAAAAACGAAATCAATCGAAGTGGCAAATCAATGATTGTAATAATGTAAAAAGGACTTGAGCAAAATAGGAGATCATTAACTTTGAAGATAAAGATGGTAAGGTGATAGGAGATGAAAGGGGGAAGGGCAAATACAATTTAGGGGGAGCACAGGGGGGGAAAATCGTCCTTCAAGAATTAGATTAGCTTGCGGTGGGCTATAATCGAACTAATATATGTCTTATCATTAAGGCGATATGCAAAAAAAATTATAAAGTTCTATACAGGTATACTGATAAAAAATGTCATAAACAACTTATTTATAATATAGCTCAGCTAAATAAGGAAAAATGCTTAATAACTAATTTGATACTAACATTCGAAAATAAGATATCTACACTAGAAAAAGCCGTGTACCCGTCGAAAATACGGATACACAGCTTTTCTTTTATTTATCGAAATCAATTTCAATGACTTTTTTATCCACATTACTCATTTTGTCAACAGTTGCCGTTAGTGTAATAGGACCAGTTGTTTTTGAAAATTCTCTTTTGAAGGATAGTTGGTCTTGATTTGTACGGATACCGTTAGATTCCGGAGTAAATCTTTCTCCTTTACTATCTTCAAGCATTAAGAATGTATTCTGTAAGCCAAGACTTCCTTTAATATCATAATAAACTATGGTTTTATCCTCTAACTGTTCGAAGTTGGTGATGACTAACTCCCCATTATGAGGATAGGATATCGTGTAAGGGAATTCTGTGTTGGTTAATGGAATTTTTATTTCTTCCGTATTGGAAGCTTCATACACTTCACCGTGATTATTGAATATCTCAACCGTTAATCCCTTCGGAGCGTTCTCACGTCCCTCAAGAATAATCGTATCTTTAAAGTTAATCATGCCATTTCCTTGATCAATGACCGTGCTGCCTGATCCTCCTTCAAATGGAATCATATTGCCGCTTTCATCAAAAAAGGCAAAGTGATAGTGTAGCATTGCGTCTTTTGGAACGGTCCGATCAATAATAATCTGTGAGCTTGCTGGTGTAAATTCTGCCTTTTCAAAAACGAAAGTAGCATCCTCCCATTGGGTTGTCACCATTGGGGAATAGGTGACGGTTGCAGCATTTGCGTCTTTATTGGTAACGGGTAGTTTAAAGTTCCAAGAGCCATTTACTCCACTAATCTCATAAACATTTAATTGAAGAGTAGGGTCCTTAGATAGCTTTGTTTTTAGGCCTACTTTCATATCAATGATTCCATTTGCTACGCCATTTTCAGCGATTTGTTCAAAATCGGCTCCAAACGTAAAGCGTTCACCATCTAGCTTTGCTTCAAAGTGAAGGGGAACACTCTTTGATTTTTCAAAAGTTTTTAATTGAACTTTATCGGTATTAACCGTATATCCAATGATTAAACGACCGCCACCATAATACGCTTCATTTATGGTGAATGACACTCCATTGTTCGTGATGGTTTCATTGAACTTTGATGCTAACCCTTTTTCTTCAACTATTTGGATGGTAGGGTCCGATGATCCACCAAAAATAGAACCTAATAAAGGAACCTCTTTTAACACATTTGCCATTGCTGGTGAAACGAAGCCTGAACCAACCACACCAATGGTTATCGCAGCAGCAGTACTCACTATCACTTTAGCGACTTTTTTATTCTTTCTCTTATTTGTTATTTCAGAAGGGGAGCGTAGAACGGGTAGGTTGTCTAATGTATGGTCAACTCCTTTTGTGAAAAATTCTGGAACTACCTCTTCTTGTTTTCCCCACGATTTCAGTTGTTCTTCAACTTTTTTACTCATATATCATCTTCCCTTCTTCATAATCGGAATCTAATAAGTTATAAAGCTTTGTTCTTGCCCTATTTAGCCGAGACTTAACCGTACCTTCGGCAATATCTAAAACCGTCCCAATTTCTTTGACAGATAGATCTTCATAATAATAGAGAGTAATGATGGTTCTAAGGTCCGTATCTAATAATTCAATCGCTGCTTGTAAATCAATGATAGAATCACGTTGTTCCACAACGGACGGCTCATGGATGCCCTCCATTTTGATGATTTTTGTTTGATTTTTTCGGAGTTTATTGCATTCATTGATTAGAATTCGAGTAATCCATGTTTTAAAGAACTTTGGTTCTCTTAATTGATGGATAGAAGTATAGGCAATCAATATCGTTTCTTGTACAGCATCTAAGCATTCTGAATCTGTTAAGAGGATTGCTTTTGAGACTTTATATAAGGATGATTCCATCTCTTTTATTAATTGTACAAAAGCTTCTTTGTTTCCCTGTTGTGCCCGTAACACCAGTGCTTCTGCATTCATGTACGCCACCTCCTTTTGGTTTTTCAATTATTAGAGAGGATTTATGATTAATCGGTTCACGTGAATTTTATTTTTTTACTATGTATGTAATTTTTGTCATATCTATCATATCGTTTTCAAGGTGCTTTTTGTAAAAAAGAGGGAGATCCAATAGGATTAGATAGAGGAATTTCATAAGGGAGAATATAAATATAATAAAAAATGGCTAAGAGAACATTCTTCTCAGCCATAATTTAAGACATTATCTATTCATTGCTAAAGGTCCAGTAAAGATTTAAAAGAAAATTAATAAGTGGGATAACGAGAACTGTAATTAGTTCCCCTAGAAAATAGTGAAAAGATAGGACGGATACGATTAGATACATAATTCCGACGTTTAATGCAAAGCCAAGAGCAGCGACCGTTGAAAACTTTACAAATTGCGAATGTGAGTACACCCCACCAAAGGTGTATCTTTTGTTTAAAAGGTAGGAGAAAATCGTCATAACGATAAACGAGATTGCCGAACTTGGCACTGGTTTTATAGATACTATTTCAACGCATATGAACATGGACAGAAAATATATAGTAGTACAAATGACTCCAACCATACTGTATCTTAGGAACTTATTTACCAAAGTTAACTGCATAATCATGCCTCTCATTTATCATTTACTTGGAATAGATAGTTATATTCAACAGTCGTTAAACTAGATAGTAAGCGAATTAGAGTGGTTTTTCCACATTTTTATAAGGGAGTGGCTAAAAAATAATGTTCTACCTCGTGCGTTACAAATTCTTCCTGAAGACCACTTCATATGGTATTATATCCAAGTAATCTCATGTAGTAGAAAAACATAATAGAATTAAGGGGAAGTGTCAACTTTGTCTGGAGAACTAGTAGAAATCGGCCAAAATCGTGGTGAACTACAAGCCGATTGTGTAAATTGTTTTGGTCTTTGTTGTGTAGCGTTACCATATGCAAAGTCAGCTGATTTTGCTTTTAATAAAGATAGTGGATCACCTTGCAAAAATCTACAGTCTGATTACCGCTGTAGCATCCACTCAAACTTAAGAGAAAATGGCTTTCGGGGTTGTACAGTTTATGAGTGTTTTGGGGCAGGTCAGAAGATATCCCAGGTCACGTATAAAGGGAAGGATTGGCGAAAGAACCCTGATATAGCGAATGAAATGTTTAATGTCTTTCCAATCATGCAGCAGCTTCACGAGATGCTTTGTTATCTTACTGAGGCACTTAAGATGGAGGATGCTCGTGCCATTCACAATGATTTGGTAAAAGCATTGGAAAAAACAGAACAGCTAACTCAACTAAGTCCACAGTCTCTCTTAGAGCTTGATGTACCAAGCCACCGGTTCATAGTAAGTGATTTGCTCCTACAAACAAGTGAACTGGTTAGATCGAAGGTTAAAAAAGATAATCAACCTAAGAAAATGAGAGTTAGCGATCTAGTTGGTGCGAAATTAAGGAGAGCGAATCTTAAAGGTAGTAATTTTAGAGGAGCATTCCTGATTGCTGCTGACTTACGGGAAGCAGACCTAAGAACATCTGATTTTATTGGAGCAGACTTGAGAGATGCGGATTTAAGTGGAGCAAATTTAAGCGGAAGTTTCTTTCTTACACAAGCTCAAATCAATTCAGCCAATGGAAACAGTCATACCATACTGCCATCATCAATAAAAGTGCCTGCTCATTGGCTATAACAACCTGTGTACCGCATATATACGGTACACAGATTTTTTTGAATATTTTTATTTATGGTAAACAGCGCTTTTTGCGATGTTTATAGTATTAAGGAGATATTTATAGAAAAACGAAGGAATCCTAATAAACAAGCGCTTACTTGTTATTTCCTAATCATATGCCGATGTGATATATTTCATCTATTCAAGGCGGCTCGACTTTGATGAGAGTTCAAGGTCGTTTATATTTAAAAATTCAATCAAGTTGACCTGAAAGGTTCAGGTAAATACCTAAAGCGCGTGAAACACGTGCTTTTTCTTAAGATAAAAAAGTGTTATAAAAACATCTTTGCTTATGTTGAATGAGGGTTGATCATTATTCCTGTTGTTTACTAACAAAAAATGGTTGAAACTATTTTCGTATAGTTTCGTCTAATAACTATATGTAAAAACACAAATATATACTTTTTTTAGCGTATCGCTAAACTAAGTTAGTTAGAGAGAAGGTGTACAATATGAATAAAAGAATCTCCATTTCTAATAGATATTTTGCTTTTTTCTTAATCGCAATTTTGTTGCTATGGGCAAAAACATATATTGTTCAATTAACACAATTCGATTTAGGAATAGATAATTCAATTCAAGAGTTTCTACTTTTCTTAAACCCATTGGGATCAACTATATTATTTTTAGGATTTGCCCTATTTTTTAAGGGGAAAAAGAAATATGTGATGCTTATCTTACTTGATTTCTTGTTATCACTTTTAGTATACGCAAATGTACTTTATTACCGTTTCTTTAATGATTTTATTACGTTACCAACTTTAACCCAAACACAAAATCTTGGTGATGTAAGCGGGAGTGTCTTTACTTTATTTAAACCTTTTGACATTTTATTTTTCGTGGATACTGTCATCTTAATTGCCTTAATTTCATTTAAGATTATTAAAATGGAAACGAATAAGATATCAAACCGTTTAGTAGCAGCAGTTTTCTCTTTAGGTCTAGGAATTTCCTTTTTAAATTTAGCTATAGCTGAGGCAGATCGACCTCAATTGTTAACAAGGGGATTTGACCGTAACTATATTGTAAAATATTTAGGGATGTACAATTACACAATTTATGATGCAGTGTTAAGCACAAAAGCTAAAGCTCAAAGTGCTTTAGCAGATAGTAACGATTTGACAGAAGTAATTAACTATACAAAATCTAATTATGCAGAACCAAATCCAGCGTATTTCGGTGCTGGTAAAGGAATGAATGTCATTTATGTTCACATGGAGTCCATTCAGAACTTCTTAATTGATTACGAACTGCACGGAGAAGAAGTAACACCATTTTTAAACTCTATGGTTAATGAAGAGAATACCCATTATTTCAATAATTTCTTCCATCAAACTGCACAAGGGAAGACAGCTGACGCAGAATTTATGGTAGGAAACTCGTTATATGGGTTACCTCAAGGTGCAGCTTTTACAGTGAAAGGTTTAAATACCTATCAGGCAGCTCCTGCAATTCTGGGACAAAAAGGATATACATCTGCAGTATTCCACGGAAATACAGGTAGCTTTTGGAACCGAAATGAAATTTATAAATCATTCGGCTATAATCATTTCTTTGATGAAAAGTCTTATGAATTTAATGAAGATGATTTAGCTGATTATGGGTTAATGGACAAGCCATTTTTCGAGCAATCCATGCCGATATTAGAGAGCCTTCCTCAACCGTTTTATGCAAACTTTATTACGGTAACACACCATTTTCCGTTTACTATTGATCAAGATGAAGCGACCATTGATCGACATACAACAGGGAATAAAACAGTTGATAACTACTTCCAAACAGCTCGTTATGCAGACGAAGCATTAGAACAATTTATTAACTCCTTAAAAGAGTCTGGTCTATATGATAACTCTATTCTTATTATGTATGGTGACCATTATGGAATTTCAGAAAATCATAATAAAGATATGGAGCAGGTAATTGGTAAGGAAGTAACTCCATTTGAAAGTGCTGGCTTACAGAGAGTACCATTATTGATCCGGGTGCCAGGTATGGAAGGCAAGGTGATGAATGAGTATGGTGGACAGATTGATCTATTACCTACACTTCTACATCTCTTAGGAGTGGATACGAAGGATTATCTGCACTTTGGAACTGATTTATTATCTGAGAAGCACGATGACCTAGTACCATTCAGAAACGGTGATTTTATGAGTCCAACAATTTCTTCTATTGGGGGCATTTTCTATGATTCCAAAACAGGATTGCCATTGGATGATGAAACACATTTAACTGAGGCAAAAAGGTTACAAGATAGTTCAAATCAAAAGTTAAGACTTTCTGATAAGGTCGTAAATGGAGATCTATTACGTTTCCACACTCCTAAAAACTTCACGCCAGTGGACCGTACAAAGTATAACTATAATAAAGAGAATACTGAAAATGTTGAACTGAACGAAAAAAATAAATAAATGTAAACTCTTAAACCTCACCTTATAGGTGAGGTTTTCTCATGGATGTGTTTAGCAGGATACTTAAACGCAACACAGGTCGAACGGAACGTGGTTAAAATAAATGGTTACACATGTTCGACCACTTTTCACTTGTTCAATATTCTGTAATAAAGCTTTTAACAATATGTGAACAACTTCACATATCTATTTTATTCTACCTATCAATGATATATATTTTAACTGTAGACGAGATACTTAAATAAAAGCGAATGAAGAATTTCAAGTACTAGAGTAAAAAGCCATTATCAATTTTTCTTAAAAACCATTCGTTTTGTAAAATTCGTTTACACATTCGAATTTTTGAAAGGCGGAATGCTTTATGTTTAACAAATTTTTAAGAGAAAACAAGATTGCGGCAGGTATTCTAACAGTCATTCGTTTATATCTAGGTTATGCTTGGATGACAGCAGGATGGGGCAAAATTACAGGTGGATTTGATGCTTCAGGTTATCTTGGTAACGCGGTAGCTAATCCAGTAAAAGGTCCAGATGGCAACATGGTATATGGTTGGTACGTATCGTTTCTAGAGGGAGTTGCAATCCCGAATGTTGGCTTATTTAACTTCTTAGTTCCTTGGGGTGAATTCTTAGTAGGTCTTGGATTAATTCTAGGGTGCTTAACTACTGCAGCTGCATTCTTTGGTTTAGTGATGAACTTCTCTTTCTTCTTAGCAGGAACTGTATCGCACAACCCAACTGACATTTTCTTAGGCTTCATTATCTTAGCTGCTGGTATAAATGCCGGATACTATGGTTTAGATCGCTGGGTCATTCCTTTCGTACGTAAAATCATGAAAAAAGAAGGTAAAGAAATCAAGATTGGATCAAAATCAGTTTAACAGATGTACAATACAACTTATCAAATAAATACCCTACGACGAGTGTAGATTCAGGACATTGCGTTGTAGGGTTTTTAATTTTGTAAAATTAAGTTTTGAACATTCAGAAAACATCTGTAAAAATTCGATTATATTTAGTAAAATAAAGTTTATACTAATCAGTGGAGGTGAACATACATATGGAAGGAAAACCAATTCATTACGATGGAAGCGTTATCAACAATAGTGAATCTTCTAATTATCAACCAGAGAGCAATTCACCTTTTATTCTAACTGATGAAATGAGAAAAAATATTAGTGGGAATCCCTACACAATTGAAAATTAGATCTAGCTGAAGAAGGGTTGGATTCGCCAATCCTTTTTTTGTTTTTCAATATATACCTTTTCTATTTACTTCTTATGCTTTAACAATATTTTTAGACAAAAACGGAATGAACCCTTTTATAAGAGCACAAACTAGAATTGCAACTAGACCTAGGATGAAAGGGAAGATTTTCTATCATGACAAAAGTATTATATATCACAGCACATCCACATGATGACACAATGTCGTACAGTATGGCTGTTGGACAAGCATTTTTAAATACGTATAAAGAAGTTAATCCTGATCATGAAATTGTGAATGTGGATCTCTATAAGGAGCATATTCCACAAATTGACGTAGATGTCTTTAGTGGATGGGGGAAACTTCGTTCGGGACAAGCTTACGACGAGCTTTCCAATGAAGAGAAGGAAAAGGTAGGAAGATTATCAGAGTTATGCGAGCAATTTATTTCTGCTGATAAGTACATCTTTGTAACCCCGTTATGGAATTTTTCATTCCCACCGGTAATGAAAGCTTATATTGATTCAGTTGCCGTTGCTGGGAAGACTTTTAAATATACGGAACAGGGCCCAGTTGGTTTACTAACAGATAAAAAAGCCTTACATATACAAGCGCGAGGTGGAATTTACTCTGAAGGGCCAGCTGCAGAAATGGAAATGGGACATCGTTATTTAAATATTATTATGCAGTTCTTTGGAGTTCCATCGTTTGAAGGGTTATTTGTTGAAGGACATAATGCGATGCCAGATAAGGCAGAGGAAATTAAAGAAAATGCAATCAACCGTGCAAAAGATTTAGCCCATACATTCTAAATCTTGGGAGTCATCAATTTGATGGCTCTCCATTTGTGTGTTGTTTAATTAACCAAGATTTTTTGTACAGAATATGAAATTTTCTCAACGTTTAGGATCCACATGACGATTACTATATCTAGGAGTTGAAACTACTAATATCACTATATCTATGAAAAGTAGGATGGAATTAGGGAAGTGAAACTAGATATTATAATCACAACCGGATTTTTGTCAATATTCCGTTTTTCTTTATATGGCTATTTTGTGAAATAAAAAAAGAAAATTCTGAAAGAAAGTAACTTTCCAATTTACATATATTGTAGATTAAAGGATAATATTGTCAAATAGTGAAAGATTAACTAACGATTTGTCTTTTTTTTAATATCATCAAGACTAACCTCATTCAATTAAATTAACAAACTCCTTCTTCAAAGTTTAACTCCCATCACAGCTAGAACAACTACTCCAAATATTGTGAAAAGCTAACTTCACCCAGAATCCATGCCCCAAAACAGTTTTAATTTTATATTCTGACTCCAAAAGCAGTGTAGGTGAGTGACCTATAATAGCCCATACGTAATAAACTTCGCCAAACAGCAGAGTCTAATCTTACTGCACATAATAAATAATCCTACTCCGATTAACAGCATGACTACTATATTACAACAATATCTACTTCAGTTGACAGCATGTATTGCTTTTTTCATACCTTAAAGTAATTCCATTTTTCATCGTATCTAGTAGAGGAGGTGTTTCGTATGTGAATACTGTCACAAAAGAAAATCCTTAGGCAATAGTCATGGGGACCGGTACCTAAGGATTATAGAGATGGAGTATACCATCCTTTATATTAGTATACTCCTATTTATCTAAAATGGAAATAATAACTAGGAGGAATTGTACATGTTAATGAAGTTAACCACAGTGTTAAAACCTGAATCCATGGTGATTTTACCAGAATATAATCAAAATGGGCTATTGTGTTCGAAAGTCTATGATGTGAATGATTCGTATGTGTTTGAAAATTCACCTATGAATATCATAAAAAACACTCTTTTGTATTTCTTAAATGATTTGGAAACAGCCATAAGGGGTTCAAAGTCCATCTTAGGTTCCTATAAAATGTTGCCTATTGTGATTTGTGATAACCTCCGTATGTACTGGTTTCCTAGCCACTCTCCATTTAATCGAAATTGTATTTGGTTTTCACTCATTCATATTGATGACATTAAGCCAATAAATAAATCCCGATGTTTAGTGATCTTTAAAAATGGTCTATTAATTGAAGTGAATATGAGCGCGAAAAGACTAATGCATAAAAGAGACCTAGCATCTACTTTGAAATTAAAAATAGAAGAACGAAAACAGGCTGCTGAATCACATCATCTACTAGAAATGGGCTTAATGTATATCAGAGAGTTAAATGAACGATATTTTACAACTAATAAATCCAAATACCATATGGAACAAAAAGAAGATGGTATGGAATAGATTCTTAGAAGGAATCAATATCCTAAAAGTCGAAAGTAAAGTACTAAGGTATTTCCAATAAAGCTGTGGAGGAAAATCAGTTGTCCCTTACATTACAGAAAGCATTACCAGAAGATAAAACGATTCTAGAAAACTTATACTCTCTTTATCTACATGACTTGTCATTATATTCGAACAGTATCGAGGTATCAGCAAACGGTTCTTTTATATACGATGATATGTCGATGATTTGGAACGAAGAGGGGGTTGTACCATACTTCATTCAAAGTGGAGAAAAGCTGGCAGGATTTCTCTTGCTTTTAGAAAGACCTTTTTTGAAAAAGACGTCTGACTACTCTATTAACGATATTTTTATTTTAAACACTTATAGAGGTAAAGGGTTGGGGCAAGAAGTACTTAAAACTCTTTTTGATCAGAAGAAAGGGAAGTATTTTGTCGTTGAGTTAGAGCGAAATAAACCTGCAGTAATCTTTTGGAAAAAAGTATATGAGAGACTAGGTATTTCTTATGAAGAACGGAAAGAGCTAGTTGATGACGAGCCTTGTTTGATCCAGACGTTTGAGGTGTAAGAGACTTTTCATGAAAACGTGGGGTTTCCCGATTATTTTTGACTAGGAGGGCTATGGATGAAAGTTGTAGAGACGGATAGGTTGTTACTGAGGTGGATGGAGAAAACGGATGCTCCATTTATTCTAGAACTTCTTAATGATCCTTCCTGGTTAAAATTTTTGGGAGATAGAGAAATTAGAACGATTGAACAATCCGAGGGATATATTTCATCAATCTTAGCCATGTACGAAAAATTAGGATTTGGACTATATCTTGTAGAATTAAAAGAAGATAAGATACCAATCGGAATTTGTGGGTTACTTAAAAGAGAGTCGTTGGAATACGCGGATATAGGCTTTGCTTATACTACACAGTTTCATCGAAAAGGATATGGATTTGAAGCGGCTTTAGCAACTCTTGATTATGCAAAGAATGTATTGCGTCTGAAGAAGGTAGTGGCAATTACTTCAGAAAAGAATCACAACTCAGCAAAACTACTTGAAAAAATCGGAATGGCGTATAGTCGGAGAGTGTTGTTACCGCATGACAAAGAGGAGCTCAAATTGTTTTCAATCAATTTCTAGAGCTCTTAGTGCACGTTTTTCAATGGTTGGTGTGAAAAAACGAACTAACGTATGACCTTAGTGACACAATGATGGCTGAATTGAACAATATAGGAACTAACCATGCTCCTTAGTGCTTCTTTTGAGGATTTTTCTGTAAAAAGATGCCTAAGAAGGTCTTTTAGTACATGAAATGCAATTGATATTAAGAAATTGGGAAAAAAGCAGAGTATCAGCCAGTCATAATAGAAAAGATAAAGCCCCTAAATCAACTTACTTTTAGGGGCTCTGCACTTTTAGACGTGTCGCTATTCTTAGGAGAGGAACCTTTACCTAAAGCTAATAAGAAAATCATTCCAAAGATACAAATGGTGCCAATCCATTGATAAAATCCGAACGCTTCCTTCAACCAAAGAACGGTGGTAAATACTGCTGCGAGCGGCTCTATGCTGCTGAGTAGGCTTGTTTCTTTAGGTGAAAGACTTTGTAAACTTTCAATATAAAACCAGAACGCCAACATAGTGCCGAAGATAATGACGAAAGTTAAGTATAAATAGGTAGACCCGGTAAAACTTGAAAGATCAATCCTCCATGGAGGGCGGATAAAGCTTAATGCAATTCCTCCAATTATCATGGCCCACCCAACAATAACGATGGAGTCATATTTTTTCAATAATGGGATGGCATATAGAGTATAGAACGCTAGTGCCACTCCAGATAACACACCCCATACAATGGCTGGAATCGGAACAGACAGTTGGGAAATGGAACCGTTTGTTAATAAGAAGAAACAGCCTGCTAAGGCAAGTGTGACTGTAATCCAGTCTACTCTTGTAAGAACTGATTGTTTCCGTAATACTAAGTAAACTATAATCATCACCGGTGCTAAGTATTGTAATAGTGTTGCTACCGCGGCATTTCCATGGTTAATCGATGCCAAATAAGTATATTGGACAGCTAGCATACCGATTAATCCGAATATAATGAGTTGGGTTCCTGCTTTTCTATCTTTCCACACACCAAGGACTTGAGATCGGTCTTTTCCGAAAAATTGAACCGCTAATAGCAAAAAACCTGCGATAAGAAGACGAGTAGTTACTAGCCAATCAACTTCAATTCCATGATGGTGAAAAAGCTTTTGAGCAGTTGTGCCTCCAACGCCCCAAAATGTGGCTCCCATTATTACAAGTAAAAATCCTTTCTTCCTGTTCATAAAGATTCTCCACCTTACAAAAAATGAAAATTACATTATGGTTATCATAATTCGAAACGTAATAAAAGAATAGTGTAATGATGGGAATTTTTTAAATTTTTTACGAATATGGAGAAGAAATATGAAGATGGGCTGGAAGAGTGTATAGGAGTAATGTGAGTTTCAGCAAACGAAAGAACAAAAAAAACGCCAGAAAATGATTGGCGTCTATTTGTTTTGTTCATCGTCTGTTAAATTGTTTACAGCTTTTTTTGTAGCATCTACCGCATTCATAGCCATGTTCTCAGTTGCTTCTAATGCATTGTGCATCGTTTCAAAAGCAGATCCGGCTGTATCCTTAATATTCTCAGCGACATCTCTTTTCTTAGCCATATACATTCACCTCCTTATCAGGATTAGGTTATGTATAAGATGGATATATATTCAAAAAACACGGCGAAGTTTGAATTTGATTGGAAAAAGGGTGGACGATCCATAGTTATAAAAAAGTATCTATAAATGGTAAATTTTTCATGATATGATAGGGATGACTTTAGCTAGAAGGAGAGGCAACACATGATTAATCAAATTGAAACTTTCACAGAATCTAAACACTTTAGAATTAAAAGAGTAACAGAGGGTGTTTATGCTACGGTTTCAGTCCCTGGAACGGGATCGGTTGGGAACGCGGCCATTATAAATTTAGGTAACTCTACTCTTGTTGTCGATACCTTCACGACCATCGAGGCTGCACAGGATTTGTATGAAGCTGCTGAGTTCCTTACTGGAAATTCAGTTTCCTATGTAGTCAACACTCATTGGCATAGTGATCATACGACTGGAAATCAAGTTTTTTCCCAGAATGCGCAAATCATTTCTACCACTACTACACGACATATTATGAATACTTTTGGTAGAGAACGTTTAAGCCAGCAATTATCAAACCCGGAAGCGATTTATAAAGCAATTGATGAATTTGAAGAAAAGATGCAACTAGAAACAAACGAACATTTAAAAAATGAAATGAAAGGGGAGATAGCGAGTAATCGAGAGTACATGAAAATGCTTCCTAACTTAGTCTACACATTGCCAACGATTACGTTTGATCAACAGATGACTATTCATGGCAGTGATCGGACCGTGCAACTCATCACGTACGGAGGCGGTCATACACAAAGCGACACATTCGTTTACTTGCCTGATGAAAAAATAGCCGTAATGGGGGATTTGGTGCTATCAAAGCATCATCCTGTTATGATTCATGCAAACCCAAAAGAATGGTTAAACATCTTAGATAGAGTCGAACAATTAGATATAGAAACGATCATACCAGGGCATGGTGAGGTTTGCTCCATGGAAGAACTTTATGGGGTGAGAACGTACATTAAGAAGATTATGGGTATGGTAGAAGAAGCGGTCCAAAATAAGAGACCTATCGATGAAATTCTAGTACCAGGTGAATATCAAGAATGGAACTTATCTACATATTTTAACGCAAATCTGAAAAAGGTTTATGAGTTAATTACAGAGAAAGAGGATTAAAAATCATCATAAACATATCTTGTATAGCGTTGATCCAAGAGGATTGACGCTTTTTGTTTATACCTATTTTTATAAGGAAGAACATTTATGGGTAAGGGTTGGAGCCGAATATAAACAAATAGTAGTTTTGAGTTATAATATAGGGGAGACAAAAGAATTAAAGTTAATTTTTTTCCTGTTTTAAGGTAAATTACCTATTATAAGAATTTTTTATTAAATATGGCTTGTTAGTGGAAGGCTTTTCATAGTATCATTAAGCGCTATTATACTTTCACGGATTCATTTATACATAAAGGTGGTATTACATTGAAGTTAAATAAAGTATTACCTGTTCTTTTTGCAATTATGTTCCTTGTTATGGTAGGGTTTGGAATCATTATTCCAGTCCTTCCGTTCTATGCAGAAGAATTAGGGGCTTCGCCTACTGAACTTGGATTACTTATGGCGATCTATTCTTTAATGCAGTTTATATTTGCCCCAATGTGGGGGCGTCTTTCCGATCGAATTGGTCGCAAGCCGGTTATTATGATTGGAATTTTAGGGTTATCGATCTCATTTTTCCTACTGGCACTTTCTACTCAAATATGGATGCTATTTGCGGCTAGAATCATTGGTGGTATTCTATCAGCAGCGAACATGCCAACTGTAATGGCTTATGTGGCAGACATCACGACGGATGAAGACCGTGGAAAAGGAATGGGGATTATTGGAGCAGCCACTGGACTCGGTTTTATTTTTGGACCAGCCATTGGTGGAACCTTTACAAACATTAACTTACATACGCCTTTTTATATCTCTGGAACTTTATCCATTATTACATTTTTCTTTGTCTTCTTTGTTCTAAAAGAATCATTACATTCTTCGGTTAAAAAGGACAGCTCGAAAGAAAAATCATCTTGGGGTAGTGTTGTTCGTGGGCCGCTATCGATGTTATATTTTCTGCAATTTTTTATTTCGCTATCGTTATCTGGTTTAGAAGCAACTTTTGCTTATTTCGCAGCTGTAAAAGCAGGGCTTGACTCTGTCACATTAGGTTATATTTTTATGATTATGGGATTAGCAAGTGCATTTGTACAAGGTTCAATGGGGAAGCTAACCAAAAGATTTGGAGAGGCTACTATAATTAAAGTAGGAATTCTCATTTCGGCAATAGGTTTTGGACTTATTCTTCTCATCAAAGACTTTACTACGGCGGCTATTTTCCTAACCATTTTTGGAATTGGTAATGGTGTTATTCGCCCAAGCGTTTCATCCTTATTGACGAAAAAATCAAAAACAGGTCACGGAGCTACTACGGGGTATCTATCATCCTTTGACTCACTTGGAAGAATAGCAGGCCCTATACTAGGTGGAGTCTTGTATTCGATTGCGATTGGATTACCTTATATTTCAGGAATTGTACTATCGTTAGTAGCCTATTTACTTTTTCGAGTTTATACATCAAGGTCGAGCCAGCCGTTATCCTCAACCTAAACGTATCTATCGAATGAACGCCTTGGTTTATGTCAAGGCGTTCTTTTTTTGGGGAGTTTTATAAAATGTTTCAAGAAAGCAAAATCATTGTTTCATTCCAAATCTTATGTCATATTGGAATTTGAAAATATGATGTAGTACCTACCGGGACAAATTGGTTAGAGCTGTTAATCATGAATGATTGCCTTACTAATCGGAAAACTATAGGTACATGTTTTAATAAAGGAGAATGCATTTTAATGAAGTTTCAACCTTTAAACAAAGAAACCATTCTAGAGGCTTTCCGCTCAAGACATGCGACTAGGAGTTTTGATGCTAGTAGAAAAATTCAGGAAGAAGATTTTGACTTTATTCTAGAAACGGGAAGGCTCTCTCCTAGTTCAGTAGGATTTGAACCTTGGAAATTTCTCGTCATCCAAAATCAAGAGTTGCGTGACCAACTAAGAGAAGTTTCATGGGGAGCTCAGGGTCAGCTACAGACAGCTAGCCATTTTGTTATTATTCTCGCAAAAACGAATTTACGATACGATTCTGATTATGTGATCAACCATTTAAAAACAGTGAAAGATATGCCAGACGAAGTGGTTGAGCAGGCTTCTGCACGTTATAAAGTTTTTCAAGAAAAGGATTTGCCTATGCTTGATAGTGAAAGAGCTTTATTCGATTGGGCTAGTAAACAAACCTATATTGCACTCGCGAACATGATGACTGGTGCAGCCCTAATAGGCATTGACTCTTGCCCGATTGAAGGCTTTCAATATGCTGCTGTGAACAAAATACTAGCTGATCGAGGATTGCTAGATGATGGGGAATGGCAGGCATCTGTAATGGTTGCGTTTGGATACCGCCTAGAAGATCCAAAACGTCCAAAAACACGTAAAGAAATCGCAGAAGCTGTAAAGTGGATAAGGTAGTGTAACTTTGGTTATTAATTTCATTAGAGAGTGAATTGATACATTTCTATTGCATGAGACCCTAATTTCCTACTAACGTAAGTAAATTAGGGTCTTTTTTGTTCTATTTATCTCAAGGTCCACAACTAATTAGCCATTACTTATGACCAACGATTGGGTGTGGAACATAAGGCTCTTCAAGAAAGGCAATTTCTTCTTGTGTCAATTGAAGAGAAAGTGCAGCAACTGCATCTTCTAGATGAGAGATTTTTGTAGCTCCAACAATAGGAGCTGCTACAGGTTCTTTTTGCAGTAACCAGGCAAGTGCGACCCGAACTCGAGGAACATTCCGTTTTTCTGCTATTTCTGCTACACGTTCTACAATAAATCTGTCTGCATCTGCAGTGGCATCATATTTAGATTTTTGTACCTCATCCGTTTCAGATCGATAAGTCGTTTCCTTCCAATCACGCGTCAATCTACCTGAAGCAAGCGGGCTATAAGGAATTACACCAATTTTCTCTTCCTTACAAAGTGGCAGCATTTCCCGTTCCTCTTCACGATATAAGAGGTTTAGATGATTTTGCATCGATACAAATCGCGTCCAGCCATTTCGTTCTGCTGTATGTAAAGCTTTCTGGAACTGCCAAGCAAACATGGCAGAAGCCCCAATATATCTCGCTTTTCCAACCTTTACAATATCATGTAACGCTTCCATTGTTTCTTCAATCGGTGTATCATAGTCCCAACGGTGAATTTGGTACAGATCGACATAATCCGTTCCGAGTCTCTTTAAGCTCTTATCGATTTCACTCATAATATGCTTTCGGGAAAGCCCTTTTCCATTTGGACCCTCATGCATAGGGAAATAAACTTTTGTAGCGAGTACAATTTCGTCCCGATTTGCAAAATCCTTTAATGCTCGCCCAACAATTTCTTCACTCGTTCCATCTGAGTACACATTTGCAGTATCAAAAAAATTAATTCCTAGTTCGAGTGCTTTTTTAATAATTGGACGACTATTCTCTTCGTTTAGAACCCATTGATGTATCCATCTTTCTGCCACACCAAAGCCCATACATCCAAGACAAAGTCTAGAAACATCTAATCCTGTATTTCCAAGTTTTACATAATCCATTTCATATTCCTCTCTCTCTTTCTTTTATATGCAACCCTGATAAACATTCAACAACAACATCTCTTCTGTGTGTGATGTTGATTGATGGTTAGTTTGCTAGGGGAGATTGCCTTCGCTAAGTGGTTTTTACCTAAGGTTCTTTCTATTATCAGTATGGCTTGACGCTCGTGACTCCCATCAGCCAAAATGGTAAAACAAGTACCGGGCATGATCCCTAAAGACATCAGATCCAATATAGCCTTTGTTGACCTCTCCAGGCTAATAGACTTTCCATTGTACTGAAGGACAATATTGGAGTTAAACTTTGAAGTACAACTTACAATTAAACTTGCTGTACGAGCAAAACCAGAAACAGCAATAACTCTAAACTGTCTTTTAATCAATTTTTCAAACTCCTTTTGTTTGTTAACTTGTTAGCTTTGATTTTTTTGATTGAAATGGTATTTAAGCACTGGATATTAGTTCGAAAATCTTAATTATTTTCGAGAAAATGGAACTAAGATTGAATGTTAGTACCAAAACCTCATTCATTTTTGATAAAAAGTGAACTAAGCCTGAATGTTGGTACCAAAATTTTTAATCATTTTTGAAAAATGGGAACCAAGTTTGAATGTTAATACCAAAATCTTAATTATTTTTGAAAAAAAGGAACTAAGTCTGAATGTTGTTACCTAACCATGATCCTTTTAGAAAAGGTAACTGAGTCTGGATGTTAGTACCAAAATCTTAATTATTTTCGAGAAAATGGAACTAAGATTGAATGTTAGTACCAAAACCTCGCTCATTATTGATAAGAAGTGAACTAAGCCTGAATGTTGGTTCCAAAACTGCATCATTTTTTTAAAAAAAGGAACTAAACTTTGATATTAATGCCTTAAATTCATAAAACCCCTAAAAATGTGTATTAACTTTATTCACTTGCTTACTCCGGTAAGGAGCACTGTGGTCCATTATGAGTTCCTGATACTGCTTCATAATGCCACTTCCTATCCTTATTATGCGATAACCTTGATTAAAAACGTTATCACATTCTTATCAAATGATTGCCTAATTCTCTCACATCCATTTACGCAACTTCCGCATATGCGGTAGAATACAAATACTAAGAGTGAAATGAGGACACCAATGATGATCGAACAAATAGATAAAAAGCAGCAAGTACTTGCTAACCTCATTAAGTGTAATTCGGGGGAGGATGGTGTTCACCAGACTAAGATCCCATCGTTGTTTTTTATACGTGAATCAAATGTGACTGAACCACTTTATGGAGTTTATAAGCCATCTTTTTGCATGATTGTTCAAGGGGAAAAGGAGGTTTTCCTAGCGCAGGAGAATTTCAAGTACAGTCCAGCTGATTATCTTGTAGCATCTGCTGATTTACCAGTGACAGGACAGGTGATAAAAGCAAGTTCTGAAGCTCCATATTTGGCGTTAAAACTTGAATTTACACCTAGTCAGATTTTAGAGGTTGTTGGAAATGCAAAAATACAGGCTGGGGGAAATAAACATACAAAAAGAGCTATGTTTGTTAGCAAGATAGAGTCATCTCTATTGGATGCAGTAGTTAGATTAGCCAGCTTGCTAGAAAATCCAAAGGATATCCCAGTGCTTGCTCCTTTATTTACAAAAGAAATATTATACAGAGTGCTACAAGGTCCATATGGAGATACGTTAAAACAAATGGCCATGGAAGGTAGCCATGGCTATCGGATAAGAGATGTGATCGACCATATCGTGGGTAACTATGATCAGTCATTTCGGATTGAGGAGCTCGCAGAACTTGCGAATATGAGTGTTGCTTCGCTTCATAGACACTTTAAAGATGTCACTGGGATGAGTCCCATTCAATTTCAGAAGCAGCTGAGACTGCAGGAAGCTAGGAGACTGTTACTTTCTGAGTCTGCGGATGCCGCTGATGCCGCATTCCGGGTAGGTTATGAAAGTCCGTCTCAATTTAGTCGTGAATATTCCCGTATGTTTGGCTTGCCACCTAGAGAAGATATAAACCGTCTGAGGAATAAATCCGAGCAGAGGATTAAAGCATAGAAAGAAAAGGATAGACATACAGAACTTCTTCTGTTTATCTATCCTTTTTCCCCGATTATTATCTTATCTGTATGTTTGTCTCCTCATCCATTGTGTAGCAGCCCACTTATCACCAACTACAACAGGAGCTCCACCATGTAAGGTTAATTCATTTAAAGCGTGGTTTTGGTAGAAGTATTCAAAGTACACAGCCATCCCTTTTTGCGGAGATACCGACAATTTTAGGTGAGGAAAATAAGTTTCTCCACCAGCTTCTACATCATTTAGATACATCACTAGAGTGCTAATTCTAGGGTTTTTTACGAATTTATCTGAGTTAAAGAAATCGAAATGAGCTTTATATTCTTGCCCAATTTGATAGTTAAGTATATGCAAGCCTTCTCCATGTTCAGTAGGAATATTCATAATCTGTGATACTCTTTTTTCTACTCTTGTTATCACTTCATTATTAACTTCTGGTAAAAACGTTCCACTACTTGTTCTCATCTCATTTACTTCACGGACAGAACCAATTTTTGAACGCTCCATTCGACTCTTTGAAAGGTTAATAATTTCATCGCATTCTTCATCACTTAACACATTTCCTAAAACAACAATTAACGGTTCTTCAAATCTAGCAATAATGTTTATTTCTCTATCATCTGTTCTTATTTTATTCCCAATATGATTGAAAATAGTCTGTTCTTTCGCTTCTTCTAACACCGTTCATCAACCTCTTTAATTTTAATAAGATTCTGAAAAAATAAAGTTGAAATGGCTGAAATCAATTACTATTTTTCGCCCAGGCTAATCCAAAAAAATCTTGGTATTACACAACTGGACAATCCCTCGCAACTACCTCCATATTGAAATAAATTGTTATCGTTAATTGTTGAAAAAATAATAACCTGTATCATTTTTTAGATTTAATTGTATCACCTTTTTAAGTATTAATACTACTTCTTTTTAATTCATAAAATCTGCTAGTTTTTCGGGATGATAGGGAACAAAATAAGATTCTCCTGGGAAGAAGAATCTTAATAATTAATCTTATTTTAAATTCGGTTAATACCTTCCTCAAGAATCTCCATTTGACGAATGGTGTCATCATCTTTAACGACTTTTTCCTTTCCATTCATAATGGACTCATATATGCCATCGTAAAATCTCTCATAATCACCGGATTCTGAAATGACTTTTTCTTCATGATAATTTCCATCGTCATCTACATATGTAAGAGTACCGTAGTGCTCCGGCAAGTCTATTCCAAAATCTTTGTTCGTTGGCATGTAAAACAGTTTTAAATGTTCTTCTTGGCGGTCTTTCGTTTGCTTAACAAATACTCCTTTTTGACCATACACCACAAAGCTAGGACGTTCTTTTAATCGAAAATAGCTAGATTTAATGGACACTTTTTTTGTGTCATAAAAGAAGTCGAGATCAAAATAGTCGTTCATATGGCCTTTGCCAAGAAGCTGTCTAACATCGTATGTAATGTTATTTGGTTGACCAAATAGAGCCAACACTTGATCAATCGTGTGACTTCCATGACCATACAGATAGCTGGATTCTTTAGACATGCCTTTAGAAGCCAAAGGTATTTCTGGTCTAAAGTAATCAAAATGCATTTCAACTTCTAAAATATTTCCTAGAACTCCACTATTAATAATTTTTTGTACTGTTAAGAAATCTGAATCAAAGCGACGATTTTGATAACATTGTAGAAATAGGTTCTTTTCTTTGGCATAAGCGAATAATTCTTTTGCTTGGTCTGAAGTTTGTGTAAACGGCTTTTCAACTAATACATGTTTTTCATGTTCTAGGGCTAATTTTGCATACTCATAATGAGTTTCCAATGGAGTACAAATGACGACCAATTGAATTTCTTCATCATTCCAGATCCTATCGAGGTCATGCACATATTCTACACCGTGTAATTTAGCCCAAACGCTGTTATCCCGCCGGGAATAAATCGTTTTCACACGAATATTTTTATTTATCGATGAAAAAGGTAAGTGATACCTGTTGGTGCTTTTTCCATTTCCGATATAGGCAATTGTTAACATATCTATCACTCCTTCAATTATTTCCAGTATTAACATATACAAGCGTTAACTTATTTTAAACGATTATGAAATTGATTGTCACGGATTAGGAAACAACAAGAAGAGAAGGGCTGGTCTGATACCCTTTTGAAACATACCCTTGTTTCCGTATAGAAATCTAATCATCCTCCTCATAATCTCATTGTCCACAATGTTCTAAAAAAATAAAGACTTAAAAACCTTTTATTTTTCTTGTAAGGTTTATAAAAGAATGATTTACAGGAAGATATAGGGGTGTAGCATGTCAAAAACAAATAAGATTGAACGTCCAAAAATGACAACAGAGTTAAAAAGTGCAAATTTCCAAGATGTTTTTTATGAAGAAGAACTTGAGTTAATTAATTGTTCAATTAGTCATTCTCAGGTAGACAATGAGTTAATTGATAGATTGATTTTATCTAAAGTTATCTTTAAAAATGTTACCTTCATCAATAGTACATTTACCAACATAGATATGACGGATGTGGTTTTTGAGAATTGTAATTTATCAAATGTAAGTTTACGTGGCGGAAATATACATCGAACCGAGTTTAGAAATTCAAAACTTCTAGGCTTAGATGTATCTGATGCAAACCTTGGGAACGTTCTATTTGAGAACTGTGATCTGAATTTAAGCAACTTCGCAGAATCTGGTGTAAAGCAAGTGAATTTTGAGCAGTCGTCTATGAAAGGTGCTAATTTTTTCGAGACTAAATTTAATAAAGTTAGCTTTAATCAATGCGATCTAGACGATATTGATTTTACAAATACAAAGCTTAAAGGAATTGATATCAGCACTTGTACTTTTGAACAAATAAATGTATCAATCGAGAGTCTGGTCGGATGTGAAGTTTCTCCAAATCAAGCCATTGGATTTTCACGGTTATTAGGGTTGATAGTCAAAGACTAATTGATGACAGCAAGCTCATATTATTCTGGATAAAATGTGAAATAAACGAACTGACGATACCTAAATAAAGGGTTTCGTCTTTTTTTATGGAAAAGAAAACCCCGGGCTGGGCCTGGGGTTCCGGAAAGCTTCTAGCGTGGTATTAAAAAAACTCCCTCACGGTGCTAAAATATTTTTGGTTCGCCAACCAAAATACAAGCTCGGAGGAAGTCCCTATGTCAAAAGACAATAATAGTTTAGCACACACGACCTGGAATTGTAAGTATCACATCGTCTTTGCACCAAAGTATAGAAGGCAAATCATATACGGAAAAATTAAAAAAGATATTGGAGTAATACTACGCACGTTATGCGAGAGAAAAGGTGTAGAAATCATTGAAGCGACAGCCTGTAAGGATCACGTGCATATGTTAGTGAGTATTCCACCAAAACTAAGTGTATCTGCATTCGTCGGTTACTTAAAGGGGAAAAGTAGTTTAATGATATTTGACCGACATGCAAATCTGAAGTACAAGTATGGAAATCGCAAATTCTGGTGTACAGGATATTATGTGGATACAGTTGGGAGAAACAAAAAGGTAATAGAAGAATATATACGTAATCAAATACAAGATGATATAGCCGCTGAACAATTAACAATGATGGAGTACATAGATCCATTTACAGGGGAAGAAGTAAAGAAAAAGAAACGAAAATAAGAGGGAAGAAGGCCTTTGAGGTCTGGCCAGTAGAAGTAGTACACTTGGCGAACCCTTCAGTAGCCCTTTAGGGTTTGGTCAGTAACAAAGGCTTTCAGCCGCAGAGAAAACCACCCGTTAGACGGGTGGTCGTTATTGTCGAATTAGAAAAGGGATTATTTTTCCAAAAGTTAATTCTACTTTGCAGAAACGGAGCACATTCCCATATGAGTTTACCTATCATGACGAGAGATTTAGCATATAAGCTAGACATGTTAGATGCCTATTATGTTGAGGCAAGGATGTCTGGGATTGAAGATCAAGATATTGAAATAAAGAGGCTTGGGAACTCATTAGTCTTAATGGCTAAACATATCCTTATTGACCAATTTAACTCAATAAGAGGTTTCACAATAGAAGATGAGCCTTTTTTAAATGATATGCTTAATTTATATGTTAGAAACGACATTAAGGTTAGATTAGATATCCTTCCATCGGAGCTTAACTCTGAAATAGCTACTACATTAAATGAGCATCAAATAATCCAAAAGGGATTTCATACGGTTTTTTATAGAGAATGTACGAAACTTGAAGATTCTATTGGAAGCAAGGTTAAAGTTAGGAAAATACTAAAAGATGAGCTGGATATGTTCCTTACTACTTATCTAAAGGGTTTTGGAATACCAGAAAGCTTTCTTGATCGAGCAAAAGAGCAAAGAAAGTTTTGGACGGATGTTCCCGAGTTTCATTTATATATGGCAATGTTAGACGATGTTCCAGTAGGTGCATCTGTATTGTATATAAGGGATGAAATTGGATATCTCGCAGGTGCATCCACCTTAGTAGAATACAGGGGGATAGGTTGCCAGCAACAACAACTAGTAAAAAGAATGAATGATGCAGCTGATTTAGGATGTAGGTTACTTACCACCCAAGCGCAGTTTCATTCAACAAGCCAACGTAACATGCAACGGAATGGATTCCAGATTGCTTTTACAAAAGGAATATGGGGCATGAAATAATTTGATGGATATCCGGCCATCAAGACGGTAAGTGGCATTCTTGGAATGGGTAAATTCAATAGTTTGCTAGCAATTGGCGGCAAACATTGTAACACAAATAAATATCTAGTATGAAATCAATGGAGGTACAACCATGTCTATTATCTCAATTAGAGACTTAACAACTGAAAATTTCTATAAGTGTATAAATTTACGTTTAAGTGAAGAACAAGAAAAACAAATCGTTTCCAATGTATACTCAATTGCAGAATCAAAGGTAAATCCGTGCTACACTCCTTATATAATTTACTTAGGGGAAGAAGTAATCGGGTTTGTAATGACGGATTACGATCCTTCTCTAGATGATGAAAATAAATATTGGGTTCCAAGACTTATGATTGATTCCCGTTTTCAAGGAAAAGGGTACGGAAAAGAAGCTATGAAGATAATTATAGACCGTCTCCGTTTAAAAGAGGACTGTAAATATATTAGATTATCGACGGAACCCACCAATCATCAAGCGTTAAAGTTCTATGAATCAATAGGATTTAAGAATACCGGAAAGTTATTAGAAGAGTCAGAGTATATTTTAGAGTATCGTGTGGATCAGTAGAATTTTAGAATACAAAAGGATGTTTGATGTAAATGAAAGTCGTTTTTCAAGCTATATTAGGTTCAATCGTGGTTCATATAACCTACTTAGTCGGGATGATGAAAGTTGGGTATATAAAAACTAAAAATTATCAACCAGATATTTCGAATTCTTGGGACAAGGTTGAAGTGCTCCAAAACGAAGTGGTTTTTGGTCATCATCATTCCCCATTCCTATATGTACTTACGTTTATAGCAGTTACTGTAGTGTTTGTTATTGCTATTAACCTATTTAGAAAGTTAAAAACGGGGACGATTCTTTAAAAAAAGATCGTCTCTTCTTTTCTTTAGGCTGTTTTTCGCCTTGTTGCTATTCCTATTTGGGCTCTAACACGCATTCTCTGCCGTTTCGTGGATCTTTTCTCGCAAAATAAAGAAAACAGCACCATAATTCGTTCAAAAGCAGTTTAAGTATTTAAATAGCAACAAAGTTTACGAAGAGAGCCTTTCCTTATTAACTAATGGAAACAGGTCATATAAGAGTTTTTATAAATCCTGGAAAAGTGTTTTATTTTAAACGGGAAGATTTTAAATGGCGACTGTTTAATTAATGGAGTATAGTGTCTGACTTCAACTGGAACCTAAATACTCATAATATAGATAATTGAGGGAAAATGGGAACAATGAGAAGTGATAAAGAGAGAACTTTCTTTTATGGATTTATAGTTGGGGTTGTGTTGATAATTTTACCCATCCCACCTTTTTTCTTCTGGGAAGATGTGCTAGAACATGTAGAGGCAATCTTTCGATATAGTGGGTTTATTTTGTTCGTAATTTGTGGGATTCCATTAATCGTTAATGTGTGTAAAAACTTTACTAAATAAGTGACTGTGTGGCTAATGTAATTCCCTTAACTATTTGGAGGAAACTAAGTAGTCTAGTGATTTAGTCCGTTTGTAAAAATTTCGTCTATTTCTTGTAATTCAAAGTCTATACTCTGACCAAAGATTTTTATTAAACCTTTCTCAATTCTAGCTCTCGTTTCAGGAGTGTTTCTTTGAACATAGAAAATGACATGGCCATCTTCATCATAAGATATTCCTTCAATACCCAGTTTAAATAACTTATCAACTTCATAGGAAACACCGTATTTTGCGATATCCTCTTTTCTAAGTTCCATAATCGGGTTGGGCAGTTGTGAACAAGCGGATAGTTGGATTAGTAGTAATAAAGAAATCATCATTTTGTACATCTGCAGTTACCTCTCCTTCTAGGAGGACTAATAAAAAAGGCAGGGACCTAGTTCCTGCCTTTCGTCATGGAACTTTACTTTCTTTTTTGACTCTTTAATTTATTCATTTCCAGTTCTGCAGCATATTCTTCATATGATTTTCCTTGTTTTTGACTCTCTGACTGAATTTTTCTGAATTTATTGTCGTTAAGATTAGGCATGAATACACCTCCTTTTTAACATTGATATTTTGTACAAAGGAGTGTGCATTATGCACTTAGAAAACCTAATGCAATGATTGTCCATTCATAATAAAGTTTTCTTCATTTTGTAATCTTAAAGCTAGTAATATCCTCTAGAAAAATGAAATACTCTCCAAGCTCTTTTTCCGTCACAGAAATTCGATCTGTTAAGTCTTCGGTACGAAAAACAAATTCCTTCACACCAATAAACTCGGATTGGGAAACTAAATAGAACGTCTGCCCACGTTTGTATTTCTTTTTAAATGCCTTTCTAAGCTTATATTTCTTCATTATGACCTCTGTAAGATTGATATTTAACCTGAGTTTATCAAAGTTAGTTGAGCAAGCAAAGTCTAAATTTACTATCCATTATTTTCATAAAATTAAGTTGACGGCTAACGACTGTTATCTTATAATTGGTTTTGGATAACGGTCGTTAGCCGAAAAAGAGGTGTTTATTAATGAATAATGTAGTTGAAAGAACGTATTATGATGTGGAATTAGAACCTGTAATCAATACAACAAAGATAAAAATCATCGAGGTTTCGATTGAGCTTTTTTCAAAGAAGGGCTTTAGCGGGGCTTCCATTAGAGATATTACGAAAGAAGTAGGAATTAAGGAAAGTTCGCTCTATAAGCATTTTAAAAACAAGGATCAAATTCTTGAAACGATCTTTGTAAACTTTCGAATGGAAGCTGATAAAATTCTTCCTCCGATGGAGCACATAGATCATATTGTTGAAACAATGGATTTAAAAATGTTTTTAGGGAGAGGAATTGAGAATTTTCTTCGGCACATCGATAACGAAATCAACTTTAAGTTATGGAGAATTTTATACATTGAACTCTTTCGTCAACCTATCGCTCAAGAAATTTATAGGAAAGACATCATGAGGAAAACGATTGATTGTCTAGAAACGATTTTTGAGAAGATGATGGAGAAGGGAAAGATGAAACCCCAAAACCCAAGGATCATGGCAGAAGAGTATCAGTTATCTTCGATTTCGTTGATACTTGAATATAACATGCTAAAGGAAGAGGGGATGAGCACTGAATCAATTGAAGAAAAAATAAAAAATCATGTGGATTTTTTCTCTGCAATTGCTTGTCCTTAATTATGAGGCAAAAAAAAGGTAAATAGGGGGTAGTAGCAAATGGCAGCATTTTTCAGAAAAAAACACGAATTCACGATACCTGATGACGGTATTAGTTCTGTTGAAACAATTGAATTAGGAAGTACCCAGCAAACGATACTTTTGCAAGGAGAAAAGCAAATAAATCCCGTTCTATTAGTCCTCCATGGAGGTCCTTCGATGCCTCTTCCAGGTGTTTCTTCGAGAGGCCGTGATTATACGATCGTAACGAACACGAAGGAATTAGTAAAGCATTTTACGGTAGTCTTTTGGGATCAACGTGGTACAGGGAGGTCTTATCATAAGGACATTCCAGCCCATACAATGACCATCGACCAATTTGTTCAGGACGCCAATGAACTGACAGATTATTTAAGGGAGCGTTTTAGCCAAACAAAAATCTTCCTTGCTGGACACTCGTGGGGCTCAACCATTGGCTTGGAGCTAGCAACAAAATGTCCAGAGAAATTTTATTCTTACATAGGATTATCACAAATCATTAGTTGGACAGAGAACGATAAGCTTGCACTCTGTTGGATGAAGGAAGAAGCAACACGAAGAGGTCATAAGAAGGCTCTGGCAGAGCTGAATTCTGTGGGAGAACCTCCATTTGTCGATAGCTTTCAACAGTGGGGAATCTTAAGAAAATGGCAGCGAAATTTTAATACACTCATTTATACAGATGAAATGATTAAGCATCCAGGATTATTAGGAGTTTCAAAGCCTATGTTTCAATCAGAAGATTACACATTAAAAGATATTATAAATACTTACTACTATGGATTTAAGCTTATTTATTCAAACCGTTTTATTCAAGAATTAGCGGAGAGAAACTTTATGGATTCTGTAAAAGAAGTACCGATACCTATTACGTTCATTCATGGTAAAAAGGATTTCCACGTTCATGGTTGCTTAGTAGAGGAATTTTATAATAAATTGCATGCGAGGAAAGGAAAGCAATTCATTTGGATGGAAAAATCCGCCACTTGTTTCACCCTGAAGATACGAGATTAATAGAGCAACATCTAATAAATGAATTAAAGCATCTATCAAACTTGAAAGAAGCCAAATAAATATTAGTTGAAGAAAGAGGGATTTTTTTGAGGCGGGAAGAAGCAAAAACCAAGATTGATGATCGGCTAAAAAGGATAGTTGATTCAGATTCCCGAGTCTACAATGCTTATTTACTCATTCATTCTGAAAAACAGAACCTATACTGGAATTTTGCTCATGGGCAGACAGGGGAAAAACCGGCAATACCCGAACAGTCCTATCATACGGCAAGCATCGCAAAGGCCTTTACAGCAGTAATTATTGTTGTGCTGGAAGAAAAAGGATTATTGGATTACCATGATCCAATAGCAAAGTACCTCCCTGAACAGATGATGAATGGTTTGCACTTCTATAAGGGAAAAGACTACTCCCAGAATATTTTGATTGAACATTTAGTTAGTTGTACCTCTGGTTTGCCAGATTTTTATGAAGATAAACCGAAACAAGGAAAACACTTCTTAGATCTTCTACTTGATGAATCTACCCGAGTTTGGACACCACAAGAAACCATCGAATGGACGAAACAGCAAATGAGTCCTAAGTTTCTACCTGGGGAAAAATGCCATTATTCTAATACAGGATATAATCTGCTAGGATTAATTATTGAAACTATTACATCAAAACCTTATCACGAAGTGTTGCATGAATATATTTTTAAACCATTAAAGATGAACCAAACGTACTTGTCACAATACTCTAAACCTGCAGAAGAGACTTCCTATCCAATCGCCAATGTGAATATGAAAAGTAGAGAAATTGTTGTAGAAGAGCATCAAAGTTTTAGTAGTATTTATGCTGGAGGGCAAGCGGTTAGTACATCAGAAGACTTATTGAAGTTTATGAAGGCTTTAGTAGAAGGACGGTTGATTACTAAGGAATCCTTAACAAGAATGAAGACTTGGAGTAAATTGTGGATGGGTATTGAGTATGGCTATGGGCTAATGCGTGTCCGAATGCTGCCATTTACTGATAAATATAATGCTTGGGGACATTTGGGGTCTATCGGTTCATTTATGCTCTACAACCCTGTCATGGATACATATATTATAGGGAGTTTTAATGCATCAGGATATGTAGCTAAAAGTATTCAATTTGTGTTCAAAGCATTGCGGGTCATAGCAAAAATTAAATAGGTCATAACGTTATATCCTCAGAAATTATATTTCCTGGGGTTTTTAGCTTTCCTTCAAATATTCAGATGTGTTTAGTGCCCAACTGGTGTATTTATCTCCTAAAAGAGACCTACTTAAATCCGTTAACACTTCTATAAAAATGTCCAAATCCTCTTTAGGAATGTTTGATAGAAAGGGTAGTAGGTTTAAATCTGTTCGATTAGAATGATCACGTAAAATCGTTTGAACTAATCTTTCACCTTTATCTGTTAGGCGAATCTCCCTAATTCGAGCATCTTCATTACTTCCAATTGTGACAAGGTCCATATCCTTCAACTTAACGAGCTGACGGTATGTGTTTGAAATATTAGTGAGAGTAATCTCTGAAATCTCCGACATGTTCATTTTGTCTTCAAAGGAAAGGATCCATAAAATTTTAAATGCAGGGTATAATAAGCCATGATCTTTCTTTAGTCGAATTTTGATATCTTCTTCAATGACCGTATGTAGTCCTCGAATAAACGTAAACACTAAATGGCCTTTAGCGTATAGTTCTCTCTCCTGTTTCAAAACAGATCCTCCCCTTGAACATAGTAAAGACAGATTCATTCTTTCCTTTATATACCAAAATATTCCACCCCCTATAAAATAGTTATTTTGTAGGATTAATTTCCTATTTATACGTATATGCCTATAGGCTAATGGAAAATATACAAGTACATATTTGCGAGCGCAAACATTAAAGATGGGAAAGGATCATATATGAAAAAAAAGACAGTTCCTTTTATCATTTTAGCCATTTTTCACGCTATCTTATTTTCCTATACCTTTAATAAAAATAGGCAAAATACGCTCGCTATCTTATTTACCAGTATAGGGATTGCGTATGTTTTTGAATATTTCGTACTAAACATATTCAAAATGTACACTTACTACCCAAGAGTCTACAAAAATCGATGGATTGATTCAGTATTTGGTGCACTACTTTCTCAATCTTTATTTGTACCTATCGTTGGGACATCGCTAGTTATATTTAACCTTGGCTGGAGATGGAGGATAGGGGTTTCTTTGTTCTATGGATTGGTGGAGAGATTGTTTATAAGGTGGCAAATATTTCGAAACAATGGATGGAAAACAGGCTTAACGGTGACATCTATGCCATTTTATTTTTATATTGTAGATAAATGGTGGCGTGAAATCGAGAATGGAAACGAAACGAAAAAAAATGTGCTGTTATTTTTCTTCTACTGGATTAACTATACGAATGCCCTATATTTTTCGTTAGCTTTATTACATAAATATTTCTTCCGTATCGGCTTTTTAAAAGATCGATATTGGGAGCATTTTATATTGGTGCCTATATACACCTTAATAACAGCAGTAATAGCCACTATGAGTACACTTGTCAATGAAAAAATAAAACCTTTTGGGCTACTAATTCTGCACCTATTCGATCAATTGTTATTTAAACTCAAAATCATTCAACCATCGAGGAAAGAATATTTGTACATGTTAATCCCTGTTCATATCTTCAATTTGTGGCTTGGCAAGTTGTATTTTAGGTTACTCAAAAAAATTCATAATCAAGCAACTACTGATTAGGGCCGCTAATATACGAGAAAAACCTACCATCGGTAGGTTTTTTCTTCAGACTATTTATCAAAAACGCCCTCTAGGTAAGCAATAAAGTCTTCAAACGTGTGTGTCTTATACACAACCCCTTTATGATTTAACACAAAAAATACTGGAGTCTTGCTAATTTCTAATTCAGGATAGTATTTCTGAATTCCTTCACTTTCATGATGAACATGGGTTATTCGATACATGGGTGATGATTCTCTATAAAAAGGAGAAACCTTTTCATGTATCTTACGGATAAAATCATAATCATCCACGATGGATAGGGTAGATATCATATTTTCTGCTTCAGGAATAAGATATTCATAAGCTGATCCTAGCTGTGCATCGAAGAAAGCGTCAAATTCCTGTTTATTGTTGGTATTTAGGAGAATCTTTTCATCATCTAAGACAACATAAGTGGGTAATGATGATAAATTCAGTTCAGGATACTCTACTTGTACTTTCTCTAACGTTCTGCCTCCGATACTCCCCATCATCATGATTTTTTGAGCGGCATGAGGAGGGATTTGAGTAGAATATGGCTCATCACTTTCTGATTCAATAATGAATACTCCATATCCCTCTTTCGATGGTGACAGCCATCTTTGATAGGAAGTTTTTTCCTCAATCTCAACTTCTACTAGATACGTAGCTTCACCTTTATTTTCCCACTTAGCGTGAATAGATAATAGTAAAGTAACAGGATGGACAGGCAACTTCAATCGACTATCCTTAACAGTTGGATCTAAAGAAGGGATAATGTCTGGTAGGATATTAACTTTCTCTATGAATACCTCATCAGGTTTTTCTTCATCCGGAAACTTTACGACTAAATCGTTATATGGTTCAACGATCGTTTTAGGCGGATCTATTTTATTGTCCTCATTATTTCCATTATGCCAATTGAAAGATTGATAGACAGCAGGCACATTTGTTTTTCCAACAGAAACAGATGGGAGGGGAGGTTTTTCTTCTCGTTTTACCTTTTGAATATCCAAAACAATCATAGTTATGATAACAGTAAGGATTCCCACTGCTAAAAGTAAGTATTTTCTCTTCACGATGTAACCCCCTAGACTATTTGTACAATCAATAGTTTACCATTTATTTTTAATAATGGAGTTAAATCCCAAAGAAAAGTTACTATCACACTAAATAGTCGGGAATAGTCGGGAAAACACCTCGCTAAAAGCATGAAATACTCATTGTAAATCCTAATGCAGTTTGTAAGCAATGTGTTGTTCTGAATCCATATATTTGGATATCTAGGCCAATCGGAAAGTTTTATAAAATAACAATTGACGTCTTGAAAGATTGTATATAAAATTAACTCTTATGTTATATTAATATATTAAAAATTTTCCTTGTATATGTTTAGGGATTGGCCTAAACGTTTCTACCAAGCTACCTTAAATAGCATGACTACAAGGGCTATATACAAACCATTAGGTTCCTTAGTGGAGTTCTGTATGTAGCCATTCTAATTATGCTTTGGGGTAATTTCATTTACTCGAAAGCTTTTTTATTTTCAAAAAAACACCAGCTTTCGTAAGACACCAGGAGGTTGTGATGAAACAGTTTTTTCAGTTTGAGGGTCGACAAACAACATACAAGCAGGAGTTCCTTGCAGGTATTACGACATTCTTATCGATGGCGTATATCCTTGTGGTAAACCCAATCGTATTGTCTGAAGCAGGGATGGATCAAGGTGCTGTATTTACAGCTACAGCTTTGTCAGCCATTATAGGTACACTATTAATCGGGATACTAGCCAACTATCCTATCGGAATTGCCCCAAGTATGGGTCTTAACTCTTTCTTCACATACTCAGTAGTCATTGGAATGGGAATACCTTGGGAAACTGCATTAACGGGTGTTTTTGTGTCTGGAGTATTATTTGTGATTTTAAGTGTATTAAAGATAAGAGAAAAAATCATTGATGTAATTCCGGATGATTTAAAATATGCAATTGCCAGTGGAATCGGATTCTTCGTGGCATTTATAGGGTTAAAAAATGCAGGAATTGTTCAGGCGAACCCAGCTACTTTTGTCTCACTCGGAGCTATTAAGTCAGGACCTACATTGCTAGCAGTTTTCGGATTCATTGTGACCGTTATTTTCTTGGTTAAAAACATCCGCGGTGGGATTTTCTATGGAATGGTTCTAACAACTATTGTAGGTATTCTTGTAGGAATTATTGAAAAGCCGACTGCCATTGTAGGGGGTATTCCGAGCCTTGAGCCAACTTTTGGGGTAGCATTATTACAACTAGATGAAATTTTTACTGCTGATTTGATAGCAGTTGTATTTACTTTTTTATTTGTTGCCTTCTTTGATACAGCTGGTACACTTATTGCCGTTGCAAGTCAGGCTGGCATTATGAAGAATAATAAAATTCCAAATGCAGGACGAGCTCTTTTGGCAGACGCATCCGCTTCGGTTGCTGGGTCTGTGCTAGGGACATCCACAACTGCATCATTTATTGAATCTTCTGCAGGAATTGCAGCAGGTGGTCGAACTGGTTTTACTTCCGTCATCATCTCTGGATTTTTCGTTATAGCTCTATTCTTCTCCCCATTGCTATCCATTGTCACACCGGAGGTCACCGCACCTGCGTTGATTATCGTTGGAGCATTGATGGCAAGTGAGGTGTATCATATAAAATGGAATCGTCTTGAAATAGCCATTCCTGCATTCGTAACGATTATCATGATGCCATTAACATTTAGCGTTGCTACTGGAATTGGTCTTGGATTTATTATGTATCCGATCACCATGATAGCTTTAAAAAGACATAAGGAAATTCATCCTCTCATTTATTTATTAGCGCTAATATTTATTTTGTATTTTGCGTTTGTAGCATAAATTCTCTTCCCCTCCAAAGTTGATTGGAGGGTTTTTTTAGGTTGAAAAACTACTCCTAAATGCAGGCAATTTCGGGCAAGAATACATAAGAATATATAAAAACATTTACGTAAAAAGGAGGAACTTCAATGCCAGTTATTTATACCGGTATGAATGGAACCATTTATGAAGGGTTTCCACACCCGCCCATAGGACCTTGGGGGTTGCCATGGTGTAATGGATATCCTCATTTCCCACATGCGCATCATTCACCTGTTTACCATGGGTATTCTAACAATAGGTATTACCATAAACATTACTAATGGTAAATTTTTTCATTCAAATAGTACTGGAGCGTTATCCGGAAAGGAAACGCTTTTTCTTATATGTAGAGGGGTCTACCTATTCTAATAATTGTTTTGCACAAAAAAAGTTTGGTAAGATAATCTTATGAACCAAATCTAGTTTTAAACAAAGGCTCTTTTCGTAAACTTTGTTGCTAATTAAATTCATTAAACTACTTTTAAACAGAGTATGGTGCTGTTTTCTTTATTTTGGTAAGAAAAGATGCCACGAAGTAGTATGGAATCCGTGATGATGACAATATACGAACAGCAAGATTATATGCGAAAACAGCCTAAACAAAGGAGTAAATATGAAAACGATTGTCGTAATAGGCGGTGGAATTACCGGTCTTTCAACCATGCATTATTTGCAAAAAATAAAGAATGAAAGAAACTTGGATATTCAATTAATACTTTTAGAGAAAAACAATCACTTAGGTGGCAAAATAAACACAGTCAAACAAGATAACTTTGTCATGGAAACAGGGGCAGATTCAATCGTTGCTCGTCATGAAAGTATTATGCCTTTAATAGAGGATCTACAATTAAAAGATGAAGTTACATATAACGCAACTGGAATCTCATTTATCTATAAAGATAATGAGCTACATCCTATCCCTAACGACACCATTTTTGGGATACCAATGACGAAAGAATCATTGTTTAGCAGCACGTTAGTTTCAGAAGAGGGCAAACAGGAGGCACTAAAAGACTTTGAATTGAAAAATGAACACTTCACGAAAGATAGCTCGATTGGAGAGTTTTTAGAGTATTTCTTTGGAAAGGAATTAGTGGAAGAACAGATTGCTCCCGTTCTGTCAGGCGTTTACTCAGGTGATTTACATACATTAACATTGGCTTCGACCCTTCCGTATTTGTTGGATTACAAAGAAAAATACGGGAGTATCATCAAAGGTCTATCAGAAAATAAAGATAAATTTCAAACTTCCAAACCGAAATTTATCTCTTTTAAAAATGGGTTGTCCGCTATCATTTCTCAGCTAGAACTAGAATTAAAAGATGTCGAGATTATAAAAGGGGTTGCCGCTAAAAAAGTAACTATGAAGGATGATCGATATGAGATTAATTTTTCCAACCATCCAACTCTAGAGGCTGATTATGTCGTTACGGCAATCCCTCATGATATTACTCAAGAGTTATTAGATCATAACGACTTGAATGAGGAATTTGATCAACTGAAAAATTCATCATTAATAAGTGTGTATCTTGGTTTTGATATTTTAGATAAAACTCTACCTGCAGATGGGACAGGCTTTATCGTCTCTAATCAACACGACCTAAATTGTGATGCGTGTACATGGACGAGCAGAAAGTGGACACATACATCTAAAGAAGGCAATTTATTAGTGAGATTGTTCTATAAAAGTTCAAATGCCTCTTACGAAAAATTGATGACGTTGGACCAAGAAGGCATATTAACCCAAGCTCTTTCGGATCTTCAAAAAAGCATGGGGATCACAAGCCTTCCTAAAGTGGTAAATATTACGCACTGGAAAGATAGTATGCCTAACTATCATATTGGCCATGGTCAAACGGTGTCTTCCCTTACTAGGAAAATGGAGTCCGTGTATCCGAATCTCCTATTGGCCGGTTGTTCCTATTATGGTGTCGGTATTGGCGCTTGTATTAAAAATGGCAAGGAAATAGCTGAAAACATCGGAGAAAGATTACACCGTTAAGTGTAAGCGGGTAGCCAAGAAAAAGTGGCGAGATGCGTTAGTCCGGGCGGAGGATTAACGCTTCTTGTTTTATTCAGGAATTAATGTGGAGCGAGGTTGTATATGTGGAGCAACTAATCTATACTCTTTTAGCCTATTTAAATAATTCTCTTAAGAAGGATATAAATTATGACATCGCCCAAAGTCTTTTAGAGCATATTCACGACTTGGAGCATTTTTCATTAGAAAGTGTGTCAGAGGCTTGTCACGTAGCACCATCTACGATAAACCGATTCTGTAAAAGGATTGGATTTAAAAACTTTTCTTACTTAAGAAACAGTGTTACTCTTACTAGCCAATTACCAACACACGAAGATGAATTAAGCTCTCAAAATTTCGTTCATCAACTAAATGAAAATCTAACATACATTGATGAAATTCCGACAGATCAGATTGATCGGATTGTAAAGCTTCTTTATCAATCTAGAAGAATTGTGATTTTAGGTTTTGAGAAGCATCAGGTTCAAGCGATGGAGCTGCAAAAGAAACTTTTTTTATTAGGAAAGCTTTGTGAATGCGGAACCAATTTATATAAACAATTGGATACATTAAATGATTTATCAGAAGAAGATTTAGTCATTACCATTTCCATAAAAGGGAATATTCTTTCTGAAAGTTATCCAATTATGGATAAAATCAAATCGGCTAAAGGGAAGAAATTGCTCGTTACTTTTTCGAGCGAACTTTCAACTTTGGACAATTTCAATGAAATCTTACTCTGTGGAAAGTTGGAAAATAGTAGTGTGAGTAGCTATACCCTTTTGCGATTGTTTGACGTCATTATTTATCGTTATCAACGTCTGATGGAAAAGTGACAAAACAAAACTGGTCTCAATTAGACCAGTTTTTTTAAACTTTTAATAGTAAGATTAACGTATAAAAAGATAACTAATCACACAAAAGTAGGAGGCAATCAACATGAAAAAGAGCCGTTTTCCTGAAGGGTTTTTATGGGGAGGAGCAACTGCTGCCAATCAATTTGAAGGTGCTTATAATGAAGGTGGAAAAGGATTATCCATTTTTGATATGGTTACATTTGTACCGAAAGAAGAGCGCGGAAATAACATCGAGATGGATGTTAAAAGTGCAAAAGAATTAGAGGAGCTACTTGCAGGAAATGGGGGGGATAACTTTCCGAAACGCCGTGGCATTGATTTTTACCACCGCTATAAAGAAGATATTGCTCTATTTGCTGAAATGGGCTTCAAAACATTCCGTATGTCAATCTCATGGCCTCGTATTTTTCCGAATGGGGATGAAAGAGAGCCTAACGAAGAAGGTCTAGCATTCTATGACAGAGTGTTCGACGAGTTACTAAAGTATGACATTGAGCCACTAGTGACATTGTCTCACTATGAAATTCCGCTTAACTTAGTTCAAAAATATAATGGTTGGGCTGACCGCCGATTAGTAGATTTCTTCGTACACTATGCGGAAACCGTCTTTAACCGTTATAAAGGGAAAGTAAAATATTGGTTAACGTTTAATGAAATTAACATATCAACGCTTTCTCCTTACATTGGCAGTGGAATATTGATTGATGAAGTAGAGAATAAAGAACAGACAATCTACCAGGCTCTTCATCATCAATTTGTAGCGAGTGCAAGAGCAGTAAAAGCATGTCATGAGATCATTCCAGACTCAATGATCGGGTGTATGTTAGCTAGAATGGAAGTATATCCTGAGACGTGTAATCCAGATGATGTATTAGAAGCCTTACATGAGAATCAGATGAATTTATTTTTCACGGATGTTCAAGTTCGTGGGTATTACCCAAGCTTTATGAATCGTTATTTTGAGGAAAATAATATTCAAATAGACATGCACCCTGGTGATGAAGAAATTCTGTATCAGCATACGGTAGACTTTTTATCCTTTAGCTACTATATGTCTATGGTTGCGAGCTCTGCTCCTGGCAAGAAAAAGGAAAAAGGAAACTTCTTTAGTGGAGTGAAAAATCCTTATTTAGAAGCATCCGATTGGGGATGGCAGATTGATCCAAAAGGATTGCGTGTTGCTTTAAGACAAATGTATGACCGTTACCAAGTACCTTTGTTTATCGTTGAAAATGGTTTAGGAGCTTACGATACAGTGGAAGAAGATGGAGCTATCAACGATGATTATCGTATTGATTATTTACGTGCTCATATTGACCAAATGGGCGAAGCAATCAAAGATGGTGTAGAAGTAATGGGGTATACAAGCTGGGGCTGCATTGACTTAATTAGTGCTAGTACGTCAGAAATGTCTAAGCGCTATGGTTTTATTTATGTCGATCAAGATGATTATGGTAATGGTACATTAGAAAGAAGAAAGAAAAAATCGTTTGATTGGTATAAAAATGTCATCGCGACTAATGGTGAAGTTCTTTAATATAAGGTGAGTAGTACCCTAACTAGGTAGTTGGGGTACTATTTTTTGTCCAACTAAACTACATTTTTCAACCTTATGTGGCTCACTCCTTTTCTATCCCATTTTTTCTCACCAATTTATAGGTCTTCATAAGTAATATTCAGAAATAGTAAACATCAGCTCAAAGGAAATCTATTCTAAAATAACTTACTTCTATCCCCATAAACCAAAAGTTCCTTACGAATGATTATAGGTAAACGAAAAAACCATAATCAACTTTGAGTAACTTAACATGGGAGAGATTATGAATGTCTGAACAATCTTATAGATTTCGCCAAGAACGAAAACAAGCTGAAAAAAATAAACGTCAAATGAAAAAAATGCCTTTGGTCAAGAAAGTAATCCTTGTCTGTATGGTATTAGGACTTTTTTCGACAGGGGTTGGGGCTATTACCTTCGCATCCATGCTGAAGGATGTTCCTGCAATGGATTCTTCTAAACTAGTAGATCCACTTTCAACGAAGTTCTACGATATGAACGGGAATTTTATTTATGAGTATGGAAAGGAAAAGCGAACGAAAATTACGTACGACCAGCTTCCGAAAGTATTAGAACAAGCATTTATTGCAACAGAAGATTCTAACTTTTACAACCATAATGGAATTGATTTTAAGCGGACGGCTAAGGCTATCTTTGTCAATGTAACTGAAGAATTTGGTTCCCAAGGTGGAAGTACCATTACACAGCAGGTCATTAAGAATTCTTTTTTAACACCAGAAAAAACGATCAAGCGTAAAGTGCAGGAATGGAATTTGGCATATGAGTTAGAGCGGAAATATTCCAAAGAGGAAATTCTAATGATGTATTTGAATAAAATCTTTCTTGGAAATCGTTCATATGGGGTAGCCACTGCAGCAAAAAATTATTACGGGATTGAAGTGGAAGACCTCAACAAATTAACGTTGGCACAAGCTGCCATGATTGCTGGACTCACTCAAAGTCCTAATAACTATGACCCTACCAAACCAGAAAATGAGGAAGCTGCGACGAAAAGGCGAAATATCGTTCTCAGCTCCATGCTCAGAGAAGGGTATATAACAGAAAAACAAATGGATGAAGTAACAAAAGTTCCGGTAACGGAAGGACTTGTTCCTAAAAGTTCTCAACAGAGTATGCCTTATGAAGGCTTTTTAGATGCGGTTGTAAAAGAGGTAAAGGGAAGGTTAGAAAATGTTGATATTAGTAAGGATGGCCTAAAGATTTATACAACTTTGGATCCTAACGCACAAAACTATGCAGATAAAATGCTGAACACAAATGAAATCATTCCCTATCCGAATAAGAACTTTCAAGGTGCGTTTGTATTCTTAGATACAAAAACAGGTGGAGTTAGAGCAATAGGGAGCGGAAGAAACGACCATAAAGTACAATTTCTAGGTAACAACTTTGCAGTAGACATGAAGCGCCAACCTGGCTCTGCGTTTAAACCAATATTTGATTACGCACCAGCCATTGAACATCTAAAATGGTCAACAGGGCATTTAATAGAAGATCAGAAGACAACGTACTCAAATGGTGAACCTATATCCAACTGGGACCATCAATACCACGGTTTGGTTACGATAAGAAAGGCTCTCCAATACTCTTATAATATTCCCGCACTTCTAACCATGAGAGAGGTAGGGATTGCTCAATCAAAACAATTTGCTGAACAGCTGGGCATTAACTTTAAAAATGATGAGGTGTATGAATCATATTCCATCGGAAGCAATACCGTAAGTCCTTTAGAAATAGCTGGAGCATACAGTGCTTTTGGGAATGGCGGTGTATACAATCAACCTCATTTTGTTCAAAAAGTAATTTTCCCTGACGGCAAGGAAGTTAATTTTACACAGGAACCAAAACGTGTCATGAATGATTATACGGCTTATATGGTAACAGATATGTTACGCACGGTTGTAGATGCAGGCACAGGAATAACAGCTAATGTCCATGGACTAGATGTTGCAGGGAAAACCGGAACAACGAATTTTGATGATAAAACGATTGCTAAATTTGGCCATCCGAATAATGCTACAAATGACAGCTGGTTCGTCGGATACACACCACAGTACACGATGGCAGTCTGGACTGGATATACACAAAATGGAACAGGTCACTATATGATAGGGAATCAGACGAAAATCTCACAGCTTATGTTTAGAGAGATGATGAGAACACTCGGAAATGATTCCTCTAGTTTCAAGCAGCCAGAAAGTGTTTATAAAGTGAATAATGAACTGTATATAAAAGGTGTAGATAATGCCGAGGTACCACCGAAAATTATCAAAAAGGTTGAAAAAACATCCCCCGGAAAAGGAAGAGGGAACGGTAAAGGAAAAAAAGATAAGGATAGAGGGAAAGGGAAAGAAGGTAGGGGAAAAGGAAAGAGCGATGATTAAACGGGTTTGCTAGAAAGAAAATTATGTTTAACCCTATAATTAAGTAAAGGAGCTTTAGTTTTGTAATGAAGCTCCTTTTTTATGTGGGGATTTTTCTAGATGTGAACTTAGTGTAGAAAAGTAACCTCTATATTGGAAACGTGTAACTAACATACGAACTTGGTACAGAAAATGACCCTTTAGCCGAAAAAAAGTGCACTAAGACATGAACTTAGTGCAGAAATAACCCCTTTGTTCGAAAAAAATGTAACTAAGGTGCAATCTTAGTGCAGAAAAACATCCAATAGCTGAAAAAATGTAACTAAAGGGAGGTATATACGTTTTCTTAGCTAACATATAGCCTTTTAAAATGTAGGAGCACCACGAATTAAATTTCGGGTGCTCTTTTTTTCGTTAGTAGGAGTGAGCACTGTGGAGGACAGAAGAACGGGTAATCGCCCATTTTCATACGATACTGAAAGCGGGTTAGCCCAAGATTGTTTCTGAATAGGAGGATATAAGAAAGTGCTCAAATCGATCATCTTCGCCAGTTCATTTGTTCTACTCCTACTTATCGGAGTCCTATTCTGGTGGGAATTTGATACCGACGAAACGATTGTTGCTGTTTTGGATACAGGTGTAAATAATAATCACAAAACATTTGAAGGAAAAATAATAGAAGGCTATAATTTTTTGGATTTTAATAAAAACACATCAGATGAAGATGGCCATGGAACAGGAATTGCTGGATTAGTTCTTCAAGAAGGGGGCGATGTAAAAATATTGCCTGTAAAAATGATCAAAAATAAAGAAAATAACTACGTAATTGCCCTCTCCATTCTTTATTCTGTTTTTAAAGGCGCTGATATCATTAACATGAGTTTTAGTGCAAATACAAAAGAAAAACCCTTTATAGAATGGGCGATTAAATATGGTCAAAGTAAAGGGGTTATCTTTGTTGGTGCTTCTGGAAATGACGGAAAAAGACAGGCTAGTTTTCCTTCTTCTGTAGAGGGTGTGTTTTCTATAGGGAATGTAGACTTTTATGGGGATTTCGCAGAAACTAGTAATTATGGAGAACGGATTGACTATGTGACAAACGGAGAAAATGCAGCCATGCCAATGCATAATCATAATAAAAAATATACACCTGGAAAAGGAACAAGTTTGGCGAGTGGAAGGTTTTCTGGATATATCGCTTATCTGTTAAATATGGACCCTAGTCTATCCAAAAAGGAAATTGAGGTCATTATGACGGAATGTTCACGAACCATTATCTATAAAAATACTAAATTTGTAGATATTCACAAGAGATTTCTTGAATCCTGTCACAAGGTCCAGCGAATTGAAAACAAAGATGAGAATAAACTAGTATTTAAGTTTTTGGAGCGGAAATAGGTATAGTAAAATTATACCAAAGCAGGATCTTCGTGCTAAAATAGATATATACTGGAGTACTGCAGCTAGAGAATGGTAGTACTCTACTTTTTTATAGGGAGAGGGTTAAAGATGAACAACCACGAAATTGATTACAAATTGTATGGAGACGATATGCAATTTGTAGAAGTGGAATTGGATCCTAACGAAACGGTTATTGCAGAAGCAGGAAGTTTAATGATGATGGAAGACGGAATTCGGATGGAAACTATATTCGGAGACGGCTCCTCAGGAAGTGGAGGAGGGGTATTCGGAAAGTTACTAGGTGCAGGTAAGAGAGTGATTACTGGAGAAAGTTTGTTTATGACAACATTTACAAATGAAGGCTCTGGAAAGAAACGAGTTTCATTTGCTTCTCCATATCCGGGCAAAATTGTACCTATGGATTTAAGTGAATTAAATGGAAAGATTATTTGTCAGAAGGATGCTTTCCTTGCTGCAGCGAAGGGTGTTTCTGTAGGGGTTGAGTTCCAACGCAAAATAGGCGCGGGATTCTTCGGCGGCGAAGGATTTATTATGCAAAAGCTTGAAGGCGATGGAATGGCTTTTGTTCATGCTGGTGGTACCATTATTAAGAAGGAATTAGCGCATGGAGAGAAGTTAAAAGTGGACACGGGATGCCTTGTCGCAATGACAAGTGGAGTCAACTACAATATTGAAATGGTAAAAGGAATAAAAACAGCTTTATTCGGTGGAGAAGGTTTATTCTTTGCTACACTAGAGGGGCCTGGAACTGTTTGGGTTCAATCCTTACCATTTAGTCGATTAGCGAGCAAAGTATTTGCTGCAGCTCCTCAAAGAGGTGGTTCTACTGGTGAAGGTGGAATCGGACGAGTATTTGATTTGTTTAATGATTAATATGATTTGCCCACTCCTGTTAGTGGGTATTTTTTTATTTGAATGAGTCCGATAATTCCTAATATAGGGTATTCCCCTCCATTTTCATAAACTCATATAATTTAGAAAAATGGAGGTAGTTCCTGTTACAAATTTAAAGACTTCTTAATCCAAACGTTTTTAAAATCTACTTTCCCCCATGCATTCAGCATCACACCATTCACAGACAGATCATGTTGTAATTTTTGATTAGAATGGTAGAGGAAGATTAATTGGTTGTCCTCAATCAGTTGCTGTTGAAGTTTTATTAAGGCTTGGTTTCGGCTACCCAAGTCATCTAATTTCTTGCACTGTTCCAGAGTTTCCGTAACAATCCTTCGTTGGTCAACCCCAAGATGATTGTTGATGAAACCGTATTCGAAAGTGAACATTTCGATTATCCCTAAATCAACTTGATCCCCAAAGACTTCACCAGATAGAATCATATCTGCTTTGTGAAGGATACGATGATTTGCTAACTCAGTAATGGGAAGGACGATCAGCTGTACATTAATTCCTATATGCACTAGTTCTTTTACAAGCCAATGCCCATTTTGCTCATTAATTTTCATTTCATATGTATATATGGAAAGGAGCTCCCCTTTATAGTTAGATCGGGCAAGGTATGATTTAGCATAAGATAGATTAAAAGTACTTTCAAAGGAGTCCTTGCTATGTATGGGGAAAAACCCATTCGAAGGCATTTCGCGATTCCCACCAAGTTCATGAACCATTTTGAGCCTGTCAATTCCATAATGAATGGATTTACGGAGGAACTGGTCCTGTAGAGGTCCATCTTTTTGTAAGTTAAAGGTTAAAAAAGTAGCCCCCTGTTCAATATTTGTCAGCTTTGTAAGTGAATGATGTTCTCGTTCATAATCCATGAAATAGATGTCGTTCGGTTCATTTGTTCCTTTTACAAATGATTTTTCATAATCTGGCCAAACCCATATTTCAATTTTGTCTAAATGTGGCCTTCCTTCAAAATAGTCCTCATGAGCCTCTAGAATTAATTCAGAAGTATCATTTTTTTTCACACGGAAAGGCCCTGTTCCAATTGGATAACTCATGAATGATTGTTTCTGATCAATTTCCTCTAGGTCACTTGGAACAATTAGACTCGAGTCTAAGCAGATTAAGGGAAGAAATAAAGAAGTAGGTTCCGTTAAAGAGATGTCTACTACATATTTTTCAATAGCAGTAGCACTTTCAATTACGTTTTTAATCAGACTAAAAGGTGACTCTTTCTTTATTCGATCAAACGTGAATACAATATCCTGCGATGTTAATTCCTTTCCGTGATGAAAACGAACCCCTTTTTTTAAGTAAAATCTCCACTTATCTTTACTAGCATTGCTTTCCCAAAAATGAGCAAGATCTGGAATAACCAGCCTTGTTGAAACATCATATTTAACTAGCGTATTAAATAATTGTCTAACCAAGTGAGCTTCTGTTCTTCTGCGAACAAAGGTGGGGTCTAATTGTAAAATAGGGCGATAAAACGGATAGCGTAATATATCCTTTTCCCCTTCGTGCTTCATACCAAAGCGGTTTGACAACCATTCGTTAAAATCATATTTTTTACTGTGATACTGTTCCATTAGTTCCCATGCTTCCGTTAGTTTCTTTTCAAGTGTTAGTTGTTTGGCTTTTTGAAGAATTACTTCAGAAACCGGACGTAAAAAAAGTAACCTCGACTTATTTCCTCTTCCTTTACCAGGCACCCATTGTATCAGTTTTTGATCCACCATTTTATGGACGAGCAATTGAGCGTTTCTCTTTGTGCATCTCAGTCTCTCAGATAGTTCATCCATTGAGATCCATAAGGTTTCCTCTTCTTTTATAGATTCATAATGTTTTCTTAAATCTAGATAGTATTGCTCAATATTCACCGGGCTTCACCTCAAAAGGCGAAAAGAATGTTTTGATTCTTTCGCTTTTTCTTCGTCTTTTATAAAAGTATAATTTTTTCCATAAGATTAGTAAAGAATGGGGTATTTATATGATATCAATAGCTAGGCAGCAAAAAGGCGTAAGAGCGAAAGAAGCTCAACCATCAGCCTGGAGAAATATGAACTTTATGATTCTCCTAATTTCTGGGGCGATTATATCCTTTGGTAGTAAAATATATGAGCTATCACTGCCATTAATCCTATACCATTACACAAACTCTCCAGTGGTGATGTCCACGATGAGGGGGATTGAATTTCTTCCCAATCTATTGCTTGCTATGTTTATAGGCGTGCTCGTGGACCGAGCCAATAAACGTAATTGGACATTATGGACGATCTTTTTACAAATCGTGATCCTGCTAATCTTGTATTTTTCCCTGCAAGAGGGTAAACCTTCATTGTATTTGTTCTACATTTGTGGTTTCTTGCTAATGACATTCAATTATGCCTTTCTTAATGCACGAATGAGTATGGTGAAGCAAGCGCTACCCAATGAATTATTAACGAGTGCAAACGCATCTTTTAATTTTATTTATACATTAATTGGTATCATGGGGCCGACATTAACAGGTTTGATTCTCATGTTCTCTAATTTACATTCGGGATTGTTATTAACGGCTATGGCCTTCATATTTTCATATTTTATTTTGCTTTTTCTAAAAACAAATGAGGTTATACACGAAGGAAAAGCGGGGTTTTGGAAGGAACTGAAAGAAGGGTGGAAAGAACTTTTTCATAATAAAACTCTGTGGACGATTACCATTCTTGTTATTTTTATAAATGCTACTGCGGGTATGGTGGATACGACCATTATTTATTTTGCAAAAGATCAACTACATTTATCCGATATTGAAATTGGAATGCTTTTATCCACCTTAGGGGGTGGAGGGCTGCTGGGGAGCCTTTTAGTGGGGAAAGTCCGAAAAAAATGGCCAACCTATAAAGTGATTGTTGTCAGTACATTAATAATAGGAATTACTTACTTAATGATGTTTATGACAGAGAGTCCAATATGGTTTGGTGTCGCACTACTTTTAAATGGAATTTCTACTACCATCAATTCTATTTGTGTTTGGACCTTTAGGCAGGAGTCCACACCACATCATCTGATTGGTAGAATTAGTGGGATTACAGGGTCTCTGTTTAAACTAGCGATGCCTTTTGCTATTTTCTCAGCAGGTTGGATCTCGGAATTAGCCGATCCATCCATTGTTTTCTTGTTAGCATGGATCGGAAATATGATGCTTTTTCTCTATTTTAGACTCGTTAAATTGTGGAACACTGCTATGTAAAAGAATAAACGTATTGGGGGAAGAGAAGATGATTGAAGGTGTTAGTCATATCACGTTTGTTGTTAAAAACCTTGATAAGACAACTAAGCTTTATAAGGAATTGTTTAATGCGGAAGAAGTTTATGATAGTGGTGAGAAAACACACTCCATTTCAAAAGAGAGATTTTTTATCATTGGTGGACAATGGATTGCTGTGATGGAAACGGAGGAGATTGTGAATAAGACTTACCATCATGTAGCTTTTAAGATTAGTGAAGAGGATATAGACTATTACCAGGCGAAAATTATAGAGTTTAAATTAGAAATGAAGGAGCCTAGACCAAGAATAAAGGGTGAGGGGTACTCCATTTATTTCTATGATTATGATCAGAACTTGTTTGAGTTTCACACTGGTACATTGTCTGAACGATTAAGTTCTTATACATTGGTAGATAGTGATTAGAAAAGTTGTCTATAATCTAAGTTTTTATTGAAGAATTAGGAGTTTCACGTATAAAAACGGATTGAGGAAAATAAGAATATACAAACTTTGGAAAAGCTCATTCGTTTTTATACTAGTTTGAAAGAAGCTGATACTTTGTATAGAAATAGAAATGTGAACATTGTAATCTTTTTACTTTTTTGTTTGCTTATCATCTTAATCGTTAATGTCTTTCTTCATGTAAAAATCTATATTGTTTATAGTTCGGGACTAGGACCTCTTTTTGTCATTGGACTCATCATTTTCTTGATTGTTTTATTCTATTATAAAGGGTAGTCACCACAAGAATTACATAGGTTGGCTACCTGAACATACTATTTGCTCCTTCGCCATGTTTTTAACCCCTTTTTATTCACCAAAATTATAATCCTCCCTGTAGCTTTATTTAACTTTTGACTTACTCTCATATAAATATTGAAGTGATTTACCAATGTTGAAAGTGTAATGATAAGGATTTAAGAGAATCGAATGGGTAATACTATAATTTGCATCAAGAAATTCAAGGAGGGTTCATTACAATGCCTGAAAATACAAGAGAATTTCGCACCGGACAGGGAGTTCCAGAGAAGGGACAATATCTTTGTCAGTCTGGAGCAAAAGCAACCTTTCAAAAGGGTGAGGAATTCCCTGTTTGTCCTATAAGTGGAGAAGAAGCAACTTGGACACATGAGGATCGATAACAAGGGTGAAGCTGCCCTTGTTTTTTATATTAAAGAAAAAAGAAAGCACTGGATAGGTAAATGGAAAATCATGTTATAATTACGGGTGTGCTTTATATATGTATCTTGAGGTAGGAGGACATAAAAATGAAGAAAAAATTAAAATTAATTTTTCATATATTAACTTTTATAGGCGTGGTTTCTTTTACATTAGCCTTTTTTAATGTTGGGAGAGAAGTCTTTGATAAGTATTTAGTCTGGTTTTTAGGATCTCTTTGGGTTGGAACATTAGGTAATTTCTTTATAAATAAAGCAACGAAGAAACAAGAAAATGGTTGAAACATTAAAAGTTTACTAGTTTACTTAGATTTGCACTCATAAATGGAGGTAATTTATGAAGATAAGCAAAATGAAAGGGACCGCAGTCGTACTAATTTTCATATTGATGTTAGTGGGATGGTCGACTTTTCGCGGGAAGATGTATGATATCGACCACTCAGAGGTATCCCAAGTATTAGAGACTTTTTCACATGACATAAAGAGTCCTACAAAGGTTCCATTCAAAGATCTGCAATTGTGGGAATACAAGAAAGAATCCGATAATCAAACAGTCATCACATTAATGAATGTGAATAAAAGTACACTGGACATAAGAGTGTCCAAGGATAAAATTGACTTCAATAAAAATATAAAGAAGGAACATGTAACGCTTAATGGAGATTTAGAAGGTGTTTATTTTCCAGACTCTTCAGGAAAGCGGATACTAGTTTGGCAAGATCATTCCATATACTATGAAATCACTTACTATCCTAAACTCACTCTACAGGAAGTTAGCAAACAACAATTAATAAGGATGGCTGAATCGTTTCGTCTTGAAAAATAAATGAAAATCTCTATTGGAGGCAATTCATGCAAACGTTCGAAAAAATAAGTAACCGTTTCTGGTATATGTCACCTGTTTCTGACACTGACAGACCGATTTTAGGATTAGTAGTGGGAGAAAATAAATCACTTATGATTGATGCTGGCAATTCCGAAGCACATTCGACTTTATTTCTCCAAAAGATAGAGGAACATAATCTCCTACTACCAAGTATGGTTGTCCTTACTCACTGGCATTGGGACCATATATTCGGGTTGTCTGCTCTTGATATGGTGTCGATATCATCGAAACAAACGAAAGAAGAGATGGAGAAACTCATTCCCTATAGTTGGTCCGACGATGCTTTGGATCGAAGAGTAAAAGAGGGAGTGGAGATCGAATTTTGTGCTAATGCGATAAAACAAGAGTATGGTCAAGAGAGAAACATACAAATAGTCCTTCCTGATATTAGCATCGAGCATAGGCTGGAGATAGATTTAGGAGGGGTAACTTGTGTGCTTGAACATGTTGGTGGTGATCACTCCCCAGATTCCGTTGTTATTTATGTAAAAGAAGAAAAAATTCTATTTTTAGGAGATTCTATCTACCCAGATATCTATTCTGACAAAAGGCGTTATACCATTCAAAATACTCTGAGATTATTAGAAGCATTGGAAAAATATGATGCAGAAACCTTTATTCTATCCCACTGGAAGGCAGTTTCAAAAGAAGAGTATGAACAAGAAGTGTCTTTATTAAAAATGGTAGCAAATCTTACAGAACAGTTTCAAGGTTCTATTGAAGATATAACACGTGTGTACGAACAAAAGATAAAAAGACCACTAAATGAGGATGAGCTTGAGACCATTCAATACTTTGTTAATGGTTATCAATCATAGTGGGGGAGAGCTACCCTTTGCTAGTGATTAACTTCTCAAAATGTGTCTACTCTATATTAATGTACTTGTGAAAAATAGAACCGCTCAATCTTTAGTGGATATTGAGCGGTAAGAATCATCATTTAAGATTTTTTTACGGCATGAATATAATGGATCGTTTCAAACGCAGACAAATAATCCGAACGATTTTTGAAAAACTGCTCATTGATCTCTGCTGGGGATAAATGTTTATAAATCAACAAACCTGATTGATGTAACATATTCTCAATTTCTTCAAAAGTAAAGCACGATTTCATTGGTTCTCCGCCTACGGAAGCCATTTTCACAATATTTTCAACCCTATTTGAAAATCCTTTTTCATGGAACAGATTTTCATCTGCGTAGTCGAAAACAATTGAGCTTCCGTCCGGTACGATGGAAAACAGATGCTCTATTAAGCTTAAAATCTTTTCCTTTGTTAAGTAATAAGAAACACCTAAGAGGCTAAAGAATGTCTTTTTATTTTCAAATCCTGCATCTATTAAACTCTGATAGGATAATTCTTGAGTAAAATCCATAGGTACAAAATGAAGGTTTTGAGGAATGTTGAATTGCTTTTCCTCTAATCTGTTTTTCTTAAATTCCTGTGAGGCTGGATGGTCAATTTCATATATTCTAAGAGTGTTCTCCAATTCAGGGTGTCGGAAAGAAAAGGTGTCTAAGCCAGCACCAAGAATCACATATTGTTTTACGCCTAATGCCAATTCATTCAGTAATACTTTCTCGCAATAAGCAGCTCGAGCTAATGGTGTTGGAGAAAGCTGGACTTGTGTAACCCACTTAAGAATCTCATTTGGTTTCCCATGAAGTTCGTGGGCAACTTTATGGTTAAAGAATTGAATTCCTTGAATCATATTGTTACTAATACCTGAAAATTCTTCTCCGGTAATAAGATCCCGTGCGATATAATCATCAAAAACTTTTGGTGTGTCATACATACTATGATATGCTCTACTGAAAGCCGAAACTAGGGAAGTAACGCTGGATTCATTTTGCTTCATAAAGTTTCCTCCACAAAAAAATAAGATTCCCCTGGCCAGGAGAATCTTATTATAATCCGATGAATATTATTTGTAAATTATAGCATAAATAACTTTTTTTGTCAATTTTTTAGCTCGTTATGACCTTGTGTAACAAGTTGCGAAAATAGTTGAAACTTCACATGTAAGCACGGGCTATTTTACTTCAAAAAAGATTTTACTATTGGTACAATAGGAACATTAAATAATTTTGAGGAGACATATATGAAAAGAGTCACATTGGTTATTGCGATGATAAGCTTACTGCTTGTCGCTTGTTCCCAAAGTAATTTGGAGAAGGAACCGTTAACGTTACTAGACCAAAATAGCAACGAAGTAACGTTTCCACAGGATAAGCCCACCATTTTCTTTTTTATTACTACCTATACCTGAAGCATCTGTCAACAGCAACTGGTTCAGTTGCATGAGAATTTAGATAAATTAGAGGGTATTGATGCGAATATGTATGTGATTAGTAAGGATACACCTGAACAGCAATTAGAATTATATAATGCTTTAAAGGAACAGTACGGTACGAGCCTTCCAATCATTTCCGACCCGAAGTTAGAAATGGCGGAAGTGTTTGACGTGAAAAATGAGGATGTTTATTTTAGAGGGTATGGGATTTTAGATACTGATGGGAAAGTAGTATTTAAAACGGTAAATGACCACTGGGGCGAACTCTTTGACGAGACAGTAGAAGAAATCAAATCAGAGCTTGGAAATATGTAAAGGGAGCTTCTTATATGGAGAAGTTCCTATAAAAAGGGTTCTCCTCATATAGGGAGAACCCTTCTTACTTAATTAAAGGCTCTTTTCGTAAACTTTGTTGCTATTTAAATACTTTAAACTGCTTTTAAACGGATTATGATTCTGTTTTCTTTATCTTGGGAAGAAAAGATGCCACGAAGCAGCATAGGATCCGTGTTGGAGAACAAATACGAAAAACAACAATCTATGCGAAAACAGCCTAGTTAAACGACAATATATATCCTTTTCCTCTAACATTTTCAATGAAAAAAATATCGTTTGTTTTTTTACGAATCCGGTAGATTAAAGCGTTCATCTCTTCTGAGCTAACATCAGGTATTACTTCCGGTTCGAGCATTCGTTCCACCCAAACACATTTCTTAAGTTCCTCAACAGTTACAAACTGGTCGCACTTCGTTAATAAAAGTTCAATTCCTTTATACTCTTTTTCAGAAAAAGCATAAGTGTGATTGAAAACGAATATCTCTTGTTTAATAGGGTCTAACTGAAATTCATGCTCTATCAGGTGTTTTTGTATAGCAGGACCTAAATCAGCAGTTAAATCCATAGTGGCTGTTGAAAAAGTAAACTTAATAGAGTCCTCAGAAATAGAGATTTGATCAGCATCTTTTAAAGGTTTCTCTTCATGAGGGACAAGTGGTTGATGATTTAAAAATGTTCCGTGTTTACTATTTAAATCTTTTATATAAAAGGATTCGTTTTTACTATAAATTTCTAGGTGCTTCCTTGAGACATAAATATTATTAAAGGAGATATCAGGAGTCCAGTTCTTTACCTTCCTACCTATTATCACCTTTTCTTTCTGCAAAGGAATAAAAGCTCCTCGTTCAAAAGGGGAGCCAGTTTCTACAATGATATATGTTGGTGCTTTCATATGATTCTCCTAATGTCGTATTCAAATATTATCAGAGTGTTATCATGGATTTATCATTAAATGGCCATTGAGTGTATAGGTCTAAATTTATATTCTTTTACTAGATAAGTACATTACACATCTTATCTTATTATTAAAACGGAGGATAGGGAAGTGGAAAAAAAGAAATTAAGAAATAGAGTGATTTCAATTCTTATGTTATTGGCATTTTTTATTTATATAAACAATAGTTCTCTAATCGTAAAGGATAGTAATGAAAAGCCAATGTTACTAGCACATCGTGGACTTGCTCAAACGTTTCCAATGGAGGGGATTACAGGGGACACTTGTACCGCAGAAAGGATTCACGAACCCGAACACCCATTCATAGAAAACACGTTACCGTCGATGAAAGCAGCCTTTGAAGCTGGAGCGGATGTTGTTGAGATTGATGTCCATCCAACGACAGACGGCGAATTTGCTGTTTTCCATGACTGGACATTAGAATGTAGGACGAATGGAGTCGGAGTGACTAGAGATCATACGATGGAAGAACTAAAAACGTTAGATGTAGGATACGGGTACACAGCTGATCAAGGCAAAACCTATCCTTTCCGGGGACAAGGCATTGGATTAATGCCTAGCTTACAAGAAGTTTTAACTGCTTTTCCAGAAAAACCTTTTCTTATTCATATAAAAAGCAATGATCCAGAAGAAGGAGAACTTCTTGCACAGTATCTTAAAAATTTTTCGGAAGCACGATTAACCCAGATATCGGTTTATGGTGGAGATGAACCAATTAACACGTTAAAAGAGCAGCTCCCAGACTTACGGGTCATGTCAAAGAGGACGATGAAGAGCTGCTTAATACCTTATATAGCAATAGGTTGGACAGGATTTGTCCCGAATGCGTGTGAAAATATGCAGTTACATATTCCAGAGAAAATCGCATCCTGGTTATGGGGGTACCCAACGAAATTTGTAGATCGGATGAGAGATTCCAATACAAATTTAATTTTAGTAAAAGGAGACGGTAGTTGGTCTGAAGGGTTTGATGAGCCCCAAGACTTAGAAAGCCTGCCTGAACATTATCAGGGTGGCATCTGGACCAATCGGATTGATCGGATTGCCCCATTATTAAAGGATTAGTTTTGAAAAAATGATATGAAAGTATAAAAGGCCGTTTTGATGGACGGTCTTTTTAGATTTTTTTTGACTATTTTATGAGGATTAGAAATATATACTTACTATGGACATCTGGAAGCGCTTACGAACATTGACTCAGGGGAGGAATTATTTTTATGGCAACAGAAAAAACAGCTTCACAACAATCCGTAGTTAAAGGTTTGTTTCAGCCGCCGTCGTTTGAATCAGTTGAAGAGGAACGTCAACATCTAAAGCAAAGGTTAGCCGCTGCTTTTCGACTTTTCTCCAAGTTTGGTTTTGATGAAGGGGTAGCAGGACACATTACAGCAAGGGATCCAGAAAAGAAGGATCATTTTTGGGTCAATCCATTTGGAATGCACTTTGGACAAATTAAGGCTTCTGATTTGATCCTTGTAAACCATGAGGGAGAAGTGGTAGAAGGGAATCTTCCAGTTAACCGTGCTGCATTTGCGATCCATTCCCAGATTCATGCTGCACGTCCTGATGTGGTGGCAGCAGCACACGCCCATTCGGTGTACGGGAAAACATGGTCAACTTTGGGACGGAAATTAGATCCCATTACTCAGGATGCTTGCGCATTTTATGAAGACCATAGTGTGTTCGATGATTACACGGGCCTTGTTTTAGATACGGACGAAGGTAAAAGAATTGCTGAGGCACTTGGTCAACATAAAGCAGCTATCTTAATGAACCATGGTTTGCTTACAGTTGGAAAAACGGTCGATGAAGCTGCTTGGTGGTTCATCACAATGGAACGCTCTTGTCAGGCGCAGCTCATGGCAGAGGCTGTTGGCACTCCTCGATTGATATCCGATGAAGGAGCTAAATCTGCTGCTTCAGAGGTGGGTACAACCCTTGCAGGGTGGTTCCAATTTCAACCGCTATGGTCAAGGATTGTGAAGGAACAGCCAGATTTATTAGACTAAATGTTTTGTATGAATCACCCCACTCAATTGGAGTTGGGTGATTTTTTCACGTTAAAGGATTAATTTAGGAAGGGTTACATCCATTAGCATAGAATTAGTATATATATCATCTTAGTAACAAGATTGGAGAAACAATGAAATTTATATTCAGTTTTCTTCTTTTTATTTTTGGATGTCTGATTTTGGGATTCACCATTGAAAACTCGATAATAGGAAATATGATAATCAAAGTCATTGGGGCCTTATGCATAGTGAATTTCTGGAAAGTATGGCCGAAAGATAAGAATTTATATTAAATCATGAGTTCTAAATAGAAGAAAATCGAGATCGTACAAGTTGTTGATTTTGAGTTTATCGTTTCTTATAAGCTTTAGAACGGGGTGGATGATTGAAAAATTTTACTATACTGGCTATCACTTGTTTACTTTTAATAATCACAGGCTGTTCTTCTTTGGAAAAACAAGAGGAAATCATTATTAAAGAAGTTAGTTATGATGAACTCTATTGGATAGAACGTGAACAGAGAGACTTGATATATAAATTAAATGAAGATAAAGAACGTGAATCCATTATCGAAGAAGTTCAAAAAGGGGTGAATAGGTTACGTTTTAAGCTGGATTTTATGCATGATCATCCTGAATATAATATAGTTAAAATTGAATTTCTGGCTGTTAAATACACCAATGGCGATCATTCATTCGAATTCATGTCAGATCGGAGTGTGATAACAGAAGTTCATTCTGAAATAGAGGGTTGGAAGGATTATTAATTATATATAATTAAAATTATTGAAATAATAAATAATTGTATAATACAAATTTCGGTTTTATTCAGTAAGAGAAAAAACAGAGGGAGAAGCAAATATGACTAATATAAGTATGGAGTTATCACTTGAACAACGCGAGGATTTATTCAGTATATTAAAAGAGCGGTTTGAGAAAAACATGAACCGACATGAAGGGATTGAGTGGGCTAAAGTTCAAGAGAGGCTGGAAGCTAACACTGAAAAGCAGTGGTCACTACATGAAATGGAAAGAACTGGCGGTGAACCGGATGTTGTTGGTTATGATAAGGAGAACGACGAATACATATTTTATGATTGCACAGCGGAAAGTCCAATAGGTCGTAGAAGTGTATGTTACGACCGTGAGGCGCTGGAGTCTAGGAAAAAACATAAACCAGAAAATAGTGTGATGGATATGGCCAATGCTATGGGTATTGAACTGTTAACAGAAGAACAATACCGGGATTTGCAGAAGCTAGGAAACTTTGATAGAAAGACATCAAGTTGGGTAAAAACACCTGATGCAATTAGAAAACTTGGAGGGGCTATCTTTTGTGATCGTCGCTATGATACGGTCTTTATGTACCACAATGGGGCGGACTCGTACTATGCTTCTAGAGGGTTCCGTGGTTCACTAAGGGTGTAATTTCTGCAGAGGAAACTAATTTCGAATTTTTAAGCTAACCCGCTCATGAATGCCTCATTTTACTAAACGATATGGAGCGATTATTCAACAAGAGCAATTACTTCACGTACAAAAGGTCATCTAGATAATGTTAATTTGATTCATATAAAGTAAATACGAGGAGTTTGCTTATGTATAGAGCAAAAGACAAAAAGTTTTTGTTTATACCATTATTGATTGTTTTAATAGCCCTATCAGCTTGTACCCAAAGTCAAGATTTCGAATTGTATGAAGGGAAACCACTAAGAATAGCAGTAGTTGGTGAACTACCAGACGTTAAAGAAGAACAAGTAAGATTCGATGAGATTTCTCTTGATGAAATATCTAGCGAGGAAGTGGCTAATTATGATGCTGTCATTATTACTGAAGAACATCTTCATGAAGCTTCTGAAAGTCAATATGCGGATGTTTACTTAAATTCAACTATTCATACTTCTTTATATCTACTACAAGTCATGTCCCTTTTACTGTAAGCGATACTGAGTATGATCAATCATGGAATTGGACTCCTGGTGTCAATTATGCAGTTGGCATACTTAATTTAAAAGAAGAAGAAAAGTTAAAAAGTTGGGGATATGGGTTATATAATGATGAAAAGACCGATGAACATATAGAGAATGTTTACTCGAGAATATTCATGACAATTGGTGAACTATAATGATAAGCCCGAACTATTAGGTAGTATTTTAATGAATATTTCACCTTATAGTTCGGGTATTTATTTGTTTTGATTCTGCCCACCATTGTTAATAACTAGTGGAATTAAGCGGAAGCCACTCGACTCCTGCGGGAAGTAGAGGAAAGGCTGAGATCCTACAGGCGTAGCCGAGGACGCTCAGCTTCCTCCCCGCGGAAAGCGAGTGGGCTGTAGCGCAATGGAACGAACTTGTTCTTCCAACTTAACTCATTGATAATTAACAAAGTGTATTAAGATTAATTTAGATATTGCTCGTCTTTCCGTATAGTTTATTAACTTATGTCCCAGGCTCTTGCTGTATTATACCGGCCTTTTTTTGATCTTACCAATTCCGAGTTCTTTTGCTTCCTTGCGTAAAGCTTTAATTAGGCTGAATGCCATTAACGCAATAATGATGGAAAACGGTAATGCAGCTATAATCATCATATTTTGTAGAGCTTGAAGACCGCCCGAGTATAGAAGCACAGCTGCTATGGTAGAGAGTAGTATCCCCCATGTAAACTTTATTTTATTATCGGGTGTATGTGAACCATTTGTCGTCATCATTCCTAATACATATGTTCCGGAATCAGCCGATGTGATGAAAAATGACCCAATCAGAACCATTGCCTTAATGGATGTTAATAGAGGCAGTGGATAATTTGAAAATACGCCAAATAACGATTCTTCTGGAGATAGGGTTGAAATTTTTGCAATTCCGTTATGCTCAAGCGAGATTGCTGATCCTCCGAAAGTTGAAAACCATATAAAAACAACGACAGTAGGTATTAGTAGTACATAAAAAACAAATTCCCTGATACTTCTCCCTTTAGAAACTCGGGCGATAAAGATCCCTACAAATGGTGACCACGCAATCCACCAGGCCCAATAAAAAATCGTCCACCCATTAATCCAGCCACGGATCTCTTCATCTAATGGGGAAATTCTAAAACTCATCTGTGGGATTCTTTGAATATATGCCCCGATTGTATCCGTCAATAGATTGAGAATAAATAATGTTGGACCAAATACAAACATAAGGAATAGTAAAGCGCCTGCTAAAATCATATTTGCATTGCTCAATATTTTTATGCCCTTACCTAGTCCAGTCCAAGCCGATATCAAAAATAGAACAGTAACAACCGCAATAATAATAAATTGAATCCAAACAGTTTTAGATAGTTCAAAAAGATACGCCAACCCGCCATTGATTTGAACTGCTCCAAATCCGAGTGATGTGGCAACACCAAGAACAGTTGCCAATACTGAAAAGATGTCGATGCTTTTTCCAGTGATGCCGTTCACCCTATCGCCAAAAATGGGCTGCAAAGTGGCACTTATTAGACTCAACTTTTTATGTCTGAAGTGAAAATATGCAATGGATAAAGCAACGATGGCATATATAGCCCAAGCGTGAATTCCCCAGTGGAAAAAAGTGAATCTAAGAGCATCTTTTATAGCTTGATCTGTTCCAATTTCACCAGTAGGAGAGCTGACTGCATAATGGCTAATGGGTTCTGCTGATCCATAAAAGACGAGCCCAATTCCCATTCCAGCACTAAATAACATCGCGATCCAAGTAGGTGTAGAAAATTCCGGCTTTTCATCTTGGGTCCCAAGCTTGATTCGACCAACAGGGGAAAACATTAAAAAAAGACAAATCCCAAGTAAAATCGTAACAAGGATTAAATAATACCATCCAAATGCATTAGAAATGAACGTTTGAATATTTGAAGTAAACGTCTCTAGAGTATCAGGAATAACAATTCCAGTTAAAACCAATATAGAAAGGATAAATATTGATATGTAAAACACTATGTAATGTTGTTTCATCCTATTGCCTCCTCTTACATAGTAGTGTTTTCTATTTTACTTATATAAATGTAAATAGTAGTTAATCTTTTGAGTGTTTTTTTATTGAATAGTTTTGACCCATTTAATATTTGGAGGAGGTAGTGGATATTGTGCAAGGGCTATAAAATAAAAAAACAACAAATGCCAAGTTTCAGCTATTGTTGTTTTGCTGTCCTAAATTAGTTTTTCAAAGTATTTACTTCCATTTTCAACTTTTTCTTCGAATCCCATTTTTCGTAAATATACGATATGTTCTTCGTTTGACGACTTACTAATTAACCTATTATAGCCTTTATCTAAAAATTGCTCTCTACTGTCTTCATATACAAAATGACCAATTTTAAAGTCTCTATACTCTGGAATAACGAAATCGAGTTCTACCTCTAATGTATTTTCATCAAGCTTGGAACCTAAAAACACACCCGCTGGTACCATATTTCGTAAAATATAGAAGCTAACATCATATGTTTTTGCCTTAAGCCTAGAGGGGTCTGCAAACTTATTGAGTCCTTCTTTATAGAAATTTATGAAATGGTTAAAGTATTCGGAGTTCTTTTCAATTGTGAGAATCTTGAAGTAGTCTTTCTTTGCACTAGCGTTATAGATTTTCACAAGATAGTATATGTTAATGATGGCTATACCAAGGTTCATAAGCCCGACAGGCAAAGCACCAATTAGAAATCCGTATAAGGAAAACAGGCTAGAGCCTAATAAATTGATCCACCTAAGCTTAATAATCGAACTCATTAATAATGAAATAAGGACAATAAGGGAGGCTAAATATCCTAGCCATTCTAACCAATTTGAATTCATTCCTGCTAACCTCCGCTTTCAGTAACTTGTGTTAATAATATTATTTTAATAGGGATTAGGGCTGTGTAAAAACATTTTGATTTCATTTAAAGACTTAGTGACGGCGGGTTTATACCACTAACGCAAAGGTATTATACCATTTATTTCTACTTTGGTTTAGTGAAAACTTTTCCATTATTTAACTCACACCAATCTTCTAACTCTTCATCATACGTGTCTTTCTGTCCGTATTTCTCTACAAAGTCTTCCTTATTTTGGAACACTTCCATCTCACCATCTTCTATTAATGTTACCATTCGAAAAGGATTTAGGTGGAACACTTTGGAGACAGCTATTAATTCACCTATATGAACAACGTTAGCGATATCTTTCATTCTTTCACTCCTATGCTTACTTGTTCTTTAAATATATACGACCTCATTGGCCAATGATTTGAACATTTGAGAATTAAATAACCAAATTTCAATGTTATAAGATGCAAAATAATGCTCCATCTAAATGGTATTGTTTTCAGTTTTAATGATAATATGTGTTACTTCGTTAACTAGAGTTGTTTCCTTTGAGGTGTTACCGTTATTAGAATAGCTACTGAAGAATAAAGGGCTGATTAAGTTTTAAGAATATTCTTAGGAATTGAAACCTTTAATAGGAAAAAAACGTAAGTGTAATCATTATATGGTTTAGAAGACGGACAAAAGGATAAGGAGACTTTTTATGAAGAACAAAACAGAAGAGGATGACAAGGGTGAAAGTGGAAGTGAACGGTTTTGGGATTTATTTTTGACTGGTGGTTGGTCATCGTTTGAAAATGAGTGGAAAAGTTCAAAGAGTTCTTTGCATACAATCCTCATGTTCTTAGTGCCTATCTTTACGGCAGGTATAATTATTTTATTAGCCATAGTGGCAAATAAAATATTTAACTAATCAAAACAATTGGATGAAAAAAAGATTCGCATCTAACCCAACTCTTCTATGGTCGAAGTCTTTGACCGAGAAGTGATTAGGCACGAATCTTAACTTAAAATATTCACCAATAGCTGTTTCACTATTTATGTAATATATCATCCCTTAATGTAGCTACTTTTGTTAAAGCAGTATCTATGTCTGTTTCACTAACTCCAAAGTGGGCAAGAGCGTCGTGAAGATGTTTTACAATTGCATCAAAATGTTCGGCTTGAAGATTCATTCCCTCATGTGCTTTTTGCATAGATTTTCCAGAGTATTGATTGGGTCCGCCAAGTGCAAAGCTAATGAATTTCGTTTGATGACTTTTTTGTTTTTCCATATCCGTTTCGTTAAAAAATTGTTGTACTGTAGGATCCTTTAGAACTAAATTAGTATAGAAATAATCAACAACCTTAGAGATTCCCTCTTCTCCACCAACTTTTTCGTATAAAGTTTGTTCCATATATATTCATATCTCTCCTTATCATTTATTCAGCTTTATTATCTTTTGATTTATTTGTTTTTATATACTAGGTTAATCATATAGTTGTTATTTTATAGGAGCAATTTGGAGGGATCTGAGTGAATGTAGCAAAAATTCTATTGCCATTTATTTTCTTGATATTATTAGTTGGTTGTACGAATGAACATACAAGTAGTCCTTTTATCAGTAATCCAGCACCAAAAGACTTTCTAAATAACAATGATGCTGATATTTTTCTACTTGATCGTTATGTGTTTTCAAATGCAGAGGATGTGGAATGGGTCAGGGAATTGGAATATGAATTAGGAGAACAAATCGGTGAAATCACTGAGCAGGAAGAAATAGCATCGAAATTTAGAAATGGTACAGCAAATATATTGCCAATTGGAACAAAAATATTCGAAACAAATACACCGGTATACATTGCAGTGGTAAAAGGAAAAGAGATACGTTACTTAAAAATGGTTGAAGGATAAAGTTATAAATTTACTTGTTGTTCAGGATGGAAATTTATTTGTTCAATGAAGGAGCTAGATAGGGTCAAGCTGTATAGAAAAATGGTCAAAGGAGGGGTGGAGGTTTATAACAAACCCTCAAAAGACTCAAATATTGAAGTAGTTACAGAACAGGAACTACAAATTAAGAACCTTATTATTTGATAAGAGGAGGTTGAAAAATGAGAATATCTGAAATCCATCCCTTTTTTTATCATCTTAGAATAAACCAAAAACGTTTGTTCCGTTTTCTGCGTAATAGAATGCTAAATACTAGATACTCAAAAAAAATAGAAAAAAGTCCTTATCCGTTTACTTGTAAGAAACACCAATCGCTATTAAGAAGAAAGTTAGGGAATAGTGATCCACAATTACAAGAGAATAAAATCACGAATCTAGACCTTGCAGCTAGTAAAATAGATGGGATTATTATTAAACCCGGAGAAGTTTTTTCGTTTTGGAACTTAGTTGGAAAGACGACTAAGAGGAAAGGTTATATTGAAGGTATGCAACTTTCAATGGGGGAGGTTAAAACAGGTGTAGGTGGTGGGATTTGTCAATTAGCTAACCTACTGTATTGGATGGCTCTTCATACCCCATTAGAAGTCGTTGAACGACACCATCATAGTTTTGATCCATTTCCCGATGAAGGCAGAGTTCTGCCTTTTGGAAGTGGTGCAAGTGTGTTTTATAACTACATAGATTTACAGTTTAAAAATTCAACGGACCAACCGTTCCAAATTAAAGTCTGGCTAACAGGAAAACATTTAAAAGGAGCCATTTTTACAAATAAAGAGTGGGCATATTCGTATCATATCGATGAGAGAAATCATAGATTCATAAAAAATGATGGGAAGACATTTAGAGAAAATGAAATTTGGAGAAAAGTTGTAGATAAAAAAACCGGAAATTATATAGGTGAAACCCTCCTAATTAAGAACTTTTCTGAAGTTAAATATGAAGTGTCTGATAAGGATATATCTTGTTAAGTGGTGAGTGACTTTAATTTTTATAAATAAATAGATTCAAATATTTGTAAATGTGTAGTATCTTTAGAGTACCGAATTAATTTACAACGACGAGAGGCGCTATTATGTGGAAAAGTAAAAATGTTTGGATACTACTCATTGGGGAATTTATAGCAGGCTTAGGTTTATGGCTTGGGATTATCGGAAATTTAGAATTTATGCAGGAAAAGGTTCCATCGGACTTTTTAAAATCACTGATCATTGCTTCAGGTTTGCTAGCAGGTATCGCCGCGGGACCTATGGCTGGGAAAATTACGGATAAGTTTAGCAAGAGGAAAGTGATGCTTGTCTCCGGATTTGTTAGAGCATTTAGCGTTGTATTTATGTTGATTGCTATTCAGACAGGTTCAGTTTGGTGGATGGTTGGCTTCATGATTGTTCTACAACTATCTGCAGCCTTTTATTTTCCTGCACTTCAAGCAGCGATCCCACTTGTTGTGGAAGAAAAGGATCTACTTCAATTAAATGGGGTCCATATGAATGTTTCAACCCTTTCAAGAATATTAGGAACAGCTGTAGCAGGAATATTAATAACTATGCTACCACTATCTATGCTATATATTGGTTCGTTAGTTGCTTACCTGGGGTTGTTTCTTTTAACATGGTTCCTTGATATTGAAGAAGATAAGCTAATGAATTCTTCAAAAGGGAAGGTTAAAAACAGCGGTGGATTCAAGGAAGTCTTTCCGATTATTAAGGGGCTACCCATCGTATCCATGACACTTATTTTAACGTTGGTACCATTGCTTTTTTTAGGCGGATTTAACTTGATGGTCATTAATATTAGCGAACTTCAAGATAGCGCATCGATTAAAGGGATTATTTATACTGCAGAAGGAATAGGATTTATGCTTGGGGCGTTCATTGTCAAGCGGATTAATAGTAACAAATCGCCATATTCTGTGTTGTTTTTCTTCTCCTTTATCATTGGAATATCACAGCTTCTTCTGTACTTTGCGGACATTAAGGTACTATCCATTGTCGCATTTTTTGTTTTTGGATTTGCGGTTGGTTGCTTCTTTCCGACAGCAGCAACGATCTTTCAAACTAGAGTACCAAAAGAGTTTCACGGAAGATTCTTCTCCTTCCGTAGCATGCTTGACCGTATCGTCTTCCAGGTTGTCCTTCTATTGACAGGTTTCCTTTTAGATGCGGTTGGATTGCAAATTATGGTAACTATTTTCGGTGTATTATCATTAGCCATGACAGCGACTTTCTTACTTCGATCTCGACAAGTGCGGTCAGGGACTCCTGTAGCAGCAGAAAAGACTGTTTAGATAGTTTGATTTCGGAAATTAATACAACTTTCATATTAAACAGTAGGGGCAAAGAAGGTAAATCTTCTCTGCCCTTTTTTGATGAGAAATGAATGAAACATGCTACTGAAGGCTGAGAATCAGAGCTAAATATCCGGAAACGACAAATAGAAAGCACATATAAAACGAGACGATAACAGATAGTTTTTTTACATATGAAAGAATGATTAATGCTAAGAAAACAAAGGATAAAGCGAAAAATGATAGACTCATCACATTTAATGAGAATTGGACGATGAAATCAGGGTAAATATTTCCTCTATAAATTGATGAGAAAAGTGAGGAAACCCCTTCTGTTCTAATGGTTAATGCAATATCATGTGGGGGAGATTGCTGTCCCAATGCTGCAGTAACGGAAAAAATAAGAAGAACCACGATGCTTTCTGCTCTTGTCCAAATGATTGGATTATACGTTGAATCCAACTGTAATCTCTTGCGAATTAGAAAACTATTTATAAACGCATAAGCGATTAAAGGAATAACCAATAAGTGTTTTATTAAGAGAGCTTGACCATAAGAAATACTCCAAGACGTTGGGTATTCCTTAAACTCTACGACCAATGACATTAACACCAAACCTGAAAGGACGGTTGCAGTAAAGCAAATCATCGCTAATGGTCTGAACCACCGTAAAAATGATGACCAGTTGGAGTGGTTGATTGAAAACCAACTCGTAACGATCAGCACACCTACCCAAACACATACAGCCGTAAAGTGTGCCGTATGAGTTAAGAATCCTTTCCATTGGTCGAGGGAGCTAGCATGACTAGCCCAACCAAGGGCCAATAGTAAAAGAAGAGTAATGGATAGTCCAATCATGGCATAAAAAGGATTTTTACGATAATCAATCCAGACTACAAAAATAAACAAAAAGTTGGCTACTATATAGGTGAAAATCCAGGCTTTTCCCACTTCAAAAGTGAAAAGGACAGAATGAAACGTAGTCAAGAAGCCTAAATCTTCGTATAAATGAAAAATTAAGGATAATAAAGGAACAAAGGAAAAGATGGCTATTCCGCCTATCGATGCCATCATTACACCCTTTGGAACCTTAATATCTGGTTTATGCGAATTCGTTATTAAACTTAAAAGAAACGCCCCTATAAGAATCGAAAAACATAGATATAGAAGTGTTTCACTAAAAATGGTTAATATCATCATTCCTAGTTCTTCCTTTTAAAAATAATGATGAAGGTTCCAACACTGATAAGGCTCATGATGACCAATATGATAATTAAAATAGAGATCGTAAACGATTGTTGTTGGTCGTCTGTTTCGGGTAATTCTGTTGATGTAGGTGGATTAGCGCTTGTTTCATCTTTTGTTTCTTGCTCTTCCTCAATTGGTTCTTCGGTTGTATCTTGATTGGCATCTTCTTTTGTATCTTCTTCAGTTTGCTCCATTTCAATAACAAAAGAAAACTCGCCTTCTATTGGATGCCCATCTGCACCAATAATGTCCCAATGAACTTGATAATCTCCGTTTTCTAAAGGTTGTTGTACAGTGGCCTTCATTTGATTTTCATTTAACAAAATAGTTGATAATGAAATAGCTTGTCCATTAGCAGTAGTTAGATTAAAAGTACTTCCTTGTTCTATTTTCGTTTCAAAGTTTAACACGATTTCTTGTAATGGTTCTGTTACAACTTCACCATCTTGTGGGAAAGAGGTTTCTAACCCTGTGTGAGCGAACCCTGTATGGGCAAACGTAAAGAGTAAAAAACATAATAATAGGATCTTTTTAATCATTTCTAACCTCCGAATAGTTTTAACCGCTATCTATTGTATCAAAGTAACCATCACAATCAAATGAAAGTTAGATTGTAAATGGTGACAACTTTTTGAGAGTTTATTGACTTTACTCACGATTCAAGCAACTAGTTCTTTGTAAAAGTAACAAACACAGTAGATTTTTCATAATTATATCGTAAAATATTCAAATGATTGTTTGACTGTTTATTTTTTGATGCATATACTAATAATCAAATGAGTATTAGAATGTTTGAGGTGAAAAGCTAGTGAAGAAAGATGAAGTTTGTGAAATCACTTGTTATGACGAACAAAAAGTAAATCGACTAAAACAGGAACTACTTCAGCAAAATACTATAGAGGTTTCGAAAATATTTAAAGCATTGTCTGACGATACAAGGATTAAGGTTGCTTACTCTTTAAGTCTTGAAGACGAGTTATGTGTATGTGATGTTGCCAATATCGTAGGGTGTACTACTGCTACTGCTTCACATCATTTGAGGCTTCTTCGAAACATGGGGTTAGCCAAATATCGAAAAGAGGGAAAGTTGGTCTTTTATTCCCTAGATGATGATCATGTAAAGCAACTTATACAAATTGCTTTTACCCACCAAAAGGAGGTGGCCTCTCGTGGATAATGCACTGGAACAAGAAAAGACGGTTTACCGTGTACAAGGGTTTTCCTGAGCAGGCTGCGCGAATAAGTTCGAAAAGAACGTAAAACACCTGGATGGTGTTTCAGATGCAAGTGTAAACTTTGGAGCTTCAAAGCTTACCGTTTATGGAAATACAACAATTAAAGAACTTGAGAAAGCTGGGGCCTTTGAAAACTTAAGAATCATCCCAGAAAAGGAACGGTTTGAGGAAAAGAAGGAACCATTCCTGAAAAAACATTCAACCGTGATTGTGTCATTCGCGCTCCTTCTAATGGGGTGGATATCGGGACATATATACGGAGAAGGAAACTTAGCTTCAGTGTTAGCATATGCAGCTTCAATTATAATAGGGGGCTACCGATTATTTAACACAGGACTTAAAAACCTTTTTCGATTACAGTTTGATATGAAAACATTGATGACAATTGCTGTCATCGGTGCTGCATTTATTGGAGAATGGGGAGAAGGGGCAACCGTTGTTATCTTATTTGCCATCAGCGAAGCTCTTGAAACCTATTCCATGGATAAAGCTCGTCAATCCATTCGATCACTTATGGATATTGCGCCTAAAGAAGCCTTAATTAGAAGAGCTAACAAAGAACTCATGATTGAAGTGAATGATATCGAAATTGGAGATATCATGATTGTAAAACCAGGCCAAAAAATTGCCATGGATGGAATCGTTGTAAAAGGGAATTCCGCCGTAAACCAAGCGGCCATTACAGGAGAGTCTGTACCTGTGTCGAAAACAAAAGATGATGAAGTTTTTGCAGGGACACTTAATGAAGAAGGGCTTCTAGAAGTCAAAGTAACGAAACACGTGGACGATACAACGATCGCAAAGATTATCCACTTAGTTGAAGAGGCTCAAGCAGAGCGAGCTCCATCTCAGGCTTTTGTTGATAGATTTGCGAAGTATTACACTCCTTTAATTATGTTAGTAGCGCTTGGAGTGGCTGTTATCCCTCCATTGGTTGGAGCAGATTGGAGTACTTGGATTTACCAAGGATTAGCGGTATTAGTGGTTGGTTGTCCGTGTGCCCTCGTAATATCTACACCAGTATCCATTGTTACGGCCATTGGGAATGCAGCGAAGAACGGTGTACTGATAAAAGGCGGAATCTATCTTGAAGAAATGGGGTCAGTCAAGGCCATTGCTTTTGATAAAACAGGAACATTAACGAAAGGGATTCCTGTTGTCACAGACTATCTTCCGCAAGTTGATGCTACGGCTGAACTATTAAAGATTATCGCGGCGCTAGAAAATGGATCACAGCATCCATTGGCGTCAGCCATCATGAAAAAAGCAGAACAAGAAAACCTGGACTATCAAAGCGTAAATATAGGTAATTTTTCTTCTATTACGGGTAAAGGAATTAAAGGAAATGTAGAAGGTGAGACATATTACGTTGGAAGCCCGAACCTGTTTGAAGAAATCCTTACTGGCGGAATTTCGAACGAGCTAAAGGACAAAATTGAAAAGCTCCAAAACCAAGGGAAAACGGTCATGGTTGCAGGGACTTCAGAGGAAATCATGGCTCTAATAGCTGTTGCAGATGAAGTAAGAGAAAACAGTCAAGACGTGGTTCGAAAACTTCACTCTTTAGGTATTGAAAAAACTATCATGTTAACAGGCGACAACTTTAGAACTGCAACTGCCATTGGAAAGCACGTGGGTGTCTCGGATATCAAAGCAGAGCTTTTACCACATGATAAACTCAATTACATTAAAGACCTAAGAGATGAATATAATCGTGTGTCCATGGTTGGGGATGGGGTAAATGACGCTCCTGCTCTTGCTGCCTCCACGGTTGGGATTGCGATGGGAGGGGCTGGAACAGATACAGCGCTTGAAACAGCTGATATTGCACTAATGGCTGATGACTTAGGGAAGCTACCTTTTACGGTGAAACTAAGTCGAAAAGCTCTAGCGATTATTAAGCAAAACATTATCTTTTCGATAGGGATTAAGCTTATTGCGTTATTGCTGGTCGTCCCAGGGTGGCTTACACTATGGATTGCCATATTTGCGGATATGGGTGCAACGTTGCTGGTTACTTTGAACAGTTTAAGACTATTACGGGTTAAAGATAAATAAAACGGAAGCTTCCCGGTGGATTGGGAAGCTTTTTTTGATGGGATATTAAATGGAGAATGAGGAGGGATAATGTATGTATGATAACTGATGCAGCGTCTTCTGCGAATGTTAAAGGTTAATTTGCAGTGGGAGTGAGTTCTGAGAGTGTTCCCCCTTTATTTAGCACCACGAGTCAGAAGGTGGAGTGACTTATGACAGAGTTGACCTTTTTTCGGCTTCGCAAGTCAGAAGATGGAGTGACTTCTGACAGAATTAACCTTTTTTCAGCTTCACCTGTCAGAAGATGGAGTAACTTCTGACAGTATAACCCTTTTTTTAGCTTTGCGAGTCAGAAGATAGAGTAACTTCTGACAGAGTGAACCCAATTTTCAGCTTCGCCTGTCAGAAGATGCAGTAACTTCTGACAGGACAACCCAATTTTCAGCTTCGCTTGTCAGAAGAATAAGTAACTACTGACAGCACAACCCTATTTTCAGCTTCGCCTGTCAGAAGAAGAAGTAACTTCTGACAGCACAACTCTATTTTCAGCTTCGCCTGTCAGAAGAAGAAGTAACTTCTGACAGCACAACCCAATTTTCAGCTTCGCCTGTCAGAAGATGGAGTAACTTCTGACAGCACAACCCAATTTTCAGCTTCGCCTGTCAGAAGATGGAGTGACTTCTGACAGTAACCTCCTTTTTTTAGCTTCGCGAGTCAGAAGATGGAGTGACTTCTGACAGAGTTGACCTTTATTCGGCTTCGCAAGTCAGAAGATAGAGTAACTTCTGACAGAGTTAACCCATTTTCAGCTTCACCTGTCAGAAGATGGAGTGACTTCTGACAGTAAACCCCTTTTTTTAGCTTCGCGAGTCAGAAGATAGAGTAACTTCTGACAGAGTTAACCCAATTTTCAGCTTCACCTGTCAGAAGGTGAAGTAACTTCTGACAGCATAACTCTATTTTCAGCTTCCACTGTCAGAAGATGGAGTAACTTCTGACAGCACCACCCAATTTTCAGCTTCGCCTGTCAGAAGAAGAAGTAACTTCTGACAGCACAACTCTATTTTCAGCTTCGCCTGTCAGAAGGTGAAGTGACTTCTGACACCACAGCCCTTTTTTCAGCTTCGCGAGTCAGAAGTGGGGATATAACTTCACCCAGTCCAGTGTTGCTCTGTTTCATCATTGAACAAGTATTAGGAGCAGAATAGAAATCCTCTGCTCCTTATTACCATTAGCAATCCTCTGCTTTACTATGATGTAAAGGCGGTGGAATTAGCCAGCCCTTTTCTTTATTAAGTCGCAAAACTTTAGCTCCAAGAGTTGCTTTTTGAACATGAAATTGCCCGAACATCATAGCAACATCTTCTCGTATAGACTGACCAATTAATTGACTACACGAAACTAATCCTGCCGCAATGTCCATGGATAAAGCAGCTGCAATTTCTGGATCTTGAAAGCGTGCTCCGACAGGAATGTCATCTAAACAAGCTTTAGGACGTTCAGGCGGGCTTGGCGGCAATCCGACTCCATTTTCCTTTAGCAATGTTTCAATTTGTTTGATTTCTTGTTGTCCATTCTGAATTGCTTCTTCCAATAACTTTTGAAGGTCCTCATCACCAGCATGATTTAAATGCGTTTGGTAACCTGCAACCATCCCTTTTGCTGTTAATAGAAACGACCAAGTCCCAAAGACTTCTCCGTAATGCATTGGCTCATTTTTTGGATTTCCACTTAATATTCCCATGAAAACACTCCTCATTGAATCTGTAAAATTCATATAACTTCTCCTTGACGAATCTAAATACAAAGTAAGTATTTGAGAAAGAGCTAACTGTTATTCGCTGGTATATGTTTAAGATGAAAAGGCAGCAAGTCTTTCTATCCATGAAATACAAGCATTTGTTCGTGGTATTAGTTTCAAGTTCTGGGGGAAATTAAGGACAACAAAGAGAGCGAAAAGATCATTTCTACAAAGGGGAATTGTTTCTGATGGTTAATACTGATTTGAAAAAAGGCGAAAAGGGAGCATGGATTAGCATAGGAGCCTACATATTTTTATCATCCATGAAGCTAGTGTTTGGTTATATCGGAGATTCCAACGCATTACGAGCTGATGGCTTAAATAATTTAACCGATGTTGTAGCGTCGATTGCTGTTTTAATTGGGATTAAAATAGCTCAAAAACCTGCAGACGAAAATCATAAATATGGACACTCTCGTGCAGAAACCATTGCATCCTTAGTAGCGGGATTTATCATTCTTAGCGTGGGCCTACAAGTTGTTGTCAGTTCATCCCAACTATTCTTCAATCCAATCCAATCTAAACCTGATATTTTTACAGCTTTTATTGGTCTATTTAGTGCTGTTGTCATGTTCTTTGTATATAGGTTTAATAAAAAACTCTCCAAACAAATTGGGAGCAAGGCTTTATATTCTGCTGCACAAGACAATCGTGCAGATGCTCTAGTAAGTATTGGGACAGTAGTAGGGATCACGGGTGCATACTTTGGGTTTGTATGGCTAGATCCGATAACGGCTGCCATTGTAGGGATTATTATTTGTCTTACAGCTTGGGGGATCTTAAAAGATGCGGTTCATGAGTTAACAGATGGGTTCGAAGCCGAACAGTTAAATAACATCGAGCAAACTATTAGTACTACTCCAGGGGTGAAATTTGTAAAAGAAATAAAAGCAAGATTATCAGGAAACCAACCATTGGTAGATGCCACGATTTTTGTCGATCCGGCACTTACTGTTAGTCAAAGTCACAGAATAACTGAGGAGATTGAGGATCGTTTGTATAGCTTGCATAATATTAAGCATGCACATATTCATATTGAACCCTACTAAAGAACATGTAGAGGATTTGCATGAACGAAAGAAAACAACTCATATAAAAGCAGTCCCAGCTTTTATTCAAACTACCTCTATTCATCCAAAATATTGATCTTACTAAGAAGTTGTATATAATCGCACAAAAACAACATCGCAATAGTGTAAACTTCTACATAGGAAAAAGTTACTAGTAAGGTTCAATTTCTTCCTATATAATAAAAAAGTCTATATCGTATGAAAGCCAAGAGGCTTAATACTTTAGGGTATCATTTAAAAATTATCATTTCTGGAGCCATTAGATGAATCAAGAAATAATTGGATATGTGTTTGCTACTTTTTTAGGGGGCATCTTGAGCCTCATCCTGTGTATTTATGCGCTGATTACTATAAAGAAAACACCCGGTGGAAGATTCTACATATTAGCCACTTTCTTCTCCTCATTTTTCACTTTTTCATATGGATTTGAACTGTTGAGCAAAGATTTAGAGCAGATTAAATTTTGGTTAAGGATGGAGTACATTGCCTTACCTTTGATACCCGTTTTTATTCTATTTATGTGCCTTAGCTATGTAGGGAAAAAGATTAATCGCTATTTGAGGATTTTCCTGTATGTTTTACCAATAACTACTACTCTAATGCAGATAACAAATGAATATCATCATCTATATTATTCTTCCGTTTCTTTACGAGGTGATAGCTTAAATCCTATAGTAGAGTTAGAAGGTGGACTATGGTTTATCGTTCATTCTATTTTTCTTTATGCTATTATCGCGGCAAGTATTGTAGTCCTCCTTCTTGAAATAAAGAAGGTGACGACGAAATTTAGGAAGCAAATCTTATGGATGAATCCCCATCGGACTGAGGCCAGCTACATAAAAGACACTAGCCATAACAGGAACGACCAAACCCAGTTATCTTCATAATCACCGAAGGGGTTAAAATTGCCATGTTGGCAAGATTGACAACAGGCAATCGCAATCTTGTCTGGAAGTTTTTTCTGTAAAAGCTTTACGGCATATTCAACAGAATTGGATAGCGTAGAGTGAATATACTTATTAATCACGTGGACTTCAAAGTGAATATTTTGATATTCGTCTTTATCTAATTGTTCGTAAACCATTTTTGTTGGTATAACTGTAATTTTTCCGTCAATTATATAATGCACATTCAAAGTATCTACTTTCAATGCTTGACCTCCAATAAACGAACATAGCTTTTGATAATGTTATTTTTAATGAATTATGAGGAATAGCACCTCTTTTTCTAGAGCCGATATGTTTTTTAGAGATTAGTGATCTTTCTAAACCTTGCTACATCCTCGATTGTTTGTTCTTATCTAGATTATACAAAGATTATAATTAGGTTTCTAATATCAACATTTACCTTAAACGCTAAAAAGAAAAATGACTCCTAAATTTTGAGCTAAACGCCCATCTCGAATCTCTAATCATAGGCATATGCTGTTCTTAGAAACCTTGAAGGGAATGATGAACATGTTTTATTCACCTCAATTGTATGCTCAGTCAAATACCCCCACCTATATGAGAAGTAATCAAACTTTATTAGAATCTATACTTAGAGGTTTAAAACGAGAAGCATCTGCTATCGAGCTTTACGATCAATTAGCCCAGTTAGCTCCAAATCAATTACACCGAGATTATCTTAATCATGCGGTAGCGGAAAAAAAGGCCAAGATTAACCAGTTTCAGCACCTCTATATGAATCTCACTGGAACACAGGCTATGTACCAAACCCAACCGATAACTTTTCATAGTTATAGAGATGGCTTGTTAAAAGCTTATCATTCAGAAGTGGAAGGTGTGAATGAGTATTACAATACCTTTATGCAAACCGAACATCCGCAAGTGCGGAATATTTTTTCTTGGGTTTTATCTGGGGAGCAAGTGAATGCGGAGCGTTTTCGATATTTAAATGAAAGCTATAATCGATCGATGGATTATGGTCCAAATCCATTTGCGATTAATATTGATGAGGCGACAAAGAAGAATGATACATTTCGGACCGCTTTATGGACCGGAAAGTATTTACAGGTAACGTTAATGAGTATAAATCCTGGAGAAAGCATTGGTCTGGAAATTCATCCGAACCTTGACCAGTTCTTGAGAATTGAACAGGGGCAAGGAATTATTCAGATGGGTGATCGTAAAGACCAATTCAATTTTGAAGAAGAAGTATTTGATGATTATGCCATCGTGATCCCAGCGGGCAAGTGGCACAACTTAACGAACACAGGTAACCAACCTCTCAAACTATATTCCATTTATGCTCCTCCACAACATCCTTACGGAACCGTTCACAAAACAAAGGCAGAAGCAATGGCTGCAGAGGAACATCATTAATAAATCATGGGCTGTGTGAGAGCTTAATGTTGCTCTTAACCTAAAATTTAAGGGTTCGGAAAAACAAGTAATTATAATCAACATCGATTTCTAAAAAGATCCTACTCATAAAAGCGTTCCTAAACATCACATAGGAACGCTTTTAAATTTGATACCAAATTGGATTTATCCAATTAAACTTCTAAGGGTTTCAGATTCCTTTACCACTGATCGAGGAGTATAATGTTTTACTATAGACACACCAACATAGCTAGTGTCGACCTCTAGCTTAATAGATTGGGGATTGCATATGGGGAATTTTCGTAAATACATAAAAAAGTATTGGAAGCCATTTAGTGTAGCGGTATTGTTTCTAACGCTGGAAGCTATTTGCGACTTGCTTCAGCCAACCATTATGGCAAAAATCGTTGATAATGGGATTGCGAATCGAGATTTAGATTACGTCATAAAAATGGGGGGCTTGATGCTTGCGGTAACTTTGGTTGGTGCAGTTGCGGCATCGACTAGGAGTATTTTGGCGAGTATAACCTCACAAAACTTCGGTTCAGAACTACGTTTTGATTTATTTGAAAAGATACAAAAACTTTCGTTTGAAAATATTAATCGATATGATCGTGCCTCATTAATTACACGACTTACGAACGATGTGTCCCAGGTACAAATGTTCGTAAACGGTCTTATGAGAATTTTTGTAAAAGCTCCGTTACTAGCTATCGGCGGACTCATTATGGCAACAAGTTTAAACATCCAACTATCGATTGTTTTGGCTTTTGTCGTTCCAATGGTGGCTATTTTAATCATCGTAAATATGAGATTTAGCTTACCCCTTTTTACAAAAGTACAACAGGCATTGGATAAAGTGAACAGGGTTATGAGAGAGTATTTATCTGGAGTTAGAGTTGTAAAAGCGTTCAATCGGTTTGATTACGAGATTGATAAATTTGGTGGATTTAATCAAGAACTTCAAGATAAATCAATCGCAGCTAATCGAATTATATCCACTTTTACGCCCATTATTATTCTTGTCATGAATTTAGGAATTGTGGTGGTCCTTTGGATTGGTGGCTATGGGGTTGAGCAGGGGACGGTCCAAGTTGGACATGTCATCGCGTTCACAAACTATATGACGCAAATCCTTTTCTCGTTAATGATGATTACAATGGTTTTTAATATGTTCGTACGTGCGAAAACGTCTGCAAATAGAATTGGAGAAGTGTTAGCAGAAGAAGATCGAATGACATGGAAATACGAGAATACAAGTTATGCAAAGACAGGTGGAAGAATTGATTTTGAAGATGTGTCCTTTTCCTACGAAGGAGCTTCTGGAGAACCGGTATTAAAAAATATTAGCTTTTCTTGTTTGCCAGGTGAAACGGTTGGTATTATCGGATCAACGGGATCAGGGAAGAGTACCCTTGTTGGACTTATTCCCCGCTTTTACGATGTCACGACCGGAAAGATCAAAATAAATGGCGAGGACATTAGTGATATAAATCCGAAAGCTTTACGAGAAAGAGTCGCGATTGTTCCGCAGAAAGCCACTTTGTTTACTGGTACGGTAACAGAGAATTTTCGCTGGGGACGAGAAGATGCTAGTTTGGAAGAAATGGAATTAGCTGCGAGAATGGCCAACGCCCACAAGTTTATTAGCGAATCACCTGAAGGATATGAAACGCGTATTGGACAAGGTGGAGTGAACTTCTCAGGCGGTCAGAAACAGAGAATGTCCATTGCAAGAGCCCTGTTAAAAAAGCCAGAGATTTTAATCCTTGACGATAGTACCAGTGCAGTTGATGTTGCAACAGAGGCAAGAATTAAGGAAGCACTTAGAAAATACGCCCAAGACCTAACGTGTATTCTCATTGCACAACGAATATCATCTGTGGTTGATGCAGACCGAATTATTGTACTTAATGATGGAGAGTTAGTAGGGAACGGGAAACATACAGAGTTATTGAAAAGTTGCCGTACTTATCAAGAAATCTACAAGTCACAATTTGGGAAGGAGGTACAATAAGGTGTCAGATAAAGCAAACCAAAAAAACAATGTACCTCCTATACCAGGTCGCCCAGCTGGTGGTGCTAATCGATTCCGGGGACAAAACGTAAAGCCAAAGGATTTCAAAGGGACGATTAAACGTCTTTGGAGCTATTTTGGGAGAGAGAAGAAACTATTAACGGTCATTTATCTTTTTATACTAATAGATTCGTTTATTGTACTTTCAACACCCTATCTAATTGGTAAAGCAGTCGATGCGATGTCATTAGAAGATACGGTTGATTTTGGATTTCTTCATATCGTCATAATTACTCTTTTAGTTGCGTATATTTCCAATGCGTTGTTGACTTTCTTCCAAGGCTGGATGATGGCTGGTGTAGCCCAGCGTATTGTAAAGCGACTGAGGGATCATCTGTTTGAAAAATTGCAAAGATTACCCGTATTCTTTTTTGACTCTCGTACTCACGGCGAAACAATGAGTAGGCTAACCAATGATATAGATAATGTGAGCAACACGATCTCACAATCGATTACGCAATTAATGTCAGGTTCCATTATCATTGTTGGGTCCCTTGTCATGATGATTATCCTAGACCCTATTTTAACTTTAGCTAGTCTTATAACGGTTCCACTAGTGTTTTTCTTAACACGTTCCATTGCAAAAAGAACAAAAATACTCTTTAAAAATCAGCAGAAGGAATTAGGAATCCTCAACGGACATATTGAAGAGACGATTTCAGGATTAGAGGTTGTGAAAGCCTTTAATCATGAAGATAAGGCAATTGAAAAGTTTGAAGAAGTCAATAATCGACTTCGAAAAGTAGGAACGAAGGCGCAAATATGGACAGGATTTCTTATGCCCATTATGAATGTGATTAATAACTTGGGGTTTACGATACTGGCCGTTGTTGGTGGTTATTTAGCGGTAAATAATATGATTACGATTGGAGTTGTAGCAAGCTTCATTACGTATTCCCGCCAATTTGTTAGACCCTTAAATGACCTTGCGAATATCTTTAATATTTTGCAGTCAGGTGTGGCTGGGGCTGAAAGGGTTTTCGAGATTCTAGATGACGAGGAAGAGCCTGAGGATCATCCAAATGCCGTTCCTCTAGTAAATCCAAAAGGGATTGTAGAGTTTAAGAATGTAAGTTTTGGATACCGGAATGGAGTTTCCATCTTAAAAAATGTTAGTTTTAGGGCTGAAGCGGGAAGCAGTACCGCATTAATTGGACCTACGGGTGCAGGGAAGACAACAATCGTCAATCTGTTAACGAGGTTTTACGATGTAACAGAGGGACAGATTTTAATAGACGGTAGAGATATTCGGAAATACACAAGAGATAGTCTGCGGAAATGCTTTGGAATTGTTCTTCAGGATACGTATTTGTTTTCAGGAACGATTATGGAAAATATAAAATATGGAAATCCAAATGCATCCGATGAAGAGGTTAGAGCTGCTGCACGGATGGCGAATGCAGATCTATTTATTAATCGACTACCTAAAAAATATCACACAGAGCTCTCAGAAAATGGTGGAAACTTAAGTCATGGACAAAAGCAATTACTTGCTATTGCTAGGGTGATCCTAACAAAGCCTTCATTGCTTATCCTAGATGAAGCGACAAGTAGTATTGATACGCGGACAGAGTTACATATTCAAGAGGCTCTAGCGAATGTGATGGAAAATCGAACAAGCTTTATCATTGCTCACAGATTAAATACAATCCGTGATGTAGATACGATTATTGTCATACAGAACGGAGAAATTGCAGAGATGGGGAATCATGATGAACTTCTTGAAGAGCAAGGAATTTATCACCAAATGATCTCTAATCAGTATAAAAGCCTGCAGGAAGTTGAGAATTATTAAAAGAAATCCCCGGGAGTTTCTCCTGGGGATTTCTATATTGTGACCATGTATTAGAGTTCGATTTCTTCTGCCCTAGATAGAAGAGGTCGTTGAGATTTCCAAATGACTTGGACAGGGATTTGAAAGAATCTTGATAGATTATCACTCGAGATCATATCAGTTGTATTCCCGGAAGAAAACACTTTTCCCTCTTTTAGTAAAAGTGTCTTGTTAAACACAGGTAGAATTTCTTCAACATGGTGAGTCACATATACAATAGTTGGTGCGGCGGGTTCCTTGGCTGCTTTTTCAATAGACTCTAATAGTTGTTCTCTGGCGATAAAATCTAACCCGTTTGTTGGCTCATCTAGTATTAGGAGTTTAGGTTCTGCCATTAGAGCACGAGCAATTAATACCCGTTGCTTTTCTCCTTGTGATAAAGTGTGGTACTCTCGATTTGCATATACTAGGCAGCCAAGGTTTTCTAGTAGACCAACCGCTTTTTTCCTCATTTCATCTGTAGGTGTTTCGTAGAGTCCGATGGAAGCAAAAGCTCCACTTAAAACCACCTCAAACGCATTATCACCTGGATGTATTTTTTCCTGAAGCGAATAGGAAACGAATCCAATCTGCTTACGAAGTCGTTCAGCAAGATATGTTTTTCCAAACTCCAATCCTAATACGTTCATGTTTCCTTGTGTTGGAAAGGTATATCCATTTAATAGATTCAGAATGGCTGTTTTCCCGGCACCGTTCAACCCGAATAAAACCCAGTGTTGACCTTGTTCGACCTGCCAATTAATATCTTGTAATAGCCATTTATCTCCTCGTCGTAATGAAACACTTTCTAACTGAAAAACCAAATTTGACACTCCTTTTAGCCCGCTATGTCTGGTTTAGATTGGTCCGATGATTTCTTCCTTTTCATTGCCTGCAAATAGATGATTAAGATGGGGAGTTGAATAATAGCGGCAAAGGTTAAACCGATTCTTAATGTGAACCGACTTGCTGCAGCTCCTACCACAGGGCCCCCAAGCATTTGTCCAAACGCATTCATTTGACTAGACATGGAGAGAACCGTGGCTCTTACACGACTATCAATATTCTGATTGACCCATGTCGAGTAAAGGGGACCTGTTACGGTTCCGGTCATCATCAATAAAAGATAGCTGATTAAAGCAAATTCAAAGCTACCCGCTAAGCTAAACCCTATAATGCAAACGAGTCGAAGGATAGTGAATGTGGCCATATATCGTGCCACTTGTGTTTCTGTTTCAAATTTAATGGTCCGTTCCGCAATCCATGCTGTGAAGAAACATAGGATATTTGCGGCGATACTAATAATTCCAAACCATACAGGAGCAGTAAGATTGCCTATATCAGGAAACCCTAGAGACGTAATAAAATGCGCTTCCCACAGGCGATCAAACCCTTCAGATCCTGCGCCAATAAAGAGACTTATAAATAAAAAGGCAACAAGGATCGTTCTTCCTCTAACAAGCGAGAAACCGTTTTTAAATGTGGAGAATGTCTCTTTTATTGAGGTTCTCTCTTCAGAAGTGGCTCTATGAAAATTCCGTTCTGGCATAAATAAGAGTAATAATACGCCAAGTGCTAAGTACAGTACACCGCCCATAATGTATGGTAAATTTAGAGAAATACTAGCCAAACCAACACTAGCTAGAACGCCAAAGATGCTAGCAATCTCGTATACTCTGTTTCCTTTTAATAATACCGGCCCCATCTCTTCGACCCCAACTTCATCAGCTAACCATGCTTGTTGGGCCCCGCTTAAAAAGGTTTCACCGATTCCTCTAATGACTTCAGCAATAATGACCCCAATGAACAATGATAGGGCACCATGGAAAAATGTTTCTGAAATAATAGGAATGGATCCCTCTATTACATAGGCTGTTCCAAGGATAAAAGCTCCTATAATGACAGAAAGTCGTCTACTGTAAGTATCAGCAACTACACCTGTAGGCATCTCGAATAATAGGATTGTAATTTCTAAGAAAGTACCAACTAATACTAATTGAAAGGGGCTTAATCCCAATTCCGTAATATAGTACAAAGCATAGGTGGTAAACATGGTGCTATTGGCAAAAGCCATAAAGCCGTTCATCAGTAGAAAAGTGGTGACTGGATTTAACTTTTTCATACATTACATTCTCCCTTTATTAGGGAGTTACACGCAACAGATTATTGATTAACTTGTACGCAAGCTCCCTATTTCGAATTTTTCCTTCTCGTTCATGCTCATTAAAATGACTGACATGAAAAAACACCTCCAAAATTTTGTACTCTAATTATAACTTCCTAATATATGGGTGGAAAGAAAAGAATTAAATGATTTAGCTGAATGTGGAAAGGGGAGCAACTTATATAAAATGGAGTCACCCGCGAAATGTGTCGAATAATCGATAAATGATGAAATTCGAAGAAAAAGATGCATTTTTAGAAGATAAATTCTAAAATTCAAAGAAAGAAGTTTCATTTTCGAAGATAAAGATTGATTATGTAAAAAAACTAGATTACGAGAATCGTCAAAGGGTTAGTTTTACGTATAGAAAAAGAGAATTTATTGTAGAATCAAAAAAATTACATGTTTTTGCATCCTTTTAACAATCTGCGACGCCTATACATTACAACAAAAAAGAAGGAGGTGCTCATCTTGGAAAACGAACAGTTGATGGAACGAATTCGAAATGGAGAGGATAGCTTATTTGCCAAACTTATTCATCCTCATATTGATAAAGCATACAGAACGAGTTACATAATTCTCCGATCAAAAGATCAGGCGGAAGAGGTTGTTCAGAACGCCATGATTGAAGCATACCGCAACATTATGGAAGGGAAGACGATTAACTTTTTCCCAACATGGTTCAACCGGCTGGTAACCAATCGTTCCATTGATATGATGAGAAAGCATGCAAGGCTTAAGGAAAACACATTGGAGTCCTACCATCAAGGTACAGCTCAAAGTGTGATGGAAACGATTTTAGCAGAGGAGACACACGGAGAAATTTTAAACGGGATTCAAAGTCTTGAGAATCCAGATTACCGGAATGTACTGCTCCTCTATTATTATCAGGAACTTACGATTCAGGAAGTGGCCGATATGCTTCATCTCAACCTTTCAACCGTGAAAAGCCACTTGAGACGAGCACGGAATGCATTGAAAACCAAACTAGTAGAAAATAAAGTGATAGGGGTGTGAGTGATCCATGAAGATCGATGAACAGTTGAAAAAAGACATTGAAGAAGATATGAAAAAAATTAAAGCTCCGACATCTCTTTTTACATTTGCTGAAAATATTAAGGAGGAATCCTTGAAGATGAATCATCAACCAACTGAAAAAGTAACCCCTATTGTGAAAAAGAATAAAACGAAAAAGTACCCATATGTAGCTGCAGCGGTGATTGGATTCGGAGTTCTAACAGCAAGTGCCTTTTTGAACCCGAGCATGGCTGAGATGGCATCAAAAATTCCGTACTTAGGGCAAGTCTTTATTCAAGAGCCAGTATATGATGTGATCGTAGAGGCTTTACAAAATGAAGGCTACGAAGAATTCTCTTTTGGGGAAACACCTGGTGATGCAGTCACTTATAGCGTACTCCTAAAAGGAACTAAAGAAGATGCAGATCGGGAACGAGAAAAGGTCACGGGTATTCTTGAGGACATTCTCAAAAGTAGAGGGTATGATAATTATAAAATAGAAGTCTCATCCTACATGCCAGAGTACACACAAATATCAGAAGAAGATAGGAAACTTGGTGAGTTTGGAGATCTTCTTACGAATGAATTAAAGGCAAAAGGCTACGATATTATTGGCGTAAATCCTTACAATTCAGAAATAGAAGTGAGTATTCCTCTAACTGAGACAAGAGTGGATGAAATCAAAAATGCTACTCTTGACCTTGCAAAGGCAAACGGAAGTGATAAAGGAGTTAAGATGGACATTATTGACGTTGAGGCCAATGAACGTGAAGGTCAGTGGATGGAATATGTAAGAGCCATTTATGACGGGTTAGCTGGCAAGAAAGAATATAAAGTTTCAGGGTATGGCTACAGCTATAAGAATCAAACCTTTACATTGTTTATTAAAACAAGCATAAAGAAAAATGATTCTGACGCGAAGGAAAGTGTGGAGAAAATCCGTAAAGAAGTAGATGCCTTTCTTTCTAGCGATGAAGTGAAGAACTCGAAAATTGGTAACGATCGCTTTGAGCTTGTCATTAGAGATAAAGGTGGAAATGATTTTAAATAATAAGGGTTCTTGATTCCATTAAAAAGGAGTTCATCCATTCACGGGTAAACTCCTATTTTTATCACTTGCTTGGAATAACCTCTTTTTTCAGTGAGATTTTACTTGTATTCCAGTAGACCGTTCCCATTGCAGCTAAGAATAAGAAACCTGTTATGATAAACAAGCTTTGGACAGGGAAGATTCCGCCGAGAACTCCACCAATGATAGGACCAATCATGCCCCCAATTTGATTGGATGTTTGGCTTAAGCTAAAGGCCCTTCCTCTAAAATCCTCAGGCGTAGATTTTACAACAAGCCCATTTAATGCTGGGAACACCGCACAGTAGAATATCCCGTATGCAAAACGAACGATTGAAAATCCCCATATTTGAGAGAAAATAATTTGAGCAATGGTTCCAACTCCAGCCCCTAGTAATCCAATAAATAACACACGATGAAATCCGACCTTATCCGCCCATTTACCCCAATACGGTGCAAACAAGGCACTCGCAATCCCCGGAAGAGATATGATAAATCCCGTAAGTAGAGTGGCATACTTAGAAGATTCGGCTATACCTGCAATATATAAGGGAAGAATCGGCTCAATCGTCATGACCGAACAACTTACGACAAGAGTTAAAATCAACACCATTAGGAATGGTCGATTGTTTAAGGCTACTTTAAAGTCTTGTACAATTGAGCTTTTTTCTTTTCTTGGTTTGAAGTTTTCTTCTTTTACCCAGAAAATGATGAGGATGGTGGCTAAGAAAACTATGATTCCAGCAACACCAAATGACCATCGAATGCCAACTAGTTCAGCTAAACCTCCACCTAATAATGGGCCCATGATCATACCGGATGCAGTGGCTGATGAAATAAGGGAGAGGGCGTATCCAACTTTTTCGCTCGGTGTATTGGTACCGATCAGGGCAATTGCTCCTGGAATATACCCACTTAGCAAACCTTGCAGGATACGAAGTCCTAGTATTTCGTATGGATTCGTGACAAATGCCATTAATGTATAGACGACAAATAGAGCAAATCCTGCTCTAATAATCATTGGTTTTCTACCGAATTTGTCGGACAAGTTCCCCCAAAAAGGAGTCGCAATGGCACCGGCAAAAAAGGCAGCACTAAAGATTAATCCTGACCATAACTCCGTATGATCATGTACACCGATTTGAAGTAAAAAAATCGGTAAGAAAGGAATAACCATCGAAAAACTTGCTGCCGTGAAAAAAGCTCCAATCCAAAGTATCCACAAATTCCGCTTCCATATAGGCATTTTAATTTCCATCTCCAAAAATATACAAATTTAATATTCTAATAGTATCATATAAGTTATTTATTTTCACTCTCGAAATATTCGAATGATGAAATATTTTGTTCAACAAACCTTTTGAAGAATGAATTATAAAAGAAATTGCTTCCAGCGGAATAAATATTTTCCCTAATGATTAGGAATAATACTTTTTATCCTAGCAAAGATTAGGTGATTACATGCAAACATTAATAAAAGTATTAGTTCCTAGACAGTTATTACTATTGCTAATCCTTTCAACGGGATTGCTTAATCATGTCATTTTGATTCCTAATTTACTTACGGCAGCAGGAAGAGACAGTTGGATTAGCGTTCTCGTTGCTTATCCGATTTCATTCATTTTTCTATGGCTTATTTATTATATTGTCAATAATAGTCCACCCGAAGGATTTTTTTCATTGATTCAAAAGCGCTTTGGGAGAACCTTTTCTATTATCTTATCGATCCCTGTCGTATTGTTTTTGTTTACGAGTGTATACGTAACCTTTAGAGATTTAATGATTTGGTTGAATGCGTATTTTCTCGCTGATTCCTCTACACTCATGATTACCATTGTCTTAAGTATTGCATGTTTTATGGTAACTCTCGCAGGAATTAAACACATGGCAATCACTAGTGGATTTCTATTACCAGTAGTTATGATTTTAGGTGTTTTTATCTCTATTACAAACAATTCTTTAAAAGATCCGAGTTTGCTGCTCCCTATTTTTTCTGAAGGTTATGCTCCGATTTTAAAAGGAGTGATTTATACATTATCAGGACTTCTTGAAATTTATGTTGTAGTGTTGTTAAAGCCATTTGTCCAGGAAAAAATCAAGTTCAGACACTTATTCATTGTTGTAACTATTTTTACAGGTTTAATATTGGGCCCTCTTACTGCATCCATCATGGAATTTGGAACGACAGAGTCTGTAAACTTCCGTTACCCTGCATATGAACAATGGAGGGTTTTAAATATAGGGGAGTACATTAATCATTTGGATTTTTTTGCATTATTTCAGTGGCTAAGCGGCGCCTTAATTCGAATTGGGTTGTTCATGTATCTCATCGGTACTTTCTTCACATCAAGAAAGAATCATTATCGTTTGAATCCTAAACTTGTCGGTATTTTATATTTCTTTTTATTTGGATTAATGTTAATAAACATTCAATCTCATCACCTTTTTATATCTGTATACCTGTTCTTTTTACCAGCATCTTTAGTATTCTTTTTATTTCAAATCCTGCTATCAGTTTTACTTCTTTTATTGATTAAGAAAAGGGATGGACGACATGACCAAACAAACGAGCTCGAATCCAACACATCAGAGTCAAAAGCTTAAAGAAAAAGTGGATAAGCTGAAAGGTCAATTTAGCCGAAGTCAGGATGTTTTATGTAAAAAACATACGACACAATCGGATTCCTTTGAAATGATGTTTATTGAAAGTTTGATTGACCTTCAATATTTAGATCAGTATATTTTGCCACGACTTTACAATCACAATGGTCAGTTGATTGAAGAAAAACTTAAGTCTTTATTTCAGGCAGAAGATGTTACCTTAAAAAAGGTTGAAGATCTGTCAGATTTGCTATTTAAAGGAGATGTTTTATTTCTTGTAGGGGATAGGATCCTTAGTATTAAGGCCGGAGACTTTCCTAAACGTCAACCGGAAGAGTCAGCTCTTGAAACATCTATTAGGGGACCGAAGGACGGGTTTGTTGAGGATTTGAAAACCAATAATTTCTTAATTCGGAGAAGGCTAAACACACCTTCGTTATGTGTTGAAAAATATACAATCGGTAAAAGAAGCAAGACAAAAGTGGCACTATTGTATATGCAGGATCTTATCGACGAAAGGGTGCTTGATGAGATCCATAAGCGATTAGAAAAAGTTGAGCTTGATATTTTAACAAGTATTTATGATCTTGAGTCATATATCCGAGATCGTCCGTATTCTGTTTTCCCAACCACTGATTATACGGGGAGACCTGACTTTATTGTTGAAGCATTAAATCAGGATAGATTTGCTATTTTAGTTGACGGGAATCCAACTGTCTCATTTGCTCCAGTAAATTTGCTACTGCAGACTAAATCTCCTGAAGATAACTATATTAGCTATGCTTACGTAACGATGGAAAGAATTATGAGGATGGGAGGAATAACTATTTCAGGGTTTCTACCTGGTATTTGGATTGCCTTTTCTGCTTTCAACATTGAGCAGATTCCATACTTGTTAGTCGCCACGATTTCCGTTTCCCGTTTTGGTCTGCCTTTATCCGCCCCTATTGAAATGTTCATCATCTTATTCTTGTTTGAGTTGTTTAATGAAGCGGGTATTCGCTTACCTCGAGCAATTGGTCAGACTGTTGCTGTACTAGGAGGGTTAATTGTTGGGGATGCTGCCATTCGAGCAGGACTAACCTCTCCGACTATGTTGGTTGTTGCCGCTATTACCTATATTTCTTCCTTCACGTTGGTGAACCAATCATTAAGCTCAGCTATCACGGTTATTCGATTTGGGGTTGTCTTGTTAAGTACATTCTTTGGATTGTTTGGTGTCATAATTGCTTTTATTCTAACCGTATTATACTTCTCTACTCTTTCTTCCTTTGGGGTGCCATACCTAGGATCGCTTGCGCCAATTAGTTTAAAGGAGACGATTAAATCTTTCCTTAAAGCACCTACTCAATACTATAAAGCAAGATCAACATCAACCAGTCCCAAAGATCCTACAAGGGGTGGCCATGAATGAAAAGACATTTTATGCTTCCCATCTTTGTTTGTTGTTTGTTTCTAACAGGTTGCGCAGGGTTAAAGAATATCCAAGACTTAACCTATATCGTTGCGATAGGGATGGATTTTGATGAGGAGAAAGACGAATACACGGTGTACCTTCAAGCATTGAATTTTGCTAATGTAGCAAAGCAGGAAGGGCCTCGGCCGACTGAACCGATTCCTATTTTTATCGCTACCGCAAAAGGTGAAACGCTCAATCTAGCTGTCAGCGAGCTCTATAAAAAGTCTGAACCACCATTATTTTTCGGTCATGTTAGCACCGTTTTATTAAGCAAACGAATTGTTACCCACCGCTTCCGAGAAGTAATTGAGGATATCGGTAGAAATCGTTCTCTACGTCCTACCCTTCGTGTCCTTACAACAGAGGAGGATATCTCTGAGGTATTTAGTATTAAGGCTCTATTTAATTACCCAGCTGTCTACACCGTTCTTTTTAAAAAGAATAGCATCGAACTTTCTCAGGATGAAATTAAGCCTATGACGTTAATGAAGTTTTTAAGAGTCTACTATGAGCCAATGGGTTTGGCAAGATTACCGACTGTTAGAATAGATAAGAAGACTTGGCAAGCTGATAAAAATAATCCTGTATTATATCTTGATGGGTATTCCATTTTTCATAATCAGCAGTTTGTGAAAGACCTTTCGTTAAATGATTCTGTTTTCATTAATTGGATGTTAGAAGACAGGGTAACTCTTGATCAAAAAGTAAAAAAAGATCAAGAGCTCTTGGCAGTCATCAAGCTGGCTACTCCCGAAATGAAAGTGAATTATGAAGAGGGAACGGATTCTCCAAAGTTCTCTATTGAAGTTTCCGCGAATGCTGATGTCCTCGAGAAAATAAAAGATGTTCCATTACAAGATTTAAAACAAATCATCGATAGCGATTTAAAGAAGAGAATAACATCCCTTTATCAAGAGGGAGTAGACAATAAAATTGACATTTTAAATGTTGGAGAAAAATGGTATCGGCAACAACCGAAGAAATATGCTGAATTAAAACAAACGAAAGAGTTTTATTTAGACAAGGATTCTCTATCCAATGTGAAAGTTGATGTTAAGATATTCCACTTTAATAGCTATAAATATGACCAAAGAGGCAATGGTGGCTATTAGTTACGATATTTATTTAAAAATGGTTGTAAAATAGAAGAGGCTGAGACATAACTTAATAAACGATACGGAAGACGAACAATATATAAAATTAATCTTAATTCTCTTTGTTAATTATCAATGAGTTAAGTTGGAAGAACAAGTTCGTTCCATTGCGCTGCAGCCACTCGCTTTCCGCGGGGAGGAAGCTGAGCCTCCTCGGCTACGCCTGTGGGGTCTCAGCCTTTCCTCTACTTCCCGCAGGAGTCGAGTGGCTTCCGCTCCATTCCACTGGTTATTAATAATGGTGTGCAGAAACAACAGAAATATTAAAAACAAATAAATACCCGAACTATAAGGTGAAATATTCATTAAAATATTACCTAATAGTTCGGGTTTATCATTGCTTGAAATACTTATGTCCCAGCCTCCTTAAGATGATTTAGTGTCATTATGTGCAGCTAATATCGATGTAATGATATGTAGAGAATCCCATTCCCCGCCTGATAATTTTATAATGGGATATGGTTTAGGAAAAAGCTGTTTGCGAATTTCACCTACTGATTTCCCTTGTGCGTGTAGGGTTAAGACAGTTTGTTGAATATTACATAGATATTCCAGTTTTCGTTCGATAGCTTGTCGTCCTTCCGCTACAAAGCCTGCATGGTTGCAAAATACTTCATGAAAATCGTAAGTGAGTACTCGTTTCAGTGAGTGGATGATCGTTGGAATACTTTCCTCTGCTAGCACCACTTTTGTCCGTTCGTTAACAAATAAATCTCCGGTAAATAACTGGCCTGTTTCACGGTTTAGAAAGGCCTTATGATCAAAGGCGTGACCTGGAGTATCAATGACATCCCATGTTGCATGTCTGGAGGCAAAGGTATCTGGGATCGCTTCAGCATGAAACGGACTTCTCTTTCCCCAAAAGAATTTTCGGTAAAGGGGGTAATTTGCTCGCTTTGTACAGGAATCTATTGATTTTTCCGAAAGGTAGATAGGGAGTTTCCTAGTTTTTTGGATGTATGCAGCACATCCTGTATGATCCTCGTGGAAATGAGTAATCATTACTTGATCAAAATCCGACTCATCAATAAATGCTTCGAAATGCTTATTTAAGGAGGGAGCTCCAGTATCAATTAGTACACCGTCTACTAAAAAGCTATAGACATTTAATGAAACCTTCTGGAATGAAACTTTTCCATTCAAAAAGGAAACTCCATTTTTCTCTCCAAGGATTGATTTTTTCTTTAGAAACACTCTTTCATCTCCCTTCAATTATCAGAAAATATACCATATTAAACTAAAAAAGCATAATTTAGGACCTTTCAATATTTCTTATCGGATTGATGCATGAGTCGATGTTTTAATTAAAAAGAAGCAGGATTTCCACAGGGGTCAGTAAAATATAGAGAAGAGGAAATTCACTTCAGTGGATCAAGGAGGAAAACATAGTGGGAGAGAGATATCCAATTGGACCTTTTCAATTTAATGATGAAATCACTAGCGTAGTAACTACCGGATGGATCAATGAAATAGAAGATTTACCTCAGTTATTACGAGATGCAGTAGAGAAGTTAGATGATAAGCAACTTGATACGCCTTACCGTCTAGGAGGATGGACTGTACGTCAAGTCGTACACCACCTAGCAGATAGTCATATGAACGCCTATATTCGCTTTAGACTAGCTCTAACGGAAGAAACTCCTACGATAAAACCCTATGACGAGGGGGAATGGGCGAAACTAGATGACTACAAGTTACCGATTGAAGTTTCACTTACATTGCTTGAAGCACTTCACACACGTTGGACCCAATTTTTACGTAGCTTAAGTCCAGAGGATATGCAAAAAACGTTTATTCATCCTGATTCAGGTGAAGTGTCAGTAGGTAGGAATATCGGAATCTATGCTTGGCACGGAAGGCATCACCTTGCGCATATTACTACTTTGTGTAGTCGCAAAGGATGGTAGTTTGCTAAAACTTAAGGATTTATTCGGATAGACCATCCATATAGGTGGTCTGTTTTTTATATGTAAAGATAAAAAATATCTAATAATTAATAAAAATATATTGATAAACGATAAATATATTTGTAATATAAAGGTATTAAATACCAGAGAGGTGCATTATGTTACGAGGGAATACAGCCTTTTTAAAGGGCTCAATTTTCACGATTGGTCTTACAGTTCTTTTGCTGTTTATTATTCTTTTGCCACACTTAGCGGATGAGGCTGCAACACTGAATCCGGAGTTTGCTTACCTAAAAATGCCTGTTCTTATTGGGTTATATATGACAGGAGTGCCTTTCTATATAGCGTTGTATGAGGCCTTCAAGCTCTTACGATACATTGAATTGGGAAGTGCTTTCTCCAAGTTGGCGGTGAATTCACTAAATGGTATAAAAATCGCTGCAGTTTCAATTATGTTCTTATATTTTATGGGGATGGTTGTATTGGCAACCCAGAGCGCTTTACATCCTGGCATAGGCCTAATAGGTCTAATCATTATTTTTGCGTCACTCATCATTACATTTTTTGCAGCAGTTCTACAACAATTGTTAAGAAGTGCGTTGGAGTTAAAAACGGAGAATGACTTGACCGTCTGAAGGGATATTATGGAAACTATTATGAATTTGGAGATCGTGCACTAATTGGTCTAAGAAAATTAGTGTTATCCGTAAATATCAAAAAAAGCCAAGGCTTAGTGGCTATATTAACCTTTGTTGGCGAACATGATGTTATAGGTTGTAAATGAATCGTTGAGAAGAAAAAATGGGGGATATGTATGGGATTTTCTTTAATAATTTTGGTAGGTTTACTAGGAGTATTAGCCATAATTCTTTTTAAGAATCCAATTATTCAAGGACTCGGTACTAATAACAAACTAGTTAACCAGTTAAAACATAAAGCATGGATTCAAAATCAGTGGCTTTGCGGCGCCTTCTTATTTTTTGTAAATGCTGTTTTATTCTTTTCAACTGGACTTATTTTATATGGGATCACGTTTCTTTCTATTCCTTTTATTCACTTGGGTGTTATGATTATGGCCGTTATCCTTAGTGTCATCTTTTGGTCGTCTGTAAACTTAGCGTGGGAAGGTGAAAAGAAAAAGCGATTAATGATGGCTGGGGTAGGAAGCAGTTTTTATTTGATCCTAAGCGCCATATTTATTTATCGGTTAGTTACTCTAGAACCTAGTTATCCTGGTGAAGATACGTTTATGGCTGCAATAGGAATGATGTTTGGAATCATCGTTACATCCGTTGCCTTTTTGACATGTTTTATCATGACGGGTTCTAAAAGGAAAGTTGCCTAAACGCTCAGGTAAATCAACGCTAAAAATTAAAAATGCATGATGTGTTTTATTCTTATAACCCATAAGGTGTTAATTGGCTGGTATAAGTCGAAATAATATAAGGAAATCATATATTTATACACGTTTTTGGGTGAAATTGAACCAAAATCGTTCAAAACTGTCTAGTTTCGGGTTTGAGTAGATGGTTCTTAGTACTTTATAATAATTTCAGTCTGATGATTTTTCAGACTAATATATGTAATATACTTGGAGGTTGAACTTTTTTGGGTATAGAAATACCTATTCTTGTAGTACTAATTGTACTAAATGCTTTTTTTGCTGCATCAGAGATTGCACTAATATCTCTAAATGATAACAAGGTTAGATTGATGGCTGAAAAAGGTGATAAAAAGTCCATCATGCTTCAGCAACTCTTATCTGAACCAAGTCGTTTCTTAGCGACCATTCAAATTGGAATTACGTTAGCTGGTTTCTTAGCAAGTGCATTTGCTGCTGAAAGCTTTGCTGGCCGTTTTACAGATTGGCTTATAGCGATGGGAGTGCCAGGGTCACCGGGAATGCTTGAGGCTTTCTCCGTTGTCGCGATTACTTTGATTCTGTCTTATTTTACCCTTGTACTTGGAGAGCTAGTACCGAAAAGACTGGCCTTACAAAAAGCAGAGGCCATCTCTATGATTGCCGTCGTACCTCTTACAATCTTATCAAAGGTTTCTTCTCCTTTTGTTAAGCTCCTAACTTTTTCTACTAATACCATCGTTAAGCTGTTTGGAGTTGATCCAAATGCAGAGGATGAAAACGTAACGGAAGAAGAAATTAGAATGATGGTAGATGTAGGGAAAGAAAAGGGAACGATACAAGAGAACGAAAAAATCATGATTAATAATATATTTGAACTAGATAACAAGAGTGTTACAGACATCATGACTCACAGGACGAACATTGTTGCCTTACCGGTGCAGTCTACCTTTAAAGAGACCATTCGTATGGTTAATATAGAAAAATACACTCGTTTCCCTGTTTATGAAGAAAATTTAGATCGAATTATTGGGATTCTACATGTTAAGGATCTTATTCAGTTTATGGAGACTGGGGATATAGATAAATTCAATCTTAAAGATCTAACGAGAGATCCTTTATATGTCCTCCAATCGAAGAAAGTGGATGATTTATTTAAAGAAATGCAAGTGACGAACACTCATATGGCGATCGCAATCGATGAGTATGGTGGAACGGATGGAATTGTAACGATTGAGGATATCATGGAGGAAATTGTTGGTAGCATAACTGACGAGCATGATGAACCAGAGTTAGAAGAGGAAATTACCATCATAGATGAAAGCACCTTCCTAGTTGTCGGTACAACCAACCTTTATGAAGTGGAAGATGCCCTGAAAATCGATTTGCCAGTAGACGAGTATGACACATTAAGTGGTTTTGTCATTGGAATGTTGGGATATATTCCAAATGAGAACGAACAACCAGTTGTGGAATATGAGAACAATCTATTTAGTGTAGAAGAAATGAATGATAGAAGGATTACGAAGATTAAAGTTTCATTGGTTGAGAAAGAAATGATTGGAATGGATTAACCTTATAAAAGGAGTGGTGCAGCATTGCATCACTCCTTTTACTTTTCTAAAGAATAAGATGAATGGTTAAAAACTACATTTGATTAGAAAGTTTTAAATACAAAATTAAATGCGTGTAAAAGAAAAAGAAGACTTAGAACTTATTGGATATATGTCGATTTAAATGGTAAAAATACTTTTAACTTAAATATTGTGAAGGTAGAAGGAAAAATGTTCTTTATTTTTATTACTTTATTGTTATTGTCCGTTTTACTATTGTTTAGTTTAAAGTATCTAAGAAAAAGATTTGATTCGTTTGAAATTTTTATATTACTCATGTTCACTTCCTATAATTGTCAAAATATTTTCTATTTTCTTTCGTCACCTTACAAGCGTTTAAGGGTGGTAGAAGAACATTTTCCTTTTTGGTCGGCTAGACTTCAATATGGAATCATCTTTCCCATTTTATTGTTATGGGTAATGTACGTGATTAAGGGTGATCAAAAAATATCTATAAAAATTGCCATTTGTTTTTCATGGGTTACAGGAGGGGTATTTGTAGAAAAGATATTACTCTTAATTGGTGTACTAGAGTCTAAAAGTGACAGTTGGTATCCTTCAATTGACTTGGTCTTAGCTATGATTGTTCTTTCATCTAGCATTTTCTTTATGGAGATATTACCTCGGATACTTCGAAAGGAGAAGGTGATATGAAACGAAAGAAATATATGAAAATGCTATCAAACCTATTCTCCCAAAAAAATTTGATGAAAATGAATGGTTTGTGATTGTGATTACGATTTTAATACTATTTGCTATTCACTATGTTATCCGCAAGAATAGAAAGCTTCTCTGGTCACAAATCATCTGTATATTTCTGTTAAATCTTCAAATGACAACAATTGGTGATTATTTTCTTGCCATGCCTCCCTATGACTTTTACGATACGGTGGATAGAAATAGTGGAGAACTCATGGATATTTTTCTTCAAAATATTGTTTATCCAGGAACGGTTCTTTTCTTAATGGATCGCTACAAAAGATATCGCCCTAGTAAAGTGGTGTTTATTATTGTGAGCGCACTGATCTTAACTGTATTAGAAGGGATCTCTGTGAATTTTTTTCACTTATTTACCTATAAAGGTTGGAAAATTTATTATTCCTTTTTTTTCTATGTATTTACAATGACGGTAAATGTACTGTTTTATGAGAAAATTACCTGTTTTATTGAAATGAGACAGATGTCAAAGAGGACTACCTAACAGGAATGAAACCGCTTATACGAACACCCGATTAAAGATGTGGGAACGCGTAAGCGGTTTTAAATATAAGGATTTGTATACAAGCAGTAAGTCGAAAGATATGCTTCAAACAATTCTACAAACTCCGAGTTGTACTTAAAGGTTCGTTTTTAATTGATTCTATATGATTATGGTACAGAAAGAAGATTACTGTTGTCATTATAATTATACCCGCGAGGTAAATATATAAATTAGAGAACCCAGTATAATGGACGACGATACCCAAAGTGAAAGATCCCGCGGCAATCCCTATATCAAAAAGGGTGAAGAATGTGGCTGTCGCATGACCATTTCGGTTTCGTTCCACTGATTGAACAGACATTGAAAGTAAAAATGGCAATAAGGAGCCATAACCTACCCCGATAATACCGGCAGACACTAAAAATAGAATAGGAGAATGAGAGATACTTAAAAGTAAGTAACCTCCTGCAAAAATAAGCAAACAAGGTAGGATAACGATTTTTGGACCGCGACGGTCAAATAAACGGCCTAGATAGGGTCTTGTAGCAAGCATTGTAATGGAGAATACTAAAAAGAAATATCCGCTTACTTTTTCTAATCCCATTTCTTTTGCATACACAGATATAAATGAGATGACGCCAGAATAAGAGAAAGCAATGAGTGCGCTAATAAGGGCAATAGGTAGGACTTTTACTTCAAAGAAATCATGTATAGATACTTTTCTTTTTTCATCAGCTTTAACATTCTGGTCACCAGTATTCGGAATCTTTACTAGAAAAGCACAGATGACACTAATTAGAACAACGATGTTTAGTACGATAAATAATAGTTGAAACGAGGCCATTTGAATAAGTGTAAGACCAACGAAAGGACCGATTACTACAGCCACGTTCATAAACATGGTAAAATACCCAAGCCCTTCTCCTTTCCGTTCATTCGGAACGATATCTGCCGCGATAGCAGAGGAAACAGTCGTCATTAACCCAAAAGACAAGCCATGAATAAATCTCAACACCATAAGGGACATGAATTGATCAAACATCATATATCCGAGGGAAGTTACAGCAAACGCAATCGTACTAACAATTAATATCTTTCGTTTTCCAAACCTCTGAATAATGTTTCCTGAAAAAGGTCTGATTAAGATAGCAGATAAAAGCATGATGGTGACAACGAGACCACCTTGGGCTTCCGTTCCATCCAATTGGTAAATCACAAAAATCGGTAAGGTGGTCATCAACGAATAAAAGGTGATGAATACACTCATATTCACAAAAGAAATACTTAAGAAATCCTTCGTCCAAATCGGTTCCTTAGCAGGTTCCACTTCATTCACTCTCCTTTTCCAAGCTTACCTAACAAATTTAGGAGCTGCTGTTGTTCTTGTTGTGATAATTGAACGATGAATTCCTGTTCAAATTCCATAATTGACTGTTTCACAATAGGATATTTGTTTTTAGCCATTTCGGTTAACTCTACTGTCTTTTCTCGCTTATCCTTACCTGGTTTCCGAACAATCCAACCACTTTCCTCTAAGCGAGTAAGGGTTCTTGTTACGGTCGGAGCTTCCACTTTTATATAATCGGAGATATCCATTTGTGTCATCGGGCCTTTTTCAGAAAGTACATAGAGGATGGTCCATTGAGAAGAAAACAATCCGTATTTCTGCAATACCTCATTAGCTTCCTTCGATAAGAGGCGTACCTTTTGGTTCAATGTATGAAAAAGAGTAGTCGTATCCAAGTTTTTTTCACCACGCTCTTTTAAATAGTTACCTAGGTAATTAATTGGCTCATTTTATTATATAGAGGTAAGGGAAAAAAGTAAACGAAACTAACTTTTTGAGCGTGAAAAAGGAAGAGGGGAGAGTGTCATCGTTTGGATAGTACAAACATAATTGGGAAATCTATGTTTATTCATGGCTGCTTTCGCATAGATTGTTGCTATTCGTATGGTCTCCAACACGTGTTTGATGTTGTTTCGTGGCATCTTTTCTCCAAAAATAAAGAAAACAGCACCATAATCCGTCAAGAGCAGTTTAAAGTATCTAAATAGCAACAAAGTTTACGAAAAGAGCCTTATTCATAAAATGAGGTGACGATTATGACCTTGTTCATAAAGATTATTACCCTTTATATTGTGACCATTGCCGTCATGAGATTAATGGGGAAATCGACAATTGTGCAAATGACACCCTATGACCTAGTTGCCATTATTATCGTGGGGACGATCGCATCCGAACCTCTCATTAGCACAGAATTTCTCCCTACCGTTTTGGCTTTAGCTTTTCTTGTCACTGCACATATCTTGTTCTCAAAGTTAACCCTTTGGCAGTGGGGGAACCGATTTTTATTAGGTGAACCAACTTTGCTAATTAAAAATGGGAAAATCATTGAAGATAATATAGAAAAATCAAAATTATCAATCGCTCAATTACTTTCAATCCTAAGGACTAAAGGCTACCCTAAAGTTGATGATATTGATTATGCACTTTTGGAACCAATAGGAGAGGTTTCTGTAATTCCAAAACCTGAAAACACACCTGTTACCGTACAACATTTGGAGATCTCTATTGATGATGAGGGATTACCGATATCTGTAATTATTGATGGGAAAATACAAGAACGAAACCTTATATTACTTGGAAAATCCAAGGAATGGCTTCTAGAACATCTGAGAAACCAGGACTTGAACTTAAAGGATATCATCTATGCTTATGTGAATGAAAAAACAAAAAAACTAAAAATTAATTCACGAACAAATGAAAAGGTATGACAGCTTGGGATCTCTATTTAATTTAGAGGTCTTTATTTAATTTGGATTGACATTGACGTAACGTCATGATGTAGATTTGAGGTAGGGAATGAAAGAGAGGAGTAAAACAAACATGAGTGAAAGTACTTATACAGTAAAAGAGTTTGCTACTATGACGGGTGTTACGGAACGCACATTGCGTTATTACGATCGCATTGAGCTTTTAAAACCATCAAAATATAGCGAAAAAGGTCATCGACTTTATGTGATGGATGACATCGAAAAGATACAAAAGATTCTAACATTAAAATATTTAGGATATTCACTGTCTGAAATACAAGACAATCTTATAGAGAACTCAAACCATCACCTTCATGAAACTTTAAAATTGCAAAAAGAGATGCTTTTGAAGAAAAGAGAAGAAATTGATATAGTCATTCGAACGATTTCAAAGGCAGAGTCTCTTGTTCAAAATAAGGATATTGATAACCAACTATTATTAACCATCATTCATTCTATCCAACATGAGAATACCCAAAAGAAATACTTCGAAAAGCATCTATCAAAAAAACTCGTAGATCAAGCCTTCTTAGAGAACAGACCAGAGGAAGAGAGAATAGAAATTGAGCAGCAATTTGTTCAATTATTAGCCGACTATCAGGAATTTCAACTAAAAGGTTATAAACCTAGTAATGCTCAAGTACAAGAATTAACCCAAAAACTTTTTATTCAAATAGAAGAAATCTTTACTCCTGAAATGGTAAATGAACTAGAAGGTTTGCAGGATGAAACAGAAGGATTATTACAGTTTTCTTTTATACCACAAGCTGTCCAAAGTTTTATTGAGGAGTCTGTTCGTGTTTTTGAGAAAAACCACAATTGTGAAGGGTTATTAAAAGGGTTTGAGAACTCTAAGAGTCTGGGGGAGCAAGTATGAACATTCCTGAGAGTTTAATAGAAAAAGAGATTAAGAGTGCAAAAAAAGCAAGCTATGCAATCGGGGTTGTGACGAAAGACAGTCAACATATACAAGGACAAATTTATGATGATATGGGAGAAACAGAAATAGGTAAAAGTGTATTTGAAATAGGCTCAACAACTAAAACCTTTACAAGCTTACTTTTAGCCAAATTAGCGCGAGAAGGGAGGCTATCCTTAGATGAACCGATTGTTACTTTTAAGCCCGAGTATAAGAATGCACTCTCGTCAAAAGGAAAAGAAATAACGTTTCGCCATCTAGCCACTCATCAATCAGGTCTACCAAGAGAAGATATGAAAAAACTTCGAAAGAGAATGAAAGAAAATAAGCAAGATAAGGATAATTTTTTTAAACATTATACCCTTGATGATTTGCATCAATTTTATTTGGATTTTGATTTAAAGAAAGAGATTGGAAAGAAATGGGGCTACTCAAACATAGGGGTAGGTTTATTAGGAAATGTTTTAAGTGAAGTAGTAAAAATGGATTATGAAGAAGCCATCAAAAGTCACATTCTGACTCCAATTGGAATGAATGATACCTTTATACATGGAAATGAGGAGCAACTGAAGAGGTATGTGAAGCCGTATAATAAAAAAGGAGAGCGGATTCCGCCTATAGAGATTCCAGCTGTTCAAGGTGCAGGTGCATTTAAAAGCACTCTTCACGACATGATGATTTATCTGCAACATCAAATGAGTTTGGTAGACAGTCCTCTAAAGGAAGAAATCGATTTAACTCATCAACTGCAAGGTGTAAAAGCTAATAAAAGAATACAAATGGGTCTAAGCTGGTTTATTGAAAATAAGAAATGGAGTTCCTATCCACTTATTCATCATGGTGGAACAACAATGGGATTCCATACGTATTTTGGGTTTTTAAAAGAAGAGCAAATAGGAATCGTTATGTTCTCAACCATTCAAATATCGACAATCAGATTAATAAAAATGTTGCTTGGATTAAGTGGAACAGTGAATGAAAATCATGCTGAATTCGTATTCAAAGAGTTTATTCAAAACAAGTGATGACATGACCATCTTTAAATTTATTTCTAAAGTATGGAAACAGAATGGATAGATAAAGGGGAGGCTGGGACATAAACTAATAAACAATAATGATAGACGAACAAATCTTAATACACTTTGTTACTTATCAATTGTTTTCAATAGATTTGTTGCTTCTGGATACCATTATTAATAACTAGTGGAATGGAGAGGAAGCCACTCGACTCCTGCGGGAAGTAGAGGAAAGGCTGAGACCCCGGAGGCGTAGCTGAGGAGGCTCAGCTTCCTCCCCGCGGAAAGCGAGTGGGTGCAGCGCAATGGAACGAACTTATTCTTCCAACTTAACTCATTATAAATACCCGAACTATTAGGCGAAATATCCCTTGAAATATCACCTAATAGTTCGGGTTTATCATTGCCTGAAATAGTTATGTCCAGCCTCTATTTCTATTGCATGAAGTACAACCCAAGGAAATGATATACTTAGTACATACATAACGAAAGAGAGAGATATAATGAAAAAGAAATCAAGTAAACAACCATTAGTCGTAGGATGTGTTTTGCTTGGCTTGCTCATTATTTTAGGAAGCTTGCAAGTGGTTTTCTCTCCACATACATTCGTAAGAGTTGTCATGTTAATTTCCGTGATTGGATGTTCTGCTGGGTTAGGTGCCTTTATAAGAGAATTTTTTATTTTGAGGGAGAAAAACCAGTTGAACCACTGATTAAAGTTAAAGGTGAGAAACTAGTAACCATCCAGATACTGGTGTAGGGAGAAGAGCTGACCAGTAATCTTTCTTGGTCTTCTCTCTCGCTTAATGTGTTCTACGTCCACCACATATCCCCAACCGATTCCTTCACCATAACTGGCTTAAGATTTTCAATTGCTTTCGTAAATCCTTCGTCAATCGACATTAATCCATCCTCGTGTTCAATACTAACCACGTAATCATATCCATAAAGGCGTAGAGTACTAATGATATCCGCCCAAACTTTCGCATCGTGACCAAAACCAACCGTACGGAAATACCAGGAACGATTTTGCATGTCACTATAAGAAGTCATGTCGGTTAATCCGTTTCGGTTCGTATTTGGTTGATCCATTATGGTATCTTTTGCGTGAAAGTGGTGGATGGCATTTTCACGACCGAGGATTTTAATGGACTCGACTGGATCAATGCCTTGCCACCACATGTGACTAGGGTCAAGGTTTGCGCCAATCGCAGGACCACATGCTTCCCGTAACCTCAAGAGAGTGGCCGGGGTATGAACGGAGAATCCACCATGCAGTTCTAAACCGATCTTTACTTGATGCTGATCGGCGAATGCAGCTTTTTCCTTCCAGTAAGGAATAATCTTTTCCTCCCATTGCCATTTCAAAATTTCTTGAAATTCAGGTGGCCAAGGTGCTACAGGCCAGTTCGGATATTTAGCCCCTTCATGATCACCGGGACATCCCGAAAATGTATTCACAACAGGTACCCCAAGTTTGCTAGCTAACTTTACGGTTTTCGTAAAAAGGGTGTCCGCTTTTTCTGATAAATGTTTCTGAGGATGAAGTGGGTTTGAATGACAGCTTAAAGCGCTAATCATTAGCCCTCTACTAGTAATCTTTTCTAGAAATTCCTCGCATTTCTTTTCATTGTTTAATAGTTCATCGACTTTACAATGGGCATCTCCCGGGTAACCGCCTGTACCAAGCTCTACTGCTTCAATTCCTTTTGAAGCCACATGGTCTAACATTTCATCAAGGTTCTTATTCGAAAATAAAACAGTAAAAACACCTAACTTCATCACCATACCTCCTTGTAATCCATTACATTATGGGAATAAAAAAGAGTTTTATAGTAAGAGTTTATAGAAAAGGTACACAATTTAGAATGCCTTGTGAGATTAATATTAATTTTAAGAATAATTTTGTAATCGATTACAATATGATGAATATATATAAACTGAAAGTGGGATCTAACATGGCAAATATTCAAGAAGTCGCAAAAAAAGCGGGTGTTTCCGTTGCAACGGTTTCCCGTGTTCTTAACAACAATCCTTCAGTTACTCCGAAAACGAGACTAAAAGTTGAAAATGCGATTCGAGATTTAGATTATGAACCTAGTATGTTAGGACGTAATTTAAGAAACTCCGAAAGTCGGCTTTTGCTCGTACTCATTCCAAGTATCTCTAATCCTTTTTATTCAGACATTATTAATGGCATTCAAAACACCGCCATTGCAAACAACTACAACATCCTTCTATGTGAAACGAATTCTAGTCCCGAACGAGAAAATATTTATTTTAATATGGTGAAAAACAAACTAGCAGATGGGGTTATTTCCATGGACCCAACCGTTAATATGGAAAAACTAACGGAGCTTGCTGAGAATCATTCTATTATTCTATGTAGTGAATACGAAGAGGGTGGAAGTATTCCGTATGTCACTATTAACCATGAGTTAGCTGCCTACCACGCAGTTAAACATCTCATTAAATTGGGGAATCAAAAAATTGCCCTAATCAACTCAGATGAAAAGTTTTTATATGCCCGCCAACGACGAAATGGGTATGAAAGAGCGCTAAAAGAATTCGGCTTACCACTTCGAGAAGAGTGGATTTATCACACCCATCAGTTAGACTTCCAAGATGGCGTTCAGGCGATGAGAATGCTCCTTCGTTTGGACGAGAAGCCAACAGCCGTCTTTGCAGTGTCCGACACTTTAGCCATTGGGGCACTAAAAGAAATTAATGTATGTGGCTTAAAAGCTCCGGACGATATAGCTGTAGTCGGGTTCGATAATATCAGCTTCTCAAATATGACGAATCCAACACTCACCACGATTGCTCAGCCGATGTACAAAATGGGATGCACAGCAGCCAACATGCTCATTAGCATTATCAGAAGAAATAAAGTGGAAAGCATGGTACTAGATCATGAATTAATCATTCGTGAATCTACTATGGGATAGTTAACTTCAAAAGGGGGGATGCATATGGGAATGAAAGTGGGCATCATCGGGTGTGGTTCCATTACGAAATTTCGTCATGCACCGGAGTATCGAGCAAACCCGCATGTAGATGAAATTGTATTTTTTGACCGAAATCTACAGAGGGCTAAGGAACTGGCTCAACAATTTGGTGGACGCTCAGTAGAAACCATTGAAGAACTTTTTAATGATCCAACGATCGTAGCGGTTAGCGACTGTTCATCAAATGAAGCGCACCATATTAATACGGCCCAAGCATTATTGCATGGGAAGCATGTTTTATGCGAAAAACCGTTGGCAATCAGTGTAAAACATGCAGAAGAGATCCTTAAAGCGCAGGCTGCATCTGGAAAGAAGCTTATGGTGGACCATAACCAACGATTCACGAAGGCACATCAAAAAGCAAAAGAAATCATTGATAAGAAAGAACTAGGGGAAGTGTTAACCTTTAAATCTTCCTTTGGCCACCAAGGACCGGAAAGTTGGGGAGTAGATAAATCGAATGCTACCTGGTTTTTTAAAAAAGAGCGTTCGCACTCTGGCGTTGCAGGTGATTTAGGGATTCATAAAATCGATTTAATTCACTTCCTATTAGATGATGAAATAGAAGATGTTCATGCGTTTTATGCTGCTCTTGATAAAGTCGATGAGAATGGGAAACCGATTGAGGTGTGCGACAATGTCGTATGCGCGTTAAAGACGAAAAAAGGTCGTTTAGGGACCGCTTCATTTTCATGGACGTATTACGGTTCTGAGGATAATTCAACGACCATCTACTGTCAAAAAGGAATCCTAAAAATCTATCATCATCCTGAACACCAGTTAATCGTTGAAACGAAGGATGGTGCGGTGATTAAATACGAACTGGAGCCGATTCAAACAAATGAGAATCAAACGAGTTCTGGAGTCATTGATGCCTTTATCGATTGTATCATTCATGACAAGGAACCAAGTGTTACGGGGCAGCAAGCTCTTGCAAGCCTTAAAGTGATTGAGAAGATTTTAGGGGAAAATGGAATTTAATAAAATGTAACGGATTACAGCAGGAATTACGTGACTGACGTATCATGTGTAACTTACTTGGAACATATATTTATAGTATTCATTTCAATTTGTATGTAATCAATTACATACGTGACAGGAGGGGTGACATGATACAACAGCTTGCAATCAATTCGAACACGTACCACGGGTTTACTTTAGAAGAAGCTGTAAAAGGAGCAAGCCAAGCAGGGTTCACACAAATTGAATTAGCAGCTGTAAAAGATCATACAGCTCACATTTTACCGGAAATGTCTTCAAAGGAACGAAATGAGATTAAAGCTTTATTAGAAAAATACAAGATGAAATGTGTAGGAATTGGGGCTCATAGCAATGTGATGACACAGGAAGGGATTCAAAATCTAATAGATAGCATTGAATTGGCGGTAGAGTTTGATTGTAAATATATCATTACCGCAACAGGTGATGCACATGGGGATCAAGATGTAATAGAGGATGAAAAGGTATTGGCTAAAAACCTAGAACCGATCATACAAAAATGTGAGAAGTTTGATAAGCAACTCGTCATTGAAACACATGGGAATAATTTTGCAACTGGAGTGTCTTTAAAACATTTGGCGAAAACGCTAAATGATCGAGTGAAAATAAATTATGACACTGGAAATGTACTATTTTACGGAGGGATTTATCCATATGACGATTTGGAGAATTCCGTCGATTACATTGAATTCATTCATCTGAAGGATAAAATTGGTTCTGCGAACGTATGGAACTTCCCAGCAATCGGAGATGGGGAATTCGATTTCCACCGAATCTTTCACACACTTAAGCAAGCAAACTATCAAGGACCGATAAGCATTGAGGTTGAATTTACACCATCAGGACCAGCGAGTTTAGACGAAGTAAATAAAGCCGTACAAAGTTCTTATGACTATCTTTCAAGCATTCTTACATGATGGTAGGTGAAAACAAGTGAAGAACATTGGGCTCGTTGGGTTAGGGTTTATCGGGAAAGCACATTTAAACGCCTATCAACAAATAGAGAATGCACAAGTGACCACTATATGTACGAAGAAAGAAACAATGGATACTGTGTACGGTGGTGATTTCGTGACAGAGTACGATGACCTTTTATCGAAAAAGGAAATTGATATCGTGGATATTTGCCTACCAACCTATTTGCATGAGGAATATATTATCAAGGCGGCTAAAGCCGGGAAACACATCATATGCGAAAAACCTCTTACCTTATCCGTTGAATCTGCCAACCGTATATTAAAAGTGGTTCAAGAACATGGAGTGAAGTTGTTCGTAGGCCACGTCTTACGCTTTTGGCCGGAATATAAGGTATTTAAAACTTATAGCGAAAGTGACAAGTTGAAGGAGATAAAAGTGGTTCATGCCAAACGGCTAGGTCAGGTTCCAAACTGGAGTACTTGGTTTCAAGATCCAGAGAAAAGTGGCGGTGCTTTATTTGACCTCCATATTCATGATATTGACTTTCTCTATTATTTGTTAGGGGAAACCGAGTCAGTATATGCAGTAGGACACAAGAACTTACTTGGAGCTTGGGACCATGTGATGACCACCCTAACTTTTAAAAATGGTGGCAAAGCCTTTGTGGAAGCGTCCCAACGAATGCAGTCGGGATATCCTTTTACGATGGCATTAAGGACACAAACCGATGATAGCATACTAGACTTTAGTGTTGCAGCTGGTGAAAATATTGAAAACCTTAAAGATAGCCAACACCAGTTTAGATACTACTCTAACAATAAAGTAGTAGAAATTCATGTTGACGATGAGGATCCTTTTAAAAATGAGCTAGCTTATTTTGTCAATTGTATAGAAAAGAACGAAGAAAACACGATGATCCCTCTGGACGAAGTCATGTATACCCTTAAATTGTTAGAGGCCATCCAAAGATCGCTAGAAACAGAATCTGTTGTTTATCTTTAGGTAGAATGAAAGCGCTTTTATTCGTTTACCAGTTTTTTTAAAAAAGGTTTCACTTCAATTTGTAATAGATTACAAGTGTAAACTAAGGAGGTTATTTTAGTGAAAAAGGCTTTCTATTCATTTTTGTTGCTGATACTTGTCTTTGCACTTAGTGCATGTGGTGCAGATACGGGGGATGATTCTGGTAGTGGCGATGATGCTGATAAGTACAAGATTGGAATTTTAGCTCCAGCGGTTACTCACGGGTGGGTAGCTGCGGTCGCCTATCATGCTGAAGCGCGTGCGAAGGAACTAGGGGATGAGATTGAATACCAGATTCAAACAAGTAGTAACGCAGAGGAAATGACATCCCAGTTAGACGATTTAATGACTTGGGGAGCAGAAGCGATTGTAGCATTTCCACAGTGGGAAGGGATGGAAGTACCGATTCAAAGAGCCCTTGATGAAGGCATTGAAGTCGTAAACTTCGATATCGTCATTGATGCAGAGGGTGTATACCGTGTAGCTGGCGATAACGAGGATATGGGAGTCCAAGGTGCACACTATATTGTAGACAAAATTGGAACAGATGGAAATGTCGTTATTCTTGAGGTTCCAACGTCAGGGTCTGTGTCTGAGTTAAGAAAGAAAGGCTTTGTTGAAACGATAGAGGAAATTGCTCCGGATATGAATCTACTAACTTATGCAACCCAGTTTACAAGAGAAGATGGTTTGAAGGATTTTGCAGATATCCTAACAAGCAATAAGCAGATTGATGCTGTTTATTCCATGGATGATGAAACATCTATCGGGGTGCTACAGGCGATTCGTGAAGCAGGAAGAACCGATATTAAGGTCGTCACTGGCGGTGGAGGGATGCAGGAATACTTCAAGATGATGCCAGAGAATGAGGATATTTGGATTCAGTCCGCCACATACAGTCCAGCAATGGTTAAAGATGCTGTAAACGTTGCACTTAAGCTGTTAAAAGGGGAGAGTGTGGAAGAGAATACCATTATTCCTACGTCAGTTGTAGACCGTGAGAATTACGAAGAGTTCTTGGATGACGGTTCACCATACTAAACCGATACAAGAAGATATGGAGGGGTTATGGCACAGCTATAGCCTCTCTTTTAATAACCCAGTTTAACGTATGGAGGTGATTTCATGATCATAGAGATGAAAAACATACGCAAATCATTCGGAAGCAATGATGTACTTAAAGATGTATCAATCACCTTAAAAGGTGGAGAGATTTGCGCCTTACTAGGTGAAAATGGCGCTGGAAAATCGACGTTGATGAACATTCTGGGCGGAGTTCATCAGATGGATTCAGGAACGATCACTGTTGATGGTCAACAAGTGGTATTTCATACGCCTGCTCAATCACAGGAAGCGGGAATTGCCTTCATTCACCAGGAGCTCAACCTTATTAACGACCTACCTATCTATGAGAATATGTTTCTTGGTAGAGAATTGAAAACGAAAAGAGGAAGCCTAGATTTAAAAAGAATGTACAAAGAAACAGAAGAAATGTTTCAAAAAATGAACGTAGATTTGGATCCGAATACGATGGTTCAAGATTTGGATTCATCCTATAAGCAGATTGTAGAGATCTGCAAAGCCATGATGACAAACGCATCGATTATTATTATGGATGAACCAACCACCTCCTTAACGGATCAAGAAATTGAACGGGTGTTTACCATGATGAAGTCGATGAAGGAACACGATGTGGGAATCATCTTTATTTCTCATAAACTGAAGGAAGTGATGGAAGTTTGCGATCGTTACCTTGTTCTTCGGGACGGAAACCTCGTGTCAGAGGGGAAGGTTAGCGATGTGACGACCAATGACCTTGCTCGCCATATGGTTGGGTATGATGTGAGAACAGAGCCGCTTTTAAGGGAGAAGAGGCTTGGTTCAGAAGTACTTCGTGTGGAGCATCTATCCTCCGCTAAAACCTTTAGAGATATTAGTTTTTCTATAAAAGCCGGTGAAATTGTTGGGGTGACAGGGTTACTTGGTGACGGACGAAGTGAACTCTTTCAGTCGATCTTTGGAGCGGAAAAAGTATCGTCAGGAAAGATTTACTTGAATGGGAATGAAGTGAAAATCACAAGCACAACGAAAGCCATTCGTGAAGGGATTGCATACTTACCTCGTAATCGGAAAGAAAATGCCATCATAAAAGACATGGATATATATGAAAATGTGTCGATTGTTACATGGCCCCATTTTTCAAGACGTGGAATCATTAATACGAAAAAGCATCAGGAAGTGTTTGAGGAACACAAGAAAACATTAAGAATCAAGATGGGCAAGCTTACGGATAGCATTACAAGTCTTTCTGGTGGAAATCAACAAAAGGTGGTATTGGCAAAGTGGTTAGCTGCTAATCCTAAGCTACTAATTTTAGACAATCCTACCCAAGGGGTTGATGTAGGAGCAAAGGAAGATATCTATGACATCATCTTAAAACTTGCCGAAGAAGACATTGCGGTTGTCGTCTTATCTAGTGAAGCCAATGAAATCATTCGTGTATGTGATCGGGCGCTTGTTATGTACCATGGGGTCATTCAAGGAGAGTTAACAGGGGAAAGTATGAACGAACATAACATTATGAGTCTGGCAACAGGGGGGCTAGTAACATAAGTAAGGGAGGAGGAGCCATTTATGGATAAAGCCAATGAAAACAGTAAACGGAACTTTGTTGCGTGGTTTAAATACAAATGGACGAATGATCCTTTGTTTAGCATTGCCATTGCACTCATCATTATGATTATTTTACAGACGTTAGTGTTAGGGTTTGACTATGATTCGTTCGGTGAATGGTTTAGGTCTTGGATCAACAATTGGATTAACATCTTAAGGAATAATGCTGGTGTGGCGATTATTGCTTTAGGCATGACACTCGTGATTATGACCGGTGGAATCGATTTAGCCGTGGGTTCTACATTGGTTGCTACAGGTGCTTTTACGATGGTGCTTCTCGACACAGGTAGCAATGGAATTCTTGGTATTTTCGGTCTAACAGGATTTATGGCTTATGTGGTTACGATTCTATTAGTGCTGCTATTAGGATATTTACTTGGCTTACTGATAGGAGCAACCATCACAAAAGGGAAGGTGCCTCCATTCATTGCTACCTTGGGTGCGATGATGATATTTCGAAGTGTCACGCAACATTTCATGCAGGGATCGAATCCAAAAGTACCTGTTGAGTTTTTACAGATTGCTAGTTTTAAAATTGGAAACGTGATGATTATGCCGATTATTTATTGGGGAATTATTGCGTACATCCTTTACTATGTATCAAAACGAACGACGTTTGGAAGACAAATCATTGCCGTGGGTTCAAATGAAAGAGCAGCAAAGCTATCTGGGGTTAATGTGAATAAAGTAAAACTGCGCGTTTACGCTCTGATGGGACTTCTCGTATCCATTGCGGCGATCATTCAAGTTTCTCGCATCGGTTCGATGGACTTTTCAAACGCGGGAAGAGGGATGGAAATGGACGCCATCGCAGCAGCGGTCGTTGGTGGAACGAGCATGATGGGTGGTAGAGGATTTATCTTGGGTACCGTATACGGGATGTTGATCATTGCGGTCATGAACAATTTATTAAATCTATTTGGAGTCCCGCCGTTTTTACGAGAAGCCTTTAAGGGAATCATTGTTGTGGCAGCTGTCCTGCTCCAAAGGAAAGAAAAAACATCATAGCAAGAGATTAGTAGTGTTAAACCATTGTGTGGGTTTGCACTACTTTTTTTGTCTAAATTGAAGGGAAATTTTGTTAGCGTATCGAAATAAAAACGTAATAGTTGTAAAATTCTGTTAATAATTTTATAAAAAGGTTAGAAAGGGGGTTCCTTTTATGAGGATTCTGATCAAGCAATTAAAGAATTTATTCATTATCACGTTGGTTGCACTTATTTTAATTTTTCTAGCTATTATTCCGAAAGACCCATTTAGTTTTACGATGAAATTTAATGTGGATCACATGCTAGAATTATACATTACCACAATAAAGAACCTTATTTCTGGTGAGGGATTAGGAAAGGCGGAGACAGGGGCATTTATCTTTGAGGAAGTAATCCGAAATGCGCTAAGAAGTATAAAGCTAATACTCCCTTCTTTCTTTATAAGTATAACGATTGGTGTTTTAATTGGTCTCATAGGTTTTAAGTATCGGGAAAAATGGTTTGGTAAATTCATTCAAAGTATTAATCTGTTGTTTAGTACATTACCAGACTTCTTTCTTTTTATCTTGGTTCAGTATGGGCTCATGTTTGCTGTGAGGTTTGGATTTCCTCAACTTGATTTGTTTGGGCATGAACATTGGTATAATGCGATTCTTCCTATCTTTTGTTTAAGTTTATATCCGATTTTATATATGTATCGGATTACCATTACCAATCTGGAGTCCGAAGAAACGAAAGAGTATGTGAAGACCGCTATCTCAAAAGGGAAATCTGAAACGTACATTATTTTTTCGCATTTATTGTGGAACACTTGGGGTAGCATTTTAACCAATTCAAGAACGGTGATGTTATTTATTTTAACAAGCTTACCGATTATTGAATTACTAGCATATTATCGGGGCGTAGGATATTACCTCATGAAGTCCGTGCAAGAGGATCAGATCATGGTCACGGTGGGGTATCTGTTTCCTTTTTTAATCATCATGTTTATTACGATGTTTATGAGTGATATGGCAAAGCATTTCCTCATTCCATTTACAGAAGACACACAAAAATCGGTACGTCCAATTGGGGCATCAAAACTTCGAATTGTACTGCTTTCACTTCTAACCTTTTTGTGGAATGGAGTCCTATTTATAAGACAATTTCCTTTGCTTGTTATAAGCGGGTTATTTCTGGCGTTAATTTTATTCTTTTCTTTTATTGGTCCAGGCCTATCCATCGTCGATAAGGATTTGACGCAGTTTATGTTTTTAAAAGATGACAACGGAAAACTCATTGTTCCACCGCTACCTCCTTCGGGTGAGTATTGGTTTGGTACGGATCGTAAAGGGGTGGACCTGTTTAGCCTCATTGTGTTAGGAGCGAAGGAAACCTTATTAATTGTCTGCCTTGTATCGCTTGTTCGGTTCATGATTGCCATTCCTTTAGGCTATTTTGCTAGTCGAAATATTAAAATCTTTACGATTAGTTTACGCGGTCTACAGCTACTATTCTCTTATTTTCCTATTTTATTTATTGTGATGATTTTTATGGCCATCCCTTATTTTGAGTTCACCCCGAACCGGATTTACTGGATGGTTTCGTTAATGGCTTTAGTGGAGATTGGGAGAATTGCGCAAATTTATAAAGAAGAATTTGGGCAAATAAGTAGTCAAGAATTCGTTTTAGCAGGGGTTTCCGTCGGAACATCCAAGTGGAAGCTCTTTGCCAACTATTATTTTCCTTATTTAAAAAAGAAATCGATTATTTATTTTACAACCGATTTGGGTAGATCCTTATTTTTACTTGCTCAATTTGGATTCATTTCCGTTTTTTTATCACAAGAATATGTTCAGGATGAAACGGGCAGGTGGTTCTTTGAAAATCGCTCGCTAGCATGGCCGGTTCTCCTTTCAAATTCCTTAAATGATATTCGGGAAGCGATCTGGATTCCGTTCTTTGCATCTGCCTGTATTGCATTTACCATTCTTACTTTTTCCTTCTTGGGAGAAGGGTTGAAAATCTTTTTTAATAAGAAATGGGTAAAAGTAGAAAGAGCTGTCATGGAAACTAGATGGAATCGATTTGTTAAGACGTTTGAACCTAAGAAAGTAACGCCAAAACGAATACTGGTCAGTGCTAGCGTTGCGGTAATTTTTATCGTTTCCACGATTACCTTTTTATCCTCAAAAGGCTATATTGGAGACGACGTTCCTTCAACTGTTCAGATTGCTCAAGAAGAGGATCGAATGGTGAAAAACGTGGAAGTTTTTTCAAAGGTTTATGGATATGTGAGATACTTCCACCCTAGTGATCAAGCTGCTTTTATGGACTGGGATAAGTTCGCTGTCTACGGCATTCAGGAAATAAAAACAGCAAAAGATGATAAAGAGTTGAGGAGAAAGTTAGAAGAATTATTTTATCCGATTGCTCCAACGATGAAATTTTATCAGGAAGGAGAGGAGCCTGAAGATCCTTTCCAATTTATCGGAAGTATCAATCGATCGTCCCTTCAGCTAGTGGCGTGGCAACACCAAGGACCTGGAATCGTTTATGCGGCGGGTTCGAGACCACCAAGAACACAAACAGATGACTTGAACTTGTACCAGAGTCAACGAGTATATGTAGAAGAGACACAGCAAGAGGTAACGGAAGGATTATTTGAGCTCATTCCTCAAAAAGAAAAAGTCATCAAAGAAAAGGTGGGTGAAGACTTATACGTTCAGTTGCCGATTGTCCTTTATTCAACTGAAGAGGAAGGGACTTTAGGATATTCAGAAGAGTCGAATCTATTATTTATGGAGATCTTCCGTGACGTGAAAGATTTAGATATGAATGAATTGGATTTGCAAGATGAAGATATTCGATTAGCCGATATTGTGATTGCATGGAATAAAATTCAGCATTTCTACCCTAATTTTGTAGGCAATCGAAGTCACTGGGGCAAAGAGTTGCAACCTGCTTTAAAGGGAGCAATTGCTGCTTCGAATGAAAAAGAATTTATCCAAGTTTTCAAGAAAATGCTGACGCCATTAGAGGATGGTCAAGCGGACGTGTATGTATGGGGCTCTCATATAAAATACAACCTCCCATTCCACTTGGGAATAGAAGATGGTGCCCTTTATGTGACAGCTTCAGCTCCAGATTCACCGATTCAAAAAGGTGATATTATTATTTCAAAAGACGGGAAAGCTTCCATTGAGGAATTAAAGGAGCTTGCTCAACTGCAATCAGGATCTTCACAATATAAAATTTATCAAGGGTTAAAAGCGTATACGGAAGGCGAAAAAGGTCAAAGAGTCCGATTGAACATTAACCGAAATGGAGTCGAAAAAGAAGTTCTTATGACCTTTGAAAAGGTGCATGAAGTCGATGAATTCAACCGTACAGACATAGTAAGAGAACTAGGTTCCAATCAGTATTATGTGAATTTGAATGGGACGAAGATGGAAGACATTCGACCATATTTAGATACACTTTTACAAGCGAAAGGGGTAATCTTTGACTTGCGGGGTACTCCTGACTTATCAACGAGAGAGTTATTATCGTATATGGTAAGTGAGAAGACGGAAGGCTCACAATACAAAATCCCTCAAATCATCCTTCCCGATTACGAAGGGGTGTCTAACTATAATCGTACGCTGGAGGAGGACTGGGTAGTTGAGCCGGTACAACAAACATTCTCAGGTAAACTCGTTTTCCTTTCCTATGAAGGTACTAAGGGAGATGCTGAATCGTACTTGAATTTTGTCTCGGAGAACAACTTAGGGGATATTGTGGGCGTTGTTTCTGCAGGTTCAGGAGGATTGGTGAACACAGATATCCTTCCGGGTGAGCTTTATTTTAGCTGGACCGGAATGAAAGTCATGAAAGCAGATGGTTCGGTGTTAAATGGAAAAGGTGTCCCACCAACGATGATGGCGGCAACGTCAAGAGATGGAATCGTAAGTGAAAGGGACGAATTTATTGAAAAAGCAGTCAGTTTGCTTGAAACAAAGACCGTTGCCACTGCCAATTCAGAGGATTAGTGGTGCAAAAGAAATCACCTATCAATGACGATAGGTGATTTCTTTATGCGCTATTCAGCAGCTTCAGTTTGAATAAACTGGTTGAGTAATCCAACCGTTGTGACGATGGAATCATTGTGTGGAACAGCCGTTTTGTAAACGGAAAACAGCATGAAATTGGTTGTTTCCGTCGCTGAATCGATGACAGGCTTAGCAAGTTGATTAGCCCCCAATGATAGAAGGATTCCTTTATCAGCGGTAAGCTCGTTTGTGGCCCAATTAACATAATCCTCTTGTTTTGGGTTTGTGACAACCATTATAAGTACAAAAGCAATTAGTGCAATCATCAACATATATCTTTTTTTCATATCAATCACTCCTTCTGCTGCATTATTACCACGTTTTATAAGATTTATAAGTAAATTTGCATAAAATCGACCCAAAATGCGAATGTTAAGTAGTTTTATCACATAAATAATAAAGAATATGCTGAAGGAGGAGATTGTTATTTCAGATCAAAACAACAGGAAGAGTGAGAACATCTTTAAGAATACCTCTAACCAAGCGAATGAACTCGTGCATAAGACTGTAGACAGTGCGAATAAGATTGTAAAAACGGTATCAGGTGAAGGTGGATTAGTCGGAAAAGCAGCAGACGCCTCATCGAATGTATTAAAGAACACGTCGAGCTTTGGAAACGAAATCGTGGGGAAAACGGTCGATACATCATCCAAAGTGATCAAAGGTGCTGGAAATAAAGTCTTTGGAAATAAGAAGAAGAACTGATACAGTTTGAAATATGGGGAGATCAAATCGAGGGTTGATTTGGTCTTTTTTAATTTCTATAGGTTTAATCTAAATAAACAAAGACACCTAGCCTGTACTAGGTGCTTTTGTATGGTTATTTTTCTTTTCTAGGATCCGGATCTTGCTCTTCTGCGAATTCATAGGCAAGTCTTTGGTTAAAGCTAGTATTTCTTTCAGGAACTGGCAGTCTCACATTTCTTGCGATGTACGCATGAACAATTAATTCTGATACAGCAAACAGTGCCGCTGAGATGATGCTGCCCCAAGCCACGATCAGATAGCTTTCAAAGAGGACACTTCCGAAAACCCAAACGATGCTATAGGTTAGAAAAAAATCGATTGCAACAGACTGGGCATTGCCTAATCGAGGGAGAAGAATTCGATCTCCAATAAAATAGGAAACAATTGTGACGAGTAAAGCAAAGGACAAGATTTGAGAAAAAGTTGCATCGAAAAATAAGTCAAAGGCAATCCAGAATACAAGAATACTGGAAATCAATTTTATTAATAACACATTTAAATGCTTCATCATAAAAAACTCTCCTATCATCATACATGGTGTACAATTTTATAGGAAACCATACAATGCAGTGAGCTGTGGGAAATCAAATTCATTTCTACTGGATGTGATTGTAAATGACATCGGGTACTTCCTCAAGTGATTGAACGGTAAAGAATTCATGATGATCTTCGACGTCAACATCAACCATGTTGTACTTCCATTCTGTCTCCGCAGGAATATAGATCGCGTGGATATTCTTTTCTAGGGCAGGAACAATATCGGTTCTTAACGAATTTCCAACCATCCACGTAACATTTGGATCAGCATCAATCGTTTTTAGAATGTCCGATAGAGCTGTTGTATCTTTGTGTTCAGAGATAAAAATACGATGCTCAAAGTACGTTGCGATTTCTAACTGAGCAATTTTTCTGTGCTGATTGGCCTCATCCCCACCTGTATGCAAATATAACTCATGTCCATCATTTTTTAGTCTTTCAAGTGTTTCATACATTTTAGGAATGGGCTCGACCGGAATCTCGAACACTTTAAATCCTAAATTCCTTAAGTATTTAATCTTGTCCTCTTTCTTTTCTCTCCCTGTAACATCACAAAAATATTGATATGCTCCTACAAAAGACTCCGGAAACCGCTCTGACTTTAACCCATGCTTTTCGATGGCTTTTATATCAATTTGTAACTGCTTCTCTTTAATTTCTTCTTTCGTAAAAGTGTCAAACCAACTCGTCATCGTGTTAGCAAACTCATCAATGACTTCGTTAAAATACCGATTGCAATAGGATAATGTGTCATCAAGATTAAACAGGACGTTTTGTTTTTGCATATCGTGAGCTCCCTTCGAAGTGCTATCTGTTGCCTATTATCCCACTTTGGAGAATTTATTATTACGGAGGGGAGGTCGTGAAAACATTGTATAGAGTTTTTTACAAATACATGGTTTGACTGATGTTGAGCGAAGTTGTGACAGGGGAGGCTTACAAAGGAGTTAGTAGAGTCAAAAAAATGGTCTGGGTTCTGACCGAAGAGGAGTAAAAAGGAGTAGTAGAGTCAGAAGTGGAGTGAAGTTCTGACAGGAGAGGAGTAAAAAGGAGTTAGTAAAGTCAAAAGATGGTCTGGGTTCTGACAGGAGAGGAGTAAGAAAGAGCAGTAGAGTCAGAAGACGAGTGAAGTTCTGACAGGAGAGGAGTAGAAAGGAGTAGTAGAGTCAGAAGATGGTCTGGGTTCTGACAGGAGAGGAGTAAAAAGGAGTAGTAGAGTCAGAAGTGGAGTGAAGTTCTGACAGGAGAGGAGTAAAAAGGAGTAGTAGAGTCAGAAGTGGAGTGAAGTTCTGACAGGAGAGGAGTAGAAAGGGGGAGTAGGGTCAGAAGATGGTCTGGGTTCTGACAGGAGGAGCATAAAAAAGAGCAGCAGAGTCAGAAGGTGAGTCAAGTTCTGACAGGAGAAGCTTGAAAAGGTTCACTAGAGTCAGAAGCCGAGTGAAGTTCTGACAGGAGGAGCGTAAAAAGGCGTAGTAGAGTCAGAAGCCGAGTGAAGTTCTGACAGGAGGAGCGTAAAAAGGCGTAGTAGAGTCAGAAGTGGAGCCAAGTTCTGACAGGAGAAGAGTGAGAAAGAGCAGTAGAGTCAGAAGTGGAGCCAAGTTCTGACAGGAGAAGCTTGAAAAGGTTCACTAGAGTCAGAAGCCGAGTGAAGTTCTGACAGGAGAAGCTTGAAAAGGTTCACTAGAGTCAGAAGCCGAGTGAAGTTCTGACAGGAGGAGCGTAAAAAGGCGTAGTAGAGTCAGAAGACGAGTGAAGTTCTGACAGGAGAAGCTTGAAAAGGTTCACTAGAGTCAGAAGACGAGTGAAGCTCTGACAGGAGGAGCGTAAAAAGGCGTAGTAGAGTCAGAAGACGAGTGAAGTTCTGACAGGAGAGGAGTAAAAAGGAGCAGTAGAGTCAGAAGACGAGTGAAGTTCTGACAGGAGAAGGGTGAGAAAGAGCAGTAGAGTCAGAAGACGAGCCAAGTTCTGACAGGAGAGCCGTACAAAGGAGTAATAGAGTCAGAAGGCAAGCCCAGTTCTGACAGGAAAGGCAAAAAAAAGTTCAGTAGAGTCAGAAGTGGAGCCAAGTTCTGACAGGAGAGCCTCAAATAACAGCAGTACTGTCAAAAGGAACAAAAACTTCAAACAAAAGACAAAGCGAAGTCTGATTAATAGAGAAACGCTTGGATATTAGACCAAGCGAATTTTTGATTATCGGTAAACTTCCTAACCTAAAAAATCAGCAGGGCAGTCCCAACCGTAATTAGCGCGGCACCCATAATGGTTGACTTGGTTGGTTTTTCTTTTAAAATGATGAAACTTAGGATCATCGTAAGGACTACACTGAATTTGTCAATTGGATTGACTACACTCACCTTGCCAAGTGCAAGTGCTCCAAAGTAACATAACCACGATAGGCCGGTTGCGGCTCCTGACAGTATCAAAAAGGTGAAGGATTTTTTCGAGATTGCTCCTAGCTGTTTAAACGTTCCTTGGAATAACACAATCCCCCAGGCAAATAAAATGATGACTACGGTCCGGATAAAGGTGGCAACGTTAGAATCTACATCCTCAATCCCAATCTTAGCTAGTATGTTAGTAAGAGCGGCAAAAATGGCTGATAGGATTGCGAGAAAAATATAGGATTTGGTGGTTTTGATTCTCTTTCTTTTCGCTTTGTTTTTATCTCTTTTTCCGATTAGTACAAACGTTCCAATGGAAATGATGATTCCACCGGTTACGACGAATGCGGTCGCAGGTTCTTTAAGAACGATAAAAGATAACAGGATGGTAAGCACCACACTTGATTTGTCGATGGGAACGACTTTTGAAACATCCCCAATTTGCAACGCTCTAAAGAAGAATAGCCATGATAAACCAGTTGTTATCCCAGAGAGAACCAAAAAAATTAGCGCATGGGTGGACACCGTCATAATGCTATCTGTTTGTCCAGTTATGACGACCATCAAGAATGCCATTATTAAAACGACCACTGTTCGTACTGCAGTGGCTAGGTTAGAATCAACTTGTTCTATCCCGATTTTTGCGAGGATTGCCGTTATAGATGCAAAAAACGCAGCAAGTAGTGCTAATAGGATACTCATTGTCATTGTGATAAACTCCATTTTGGAAAAAGTTTTACTATAAAATCGCTATTCTACCATTACTTTACACAAAAAGGTTGCTGAATATGAACTATTTGTGATTCATAAGTTAATCAAATTCTTTTTTACATTCACCAATTGTTCATGAATTGAAAAAAGAGATTTGGGTATTTATGGGTTAAAATAGAGAGGTGAGGGGGAGAATACAATGGGTAATTGGGTGTTTGATAAAATATCAGAACATCATAGCGACGTTTATGATCATCAAAAGTTAGTTGGTACCGTAGAATTAGGCATCAGGTACTATCATACGGATGAAAATAAGAAAGGTCTTTTTAATAAAAGGAAAAAACTGTACATCAAACAAGTAGATACTATTTTTAGAGATGTTGATCACACGGTTGAAGTGAAATCTTCTTGTCACCTCAATCAATCTACCTTAATGTACGATGTTTTTAAGAGAACATTTACCTATACAAAAGACGGAAAAAAACATGAATTTGAAATGATCTATCATAACCAGGCTGATCTGGCACGGTATTATTATAGCTTTGAATTTAATTCTGATACATACTATGTTTTTTTCGACAACCGCTATTTTAATCTAGAGTTGTTTAAAAACAAGGACTTTGTTGGAAAGTGGGAACAAACAAAGAAAACACAATTCACTTATGAAGTAGAAACATTTTACGAAGAACATAAGTGGTTGTGGTTTTCCATATTTAGTCATTTATATTCTCATTTTCCTCGCGCTAGCAGTAATTATTTTATTATTCCGGATACCGATTAATCATTTTGGCTCAACTTTTCAGCTAAAAAAATGATGTAGATTCTGTGTCAACTGTAAGGCAATATAACCGAAACGGAAAAGACAATGGTATAATGAAAAAGTAATTAGGAAGAGTAGAGGCAAGGAGTGAAGACTAGATGAAGCTTAAGACATTAGCCGTTACTTTACTAGCTACTGTTGTGTTAGGAGCTTGTAGCAGTGATAGTACGAATGAAGCAAACTCTCCAAAAGAAACAGAAACAGCATCAGTAAATCTTAAAGAATTGGTGCATGAATATAGTGTGGGGAACTTAGATGAAGGTTCTGCATCCATTACATCTCATGAACTAATTTTGGCTGACAGCGATGGGAAAAAGACCGTTCACGATCTATCAAATGAGGATTTCTTTGTTTCCATTGCACCATATGTAAATGAAACCCATCCCTGAACGAATCATAGCTTGACAGGTTGTCAAGGTGAACTAGTGGAAAAAGAGTTTCATGTGTATATGGAAGATCAAGATGGCAATGTCGTCGTTGATGAGACCGTTAAATCCCTTCAAAACGGATTTATGGATTTTTGGTTACCACGTGATAAAACATATAAAACCAAAATTGAGTATGACGGAAAAGTAGTAGAGTCAGAAATCTCAACTTTTAAAAACGATCCTACGTGCATTACAACAATGCAGTTAATGTAGCAAACAAATAGGAGTAGTGTGGAACTAGGAAACTAGGTTTGCACTACTTTTTTATTTTCATCAACTAATGATCATTTAAACGTCATACTTTTTCGGCATAAAATAAACCATAATCCCTACACATGTAAAGGTAAAGATGCGGTCATCGATTGCCGGGAATTGAGAGATTAATACATACCAAATAACGAAGGTTAAAACAATGACGGTTAAGCCAGTAGGTAAGCTACCAAATCGTCGAATGAGACGTTTTCGAACTTTGAATAGGGGTTCCACTACAAATTCTAATAAGCACATAACCATAAATGGGATGATAATAAACATGTTCAATCCCTCCTAATTAAGTATTCCACTTGAAGTAAATTTCATATTAGAGTGCAATTTTAAAAATTAATCCACCCAAACTTAGTTACATTATAATCTTGTAATGAACTGTACCACATTGTCATTTATTCCATATGAATTTTAAAAATAAATAAATATGGAATATAAAAAGAACATCATTGCATAAATTATGATTAAGATTCAGACTATTCAAACAATATCCGTAGTAAAGGTTTTCTCTTCACAATAATACCACACCAATACATGTAACCGATTACAATAACCTAGGAGTTAAATCACTCCAAAACCAATTGTTTATATTTTTGTAACCGCTTACAACTAAATGGTAATTACGAAAAAAAGGGGAGGGTTTATGCCGACTATAAAAGATGTAGCACAAAAAGCAGGAGTTTCCGTAGCAACCATTTCAAGGGTATTAAATAACAATCCTCATGTAAGAGAAGAAACACGAATTAAAATTTTGGAGGTAATGCGTGAACTAAATTATACACCAAACTCAATTGCTAGGACTTTATCTAATCAAAAGTCGAATACTATTGCTCTACTTATCCCCGATATAAATAATCCTTTTTTTTATGAACTATCGAGCTATATTGAACAAAGTGCGTATGAAAAAGGTTACAGCGTACTCTTGTATCACACTCATGGAAAAAAGAAGGACTCCATAAAACAATTTCTTAAGACTTTGTACAGTAGTTATATTGATGGAATAATTATTGCTTCAAATTTGGATAAAGAAAGTGAAAAGTTAATTATACGAAAAAAATTACCGGTTATTGCAATCGACAGAGCAGTAACAGCGAAGAACATTCCCACAATTGGTGTACAAAATTATAATGGAGCAAAACTTGCTTTAGATCACCTTATCAATATGGGAAGAAAAAGTATAGGATTTATTTCTGGACCTAGACAATGGAGTACCACTAATGGAAGATATAGAGCTTATAAAGATGTAATGGGAAAGCTTAATATGGAGGTAAATGTAGTATACGGTGACCTTTCTGTTAACGGTGGTATGGAAGCAATATATGAACTGACAAAAAATAACTACAATATTGATGCAATATTTGCAGCTAATGATTTAATGGCTATTGGGGCAATAAAAGCTTTAATAAAACAAAAAATAAAAATTCCAGAAGAAATAGCTGTTGTGGGCTTTGATGGTATTAGTCTATCAAGAATAACTGAACCTGAACTAACTACAATAGCTCAACCAATAGACAGGATAGGGTATCTCGCTATTAAGAGGCTAGTTGATTTTATTGAAAGAGGTGTAGAAATACCTATCATACAAGAGGATTTACCAATGGAACTAATTATAAGAAATTCAACAAGAATTGAGGGACATTAATGTATGGGAAAAGTACTTGTGATTGGAAGCCTCAATATGGATATTGTACAAGAGGTTACAAGGCACCCGAAGATTGGTGAAACCGTAAGAAGTCAGAGTACACAATTTATTCCAGGTGGAAAAGGTGCCAATCAAGCGATTGCTACGGCAAAGACGGGTTCAAACGTGTTAATGATAGGAGTTATTGGGAGAGATTCTTTTGGTCATCGTATTAAAGAAAACTTATTAAAAGCAAAAGTAAATACAGATTACTTAATTGAACATGAAGGTCAAACTGGAATGGCAACGATATTGGTCAATAGAAATGGGAACAACACCATTGTGCTTGATCCAGGTGTGAATTTAAACCTAATCCCATCGGAAGTACACTTTGTTGAAAGTATACTAGATAACTATGAAGTTGTACTTCTCCAAAACGAAATTCCTTGGGAAACGAATCAACACGTTTTAAAACTAGCACTAAAGTTAAATAAGAAAGTCTTCCTAAATCTTGCACCAGGAATGAAAGTAAAAACAGAGGATTTAAAGAATATTTCATTACTAAATCTAAATGAGACAGAAACTGAGATATTAACTGGTATTGAGATTAAGACAATTACTGAGTGTGAAGAAGCACTAAAGGAACTAATTAGAATTGGACTTTCAGAAGTTATTATTACTCTTGGGGAAAAGGGATCTGCATACTTAAATAAGGAAGGGAAATTTATTATTACCCCGGCTTTTAGGGTTGATGTAGTAGATACAACAGCTGCGGGAGATACTTTTATTGGCTCTTTTACTTCAGCACGCCTAAAAGGTTTAAATATTCATGAGTGTCTGGAATTTGCAACTGCTGCTTCTGCACTATGTGTGAGTAGAAAAGGTGCTCAACAGTCTATTCCAGATTTAAAAGAAGTTGAGGAGTTTTTAAATAAACATAAGACTATTAATAGGGGGAATTTATGAGAAAAGTAATAATAGATGTTGATACTGGTATTGATGATTCCCTGGCGATATTGCTAGCTTTAGAGTCGCCAGAAATTGATATAGTAGGATTTACAACAGTTAGCGGGAATGTTGAAGTAAACCAAGCTACTAGAAATACATTAAAAACAGTTCAGATGACTGGGAAATCTGTACCTGTCTATAAAGGTTGCAACCTTCCTCTAGTTAAGTCTTATATTGACGCAACAGATACTCACGGTGCCGATGGACTTGGTGAGACATTTTACGAACTTCTAAAATATGAACCCGAAGAACAATATGCGGTGGATTTTATTCTTCAAACAATTAAGGAAAACCCCGATGAAATTACTTTAATTGCTCTTGGTCCTTTAACGAATATTGCCATGGCTATTCAAAAAGATATTAAAACTCTTAGTTTAGTTAAGCAAATAATACTAATGGGTGGCGCTGCAAGATACCATGGAAATTGTTCTCCGGTAGCAGAGTATAATTTCTGGGTTGACCCACATGCTGCTGAAATTGTTTTTAAGTCTGGACTAGATATAACGATGGTTGGCCTTGATGTAACTCATAAGATAGTGTTATCACCTAACATTAGAGAAATTATAAAACAATTTAAAACTCCTTTGTCTCAGTTTATATATGATATTACTCAATTCTATGTTGATTTTCATTGGAAACAAGAACGTACAATTGGTTGTGTAATCAACGATCCACTTGTAATCGCCTATCTAATTAGACCAGATATAATCAGCTTTAATTACGGAAAAGTATTAATTGAAACGGAAGGAATTGCTGTGGGGCAATCAGTTGTGGACTTTAGTAAGAAAGAAACAAACACAAAGATAGTTATGGATGTAGATGTTAAAGAGTTCTTTAATATCTTTCTTAAGAGACTTTTTCCAAATAACTTGGAAGAGATAAGTATATTATTAGAAAAAGAGTTTAAGAGGGGGTGAAACCTTGAAAAAAGTCATTATAGATTCAGATTTCGGCATTGATGATGCTGTAGCTGTACTTTTGGCGCTAGAAAGTAAAGACTTTGAAGTACTGGGTATCACTACAGTTTATGGAAATGTAGACATTAAACAAGCAACTAATAATGCATATTTTCTTTTAGAGCAATGGAATTATAACATCCCCATTTTTAGGGGTGAAGAAATGCCTCTTGAAAAGGACCTTTACATCTCTACAGAAACCCATGGTAAAAATGGTTTAGGAAATATTATTGTAAATAAAGATTATGAGCCTGCAGACCAAAAAGATGCTTGGGAGTTTATTATAGAAATGGTTGAAAGGTATCCTGAGGAAATTACGGTCATCACATTGGGGCCATTAACTAATATAGCTAGCGCTATCTTAAAAAATCCAACCGCTATGATAAAGGTTAGAGAAATTGTTTCTATGGGTGGCGGAATCCTTAAAGGAAACATGAGTCCAGTGGCAGAGTTCAATATATGGTGTGATCCTGAAGCAGCTAAAATCGTGTATGATGCTGAAATCCCTATTAAAATGGTGGGATTAGATGTTACACATAGAGTAATTTTAACACCAAATCATATCGAATTTGTAAAATTGATAGGAGGTGAAAAAGGAGAATTTCTTGGCAAAATACTTGATTACTATACAAGTTATTATTGGAATCACGAAAGAATTTTGGGTTGTGTAATGCATGATCCACTTGCTGTTGCTATTGCAGCGAATCAAAGTTTAGCTAAGTATGTTCATAGCCATGTAGATATTTCCCTTAATGGAATAACAAGGGGAGAATGTGTTGTAGATCTTGTTGATGCTTGGTGTAACCAAAAAAATGCGGACGTTGCAGTGGATGTATTCCCAGAAGAGTTTTTTGATTACTTTTTTAGATCTCTTTTTAGAAATAATGTGAATCAGTATCTTGAGTATAAGGAGTTTCAACAAAAAATTAATAAAAGGGGATAGAATCATGAATAAAATTAAAGAAGATTTTACCTTGATGTCCTTATTACTTATGCCTGTCGCAATCGCAATAAATACAGTTGGAGGCCAGTTAGCTGCCGTGTTAAAGTTACCTGTATATTTAGATGCGATAGGTACGATTCTTATTGCTATGTTAGCAGGTCCTTGGGTCGGCGCTCTAACTGGGTTACTTAGTAACTCTATAAATGCAATATTTGATCCAGTGTTCTTACCATATGCCCTTGTATCAATTGTTATTGGTTTTGTAACTGGTGTATTATCTAAGAAGAGAATGATAAAAGGTGTATTTAAAGTAATAGTCTCTAGTGTAATTATTGCTATTGCTGCAACAATCGTAGCTGCACCAATTACAGCATACATGTTTGGTGGGGTTACCGGATCTGGAAGTACATTAATTACAGGTGTTTTCCTTGCGGCAGGTCAAGACTTGCTTAGAGCCGTTGTAACAACACAACTAATTACTGATACATTAGATAAACTAATTTCAGTTGTTATGTGTTATTTTATTATAAAAAGTATGTCTACTCGTTATTTAACTAAGTTTAAATTAGGACCAATATACTCAAAAGAATAGGGAGGAATTATGGGTAATCATCTAATACTTCAAAATGATATTAATCCAATTTCTAAACTATTTATTGTACTGGTCTTAATTGTATCTATATTTATTATTCCCAGTTACATTTTCTCCCTTAGTATTTTTATTGTTCTACTCTTTCTATCACTTCTTTTCAAAGTTTTTAAGTCATTTATTTCAACTATTTCTAAAACTCTATTAATCTTAATCTCTATGATGTTTGTTATGCAAGCATTGTTTTACCCAGGAGAAATAATCTTAATGAAACTATGGATATTCTCAATTAAACAAGAAGGGATTATACATGCCCTAAATCTTTCTTCTAAACTCTTGGTAATTGGCGGAGCTATATTGCTATTTTTCAAACTAATTGAAGTACGAGAGTTACTTGCATCACTTGAGTCGGTTGGTTTAAGCCCAAAGTTATCGTATGTAATCCTATCAACCCTACAAATTATTCCCCAAATGCAAAAAAAAGCAAATATCATACTAGACACCCAAAGGGCTAGAGGTGTTGAAACCGAAGGCGGAATCTTTATTCGCTCAAAAGCTTTTATACCCACAATCGCACCTTTGATTCTTGGCTCCATAATTTCCATCGAGGAACGGGCACTGACTTTAGAAGCTAGAGCATTCTCTTCACCAGTAAAGAAAACAAGATTAATAGAAGTTAAAAAAACTAGCATAGATAAACTCACTAGAGTACTTGCCTTTATTTTCTTGATATCGGTTTTTATATGGAGGATTTTTCTATGAGTAAGATTAGAGTAGAAAACCTATCATTTAAATATCTTTCATCTAAAAAATGGGCACTGGATACCTTGTCATTTGAAATTGATAAAGGGGAATTAATTGCTATTATTGGGGCTAATGGTTCAGGAAAGACTAGCCTTTGTAATGCAATAAGAGGTTTTATCCCCCACTTCTATAAAGGTGTTTATAGTGGTGACGTTTATATTAATGGTGAAAATATACTCAATAATAGTTTAGGAAAACTTGCACTGGATGTAGGATACGTATTTCAAAATCCATTTACCCAAATGAGTGGGGTTGGTGAAACAGTTTATCAGGAATTATGTTTCGGACTCGAAAACATAGGATTATCCAAAAATAAAATTCACTCAAGAATAGAGGAGATTGTAGAACTTACAAAGATAAATAAACTTATTAATAAAAATCCTTTTGAATTATCTGGAGGACAACAACAAAGGGTGGCCCTAGCTTCAATCTTAGTCATGAATCCAGATATATTAATAATCGACGAGCCCACTTCACAACTAGACCCTCAGAGTAGCGAGGAAATTTTTAAAATAATATATGAACTAAAACAGCAAGGCAAAACAATAATTTTAGTAGAACATAAAATGGAACATATTGCAGAGTACGCAGATCGTGTATTCCTACTAAATGAAGGAAGAATAGTTCTTACTGGATCCATTGACCAAATATTCAGTAATCCTTCCTTAGGTAATTATAATGTAAGTACATCTCAATATGCATACTTTTTCCAAGCTTTAAAGGAAAGAGGAAAAAATATTCCTTATATACCAGTAAACGAAGAAGATTCAACAAGGCTATTAACAAGTTTGTTATTAAAATCTGAGGAGGGTTTGTAGTGTCTATAATTGATATAAGAAATCTTAGCTATGCATACAGTAATGGAACCAAAGCACTTGATAATATAACACTTCAAATATCCAATTCGGAGTCTGTAGCCATAATTGGACAAAATGGAGCGGGAAAGACGACTTTGGTTAAGCTAATAAAGGGATTAATGAAACCTTTGAATGGAGATGTAATAGTAGATCTATTTAACACTAAAAACTACACTACTGCACAGATGGCTAAATTTGTAGGGTACGTTTTTCAAAACCCTGATGACCAAATATTTCATAATGACGTCTATAGTGAGATTACTTTTGGCCCAAGGAAAATAAAAATGAAAGAAAAGGATATTAGTGAAAATGTAAAGTGGGCTGCGGAGCTTTGTAATCTTGAAAATTACCTTAAAGAAAATCCATTTGACTTACCATTATCAATAAGGAAATTTGTTACTATAGCATCAGTTATATCTATGAGACCAAAAATTATAATATTAGATGAACCAACAGCTGGTCAAGATAAAATTGGCATAGAAACTCTCTCGAAAATTATCAAAATTCTTTCTGACAAAGGTCATACTATTATCACCATCTCTCACGATATGGAATTTGTGGCTGAGAATTTTAAAAGAACCATTGTAATGGCAAATAAAAAAATTGTTGCTGACAATAAAACCAATGAAATATTTTGGAATGAAGGAGTTTTAGCAGAAGCTATGCTTAAGCCACCACATGTATTGAAGTTGGTAAAAGAATGTGGAATTCATAATAAGAATTTATTGAGATTTGAAGAGATTATTGATTACTTTTGTGAAAAAATTAAATAGCATTATGATTTACATCTTAAATGACATACTAATCATAGGGAAAGAAGGCATTTAGAATATGTATCTAAATGTCTCTTTCTCTTCTTCATTACTATTTATTAATTACTACTAAAAAACAAGTTTAAACATGTTAAGTTTGTCCCAACCTCAGCATACACATATACTACTCCATATTTTTATCATCGATATGGAAGAAAAGAATTGGAGTAGATTGAGATGCTTGTAGGATTGCTCGTTATTTTTGTTTTAGTGTTGGCGTTGCCGTTAATGGTCAGAAGGATAGAAGAGAATCTAGAAATCTTTTTGTTTGCTATGGGCGTTTTGGCGGCTACGATAAGTGGCGTACTTAGTCAGTCATTGTTTTTAAAAGGGGCCATTGATCCTATTAAGATTACCGTAGCGGTTTTGGTTGCAGGATTGTTATTTAGGTGGCTACATACCCCGATAGAAAAAACGATCAAGCGCATTATGAGGCTGATTCCTTTCCGAGTATTTATCGGTGTATGTGTGATTCTGCTAGGGGCTATTTCCAGTTTAATCACAGCGATTATCGCGGCACTTGTATTAGTGGTGGTCGTATCGGCGCTTCGATTAGAGCGAAAAGAAATGGTTCGATTTGTCGTATTAGCCTGTTTTTCAATCGGTTTAGGGGCGTCTCTGACACCAATTGGTGAACCACTATCCACCATTGCCATCAGTAAATTAAGCGAGGATTTCTTCTTTTTAATCCGTTTGATTGGTGCTGAAGTCTTTATTGCTCTAATTGTATTAGGATTGCTATCCGCCATTCTTGTAAATCCACCGATAAAAAATTATGGATCCTTTAAGAAATCGACAGATAGTGAAAGTTACGAAGAGATTTTCGTTCGTGCGTTAAAAATTTACTTCTTTGTCATGGGGCTTACGTTTTTAGGGTCAGGTTTTGAACCCCTTATCAAACAGTATTTCTTAGAACTGAATCCGTCCGTACTTTATTGGATCAACATGATCTCAGCTATCCTGGATAATGCGACGTTAACAGCCGCAGAAGTAAGCCCGAATATGAGCCACGACACCATTCGTGCCATTTTACTAGGCTTGCTTATTAGTGGAGGAATGCTCATTCCAGGGAATATCCCGAATATTATTGCAGCAGGGAAACTACAAATCACGAGCAAAGAATGGGCAAAGGTCGGTGTTCCAATGGGATTGGCTGCTATGACTATCATCTACTTTGGGGTTGCTTTATTTAGATAAGAAGGGGGACAGTTCCTCAACACGTTAAAATTTTACCGTGGTGGGGGACTGTCCCTTACAATTTGGACACCCTATGTTATAGTTATGTTATTACTTCTAGGCTCTTACAAAAACATAATTTGAGGTGAACGATTTGTACAGGTTAATGGCAATTGATATAGATGGTACGCTGTTCAATGATCAAAAGCAGATCACGAAGGAAGTTAACGAAGCGATTCAAGCAGCTAAAGCGAAAGGCGTAAAAGTAGTAATTTGTACGGGACGGCCAATCGGTGGAGTCCAATCTATACTTGAAGAATTAAACTTAAAAGGTGAAGATCAATATGTCGTTACCTATAATGGTGCGCTCGTTCAAAATACATATACGAAGCAAGCGGTTGCGGAGCAATCCTTAGCGTATAAAGACTTACAAGTACTCTATAAATTAAGTTTAGAAATAAATTCGCCAATGCATTTTTTTGACACGACGACCATTTATACACCGAACAAAGACATAAATCGGTACACGATTCATGAATCCTTTGTAAACCAGGTTCCACTTAAGTATAGAACCATTGAGGAGGTCTCAAAAGACATCCTCATCCCAAAAGTGATGTTTGCTGATGAACCTGAACGTCTAAATGAAATCATAGCCGCTATACCAGCTTCATTTAAAGAAGATTATGCTATGGTTAAAAGTGCACCCTTCTTTTTAGAAATTCTGCACCCAAGTGTTAGCAAAGGAAATGCGATCAAGCAACTTGCGGAAGTATTATCGATTAGTAGGGAAGAGGTAATCTGCATAGGTGACGGTGAAAATGACTTAAGTATGATTGAGTATGCTGGGTGTGGGGTTGCGATGGGAAATGCAGAACAAAGCGTAAAAGATGTAGCAGATTTTCATACACGTTCTAATAATGAACATGGAGTAGCTTATGCCATTGAAAACCTGATATTGAACTAGTAAATGAAAGAAGGGTGACCGTCTGTGGTGACCCCAAAAGTTAGATTTTACTTTAACTTTCGGGGTACATGCAGTCGAGGCACCCTTTTATTATAAAAAAGTATAAAATCATCCATTACCATCACTAGATTTAAATAAATTATAGAAGACCTTTTTGTTATTCGATTGACCTAAAAAAAACCATCGATAATATATACGTGATAAGTAATAGGTAGACCAAATCGTAATGAAGCTCCAATACCAAGCCCAATTATTGTACTTGATCAGTTTCGTATATTTTACAGCAATTATTTCAAAAAAAGTAATGACGGAAGTGTGGAACAAGTAATACATGATTTTTATTATATTGTTCCTTTTTTCCGGATAATGCACATTAAATAAAGAGCATAGTGCTGGGTAAACAAAATACTCAAAGGTGAAGCTTGCTTTATTGGACCTTTTAAAGAACGTTCGGAAAGGATACGTAATAAGTTTCTTTTCCACAACGACTAACCCAAAAAGCCACGTGACAACTTGCTTAAATAAAAAAGAAACATGGGCTTCACGAATCTTATTTCGAGGAATAAATTTAACTAATAAAATACTGGCTATAATCCAAGCAGCTATTTCTATATTTTTTTCTAATTGATTTCTCATTGATGTTCACCTCATAAAGGTATTTTGCGAATTCAACTAGATAATATGTGTGGAACTCTATTATATAAATCGAAACTGTTTATTCGGTAGATATCTGAAAAATAAAAAAGGATAGACGAAGCAGTTTGTACTGTTCCATCTATCCTTTATTTAAGTTAATCCTATAATTCCTTCCCATTCGTCGCAATCACGTTTTTGTACCAGAAGAACGACTTCTTCTTTTTACGCTCAAGCGTACCGCTTCCATCGTCATGCTTGTCTACATAAATGAAGCCATAACGCTTCGACATTTCACCTGTTGATGCACTTACTAGGTCGATACAGCCCCAAGGCGTGTAACCCATTAGGTCGACACCATCTTCAATGGCTTCACCCATTGCTTCAATGTGATCACGTAGATAGTTAATACGGTAATCATCATTGATGCTGCCATCTTCTTCAACCTTATCGTAAGCACCTAGTCCATTTTCAACAATAAATAGAGGTACACGGTAACGGTCATATAACTGATTTAAAGCAATTCGTAGTCCGGTTGGGTCAATTTCCCAGCCCCAGTCACTTGCTTTTAAGAATGGATTCTTCACGCCATTGAAGATGTTTCCATTTGCTTTCTCTTCTTCTGTTAATTCTTTCTTTTCTGTGCGAGACATATAGTAACTGAAAGATATGAAATCTACTGGATATTGTTTAATGATTTCTAAATCGCCTTGCTGCATATCGAGCTTGATGCCGTTTTCTTTAAAATAGCGTTTTGTGAAAGCAGGGTACTCCCCACGTACTTGTACGTCACCACAGATATAGTTGAAAATTTGCTCTTCTTTCATCGCGTGTAACACATTTGCCGGATTACAATCATATGCGTAAACCGGAGCGTAAATTAACATACAGCCAATTTGAGCATCTGGAATGATCTCGTGGCATGCCTTTACAGCTAAGCTGCTAGCAACAAATTGGTGGTGCAGGCCTTGGAAGCTTTCCTGTAGGCGATCCTCTTCAGTTGCTGGAGAGAAACCAAGACCAAAGATTGGCATATGTGTTGCTCCGTTAATTTCATTGAATGTTAACCAGTATTTTACTTTCTTTTTATAGCGATTGAATAAAGTTGTTGCATAACGCTCGAATAACCCAATCACTTCACGGTTTCTCCAACCACCATATTCTTTAATTAAATATAATGGCATTTCGTAGTGAGAAATTGTGACAAGTGGTTCAATTCCATGCTTTAAGCACTCATCGAATACGCGGTCGTAGAATGCAAGACCTTCTTCGTTTGGCTCAAGCTCGTCCCCATTAGGGAAAATACGTGACCAAGCAATAGATAAACGGAATGTCTTAAAGCCCATTTCGGCAAATAGAGCGATATCTTCAGCATAACGGTGATAAAAGTCGATGCCGTCATGGTTTGGATACGTATATTTTTCTTTATCGATCTCAAAGTTAAAGCCCGGAGTCGTGATTAATTTAAAACGGATTTTTCCACCAGGCATCACATCAGCAAGGTTCATGCCTTTGCCACCCTCAAGATAAGCACCTTCTAATTGGTTGGCAGCAGTTGCACCGCCCCATAAAAATCCTTCAGGAAATTGATAAGTAGATTTAGTCACACAGAATTCCTCCCAATTTGTTTTATGACTACGCTTTCACTGTACTATAAGACTCTTTTCGTAAAAATTACTGCTATTAAAGTATTTTGAACGGCTTATAACCAGATGATGCTTCTTTCTTTATTTTAAAAGAAAAGATGCCACGAAGCAGCACAGATTTCATGTTTAAAACCATATACGAATAGCAACAATCAGTAAGAAGAACAGCCATAAATAAACAAAAAAACCTAAACCACGCAAGAAAGACAGAGAGGTCCCCTTGTACTCGTGATTTAGGTTTTGCCTGCTTAACCAGTAACAACCCTAAAAAGGTGTTTGTTTATTTGCGATAACTATATCATCAAATCTTATTCCATTCAAGAAGTTTTGGGCAGATGACATAAAAAAGTCAGAATTTAAAAAATAGATCATGAAAATATAGCTAAAAACCACGACCCCCAAAATCTCTTCTGCAAAATAAATATAAGAAATTTATCGTCAATTTCAATGAAAAACTATATTTAGCGATTCACATTCAGAGAGTGGTTAATCGCTAATCGCCCTACCTGCATAATTGCAAATGAACAAGGAAAAAATCTTACTATCACCTTTGAAAGGGGTAGAAAGAATGAGTGTGTATGAGAATTTCCCTGTTGCAAATTTAGAGGAAAGTCAGCTGGCAAAAATTACTCAACTAGAAAAAGAACTACGAAGAGAAACAAACGAAAACATCGTCTTGATTGCCTATGATGAGAAGGATGAATGAAAAGGTGTAGAGGGGGATATGGACCTGAAATTTAGAAGTCCAAACCCGCTCTTTTTCTATTAAAAGGGATAAAAAACAAATTTTGGAATGAAGAGACAACTGAATAGTCATTATTATATAATGAGGTTTGAGAGACATCTCAAATAATTGGTAGGAGGTGAACAATAAAATGGAAGTATTACTAAAGCAAATTATTGGTGAATTGCAAGAGTTAAGAACTGGTCAGAAAGGTATGGAGTCTGATATTAAAGAATTAAAAATTGGCCAGGATATTTTAATGAACGGTCAAAAGAAGATGGAGAGTGATATTACTGCATTAAAAGTTGGTCAGAAGACGATGGGAGAAGATATTATAGAGTTAAAAACTGGCCAAAAAAATCTAGAATTGGGTCAAGCGAAGCTAGAAAATAATTTAATAAAAAGCATAGAAACATATACCGAAAAGATTATTGAACATATTGATCTTAAAATGGAAGTGTTGAATAAAAGAACTTTCAACGTCGAAACGGAAATCGAAAGACTTAGTAAGAAGTAGGGAAGCGAACATTTCGGATTAATACTTCCCTCATAACCTCAAGTAATTTACTTCATCATTTTTTCTTCAGTATAAACATATTTACATCCAGTGCTTAAACTTTATACCCCTAGATTTGCCCTAAACCATGCTCGTATTCGAAGAGTAGGTTATTTATTTCTTATGAAAAATCCCCTAAAGGTAGGAAGGGGTCTTACCCGATCTACGATTAGGGGACTATTTTACAATATGTAAGAAAGTTAGCTAGCACTACTCTCTTTTCTCTCAATTTTTCCAAGTCGGTAAGCCACCCAGTAGCCTAAGATCATACAAACGATACTTACAACCATTAAAGGCACATTATTCGGAATACCAGGGAAGATGACAAATATCGAACCTACGACAAATCCAGTGACAATGGCATAGGTAGCCGTCCGGTAATGAAGAAATAGATAGCGAATCAACTTGCTTGTTAGCAGCAATCCAATGACGATCCCCATTCCTACCGTGATAATAATGGGAATGTTAAAGGTCTTAATTGCATCAATAATCGTTACATAGACTCCGAGTAATAACAGAATCATCGAGCCGCTAATTCCAGGCAGAATCATCGCGGAGCTTGCTAACCAGCCTGCAAAAAATAAGAAAATATAGTTGCCAATAGCTAAGTCAGTCATGACCGTTCCTTGGTCATCTCCAACGAGGCCTGTACACGCAACTGCGATAGCCGCGATGACAAGGAGTATATAATGCGTACCGTTATACGTCTTTTTATAATCAGCTTCAACCAGTAAAATCGGAATAATCGCTAGGATTAGACCTAGGAAAAAGAAAAAGGTTGGCTGCGGATAAACTTCGAGTAACCAGCTTAGAAGGTGACTCAACGTCAGGATGGACACTCCTACACCAATACCGACAGGAATCAAGAAAATCACATGCTTTTTCCATTCCCTCGTTAGTACACCATTAATTGCAGCGATTAGCCTCTCGTAAATCCCAACTAGTAAAGCAATTGTACCGCCACTTACACCTGGGACAACATCACTTGCACCGATCATCATCCCTTTAAAAATATTCTTCCACTCAAACACAAACTCAATCCTTTCAGTTCAAAACTCAATCCTTTATAGATTACCATAAAAGCTACAAAAATCATCAACAATCTTCCTCTAAGGAGGGGGCGTAAGGATAGAACATGGGAAAAAATCTATCAAATACCAATAAATGTATTGTTGAAACTTTTATAAACGTTTATGATTGAACTAATTATTTCTAGGGGGATGAGCCATTGCGTACGGTGAATAGTGAACTTAATGAGGTGTATAAAACAACGATAAAAGGAGATTAACATGACAACAATTCGTTATAATCTATTTCACGGTGAAAAAGTAAAGCTTTCAGTGGTACGGGAAGAAGACGCTGAAGTGATGGTTAAGTGGGGAGAAGATTCAGAGTATCTAAGAAATGTGGATACAGAATTTGCTTATCCAAAGACAAAGGAAGAGTATGCTGAAGAGGGGAAATCTGGCTCCAGCAGTGTATATTTCCGGTTAAGAACGATAGAAGACGACCGTTTAGTTGGCTTTGTTGCCATTCATGGGATTGAATGGAATAACCGTGCTGCCAATATTGCGATTGGGATCGGAGAAGCTTCAGATCGCAATAAAGGGTACGGGACAGATGCATTGAAATTAATCCTTCGTTATGCGTTCCATGAATTAAATTTAGACCGAGTGGGCCTAGATGTAATCGATTATAATAAGCGCGGAATTAAAGCATATGAAAATGTCGGTTTCCAGCTAGAAGGTAAAAAAAGATCGATGGTTTATCGCGATGGTCAGAGATATGATGTAATTTTGATGAGCATCTTACGAGATGAGTGGGAAGAGATTTATAGTAAATAGTTTGTGAGTATCAGGTCAACGCTTAAGAAATGTAGCGTTGGCTTTTTTTGTACGATAAATCAACTAAAAGGATTATAATTGTAGGTAGTATACATACAGGAAGTGATTCTATGAACATTCAAAATATACTAGTTACCGGTCGAATTTTTAAAGAAATTGAAAAAATGATGGAGTCCAATACACTAAACAAATCCTTCAAATTCATCGCTCAAGAGAGGGTGACGCAAGAGGATTTGGATTGGGCAGACGCCTATGTGTCTTTCGCCCCTATAAAAGACTTGGACGATCGAAATATAAAGTGGGTTCATTCCCTAGGAGCGGGAGTCGATTCCTTCTTATTAAATAGAGAATGGAACGCGGGTGTTCTCCTCACTAGAACCGTCTGTTCCTTTGGAGAAAAAATAAGCGAATATTGCTTGAGTTACATCTTACGAGATATTCAACTACATGATGTGTTTGAAAAAGACCAATTAGAAAAAGTTTGGGCTCCCAAAACACCAAAGCTTCTAAAAGACCAAAAAGTCTTAGTATTTGGTACAGGCGAAATCGGCTTAGAAATCGCCAAAAAGTTTAATCTATTAGGAATACAGGTCTTTGGGGTATCCATGACTGGTACACAAAAAGAACCGTTCCAACAGGTATATAAGACAGAGGAAATTCATCAGGTTACATTTGACGCCAACTATGTCATCAATACCTTACCGCTAACGGATCAAACGTATCATCTATTTAACCAGTCGTTATTTCAACGGTTCAATCAAGTTACGTTTATCAATTGTGGGCGAGGAGGTTCCGTCGATGATGGTGCTTTAATAGAAGCACTTAATCAGGGTCATGTCCGTCAAGCTGTGTTGGACGTATTTTCAGTCGAACCATTACCCGAAGACCACGCTTTCTGGTGTAGGAAGGATATAAAAATCACTCCTCATATCTCCGCGATTACATCTCCAGAAGATGCAGTAGCGTGTTTTCTAGAAACGATGGAAAATATTGAAAACAACTCTCCACTCTCGAACAAGGTGGACACTTCTAAGGGATATTAAATGGTTCATGGCTATCCATCTAGTTTGGATAGTCATTTTTACAAAAGTATTGATTTAAATCGGGGCTACAAACTGAACGTTGAGGTAAAGTTGACATAAACCCATAATGGAGGATACAGAATGGACTACATAAGAGATTTAGAGCAAGCCATGTCAAAAGACAGAGTCACAACAAACGAGACCATTATTGAAGAGCATAGCTTTGATGAATCACACCATACACCCTCACGACCGACCGTTGTGGTGTTCCCTGAACACAGCGAGGAAGTTCGTAAAATTGTCCAGATTGCTAGTCAATATGAAGTACCAGTGATTCCCTACGGGGCAGGATCAAGCTTAGAAGGTCAAGTCATCCCATGCGATGGTGGCATCACAGTTGATTTTTCTCTGATGAATAAAATCCTCGAAGTCCGCGAACAAGATTTGTTAGTAAAAGTAGAGCCAGGGGTAACGAGATTACAGTTAAATAAAGAGTTAAAGAAATATGGGTTATTCTTTACTGTAGATCCAGGCGCAGATGCAACCTTAGGTGGAATGGCAGCAACGAATGCGAGTGGAACGACATCTGTTAAATACGGAATTATGCGTGACCAAGTAAGAGATTTGGAAGTCGTATTAGCGGATGGATCCATCATTCATACTGGTAATCTAGCAGAAAAATCTTCATCTGGGTTCCATTTGAATTCATTCTTTGTTGGTTCTGAAGGCACTCTTGGATTATTTACAGAGCTAACGCTAAAAGTACATGGCATTCCCGAACACAAAGTAGCAGCTAGGGCTGTTTTTCCATCCATCGAACAGGCTGTAAGTGCAGTTGTATCCATCTTACATGCCGGGATTCCGATTGCCCGATGTGAACTAGTAGACGAAAGTTCAGTCAAGCATGTCAACCAATATAGTGATACGAATTACATGGAAGCACCCACTCTATTCCTTGAATTTCATGGCAATCAATCTGGCTTACAAGAAGATGTGGAATTTACAAAAGAATTGGTTAAGGAGCAAGGATGTCAGGAGATTATTTTTGAAACGGACTCCAAAGCGGCCCACCAATTGTGGGAGAGTCGTCACAATCTAGCATACGCATTTATTCACAGCTATCCAGGGAAAAAGATGATCTTAACCGATGTCAGTCTACCAATCTCGGAATTAACAGGGGCGATTCTGTATGCTCAAGAAGAAATGAAGGACATGGATATGGTTGGAGCAATTCTAGGCCATGTTGGAGATGGTAATTTTCATACGATCTTGATGATTGATAAAGAAAATAAGGAAGAAGTAGAAAAAGCTGACCTTTATAATGAAAAGCTCGTCAAATATGCTCTCGCTAGAGGAGGAACCTGTACCGGAGAACATGGGGTAGGAATAGGGAAAAAGAAATATCAGAGACTTGAATTTGGCTTGGCGTATGATTTGATGGTGAAAATGAAGCAGACGCTTGACCCTAAATGTATTTTAAATCCTGGGAAGATTGTGGATCGGTATTAAGTAATTATCTACCAAACGATTATATGAATAATCTCAATTCGAAAAGGTTATCGCAAACAATTTACCGTTTGGATAATCTTTTCTTTTAGGTGTTTGCAAAAAGAAAAAAATACTGAATGTAAAGCGAAAAAAGTGACCAATTTATGACAAAATAATGTATAGTAAATTCGAAGTATCGTTTTGGAGGAAAAGAGAATGTCGCAACACAGTGATGATCAAGAGCTTGTCTTTTTAGAAGACGAGGATGAAATATATTTTGCAGATGATGATGTCGAGATAGAAGACCAAACCAGTGATAAGTGGAAAATCCTCATTGTTATGATGAGGAAGAGGTCCATGAAGTTACAAAGATGGTATTAAATGATGTAACGTTTGATGGAAAGGGACTCAGTTTCGTTCATGCATATTCAGCGAAGGAAGCTAAGCGGCTATTAACCGAGCATGGTGATATCGCAGTCGTATTGTTAGATGTGGTCATGGAGACGGATGACGCGGGGCTCCAAGTAGTTGAGTATATCCGAAAAAGTTTGAAAAATCCGATTATGAGAATCATTCTAAGAACAGGTCAACCTGGACAAGCACCAGAAAAACAAGTGATTGTAGATTATGATATTAACGATTATAAGGAAAAGACGGAGCTTACCTCTCAAAAGCTATTCACCACGCTAGTCACATCCCTTCGCTCGTATCGTGATTTGAGCATCATTGAAAATAGTAAAAAGGGTCTAGAGGACATCATTGTGGCCTCTTCTACGATTCTTAAAATTCAATCACTAAGGAAATTCGCTTCTGGCGTTCTCACTCAGCTCACATCGATTCTAGGCTTGGAAGGAAACGCCTTACACTGTCATGGGTTGGCTCTAACAAAGGAAAATGAGTCCATTCAAATTCTTGCAGGAATCGGCGAATTTGCTAATCATGAAAAAATGGATGTTGTTTCGGAAGAAATCTTGAACAAAATCAGGACTTCCTTTTACGAGAAAAGTAGCCTATTTGAGGATGATTCCTTTTTTATCTATTTCCAAAGTCAGTTTGGTTCAGAGTATGTGATCTATTTTAAAGGGAAGAACAAATTATCGGAATGGGATCGATATTTAATCGAGATCTATGGTGCGAATGTTTCAATTGCCTTTGAAAATTTATATTTAAACAAGGAAGTTGAACTATCGCAAAGAGAAGTGATTTTTACGTTAGGGGAAATTGCGGAAACTCGCTCAAAAGAAACCGGCTATCATGTAAAGCGAGTCGCGGAGTATTCCAAACTACTAGCGATGATTAGTGGAATACCAGAGGAAGAGGCTGAGATGATCCGCTTAGCTAGTCCGATGCATGATGTGGGGAAAATTGCGATTAGCGATGATTTTTTAAACAAACCTGGGAAATTAACATATGAAGAATATGAAGTCATGAAAACACATGCCGTAATTGGCTATGATATGCTAAAGCATTCAAAGCGATCGATTATGAAGACGGCTGCGATTATTGCTCTTCAACATCATGAGAAATACAACGGACTTGGCTATCCTCATGGCCTAAAGGGTGAGGAGATTCATATTTATGGCCGAATTACCGCCATTGCTGATGTGTTTGATGCACTCGGAAGTGATCGTGTGTATAAAAAAGCATGGGAGATGGAGCGAATCCTCACACTCTTTAAGGAAGAGAGAGGCGAGCACTTTGATCCGCACCTAGTCGATCTGTTTCTAAAACATATTGATCAATTTATTGCCATTAAAGAAACCTATCAAGACGAGAAAGTCTTTTAAAAAATACCCCTTGGAACCATAGTGGATCCAAGGGGTATTTTAATGGGTACTATGAGCGGGAAGTGTCATGGTAAAACGAGTTCCATGCCCTGGCTCACTTTCGCATAGAATAGTGCCACTTAACGTCATCGTCACTAAGTTATGGACGATATGCATTCCAAGTCCAGAGCCACCATTTGCTCTGTTGGTTGTATAAAAAGGCTCAAAGATTTTTGCCGCTACTTCTTCTCTCATCCCTTTTCCATTGTCCTCATATACAAGCTTAATCTTCTCTTCACTCTCGGTAACATGGATCGTAATCGTCTGTTCACGTTCGACCGGAAAGGCATGAATGAGCGAATTCATGACGAGATTGGTGATGATCTGAAATAGGTAGGTAGGATTTGCTTCCAATTTTAGTTCTGGATCACAGTCAATGTCTACTTTTACGCCAGATTGCTTCAGATTCGCAGACAAGGTCATAATGGTCTCATCTAAATACTCTTTTATAGAAAATACGCGAACGTCATCAAAGGACTGATCCACTGATACTTGTTTAAAGCTCTTGATTAACTTAGATGCACGGTGAAGATTCTTTTCTATTAATATCGTAGATTCTTCAGCCTGCTGTAAAAATGTATCCAAGTCCTTCCGTTTCATCTGGTTTTCACTATAAAGCTGTTTAATATCTTTTACTTTTTCGGATAAGTGAGACGTACCTGTTAAGCTTATTCCAAGTGGAGTATTAATTTCGTGAGCCACACCAGTTACAAGGCCAGCGAGTGAGTGAAGCTTTTCAACCTTTGTCTTTTCTTCAAGAATTTCTTGTTGGCTCCGTTCAATCTCTTTTTGTAAACCTTTAGTGAAACGAATATGTCCAAGGTTCATCAGAGTAATAACCCATATGTACGTTAACGTAAAAATAAGATCGAACGAACCTCTAAAACTTTCAAATACACTATCTTTATATTCCATAGATACATATAGAGTAAGAATAGATTGAACAATGCATGAAAAGATAACGGGGCGATAGTCCTCGTACAAGCGAACAATCACCAATACAAAAAAGACAACGAAGTACGAAGTGATATGTGGATCACCAATGATTAAGAAATAAGACAAGACGGATAGGAAAATAATCGATAAATACATCGTCAGACGAACCGCTATTTTCTTCCTAATAAGAAACGATAAAATAAGACCTAAAGGAATTCCCACTAATATTAACGCCGACACATACTGAAATTCACCGGTAAAACTCCACGTAATGACCATTGCCAGAAGCAAGCATAGCCAAGATATCTTAATAAAAAACTTATTTTTTTTATGAAGGAGCTCAATATCTTCCAAAAAGAAAACACCTCACTAGTAGATTCTCCTAATTTTAGCATATTTTTGTTAAGGGAATAGTAGTTTTCGTTGTAAGTGAAATTGAAGGTAACGAGATAAGTAATCAAATTTTAGAAGGAATATGAGAGTGTGGAAAAGAATGGATAACAATAGAAAAGTAGAACGGAGTGACACGATGTTAAACAATCAATTAACTCAACTTTTAAAGATAGAATATCCAATTATCCAAGCTCCGATGGCGGGTGGAATCACCACATCAAACCTAGTTTCAGCTGTCTCCAACGCAGGCGGTCTAGGAATGATAGGGGCGGGGTATATGACTCCAGCACAAATAAGGGAACAAATTAGAGAAATCAAAGGAATAACAACAAAGCCATTCGGGATCAATTTATTTGTGCCAAATGAATTTGAGGTCAATGAAAGCGAAATTAAAGCGGCAAACGAGAAGCTACAACCTATTCAAGAGCTATTGAAAGTTGAACCAGTTGCTATATCCGAAATCCCAACATATGAAGAAGTTTTTAATACCTTTAAGAAACAGATTAAGATTGTCATAGAGGAAAGGGTGCCCATTTGTTCGTTTACGTTTGGAATTCCATCGAGGGAAGTAATTGCTGAATTAAAAGAGCACCAAATCATTTTAATAGGAACAGCAACAACGGTGAAAGAAGCAATAGTTATAGAAAAAGCAGGCATGGACCTAGTCGTTGTTCAAGGGAGCGAGGCTGGTGGCCATCGAGGAAACTTTATCAACGAACACCAGGAAAGCCTAATCGGATTAATGTCTCTTATTCCACAGGTAGTTGACCACGTAAGCATTCCTGTCATTTCTGCAGGAGGAATTATGGATGGAAGAGGGTTGATGGCATCCCTTTGCTTAGGAGCCAAAGGAGTTCAAATGGGGACTGCCTTCCTAACATGTGTAGAAAGCGGGGCTCATGAGGTACATAAAAAGGCTATATTAAATGCTAGTGAAGATCAAACGGTCTTAACTCTTGCATTTTCCGGAAAATATGCGAGAGGGTTGAAAAACAAGTTTATTCAAGACATGCAAAAACAAGAGAACGAGTTGCCAGATTTTCCAGTTCAGAATAAGTTGACTCAGAAGATAAGAGGGGCTGCTGCTAAACAAAATAATACAGATTACATGTCGCTTTGGGCTGGGCAGAGCGTGAGAATGGCAGAAGCACAGACGGTTGAGAGGTTATTAGAGAAGCTGATAAATGAAGCTGAAAGATTATACAACGATTAAGTCAAATAATACCCAGCAGAGAATTAATAATCTAGTCATTAAAGGAGCAATTTAATTGAATACAAGTCCATCACAGATACTAATCCTTCTACTATTTGTAGGGGGTCCCTTATTATATCCTTTGTTCACAAGAAAATGGAAATGGTTTGTCACTTCATTAATAGGTTACGTCTTATATATATTGTGGGGAGTTATGCTGCATTCTACGGCTGATATAAGTGAGTATGGTACGGGATATGGGTTGTTGGTTGTGCCGTATATATTGGTAGTAACAGTTGTAGGGGTGATTGTGCAGAGGAATGATTAATATAAGATAGTTTCTATAACTTTAAGTGTTATCGAAGAATTTTAAACTGGAGAAGAATTTTAAAGGGATGTAATCTTATTAATTATTGGTTTTACCATAAGAGTTATTAATTTTAAATAATATGAAGCCACCTTCGATAGGTGGCTTTTCACATGAGATGAATTTAGGTAAGTAGTACCTAATAAATACCATTTATTGATCATTTAGTACTAGTAGGATAAAATTTAAAGATAAGGTCAAATGATTACTAGATCAAAAAAAATAAGAAGTAGGTTTTCTAATATGATAAAAGAAGTTCGTAGTTGGTCCAAACCCCATATTAATAATCTTATAGGTAGAAAAAAAGTGGATTGGTCAGTGTTTGAATACGGAACTCAGATTCCTACTGAGTTTCATGAGGATTTTGCTATTGCAAACGCGAACCACTTCTTAAAAGTAGGAGAAAAAATTGAAATCGAAATAATCATTGATGGTAAGTCGTATAACGCTCAGTTAATACATTTTAAACGTAAAGATTCTGATAAAGGATCATTACAGCTTCGTTATGATCAAAATAATTCTCTGAAAGAATTATTAAAAAAGGCTTTTTCAATATCTTATCAATATTTCTTGGAAAATAGAGATGAAAAAACTAAGAAGCCAGTCTTTACACCTAAAGAACAAGAAGAATTCATTGAATTTTATGAAACAGGGAAGCCTTTTGTTTATGACGTAGTATTAAACAATAGGAAACTACATTCAAATATATCATTCTGGTGGGTTAACCAAGGACAGACATATAGGCAAGAAAAAGAAGAAGGAATTCTTTGGGCACCACAAAAATCTAAACAAGGGATTGCTCTGCCCCATCACGTAGGTCTTGTTAAACCTAAGGTTGGAGACATAGTGTTTTGCTATTCTGCAATGGAAGTTAGATCAGTCGGTGTAGTTAAAAAAGAGGCAGTTGAAGCTCAAAAACCAAAAGCAATTGCTGAACATAACTGGGAAGAAGATGGATATTTGGTAGAGCTCGAATACAATGATTTAGAGCCTTCCATCAAAAAAGATGATATTCCTGTTGAATGGCGATTAGAAGAGGGTGGACCATTTGATAGAAATGGAAACTTAAAACAAGGCTACTTTTTTGAACTCTCAAATGATTTTGCAAAAAAGCTATTTAATTTATATGGAGAAAGATTTCCTTCGGAGGTAAGGGTGAAAATGGTTGAATATAAATCTGGTAACGGTAATACTCAAGTTGCTGAGGGAGTAAGCCCAAGATATTTACCCTACAATGAAATAATTAATCATATTCACTCTTATATCACCAGTAAAGGCTTCTATTATAAGAAAGAAGAAGTCACGAATCTGTTTCTATCTCTAAAGTCAAAGCCTTTTGTAATCCTTTCCGGTATTTCCGGAACGGGGAAGACAAAGATGGTTCAATGGTTTGCAGAGAGCCTAGGTGCAACTGAGAAAAATGGTCAGTTTACGTTAATACCGATTCGTCCGGATTGGAATGATGGATCAGATTTACTTGGTTATAAGGATATAAAAGGTGAATATATTCAGGGACCGTTAACAAAAGTGATTCTTACAGCTGAAGAGAATCCAGATCTCCCTTATTTTGTCCTTTTAGATGAAATGAATTTAGCTCGTGTAGAATATTATTTCAGCGATATTTTAAGTGTAATGGAAAGCCGAAAGTGGGAGGAAGGGAAAATCAGCTCCTCTACTCTTATTTCTGAAAACTTAGTAGAACGAGATATCCCACTTCCTAATAATCTGTATATTATTGGAACCGTTAATATGGATGAAACCACCCATCCATTTAGTAAAAAGGTATTGGATCGTGCAAATACGATTGAGTTTAATAGAGTAGAGCTAGGCAATCTTTTATTCCTAAAAGATCTTAAAGAAGTGCTACCAATTACAGTTGGTGATAAGCAATTAGCTTCTAAATATCTACATTTAAAAGATCTTTACGAAACAAATGCTTCCCTTGTAGAAAGGGTTACGAATGAGCTTGTGAAAATTAATGAAGTACTTCAACTTATTCATGCTCATGTTGGGTATCGTGTTCGAGATGAGATTTGTTTTTATATGGCTTATAACGAAGAGGGAGGATTAATGACCTTCAACGAGGCTTTGGATTATTGTATATTACAGAAAATCCTCCCGCGTATTTCCGGAAGTGATGACAGAGTAGAAAAGATATTAAAGGACTTATTTAAGATTTTTACAAATAAAGAATACCTTTCAGAAATTGAGATTGACTTAGAAAGAACACAGTATCCCAATAGTGCCAAAAAAGTGGTGGAGATGCTTAGGAGGTTAGGTGAAGATGGCTTTACTTCCTTCTGGATCTCTTGAGGATGTTGAACTAGTCAAAATAGAGACCGATGATTTGTCTTTAGTAATAAAAGGAAAACCTTATCATCACCGCTATGAGGGACTACAACAATATAGGAAAATGGATCATCATGATATCATGGAATTCTCTGTCCATGGTGCTACTGAGGAAGATGTATTAGTCTATCATATCGCTGAGCAAAGGCTGACTAAAAGAACGAATGTCCGTCCTATCTTTTTTGAAAATGGAGCTTATCAAATTATTGTTTTTCCAAAAAAGGAGATTGAATTAACCTTTTATCATGAACATCCAGGACTCAGAAGAGCAGTTAGTAGAGTAACGATAGCTAATACGTATGCTCTTATGGGGAGCTTACATTTTCAAAATGAAGTGGGATTAACGACCTTTGAGATCCGTTCGGAAGAGAAGAAATTATTAGATGTAACCTTGGAGGTCTTTCCTACCAAGCTTGATTATAAAAGTGATTATAAATATCTTCTAGATGAAGTAAATAACGAAATATATAATCTTGCATTTCATTTTATACGTAAAACGTATTTAGGGGCGAGAATAAAACTTGATGGAAAACCTTCAAAATCTGAATTCTATCGTTTAATAACTAAACATTTCGAGCATTTTTTGCAGGCTCTGTCTCGTATTGAAAGACAGCCTCATCATCTGCTCCGAAAGACGTATGAGAAGGCTCGAGGAGATCAATTAAGAAAACTCGATACAAGAAGTCGGAATTACCTTCAAAAAAGAGGTCATTTATTCGTAGGAGTTACAAATGGAATTACTCTACATGATAAAAAATTGATGCCTATAGAAGGACTTAAGATAAAGAAAGAATTAACTTTTGACACATTAGAAAATCGGTATGTAAAGTGGATGATGGAGCGTATTTCACACAAACTAGAGGATCTGTTAGAAACAATTTTGAACCGAAATGCTCGCTGGGAAACGGAGACTGACCTAGCTTTAATTGAAAGAATCAAAGGAATGAAAGTGCAACTAGAAAGAAAACTAAAAAATCATTTCTGGAGAGATATACAAAAATTAGATCGGTCAGTGATGAGCTTAGTTTTTCAGATGGCTCCAGGATATCGAGATGCCTTTCAAATCTATTTAACGGTCTCAAAAGGCTTAATGCTGCAAGGAAAACTGTATCAAATGTCAGTAAAAGATGTAGCGACACTTTATGAATATTGGACCTTCCTTAAGTTAGGCCAAATACTCGATAAAAAATATAAATTAACTAGTCAGGATATCGTTAAAGTCAATCGTGATGGCCTATTCGTGAACCTCCAAGCTAATCAATCAGCTACTAGAAAGTTTCTCCATCCCATTACGAACGAAAAAATAGAATTAACGTACCAAAAGTACGAAGGGAATTTACCTACTATCCCACAAAAGCCCGATACGATGTTAAGCATTAGTAAGAAAGGGAGAGACTACTCTTTCAATTATGTGTTTGATGCAAAATATCGAGTTGATTATGCGTTACAAGGGACCTATTATCATACTAATTACCAAACTCCTGGTCCAATGGAAGAAGACATTAATACGATGCATCGTTATAGAGATTCTATTGTTGCCTCTCATAATGGTCCGTATGAACGAACAGCATTCGGAGCTTATGTGTTGTTCCCTTGGTTTGATGAAGATATGTATCAGCATCATCCTTTTTACAAAAGTATAAATAAGGTGAATATTGGTGGTTTGCCATTCCTACCTAATACCACCAGTTTAGTGGAGCAATTTGTGGAAAGGTTAATCGAAATGAGTCCTGAGGAATTGCAGCAAGAAGGAATTTTACCAAGGGGAGCAGAGGAGTCCTGGCAAAGTAGTTTAGATGAAAAGGTTCTAGTAGGATTAGTATCAACTTCTGAAGATTATCAAGAATTTGAACGGGAAGGCTATTATAAAATAGATGTTGACCAGTTGAAAAAGGGTTGGCAAGACGCTATGTATGTTGCTCTATACGCTAAAAATGGAGTAGCAAAGGCAAATGGTGTCACAATGTATGGTAAGATTAAAGATATAAAGATTGTCCAATCGGGGCAAGTTGTTAGGTTTAACGTTCAATTTTGGACATCACTAAACCCTTTTATCCGACCTGTAAATTATGGAATTGCAGGCTCTATAATAACTACTTATCATAGTTTAAAACAATCAAAAGAATTACCAGAACTATTTATGAAATCCAAAGAGGAAATGATCCTCTGGCGAATGTTGAGAAGGATTTCAGACGAGATAAAATTAGGTTTAAATCATAATCTTTTAGATCAAGCAACTCTAGTAGAAGAATTCGCTATTAAAGGGATAACCATTAAAGTTAATAAAGACAAAAAGGATATGGTGTTCTCAAACTTCAACAGGACTGAATCCGTCCCAATTGAAATACTCACTAAAAACACATCATCAGTGTTTAAACTACTAACGGATTTATTGGGGTAACCTTAATGAAAGTAAAAATGATCAATAAATATGTTTTACAGTCGTTTTTTTATGACAAAGTTGAGAGCTCTCCTTTTGGGAAGCTCTTTTTTTATCATTAAAATTGTTCTTATTTATTAAGAAGGTTTAAATTCCTCATTCAAGATTGAAGACTTTAGTACTAAAAGAATCAGTGTCATTTTTTTACTTGTATTGGCAATAGCTTACATTTATTGATCCTAAGCTATAACTAATGTAAACTTTATTATATAAAAATATTAATTTTTACCAGTTATAGGATTTTAACAAATAATTAAGGTGATAAAACTTAATTTAAATTCGAATTAAAAATAAAAAGATTAAATAGATACTGAGTTAATAGAAGATATCCAATATAGAAAATTTCGCTAAGGAGATTACCATGAACCACCAACAACAAGCCAAAAATAAATTATGGAAGTTCTCACCAATCCCAAATATAGAAGAGTCGAATTTTAATAAGATCCTAGAGCGATTTTATGATATGGGTGTAGAAGGTTTGACTCGTGAAAATACCCAAAATGCAATGGATGGAAGATTACTAGATTTCAATGGTCCTGTTATTTTGACCATTAAAACCGGGAGTATTAAAAAGTCAGATATTCCTGGTATTGATGAAATCATCGATCGGATTATATGTCTAGAAGGTCGGAACAGTTATACAAAAGAGACCATTAAACATATGAGGAACAAAATTAATCAAGAAGAAGTAAGATATATCTCATTTGAAGACTATAATACTCGTGGTTTAACAGGAGCTAGAAATGGTCAAAGTGGATCTCTAAGTGATACGTGGGGTATCTATGCCTACAATAAAGGTGTTCACTTTGAGGAAAGTGATTCCGCAGTAGAGACATCACGTGGAGGTTCACATGGTGTTGGGAAAATAGCATCTAACGCCGCATCAGATATTAATCTAATGTATTTTGCGAACTGCGATGAGCATGGAGATAAGCATTTAGGAGGAACAGTTCAATTAATCGAACATGTATTTGAAGACCATTGCTACCGTTCTACAGGCTATTTCACAGATATTGAATACTTAGATGACAATAAGTCCAAATTCTATCCATATGTAAACAAGTTTCATAGAGTTTTCGAAAAAAGCACTCGTGGTCTAAAAATTATTATTCCTTTTTTACGTGACGAATTTGATAGTGAAGAGGACATTATTAAAAGTATATGTGATAGTTTCTTTGTATCCATTTTACAAGGAAAGCTAGAAGTGAATGTCAACGATGAAAAAATCACTAGAGATACACTTGAACAGTATGTAAAGAATTCAAGGTATTATAACCAAGATATTACAGAAGCAAAGAAGGAGTTTACACCTTTATACGTGGATACTTATTTATCAGAAACACCACAGGATCTCATTGTTTCTGATGGTTTAAAAGATTATCACTTTCATCTTTATTTCCGATACGATGAAGAAATACCAAAAGGTCGTGTAGCAATTGTTAGAACCATTGGTATGAAAGTAGAAGACTTCAAGGTTACAGGAAATGTTAACAAGCCATTTAACGCAGTAATAATTGGAAATGCCGAAGAAGATGCTTATTTAAAATCATTAGAAAATGAGTCACATACAAAGTTATCTTCAGAACATATAAAAGATCCGCTACTAAAAAAACATGCCAAGCGTTTTATTAATAATCTATCAAAGGAGATTGCAAAGATTATAGAAGAAGCAATAAAGAAAAATAATCCTACGGACGGCTTAATGAATACAAAAGATATCCTGTATGTTGTGGAAACACAATTCAAAAAGGACCTATCCGACACTTTAGGGACAGTGATGGTTTCAAATGGTAGACCTGTAGTAAAAGCATCGACTAACGTTCCTAAGAAAAAGAAGCAGGAAAGAAAGAAAAATGAGAAGGAACAGGATCCTCCAAAAAAGAAACGTGACCCTTTAAAACGACAAAAAAGACAGGACACAGAAAATGGAACGGAAATAGAAGAACAAAGACGTGAAAAATATAGTGCTCATCCAGATATGGTTGAACGTATTATCCTTGGTAATAAAGAGGTGCTGAGATTTGACCTTGCAAAAAGTGAGCAGATAACAAACGAGACTTCTTGTGACATCTCCCTCTCTATAATAGATGGAATGGGCGTTGAATACCCAAATGAATTTAAAATTAACGATAACTACAGTAATGTCGTTGATTTAAATTCAGGTATAGCTTACAACATTAGTGATAATGTGATAAAAGATGTTCGAATCACACAAGGGGTAGCGGAACTTCAACTGGAATTGAAAGATAGCTATAATAAATCCTTAAAATTTGTTTACTATGTAGAGGTGTAACATGATTTATAGAAAAGACGCAAACTTTCCATACCCTGTATTAACGAATACATCTCACAGTTATGCAGCAAGTCAGTTCATCTTAGATGTTACGTTACAAGAAAATGTCCATCATTACAGGTTTGATTTTGAATATGAAATTGATTCAGAATTCATAAATAGATTATTAAAAACAGGTAAAGCCCAACTCATATTAGTAATCCAGTCGAAAGACAATAAGTTTTATAAATTAGGAATAAACCAGAAATCAATTGAGATTGCAAAATCCAGAATATCGGTAAGTAAAAGAACATCGATTCAACTTCATATCCAGTCGAATGATGATATTAACTTTAAAGATAACAATGATTTAAGTGAGTTCTATAATAAATTCAAATATGACATCGTAGTATCAAAGCATTCAATTTTGGGCTTCTCAAATGTTGTTATGTTTGAAGGTAGTAGTGCAAAGCCTTTAGAGTTGTTTGAAAAGAAAGTAGATCCGAATCTTAAATCAGATATTAAATTTGAACTTGGAAATGAAACTATAGTGATACATTATAAAGATCCAGAATTTCAGTTTAATAACATTCCTAAAAGTAGTACATTGAATAATCCATACGTGTACACGGGATTACACATGGCCATACACCAATTCATTGTAAATAATGGGGAGGATGATGGTTATGTTGATCTGGAAACTATTGATCCTCCTAGCAACCCGTTAGAATTGAAATTATACCATCTGATGAAGAAGAAAATGGTTGAGGATGTTAGCATGGAAACAATAGATGAAGTGGTGTATAAGATCTCTGATCGTATTATTGAAAAGTATACATCTGCAGTAAAGGGGTTAATTTCGCATGGAAATTAGGCTTTTGGAAAAAGGATATAAGAATAATGACCAATTTTATAGAGACTTTTTAGAAGATCAAATTACTCTGAAGGATGAGTATTTCTCTGGAGAAGTCGTCCAACTTCAAGAAGTACCAGATTTCCCGATCTATATGGCACATGGAAGCGAAGAAGAAAGAAAAAGTCTGTTTCTTGAGGCCTTTGAAGTTTTGTCTAATTCGTATTTAAATACGGACAGAGATATTCACTTTGAGGAATTATTTTGGCATTCCCTACTAGTTACTAGAAAACGCGATTACTTGCTAGAGAATTACCCCCAAATTAAAGAGGGAATAAACCATTTCAATAATATTGTTTTGAAAAAGTTTGACTGGGAGAACTACATCTATAAATGTATACTAGGTGCACAGTATATCAATGATTTCGTAAAGGAAGAGAATAAACGAAAACATTATTATAGTTTACTAGTAGATAACTTAGATTTATATAATTACATCATTAAGTACGAGATTTTTCGAAACGACCAATTCTTAATAAATATCTTGGATATTATTGATGAGTTAGATCTTTCGAAAGTTTTGAAGGCAAAAATCGTAGACCGTGAAGACCTTGGAAAGGATGAGCGTGTTGGGAGACGTGTTATATTTGAATTTAATAAGAGTTATCCGGTTATCATGTCCCCTATGTTAGATAAAGAGGAATTGAATGAGGTTTTCTTAAAGTATTTAAGCTATTATTATGATCTTTCGAATTTGGAAACACCAGTATAAGAATTCATCTTGGTTCTGAATGTTTCTAAGAAACGAGGACCTGTCCCGTTTTTTTAAAAAAATAGACCATTCACAATTTAACGGTGTGTTCGAGAAAACTTTGATGATGTACTCATCAAGGTTTTTCTTTTTATAGATTTACACATATTATGACATGTTAATCAATTAATATTAAGAGTCAGATAGGGTAATGTCTATTTCTCCCAACTGCGAATCAATTAAAATCATGTTAATATTTAGTTAACACTTATATTATGAATTAAAGGAATGAATAAACATGAAAAAGACACTTACAGCTGAAGAGATGCCATTATACAAGGTATTTTCTGACGATTTTTTATTTACTATTCCTACTGTTCAGCGTCCATACTCATGGACAATTGATGAAGCTGGCGAGTTACTTGACGACTTACTTGATTTTATTGAGCATTTTTCCATTACTGAAGACAACATTTCTAAAGTGGAGGATCCCTATTTCTTAGGGAGTATTGTCCTTGTTAAGAAGGGGAGAACTCAATCCGAAGTACTAGATGGTCAACAACGCCTAACTACCTTAACTATTTTATTAGCCGTACTTCGAGATTTTTTAGGTGGAGACTATGCTAAAAATATTAAAGTAATGATTTCTCAAGAAGGGAACATGCTTCTTCAGACAAAAGACCAATATAGAATTGAACTTAGAAAAAGAGACCAAAGATTTTTTCAAACCTTTATCCAAGAAGAAGGAGCCACAAGTAAACTAAGTGAAGAAACGGAAACAAAAACAGACAGTCAAAAAAGTATTCGTGACAATGCTTTATATTTTATTAACCGGTTAAATAATATTGATCAAAACATAGTTCAAACACTTCCAGGTGTTATTGCAGGGCTTTGCTATATCGTTGTAGTCTCAACTCCGAACTTTGATTCTGCCTTTAGAATATTTACAGTTTTAAATGATCGTGGTTTAGATTTAATGAATAGTGATATATTTAAAGCTCGTGCTATAGGAGAAGTTCCCGAATACGAACAAGAAGATTATACGATAAAGTGGGAAGAAGTCGAAGTAGCACTAGGGAGAGATCGCTTTAACAAACTTTTCGAACATATTCGATTGATTATCCAGAAAAGAAAAGGTGGAGCCAATATAAAGGATGAGTACGAAGATATATTTACTACTCTAAATGGAAAAGTATTTATCGATGAATATTTGATTCCTTATAGTGAGATCTACCTAAAGCTAGTTGACTACCAAACGTACTTTCATCATCAACCACAAATGATGAAAATATTAAGCATTATGAATCGAATCGATAATGCAGATTGGATTACAGTAGCTATGTACTATATGCGAAAATGTGATACAAAACTTGAGGAATTCTTGAATCGTTTAGAAGCATTTGCCGCAACTAGTATGATTCTACGTCGAAATTTCAACTGGCGTATGTCCAAATATTCAGCGATTTTAAAAGAGATCGACAGAGACGTTGATGTCTTTTCAGAAGAGTCTACCCTTGAAATATCAAATGAAGAACGAATCGAAGTTGTTAAGTTATTGAATGATGACGTCTACTTATATTTAAAAGACACGGCCAAACGCTACATTTTGCTTCGTCTAGACTCATTGTTAACAAAAGGACAACCATACTATAATCATTCGGTTATTACCGTTGAACATGTATTACCTCAAAATCCAAAAGATGGTAGTGAATGGTTACAGAATTTTGATCAACCAGAAGAATATACGCATAAACTTGGAAACCTTGTACTTTTGACTAGAGCTAAAAATTCTCAAGCTAAAAATTATGATTTTCATAAGAAAAAAACGTCTTATTTCCAAACATCAAATGGAGTGACCTCTTTCGCGTTAACTTTACAAGTAGTTCAAATGACTGAATGGACTCCGGAAGTAGTGGAAAAACGACAAAGGCAACTTGTTAAATTACTGGTGGAAACATGGGGACTAGATAAGGTCAACCAATACAATGATTCTGATCAAATCTTTTATTTAGAAGCACAAAAAGGTACAAACGGTTCGGGTTATTATACGGGCCAAGGATTCTTGTTAAAAGAAGGATCTAAACTTGCCTCTGAGTTTACAAATGGTATAAAAAAGGGATATATCGAATTAAGAGATAGATTAATTGAGGAAGGAATCCTAAAAACACAAGAGAATTATTATGTTTTAACAGAAGATTACTTATTTTCGAGTCCTACTACTGCAGCAAATTTAATTATTGGGAGTAGTTCAAATGGAATGACAGCTTGGAAGCTCTCGAATGGTAAAACCCTTAGGGAAGTCTTAGGGAAGTAACCTCAACCTCAAAGCAAGTTTATTAGATTTATTAATTGTAGAATATATTTTTCTTTAAAAAGTTATTTTTAAACTAAACATTCACAAATGTTGTTTTACACAGCGTTTTTGAATGTTTTTTATTTTGTATGAAACTTTTTTCTAAAAGGGATAGAAATAGGTAACAACCAATCGAATCGCCACACAACTATCACAATTAGTAAAAAAGATACTGCCCATTTCCTTTCCTCAAACCTATATAAGATGTGAAGGATATTTTATATAAGGAAAGGACTGTAATCAGAATGGCAAAATACCGAATGGTACGTACTGATTTTTAGCTAAATCCAATTGTTTCAGAGGAAATGTCCCCAGAGGATAAATATTTTTACCTCTATCTTCTCACAAACCCACATACGACTCAGATTGGTATCTATAAAATTACAAAGAAACAAATGGCTTTTGATTTGGGTTATCGATTGAGGGATTCTATAGCCATGATACAGATCATCAATGTGTAAACCCTCGTTATGAGTATGTGAAAGAAAAGGGTAATGGGTATTGCCATATAACAAACGCTGAAGAGACGGAGGAACTCGCTAAAAAGGTTGGAGCACTGACAAGGGAAGATTTTTTTGCGATGAGGCGAGCTGAAGGAAAAACTAGTTGGAACAATGCATACTCGGAACATTTATAGGAAAAAGTTGGTCAACAATTAGAGAGTGGTGGAATTGTTATGACCATTAATTATGAGGTGGTTAAGTTCTCTTGTCCGAAGGGAGAATTTGTTCCTTGGAAAATTAAAAGCAAAACAGTTAATTAGTAGTAATAACATATCACCGGTGGTGTAAGAGAAGGGGGGAGCCCCCCTCATCTAATTCTACTCCCCGCCACCACTGCTAGTCGCAACCGATGCTGCAACAATACTCGAAGTCATCGCTGCCTGCTGAGCTTGAAGAAGGGCTTCGATGGTGATATTTAGTCCTGTTTTCGCTGCATCACCAAGCGTCGATATGTCATCCATAAGGAAAAGGACACTCATCATAAAATTGATATCTTTGTTCCACTTATGCAATTGGTTTAGTTCATTGAAAATAACGGTTAATTCATCCATTTTGCCATTCATGTCTTCTATAAAACTAAGCATTCCGATATAAGGATAATAGCTTCTTTTGGTTTTGAAATTGGCACGCTCCAACTGCTCTAGCACCGTTAAGCATTGTTTGGCTTTAACGACGGGCTCATGAGTAGTATCGATTGCTAGGATATGACTTAAAAACTGTAGGTCGTTTCCTTTTGCGAACCCAACATCGTTTAATGCTTGATAATTTTCCTCGACATTCTTCATGACCATTTCCGTCGATTCTTCTCTCTGGGCTAGCAGAGCGGCTAGAGGATAATCACCGGAATTCGTTAAAAAGAAATGCTTATCCTTCATCCCTTTATAGATGTCACTTACTTTCTGTGCAACCTCATCCATTCGATTTGGGTTTACTTTCAAGAGGGTCCCAGCTGCAATATATGAAAAAGGAGTCCGACTAAACCCATTATCAATTAGCTCTTCATAGATGGATAAATAGTGTTGGAAGCTATCTGTTGGAACCGTTGTAGTTGTTTCTAGAGTAGCAGCAGTTGTGAATCGTTGTGCCGATTTTAACGTTGAAAAAAATCCTACTTCATCCTTGATATAGTCTGCTACCTTTAAGAATCTCTCTAAATTAAATTCCGTTTTACTAGTAACGTACATCGCCGCAACCATCATAAGGTTACGCTTATCAGCCTTCCATTTTAAAGCAGCGTATAACTGTGAATAGATGTTGTTATATTGATCAATTTTTGTTTGAGTCACATTTTTTATCATATTACCCTATCCCTTCGTAGCCGTATATATCTTATATACGGTGGAAACCGCCATTAAGTTTCAAATTACCTAATCCCTAATTTTCGTGATTTATATCACAAAAGTCTTTTGAAAATATCTATATAATCTAAAGAAAAACAGAAGAGGGTGAATGGCTTGACTTTTAAATCACTTTATACAGAAATCGGTGGGCAAGAAACGATTGATCAATTGGTAGAGGCATTTTATCCACGGGTACACGCAGACGAGGAATTAAGACCTTTGTTTGAGGGAGATATGGAAGAAATTAAGAGAAAACAGAGAATGTTTTTGCCACAGTTTTTAGGAGGGCCAGCACTTTATAGTCAAGAATTTGGTCCACCAGCGATGAAAGAACGGCATCTTCCATTTGAAATTACACCGAAAAGAGCTAGGTGTTGGTTAAGGTGTATGAAAGAGGCGTTTGAGGAGGTCGGATTGGATCAACATCCAGCTGGAATGGTCGTTTATCAACGGTTAACTCAAGTTGCTGGGATTATGATTAATAGTCCTGACATAGATTAATTATAGATTCGCTGGCCTTCGTTCTAGATAGATTGGATGACGTATGATCATTTTAATGTGACGTATTGACCGAAAGCAAAATAAATAGGTATCATGTACCGAGCATTTTTAACGGAGAAATAAACTCTATTGTAAAAAAACACCTCTACTCATCTATAATGAATATAAATAGATGAATGGGAAGGGGTGAAGTGATGCGAAGATTAATGATTATAACCTTTATGATCATGCTTATTCCAGGCCTATTATGGTTCCTTTTTTCTAATGAAGATGAACATATGAAGAGCTTGCTTCTCCACCAACCAATAGATGTGAATGAAGTTCATATTGCTAAGGTATTTACATCTGGGAAAGAAACGGATATGAAAGAAGAAGAGTTGCAGAAAATCATTAGCTGGTTTAACGAGTACCCTGCAGATAGAGTGACGGAGCAACCCGATTTTGATTACTCTGCTCAAAGTTCCGGCGTCATGGCAACGCTTCATGTAGAACTAAATTCAAAAGGTAAGATAAAGATTTTTCTCGTGAAAAATGACGCGATTTATGTTGCTCGAAACGATGTTAAAGGTGGAATGATGATTTCCTACTCATTCCTAGACCCATCAGAAGAACTAGTAGACTATTTTAAAAGAGAGTAAATGTGTATATACCATAAGATGAATCCCTATACCACCTCTTTTCCAATGCATAAGATATGAATATATCAGCAGGAAAGGAGGTTTTTTTATGGGAACGAGACCTTTTAGGGGGCTGTATGTAACCAATATCGCAGCTAATAACATTGAGATTTATAATGCAATTAATCCTCTTGAACCAGAAAGATTTGGAGAGTTTGGTGGAGGAAATCTTAATGCGCCGTCAGGAATGGCCATAACAGGTAATATCCTTTACGTTGCAAACGCCGGTGCACAAGCGAATATTGAAATATTTGATATCACAGACCCAAGGGATCCAGAAAGAGTTGGGGAGTTTGCTGGCGGAGATTTAAATAATCCCAATGCGCTACTTGTTGTGGGAGATATTCTTTACGTGACGAATCTTCTGGACTTTAATGTAGAAATCTATGATATTAGTGATCCATTAGACCCTCAAAGAGTTGGTGAATTCGGATCTGGAGATTTAGCTCGTCCGAATGGATTGGCGGTTATCGGAAACATTTTATATGTGTCGAATGCATTTGGACCCAATGTAGAGATTTACGATATTACGGACCCTACTGACCCGCAGCGTGTAGGCGAGTTTGGTACGGGGGACTTAAGCAATCCAATCGGACTAGCCATCACTGGTAACATATTATATGTGGCGAATTTTACAGGGAATACCGTTGAAATCTATGATATTACAGATGCAACGGATCCTTCTCGTATCACAGAATTTGGACTCGGGCAACTAAGTGGGCCAACAGAAATGACGATTTTAGGTTCACTTTTGTATGTTGTTAATATTGGAGATAATACCGTAGAAATCTATGATATCTCGGATCCGGATGCACCAGTACGGGTAGACCAGTTTAATAGCGGGAATCTGGTTAGTCCATTCGGGATTATTTTTGCACCAGCATAGAATGAAAGTTTTTGTGAGTTCTTACCTTGTAAAGATAGATTGCCAACCATCTTAAGGGAAAGTATCCCGTTCAGTTAATAGTGAAAAAGTACAAACAGTTGTTGGAGATGTGATTATATATCGCATCTCTTTTTTTGTTGATATAACAGTGGTAATGAGTAAGAATATGAATTTAATAAAATTTATCCAATGGTGTTAATTGGTGCGGAGATCATTTGTTAGAATCATCTTTCAAATTAATGTAGTTGACTAAATACTACCAACAATGATTTCCTTAATTGTGGAAAATAAGCCCAACCATTCGTTGTGTTCTGGTATGATTTTAGTATGAAGATTTGTAATGTTGTGAAGTTATTCACATAAGCTGAACGAAGCAGGTTATGTGAACAGGAATATGTGTCAAGGCTAAAGGGGGTTTATAGTTGTTAAAGTTTTTGCAAATTATTTTTTCAATAACGGTTATTTCACTTGCAGGGTATGGATTGATTACTGAGGATTTTAAGTTTCAACCACATATGATGTTGTTTTTAGGTTTAACGATGTTGGTAATGGGATTAAGAGAATTTCAAAAGGGCCATAAAGGTTACGGCTGGTTAAGTATTGTTGTATTTATATTTATCTTATTTGTATCAATCAAAGGTTTTTTATTGTAGTAACGGGATGCGATTGCTGAACAAGATCCAGTCCCTTTTTTACGAACGAGTAGGATAGTAATTATTTGTAGAATTAATTAAGGGGGAAAAACTCATAATGGAGAGATTTGATTTTAGCTTTAATAATAAATATGTTAGATTGTGGTTTATATGGGTACTCCCTCTTATAATACCAACATTAATACTATTCTATGTCCTACCAATAAAATACCAATGGATACCTTCTTTTATTCCCCTGACTGCTGTAATTATCTTTTCTGGGTGGGTGAAGTTTGATAAATACAAAAATAAAAATTAGCTATGTTATTAAATAACGCGTGCGATTGTTCAACAAGGGAACAGTCTTTACTTGTGTAAACGGATCAGGTTTGTTGAAATTAGCAAAAGTATCAATATCCTTAAAATAAAGAGATAAAAAATGGTTATCGGAGGTAAGTCATGAAAAATGAAAAATGTGACTTGACACACTCGAACGGTGTTAAGGAAAAGAAACTTGAAGTGATTGATGGATACACGATAAAGTACCATGCAAACGGAAAAACAATATGGTCAAAGGGGAAAATAATTGATGATAAGCCTGAGGGCTATTGGGAATGGTATCGTTCCGATGGCACAATAAAACGTTCAGGGTATTTTGAAATGGGTGAACCTGTTGGTGAATGGGTGACCTATGATAGCAAAGGAAAAAAATATAAAACCACCAATCGTAATAAATAATAAAATACCTTTTGTTATAGAACTAACGGGAGCTTATCTTTAAGAAGGATAAGTCCTATTTTTGTGGAAGTTATTAAGCTAATGGAGCAGATTAGCACAATAAGCTTTATACTTTTAATCTAATAGTTATTTCTAATATGGGAGAGTGAGACTTATGAGGTTTATTTTATTATTGTTACCATTTTAGTTATTCTATTTGGTTGTAACAGAGGGTACCCAAGTCTTGAAGAAGCTGTTCAGAGTCATTGGAATACACCGATAAAAGTAATTAACCAAGATGATAATAATCAATTAGTTTATTATTTAGACCAAACACAGCATATTTTAGGAGTTTATGAATTTGAGAATGGAAAATACAAATATAGCAATGAACATAGTGTTGGTATAACCTTTGAATCAGAAGATGGACTACCTTTTTTAGTTTCAGCTAACAATCTTGAAGGTATAGGAAATATTATTCATGGTGCTATTACCACTGATTAACATGAGGTAGAAAAATTTGAAATTCATTATAAAAATGGAGAAATACAAGAAATAAGTGCAAAGAATAATACGTTTATAGCAGAATTCCCACCTTTTTTAACAGTAGAAGAAGTAATGTTTTTTTCTGAAATTGAAAACGCTGTGGGATACGACCAAAATGGAGAGATTGTTGAAAGATGGAACAGGAATGCTGAAATTAAATAATTAAATGTTTCTTTCACTAAAGGGTAGCGTTGTTCCAAGAAGGATTGACGCTTTTTATGTTGATTTTATTGCACTAACGATCAGGTTAATTGAATAACAATTAAAGAGTAAGGGGGAATTTAATTGAAATATATCGGTATTTTTATTGGTCTTTTTGTTCTGTCATACATTATTTTTAATTTAGTAGCACTGGTAACTGGTGCAACAACAAATGAAGAAGAAATGGTAGCTATAATAGTCCTTTGCATTCAAAATATAGCAATTATTACTTTACTAATTTATATTGCACAAAGACTAAGGAAAAAGTAATGCTTTAAAGATAACGGGTGCGTTTCTTCAAGAAGGAGAAGTGCCTTTTTTGTTGAAGTTATTGTACTAACGGAGCAGGTTAGTGGAATAAGGTACCTTTTAAAATCTTAAGGAACCTACTGTAATTTTAGCCGTATGTAGTAGTATAAGTTACTTTAGTAAAGGAGTGCAAAGGATGTCTGAACTATATAAGGCTAGCTTTTTATTAAGAGTGGCAGCTGGTGTTTTGGATTCGATAATTGTTTTCACACCGATCCTATTTACTATTTTTTTAATAACAGGTGACTTCACCTTACAATGGTCGCAAGGAGTTATTTATAATGTCCCCTATTTACTTTATTTAACGGTTATGCCAACTATATGGAAGGGAAATGTCATTGGGAAACGGATTGTAAACATACGGATTGAGAAATTAAATGGGGAAAGTCTAAAAATTTCTGATATGATAATGCGCGAAATTATTGGCAAATTTATTTTAGGCTATGTAACTTTCGGCTTAACGACTATTGCAAGTGCCTTAATGGTTCTAATTCGGAAAGATAAAAGAGCAATTCACGATTTATTGGCGGGAACGCAGGTGTCTTCATAATTATAGAATAGAGAAAAATGAAACTTCAAATTAGGATTACAGTTAAGTTTGTGAAAAGTTGTATTTATGCTAACGGGACTTTTCTGCAACAGGATAGCTTTTTTACTAACGGGCAGTAATGCTGAAGAAATTAGAGGGGGAGAAAATTTGTTTATAGGTCGTATTTTGTTCATACTAGGTTTAATCTTTGTGTTCTTTAGCATTATTGTATTGGTAACGACATTCTTTAATGGCGAAGATGTCATTTTTCCTATATTTGGTTTACTTAATGGTTTAATTGCGATAGGAATTGGAGACTTAGTTATTGATTTAAACCATAGGAAAAGAGAGGAAATAAAAAAATAGGTTGGATGTAATTTTTAAATAGCTAACGGGGGCTTTAACGTAAGAAGGAGTTGTCTTTGCGACAGCTCCTTCTCTATTTGGAACAATGTCTGGTTCTTAAATACGTAAATATACATAGGGAACACTATAAAGTAGAAATTTAACGAAATGAGATAATAAAAGTGAAGTATTTTCTAAGGTTAGTATTAGCTTGTACTGTGATTTCTTGTGTGCCATTGGGAGAACAAGCAAAAGAAATAAAATACAATCATAATAGTATTACTATTTCTGAAATCAAAGGAAAAGTTGATTTTAAAGTTCAAGAACAGGATCGTTCTTTTTTTATTGAACTAATGGAGAGCATTACTGGAACAGAGGTAATGCTTTTTTAATGATGTAAAAAGCAATTACTATAACAAGAGAAACGAAATTTTGTGGTAAAATTAGGAAAACTGTAAGGAGGGGGGAGAGTTAAAAAGGAAAAGAAAAATTTTATTATTAATAGGAATAATATGTTCAATTATTCTAAATTTGTATTTGCTCCAAGAACTTATTAATAGTAACGAAGATTCAAGGATAGCACAGTTTGAAAAAATACAAAATGGAGTTAATTATTCATATAATTTTGGTGATATTCTACGTAACAAATATAAAGATATTTCCTTAAAGGAAATAGCAGAATATCTAACTGCTATGTCTTGGAGTTTGCAACTATCCGTTCATACGCTTGAAATTATTGAGCCAAGAGATGAGAGATATAGAGAGCTTGCAGAGTTATTTAATATTTATAGTCATATTCCATCTTCAAATGATTTAGGGTCTTTGAATAATGAAGAACATGTGTCGGATGGAAAAGTATTAAGCTTACTCGAGTTATGGTTAATTGATATGAAGTATCTTGATGAAAATCTTAATTACAATCAATTAGCCAAGATGAATTACAATGAATTAAGAGCGTATTGGGAAAAGTTATTACAAAATTTACAATATGAAGATGAAGCCCTAAATAAATATAGGCAATCGTTTTAAGGTATTAATTGAATTTAAACTTATTCAAGCAACCGGTGCTTATCTTGAAGAAGGATAAGTCCTTTTTTGTGGAAGTTATTAAGCTAACGGAGAAGATTAGCTAAACAAGGGAATATGATTTTTTGTAATAAATTATGTATGGGGAGGGGTTATATGTATTTACTATTATCAATAATTCTAAGTGCTGTTTTAGGATACATCTTATTGATGATGGGACCGCTTGTTGGAGGTATTGTTGCTTTCGGAATTGTAGTTGGTTGTATTTTTCGAGGATTGTACTTACTAAATGATATTCATAAAAGAATTTTAAATATATCACCCAAAGGAGATAAAGTTCAACAAGTATATAAAAAATATTTAGAGGAAAAAAAGTAAAACAGTTTCTTGAATTAAAGTGTGCATTAATCTAAGAAGGGATTGACGCTTTTTCTTTTGTTATTGTACTAACAGGTTAATTGATTAGAGGGGGAGGAAGATGGATTTTTTAATATACGGTGCAATCTATTTAAATCCAATATTAGCGATAGTATTTTGTCTAAACTTAGTTATAATCTTTAGGAAGATCTCTGCTAATTCTGAAGCTGAGACTGCTAAACATACATTTTGGATGACTATTTCATTTGTATACATTGTTGGAACAATTACAATGGCGAGTTTTATGCAATAAAAGGGTGAAGTAAATCTTCCTCCTGAAAGAATTCTTAATGAATTAACGGGTGCAAGAACTTAAGATCAATAGTGAATCAGAGCTCTTTTTCGTTATTCAAGTAACGGAGCAGGATTATGGAAGTAGAAACGATAAAATGTGGGTATGAACGTTCAAGGGGGACTTAAAATGGAATATGAACTTTGGATACTTATAAGCCTTATTTATCTATTAGTGTTCTATATAATTATTAAAACAGCCGTTTCAAAAGGTATAGATGATTCAAAGTTGATAAGGGAATTAAAAAAAGAGATTAAAGAGTTAAAAAAGCAAAAGGCGGAAGAAAGAAATAGCGAAGAATCTAAACACATTATAAATAGAAAAGCGTAATCTGTTATTGCACTAAAGGGGACGATGCTTCAATAATGAAGGATCGTCTTTTTCTTATTGAAGTAACGGAGCAGATTTGTTTAATAATTAACTTTATATCCAAATAAACACAACAGAACATACATTCGTGTTAAGATATTTATAATAAGTGTTAATTAGGGGGAGAAACATGCAAATTAAAAATATCAACATTAAAGAACGAATGGAACATTATAACGTGAACGGTTTAAGTATTGCTTTGATTGAAAACGGTAAAATTAGCGGAACAGAAAATTATGGTTTACTAGAAGTAAAAAGTAATAGAGAAGTAAATGAGAACTCTATTTTTGGTGCTTGTTCAATTAGCAAGTTCTTAACGGGGATGATGGCTATAAGGCTAATTGAAGAAGGACTTCTTGAATTAGATGAAAATGTAAATGATAGACTTGTGACGTGGACAGTACCCGAAAATGAATATACAAGCAATAAAAAAGTTACCCTAAGAAACTTGCTTAGTCATCAATCTGGAATTAAAGACCCTGAAGGTAGTTTTTCTGAATTTAATTCGGATATAGGTATTCCTTCCATGGTTGAATTGTTAGAAGGAAAAACTCCTTATTGTAAAGTTCCTATTGCAGTACAGTGTGAGCCGGAGAGTGAATTCAACTATTCAGATGCAGCTTTCTGTATTATTCAACAACTAATTGAAGATGTAACGAAAAAACCATTTTATCAAGTGGTAAATGAGTTCATATTTAAGCCATTAGAGATGAAAAACAGCTACTTAAATACTACGTTGTTAGAGATGGAAAAAAATGAATTCTCTTGTGGTCATAACAAATATGGTGAATTAGTAGGTGGAAAATATCCATTGTATCCTTATCCAACTGCTTCTGGACTATGGACAACTTCATTAGATTTTGCTTCATTAGTTCTTGAGCTAATGAATGCTCTTAAAGGAGAAAGTAAAATCGGTATTTCAGAAAGTTTAGCAAAAGAAATGATAACTCCACAAAGAGGAAAAAGTTGGATTGGTCTAGGTGTATTTCTAGAAGGCTCTAATAAAGAGTTAGAAGTATCATCTTTCGGTTGGGGAGTAGGTTTCCAATGTATGATGTTTGCAGTTCCACAATTAGAAAAAGGCGCCGTTATTATGACGAATGCAGAATTAGGTGTTCATCAATTAAAGGGGATTATAGGAGAGATATATAAATCCCTTATTTCTTAAAAAGTGTTACGAGGGGGGTAAAGAAGATGCAAATAGCTTTAGCAAATCCAACTCATATATCTGAAGTTGAATCTTTCTTTAATCAAAATCTAGACCGTGATAACAGTGCAGTTTATTCTGAAGAGTTTTTATGTCCTCTTGGAATTAAAGCTGCTATAAGAAGAAAACAAATGATGATAGCAACAGTAGAAGGTCAAATAGTGGGAGCATTTCGCTTTTATCGAAAAAAAACACAAACTAAAATTTCTTTATATCAGTTTGCGATTAGTGAGGTTTATCGTGGAAAAGGTTTATTAGAAAGAATGTTAAAAACGATAAATGATTTACCTATCGTTGCATTATGTCCGGCAAATTCAACATTCAACAACTACTTTTATAAGACAGGTTGGGAGTTACAAGGTCAAAATGAAGAATTTAAAACGTGGGTTTATTATTCTTGACGTATTATGGGCACTAATATTTTGTGTTATTGAATTAACGGGGGCGGTGCAGAATGAGAGCAGTCGCTTTTGTGTTAACGGTAAAGACTTTTGAAAGAACGGTTCAGATTTTATTTATGATTAAATCAGGTGAAATGTGAGGAGGAACAAGGGTACAGTGCAATTGTAGGAAAGAGAATGTTAATTTACAGAATTCATAGTGTATTGTTGTATATATTCGATGTAAAATATATAATTATTTTAATTGATTCAAGGTGACATGGGGAAGAGCCCATGTTGGCGGCTTTTATTAAGTTAAATACGATTATTATAAATCGTACCGCAGTGCCTCCTACTTTTAGGGGGCACTTTTATTTTGTCTTAATGGAGGGGAAATCATTGTTAAATAAAAAAACTAGTAATCAATTTTCAGATGTATTAGACCATGTAAAGAGAACTTCTAATCAAGTCAATTGTTCTGGAACTGCAACACTAGTTATTCATAACAATTCTATTGTGCTAGAAGAATATACAGGTAAACAGTCGAAAAAGCCTGATGCAAGGAAAGTGCAGTCCGATACCCAGTTTCATGTAGCTTCCGTAAGAAAAAGCTATATAGGGTTTGCTGTGGCATATGCTGTATATCATGGTTATATTAAAAGTATAGATGATTTAGTAGTAAACTATTTACCCGAACTTGAAAAGGATATTTGGGACGGGACAACAATAAGACATTTATTAACGCATACTCATGGGTTAAACGTTAAGAGGAATTCGACATACCGTGAATTTCCAGCAGGGACGAGCTGGTCCTATAAACAAGTAGGTATAGATGCTTTAACAACACTTGTGAAGCGAGTAACTAACAAAACAGTAGCTGATATTCTGCATGAAAAAGTCTTTTTGCCATTACAATTTTCCCAATCGGGTTGGTATGCTAAAAAACATGAAAAGTTGGTAGATGTAATCCTCAGATACGATGGAGACAAAGATTGGTATGAAAGCGAAAGTACAGCAGGTGACAAGATGAATATGTATGTTTCAGCACGAGAGTTGGCGATGTGGGGTTACATGCACTTATTAGAAGGAAACCTTAAAGGGAAACAAATTGTTGAAAAAGAGATAATACACATGGCAACATCCATTCAAAGTCCGCAATGTTTAGATAAAGACTTACCTCAAAATGGCTTTTTGTGGTTTGTAAAAGAACTACCTGCTAAGAAAACTGAAATAGGTGAAAGAGTACCTGTTGGTTCTTTTCAAATCCTTGGTTACACTGGTGTAACCCTATTAGTAATTCCAGAAGAAAGTTTGGTAGCGGTTCGTATGTTTAATAGTTTTGGTTCACCTGATGGCTTCGACTACTTATCTGATGTTAGGTCTTTTGGAGATACCGTTGTTAGCTGTCTGGAAAAAGTAAAATAAAAGATTATTATGCAACTAACCGGGGGCGTTTCTTTTACAGTATGAGACAAAGCGATTGTTCAATATGTAAATCGCTTCTTGTGCTAACGGGCAGTAGAGTTTAATAAAGGGGGTGGTGAATTGGACTTTAAAATTGAAATTTATGAAATAGTCATTTTTATGCTTCTGTACGGTGGTCTTTTTTTAGTTACATTACGTTCAAGCTATTTAAGAAACAAAACATTATTTTATATAAAGTCAGCATTCCTAATAGTTTTATATGTTTTTATATCTATCATTATTTGGTTTATTTACAAAACCGAAGAACATCATATTAACAACCATAGTGGATATGAACCGATTAGTCTTACAAGTGAAGCAATTTTTATGATATTAGGTTTGAGCATTTATAGCATAATTCTGTTATTGTTAGGTGTTTATTTGAAAAGAAAGAGGGCATAAAATTACATAAATCCCTTTTCAACTAACGGGTGCGAGTGTTCAATAAGAGCATTCGCTATTGACTAATGGAGAAGGTTAGTTGCCTTCGATTTTATTTGATCATGAATGGTGTGTTTCAGCGTTTTTGACTTTTGTTATATTTTTTGGGAACTTATTAAGCTAACGAATTCGGTGTTTAAAAATAGCACTCGTTCTTTACTAACGAAGCAGAAGTGTACAAAAGGAATCTGGCTACCCGTTATGATTATCAACTTTTTTTAGACTAAAATATTGTGCGAATTTTGAAACTTTTTCATAAAGATGTCGTATGTATTTTAAAAAGGGAGGAATCTATTTGGGTGGTTTTATACTAAGCTTGCTTCCATTGATATTTTCAATCGGAATAGTTTTTACAATTGTATATTTAATAAATAAGGCTTTGAATAGGCGGTTATAGAAATGTCGGTCTTAATGACATTAGAGCAGTCCCTTTTTAACTAAGTGGTGGCATTCAATAAACAATTGGAGGTGGAGTTGTGAGTTTTTGGATTCCGTTAACTGTTTCATTCGGAATGATGATATTACTTTATACAATAGGCTTTATTGCGGATCTAGATTTCCTCATCATTAAAATTTCATCCTCTTATACTGAAATTTCTCTCTTTCCAATTTTTGTCGGAGTATTATTAGGATTTATTACAGAACGAATCATTAAATACAAATTAAAAAAGTCTGAACAATAAACCTTGTTGTCCTAACGATTGCGTGAGTTGATGGATTAGAATATAGGTGAATTTAAGAACTAAAGGGTGAGAATAAGGTGACTAAGAGGAAGAATTTATATCTCCTATCTCTAATGGTTCTAGCATTTCTAATTTTGTCGGCTGTTCTAAATAATAACTCTAATAATTATGCGAAAAACGCATGTATTGACAACAACAAAACACCAATAGTAGATAAGAGTTTTTTAGCAATTAATTGGACTGTTTCTTGCAAATAGAATGTAACAGTATTATTAACAAACGGAAGCGATTCTTTAAGAAGCTTGAGGAACTCCTTTTATTCACTAAAGAAGCAGGTTAATGAAAGAACAAAAAAATAAAGGAGTGACTAAAGCCCTGATCATATATGCAGAAACACTACGTACAATTAGCTTAGTAATACTTATTATCAGTTCCTCTTTCTATTTTCGGCAATTAGCAAAGACCAAAAAACAAAGGAAACTTTCAGCATTGAATTTACTATGTACATAACCATTCAGATAGCGTATATCTTTTTTACAATAAGTTTATTGATATCTATATTCGCTAAGTGATACGGGAGGATGTAGAATATTGTGGAGTATTCTACTTACTATAGGGGACTTATCTGAAGAGGGATAAGTCCCTTTTTTGTGGAAGTATAACCTTTAATAAATGGTGAGGTTAATGGAAGAAAGCTTTAAGAATAAAGTCTTATATTTAAAGGGGTCAATGCATTTGATTATTTGGTTTAGACACTTGCCACAGAAAAGTATGGATTTGTCAAAGTGGACTCCTTTCATACAAAATGATTGGTTTCGAGAACATTATATGAAGTTTGTATACCTACTTCAGATAATCATTTTTCTGTTTCCACTTTTCTTTCCTACAGGATTCACTAAAATTAATATATATTTTTTAATCATAATAGGTGTCCTTGTTTTCATCATTCACGAATGTCTACACATCTTGGTCATTTACAAAAAAGGTGATATTAGCCTAACGTTTAGCGGCATCTTTTTTTGGCTAAATACAAATGCAATTCTCTCAAAATGTAGATTCTGGGTTTTTATGAGCTTACCCTTTATTCTATTATCGGTTGTGCCAGTTATTGTGTCGTTCTATGTAATTGAGGATATTAAATCGATCCTATTATTTGTAAGTTGGATCAACTCTTTAATTTCTTCTTCAGATATTATTAATTCGTTTCTAATTGCTATTAAACCCAAGAACACAGTTTTTTGCAGAGGCTATTACCGAATAGACCATTTTTAAAAAGTAGGTCAATTGCGTTTGAACTAGAGCCTAAGCACATTAAAAAGACTTAACATAATATCAAACTAAAGGATGCTATTCTTTAAGAAGAATGGCTTTTTCTTCGTGAAGCAAAGGGCAACTAAGGAAAAAAGTTCCGTTTATGCTAAAATTTAAATGGAATACTAATTATCAGATACACTAAAAAGTGAGGATATGCGATGATTGCAAAAACAGAAGAAGATTTTAATGGTTTGAAGGAGATTGGCAAAATTGTTGCCTCCATTAGAGATGAATTGGTACTAAGAACAATTCCTGGCATAACGACTAAAGAACTTGATGATATAGCCGGTGAGCTTTTTCAGATAGAAGGTGCAGTTTCAGCCCCAAAAGGTGAATATGATTTTCCTGGCTACACATGCATTAGTGTTAATGAGGAAGTGGCGCATGGAATTCCTGGTCCTCGGGTTATTCAAGAAGGAGATTTAGTAAATATAGATGTTTCTGGCTCCAAAAACGGTTATTTCGCAGATACAGGAATTTCGTTTGTTGTAGGCGAGGGTGAAGAAATATTAACCAAATTATGCAACGTTGCGAAAAAGGCATTTGAAGCAGGGCTTAAGAAAGCAAAGCCTGGTTCCAAAAAAAGCGGAATTGGAAAAGTAGTATTCCAAACAGCGAGAGAGAATGGATTAACGGTTATCAAAAACCTTACAGGACATGGTATTGGCCGAACAATACACGAAGCACCTAATCACATTTATAATTATAATGATACATGGGATGATGAATTATTAAAGGATGGGATGGTTATCGCATTTGAACCATTTATCTCAACCTTAGAAGAAGAAGTATTCCAAAAAGAAGATGGCTGGACCTATGCTACAGAAAAAAGCTTTGTAGCTCAATTGGAGCATACGATTATCATTACTAAAAATGGGCCAATTATTGTCACACTTTAATTCAATTATTTGCAAGAAGAAATATATGGAGTCTTCCTAAGCAAGGAAGTAGATAAATTTTGTTCTTGATCTAAGTGGTGCTTTACTTCAACCTGAGGTAAAGCACTTTTCTTTTTATTGTAGGAGTATTTAATGAATGGGGGATTTGGCCATTCTATAATGCATAGTAGACACATATTGTGCAGTAAACAAATCCAATCTCTCCTCTAAAAAATCCATATTTAAAGGTGTTATTGCCTTATTTAACGAAATAAAGACCTTATTAAATTATTGATAAAACTTGAAAGGAAAAATGTGTATGCGAAAGGTGATTGGGGATAAGTTATGATAACTAAAAACATCAATGGGCTGTCATTTGAACTGAAGCAAGATTTTGATTTCACTTTTTTATCTGAGTACGGAAATGTTTTTTCGGTATTTGACAAGCAAGATTCTGGTTATTTATGCTTTGGTGTACAAAATAATAACAAAAAACTTTTTATAAAAATGGCAGGAGCAGAAACGATACGAAGTAATGTGGGTACTGATGTGGCAATTACTAGACTTAAATCAACAGTATTAATTTATGAAGACCTTCGCCATCCCATTCTTATTGAGATGATTGAGCATAAGGAAATCGAAAAGGGCTATCTTACCGTTTTTGAGTGGTTTGAAGGAGAGTGTATGGGTAAGCAGTATAATTCATTTGATAAATTTTTAACTCTACCATTAGATAAGAAATTAAGTAACTATCAAGATATACTATTGTTCCATTCACATGTAAACAAGTGTGGATATATTGCCCTTGATTTTTATGATGGCAGTATCATGTATGATTTTATTACTGAGCAGACGAGAATTTGTGATGTGTGGAATTTTACAGTAAAAAACCAGTAAAAAATACTATAGGTCGAATGTGTGGGTCAAGTCGTTACATGTCTCCAGAGGAATCTAAACTAGATGCGGAGATTGATGAAAGGTCAAATGTCTTTTTAATGGGGGCATCTGCTTTTCAGTTATTTGGTGGTGGCATTGAACGTACTATAGATAAGTGGCAAGGTAATGAAAAAATGTATTCGGTGGCATTAAAAGCTGTAAATATAGAAAAGGAAGACCGCTATCAAACAATCGATGAATACATAGAATCTTGGAACAATGCTACGGGCAGTTTTTCTAAAATTAATAGAATTTAGCTTAACAAGAGCTTGCAATAAAAATAAAAAGGCGATAAAATCATCGCCAAATTTAAGCGTCTTAATTTGAACGTTCCTTATGATAAATATAATCAACCCGTTCTTTAGTTTTCATAAGTAGTGAAGCTAAAATTGCAGTGTAAATAGACGTTAAAAGAAGCGCAATCAATCCTACACCAAACAAATTATTATTACCATACATTATGATCACCCCTATTTTCTTTTGATGTTGCAACAATATTTTGCTCTTGGAACTTATATTTATTCAAAAGAATCAAGGAATTGTATCGCAGTTCAACAAATTATGTAGTGAATACGCCTTTCATTGTTGTAGGTACATTTATAACAAAGAGAAAAGACATTCCTTTGGAATGCCTTTTTTTAACAAGTATTTTCTTTTGTAGCAATATCCTTTACAACATCTTCTAAAGTAACACTCCGTAAAACCTTCTCCATTGCCAATTGTGCAGATGTGAAAAATGTTTCAATTGTATCTTGGATGTTTCTACCTACGGGGCATTCAGGATTTGGATTTTCATGAATACTAAACAATTCTTTCTCTTGTACAATATTTACTGCCTTATATACGTCGTACAATGTAATATCAGACAATCCCTTTGCAAGTTTAGCACCTGCAATTCCTGGATGTACCTCTATCAAACCAGCTTTTTTTAGCATTCCCATAAGTTTTCTTATCACGGCTGGGTTCGTGTTAACACTTGTAGCTAAGAATTCAGAAGATGTTACCCCTTCCTTATTCAATTCAATTAGAGTCAATATATGAATTCCGACAGCAAATCGGCTGCTGATGGACATGATCAGTCACCACCCTATTAACTAATCCTTATTAAATTTATTTCCCAATCATGTAATTAATTTGATTACAAGTTTATTATACCAAAACCAGAACAAAATAATATATGTTATTTCACTTGTTGACAAATCGGTTACATGTAACTAAAATGAATACATGTAATCGATGTTGTTACAAATGAACTTGAAATGGGGGAAATATAAATGAAAATTTTAGTTACTGGAGCAACAGGGAAATTAGGTTCCAAGGTTGTAGAATCATTATTGAAGTCAGTACCTGCAAGTGATCTGGTGGTGAGTGTTCGAAACCCAGAGAAAGCAGTTGGACTTGGTGCTCTTGGAGTGGAAGTTCGTCAAGGAGATTTTGATCGTCCAGAAACATTAGATGATGCCTTTACAGGGATTGACCGCCTATTAATTATTTCAGCCGATGGTGACAATGAAACAAGAATTCATCAACATGCTAATGCTGTTCAAGCAGCTGAGCGTGCAGGGGTGAAATTTATTGCTTACACAAGTATAGCTAATGCAACAGAGAGTAATAATTTAATGGCACCTCCTCATATAGCGACAGAAGCAGCCATCATTAAGACGGGTATTCCATATTCCTTCTTACGTAACAATTGGTATTTGGAAAACGAAGTCGGGAGCATCCAAGGGGTAATTGCAGGAGCACCGTGGGTAACTTCCGCAGGAGAAGGTAAAGTAGGCTGGGCACTTCAACAAGATTATGCTGATGCCGCTGCAGCAGTTCTTGCTGGAAACGGCCACGAAAATACAGTGTATGAACTTTCTGGTCCTCTTTTAACTCAAGAAGAATTGGCAGCAGCTCTTGGTAATGTATTAGGTAAAGAAGTACCTGTACAACAAATTAGTGACGAAAAATATGGTGAGATCATGAAAGGAATAGGTTTACCTGATTTTGTAATTCCAATTGTAGTAGGGATTCAAGAGAGCATTAGAAACGGTTCACTAGCAGTTGAAAGCAATGATTTCGAGAAAGTTCTTGGTCGTCCAGTTACGCCGATCAACGAAGCATTGATACAACTTGTTAATACAATTTCTCAAACAAAATAAATTGAAATGAAAACTCAAATAACCGGCATTATGTCGGTTATTTTTTGTGTGTTTTAATTTTATGTAATTTATGAAATAACCAGGTTATAACTTTTGCTATCAAAAGTACAAATACGTACCCAAAGAATAAGTGAAAATAATTAATTTCTCCGTACATTCTAAAAAGTCCAGTATTTACTAAAATAGGCTTTAAAATAAATGCAAATATAGCAGCAGTTATAATAGCGTATAGGTAATAATTTTTATGATTATTTAATGTCCATTGGTAAATTAGCATGAAAGCCACAGGGACCAAGGCGGTGTCAATTGAGACGCTTGGCAGTGCAGGGATAACCTGATAAGGATAATGCCAATACCCTCTATTTATACCGTAAATATCGAGAAATGTAAAAAAAACATGAACGCTATATCCATAAAAACCAATTAGAAATACTTTACTTCGGTCAATTTTGAAATATAGAATAACCAATGGGACTAAAAGAATAGCAATTAAAACCCAAAACTGCCATGTAGAAGGGTTTGAATAGTCTGTCCAATAATTAATTAAAGAATCGGTATTCTCTTTTCTACCGTATAGAATCTTGTCAAATTCATGTAAACGATCCAATTATATTCCTCCCTAATGTTTGCCAATTATACAGTTAGAATAACCTAATCTATTTTGTTTATTAGTAATTTAATAAGGAAGAGTATTATTTCGTATTTCGAGTAACTGTGTTCTACTTATTCACTATTCATCAGATTGTTTTAATTCTATTTTAGAGTTTAAATGAAATACACCGTTAGAAACAGGCACTAAAAAAATAATAAATCATATATAGGAGATATCCGTTTACAATGCTTGAGGAGGATATTATGAAACCTATGTTACCTAGTGAAAAATATTTCGGCAATTTAGAACTAGTTTATGAATTTTATGGGGCTATGCCTACAGGTGTTACTGTTTCAGAAACCGGTCGTATTTTCATCTGCTTCCCGAAATGGGGTGACGATGTTAAATTTACGGTGGCGGAAATTGTTGGGGATAAATTGCAGCCTTATCCTAGTTTACAAACCAATTTGGTTAACCCCGAGAATATCACAACGACTTTCATAAGTGTTCAAAGTGTAGTGGCTGATGGAAGGGGAACAGTTTGGGTATTAGATACAGCAGCACCCAATTTTTCTGAGCCTATAAAAGGAGGGGCAAAATTAGTCGCTGTTGATTTAGAAACCAATACAATTAGAAAAGTATATACCTTTACAGAAGATGTTGTCCTGCCAACAACTTATCTGAATGATGTCCGTTTTGATTTTCGTGTTGGAAAAGCAGGTTATGCCTATATAACGGATTCTTCTTCAAGAGGACCAGGAGCTATTATCGTCGTAGATTTATCAAATGGGAACGCTTTTAGGCGGTTAAATGGTGCGAATTCAACTTCACCCGATCCCTATATGTTACCGAAAGTAGAAGGTAAAATTTTAATGAATCGAAACAAAGATGGTTCAACTTCTCCATTTAGATTGGCAGTTAAATTCAACATTGAAAGGGGCGAGTTTAAAAAATATGAATAAATTTGAAAAGCACAAGGGTTATTCACGCACATTCCAAGAAAGCAAACTTTCACTTGGTTTATTCTTTCCTTTAGAAGCATATAAGGGAAGTATCCCAGTTATGGAATTAAAGCAACAGATCGATCTTGCTCAAATAGCTGAGGAAGCTAATTTTGCTTCTTTATTTGTTAGGGATGTTCCGTTGAATGACCCGACCTTTGGTGATGTTGGTCAAATATATGATCCTTGGGTTTTTCTAGGTTACTTAGCAGCTCAAACAAAAGAGATTGCATTAGGGACTGGGAGCATTGTGACGACACTACGCCATCCACTTCACCTGGCTAAAGCTGCTGCATCTGTAGATCATATATCTAATCAAAGGCTTCTTTTGGGTATTGCAACTGGAGACCGACCTGTTGAATTTTCAGCATATAAAGTTAACCGAGAAGAACGAAGAGAATTATTTCAAGAGTCATTTTTTGTTATGAAAGAGGCATGGAAACAGTCATTCCTACCGATTAACTCACAAAGAGTTAGATTAGAACAAGGAGACATCTTGCCAAAGCCAGCTTTGTCAGATATTCCTGTTTTCGTGACAGGCCGTTCAGGGCAGTCACTAGAATGGATAGCTGAAAACAGTGACGGTTGGATTAGTTACCCGCGAAATATTGATGTACAAGCTGAACTCATTAATGAATGGCGTTCCTTAACGTATGATTTCCAGCCGTTTTCACAATCACTTTATATTGATTTAGCAAAAAATCCGGATGAAGGTCCTACTCCTATTCATCTGGGGTTTAGGAGCGGGTACAAATTTTTAATTGAATTCCTGTATCGCTTACAAGAAATTGGAGTGAATCATGTTATTCTGAATTTAAAATATGGTCAACGTCCGGCAAAGGATGTAATAGATGAATTAGGAGAAAAGGTAGTACCTATGTTTCCTGCATTTAAACAACAGACCTGATGAATTAGGTAAGTAAGGATAAGTAACAATCAAGTTAGCTGAACTTAAGAAACTTTTAAATTGAAGAAGGATCAAAAGGTGGTGAAAGGTATGATGAAACGACCGGAAGATACAAGGGTAGTAGTCGGTATGTCTGGTGGTGTTGATTCATCGGTTACAGCTTTGCTTCTTAAAGAGCAAGGATATGATGTAGTTGGAATTTTTATGAAAAATTGGGATGATACTGATGAAAGTGGTTTCTGTACAGCAACTGAAGACTACGAAGATGTGATTAAGGTTTGTAATCAAATTGGGATCCCGTATTATGCTGTTAATTTTGAAAAACAGTATTGGGATAAAGTGTTCACATACTTTCTGGAGGAGTATAAATCAGGTCGGACACCTAATCCTGACGTCATGTGTAATAAAGAGATCAAGTTTGAGGCGTTTTTTTAAATTATGCGACGTCACTTGGGGCTGACTATATCGCAACAGGTCACTATGCACGAGTCGAAGAAAAAGATGGACACTTCCGATTGTTGCGAGGTGCTGATCATAGCAAAGACCAATCATACTTCCTTAATGCTCTTTCTCAAAAGCAATTATCGAAAACTATGTTTCCGCTTGGGCATTTATCCAAAAAAGAAGTGCGTGAGATTGCGATAGAGGCAGGTCTTGCAACAGCAAAGAAAAAAGATAGTACGGGTATTTGCTTTATCGGTGAACGTAATTTCAAGGAATTTCTAAGTGGCTTTTTGCCAGCTCAACCTGGTGAAATGCAAACCTTAGATGGTGAATTTAAAGGTCACCATGATGGTCTTATGTATTATACTATTGGTCAACGTCAAGGTCTTGGCATTGGCGGATCAGGGGAGCCTTGGTTTGTTATTGGTAAAGACTTAGAGAGTAATGTTCTGATTGTTGGACAAGGGTTTCATAACGAAGGACTTTATACAGAAGGTTTAGAGGCTATTGGTATGAATTGGATTACAACAGATCAAACTTTTAAGCAAGAATTTAGTTGTACCGCCAAGATGAGATACCGTCAAGAGGATCAACAGGTAACTGTTTATCCGCAAGAAGATGGAACAGCTAAGATTTATTTTCACAAAGCACAGCGGGCTATTACCCCAGGACAAGCTGTTGTTCTGTATGATGGTGATATTTGTATTGGTGGGGGAACAATAGACAGTGTAATTAAAAAATGGGAAAATGCTTAAATGGCATTTTCCTTTTTTGGCTGTAAAATCAATCTTCTACTGACCTACATTTGTAAGTGGTTCGATTTTTAAATTAAAATCTACATCAAAATTTGCTTTTTCCCAAAAGTATAGCCAATCTTTTTCACTCATTGGCTTTGAAAAAGGGCTAAGCGTGTTTGTTCCTATTTGCATAGGGTCGACTTTTAACTCTTGCATTTTATTTAATAAATCTGTTGTTTGTTTTTCCAAATAGGATTCAATCTCTTGATTGAAGGCGTAAAAACCTTGATCTTTTAGTATGTTTTTTTCTCCTCGATACTCTTCGATTCTGCCGTCCAGCATGACTTTAAATGAAATTAAAGATTGTTTTTGGTCGAAATTGATTTTGACATTTGAACGAACATGACCGAGGGTTACCGCTAAATCAGGTATGGCAAATAGCTTAAGGTAATGATCATTGGATAGAAGTTGGAAGAGTTGCTCATCCAGTTTTTCTATCGATGTGATTAGTTTGTCTTCAGAAAAAAATGCAGTACCTTCATATATTAAGGAATCTTTGTCTGCTTTAAACACCGGTAAGATTGGAAATGAATATGGAGAGTATAACCTTTTCATGAATTGATGCAAATTGATAATGCTCATTTCACCTTGATTATATTCATCGTAATGTCTAAGCATACTGTATAGAAAATAGTCTAGATTTTCTTGTTGATTTAATTGATTTTGAATGTAATCTTTAAAATTTCCTCTGAAAATTAATAGAAAAAGGCGTTGGGAAATATCCGGGTCTGTTAACATAGATTCTAGGATGGGTCTGATGCCTTTTTTAGCAAGCTCTTCATTAATTAAAACCATTCGTAGTTGTCCCGTTTTCAATTCACGGTAATAAAGTAAATTAAATTCCTTTCCTCCTTCCTCAATGAGGTCAACGTTTAAGGTAAGTAAACGCTTTTTTTCTTTAACAAGTGGCGGCACTAATGTACTAATCTCCAACTTTCCTTCATCTGTTTCACTAATCGACCAGAAAATCACAGGGGCGATATCTTCAACCTCATTATTTTCGACAAATGGAGTACAACCAGCCATTAACACTAGGCTTAACATAGCTATGAAAGAAATCTTTTTCCATGCTTTCATCCTTTAACACGTCCTTTCCATTTAATGGCTAGAAGGAGAAGTGACGGCACAACAAAGTAAGTAATGGCTCCTAACCAAATATGGAGCTTAAGCCAAACGTTTTCCTCTTCGGGACTCCAAAAAAACGAATTAATTAGGATAACCCCTATTAAAATTGTCAGACAAACAATTGCAAAACCAGATTTTGACGTCTGTTTATTCCCTCTTCCTCGGATTATTCGAGTGGCTCCATAAAAGTAAAGCAAGTAAAGAGAAATAATGAAAACGAAAGGAAACATATAGAATGAAATGAGCAGAATATCGATTCTTTCAAAAATAGGCCATTGAAGATATCGAACCATGTTCACTACGGGATATTTGATTTTTTCTAAATAGTCTGAGCTAAAGAATAACACTGATGAAATAAACAATAGCAAATACTCTAAAATAGCAAGCGCATTAGCAAACGTCCAATATTTTAACTTGTTTTGATCTGGATTAAGCCAGGGTGATAAAATAATTAAGTATTCTGGTCCTGAAAAAGAGGACCAAATGAGTAATAACGCTTTCCACGAATCCGACGACCATTCTACAGGTATTATAGGATACAAATCATGAACCGAAGCAATCGGCGGAAGTAAAAAAGGGTGAAGGGTAAACATTAACCAGATTGTGCAAAAAAATGCAATCACAGAGAAAAGAATAGCTTTCTCTAGTCCTTGCGAGGCAAGGTAATATACGACGATAAACAGAAAAAGAACCATCCAGTTACTGTTAATTGAGGGGAATATAAATTGATTTGCAATTTCTACATACCCTACTGAGAATACAGATATTTTAATGAAAATCATAAATAAACCGACAATTGCAAAAATACGAACCATACCTGTACCAAAAAGCTGGACAAAGCCTTCATAGCCCTTTGACAAAACACCAGAAGAAAATGACTTTGATAGCATCCATAAATTGAAATGAGATAAAATTCCCATGATAATAATTCCCCAAATCATGTGAGGATGCACCAAATACGCAGGCATCAATAAGACTAAATAAAGCCCCTGCATTCTGTTGACCATAAAAAAAACATAAACTCCGCTTAAGGTAGATGTTTTATTAAATAATGCTGTCACGTGATTTTCTCCTTTTGCTGTATCTCCATTTTTGCAAAGGATGTAAATGTTCAGGACGAGATTTCATCCAAGTTAAAGGAACACGAATAAAAAGATCCTTCCAATCACTCCAATAAAACGGGGTGAAAGGTGCTAAATATGGCTGCTTTAACGAAGTCAGACCATTTAAATGAACGAGGAGCAAAATTCCCCCAAGTACCATTCCATAAATACCAAGAACAGATGCAAGTAGAAGAAATACAAATTGAAGCAATGCGTTTGATTTAGTCATTAAATAATTCGGAACTAAAAATGATGCAATCGCCGAAATAGCTATTAAAACTACCAATACTTTACTGGCAAAAGCGGCAGCAACTGTTGCTTCTCCAATAATAATACCGCCAATCAACCCTAATGTTTGCCCTGTTTTTGTCGGCATTCGTAAACTGGCTTCTTTTATAATCTCCAGGACGATTAACATTAGCATAGCTTCCCAGAATGGCGTAAAGGGTAATTTGCTTCTTGACTCTAATAGAACAAATAGAATTTGTAGAGGAATCATCTGATAATGATGTGTCGATAACGCTACATACAAAGGAATTAACATTATTGAAATGATAAAACTCAGAAATCGCAGACTACGTAAGAAACTAGCAATCGTCCAGCGAAGAAAATAATCTTCTGGGGATTGAAAAAGGTGAAAGAAAGTGATCGGAGCAATTAATGCAAACGGTGTACCGTCCACTAACAAAATAATTTTCCCGACACCCAGAGAATAAGCGCAAGAATCAGGTCGATCGGTTTGTAGAAACTGCGGAAATAAAGTATGCTCATGATCTTCCATGAATGCTGCAACTTGGGATGAATCAAGAAATTGATCGAAATCAATATTGGAAATTTTACTTTTAGCCAGAGAAATATAATCCGGATTTGTTAATCCTTCGATATACATCATTACAACTTTTGTTTTACTGAGAGAACCTATTGTAAAGCTCTCTGTTTTAAGGGATGTCAAGGGAATCCGCTTGCGAATTAATGCGATATTTTGATCAATTTGTTCAATAAAGCTATCATGAGGTCCATTTATAATGGTTTCCGTTTGAGATGGTTGGATCGAACGATTTAATTGATTTTCAAGACGAACAGCCCACCAAGAATTGTCCAAGGAATCATTTAATAGTATCGACCCGTTTATTATTTCTTCTTGAGCTTCGGACAATGTGGTAATCTCTGAAACTTTAGCATTTGTAATACAATCAAGCACACGGTCCCCGGAACAGTGGATTAATGGTTCGATAATACATTCATTTAAGCGCTCCTGATCGATTAACGTTTTTATGTATAAAAGTGTAACTTTCTGTTCCCTATTTTTTTTGCGTTCAACGATTTCTGCATCATGCATATTGGTTAAAAGGCTTTTTAGTGCTGCAATAGTTATGTCTTCAAACTTATCATCATTATTATTTTTTTCAGACTTACTTTCTTTACTTAACACTATTGCTCACCACCTAAAATAAATGATTTCGGTGATACTCTTAGTATACCCACTTCTTTTATTTGACGGGAATTTAACTGAGTTTTTAAGGAATATGCTCCAGAAACCCAGTATGTATCTCAAGTTATTATGATTCGATGATCTATATATTATTCCAAAAAGAGGAATTAATGGAGGCTCCTGTTACAAGTTGGTAGCCAATATCCACTTTTTCACTCGCTGAACCTGATAATGGAACTACAGACTGAATTGATAAAGAAGATTGTTCCAAACCTTAAGATATTTCTTTTTCCACATGAACATGGGGACGGTTCTCATGTTTCTTTCGTTTTGCTAAACGAAGCAAACACAAGAACCGTCCCCCTGTTTTTCTTCTTGACTCTCATTAGTTTACAGGATTGAGATTTTTCGTGTTTGATCAAATATTATGCAACAAAAAAGAGTAGGAACGTTTTAAAATTTTCGCCTACTCCTTTGTTTATTTAAAAAAATTGTAGAAAATTCTTTGGTTATTAGATCTATCTTTATAAAACCATCTGTGGTAAATGCGTGATATGTAATAAGAAAACCACATTGTGACAAAGCTCCAATACCATTTCCAATTGTTATACTTAATTAGATTAGTGTATTTTACAGCAAATATTTCGAAACCAGTAATTATTGATGTATGGATAAAGTAATAAATAAGTTTTACAACGTTATTACTCTTTTCTGGATAATATAAATTGAATAATGAACATAACGCAGGATAGACAAAGTATTCAAATGTAAAACTTGATTTGTTTGCTTTTTTGAAGAATAGACGATTTGGATAAGAAATTAGATTTTTTTCGACTACAAGTAAACCGAAAAGCCATGTAACTACTTGTTTAAACAAAAAGGATATATGGGCTTCCCGTATTCTGTTTTTAGGAACATATTTGATTAATAATATCGACGTTATGATCCAGGCTGATATTTCAATTGTTTTATCTAATTTATTATTCATAAGTATGTCACCTCCCTAAATATAGGTTGGCAATAATCTGAAATTTTATGTGAGGTATATAAATGTCTATTGCACAGTACAAGAATACTGTTCAGCAGGAAATAAAAAAGGACGATTACCACTAAATTGGCGATCGTCCTTCTTTAACTATAGGTAGCTCTAATTAAAGAAGGATTAAAGCTTCTTTTATTGAACTATAGAGCAGGGATACTTGAAGTTGTGTTTAACAATCAGGACATATTGAGAGTATTTTTAAAACTTTGGATATAACGTTGAAATAAGCTCTGTTTACGAGGGGATCGGTCTTGGCAACTTTTCTGTTCTGTCTCATTTTGATCTTGAAAATAATTTTGCAATGGTTCAAAGGGAGCTATCTCTCCTATCGAAAGAAATAAATATTTATGCCTCGAACAAAGATTGCGCTGTACGTGTAAAGGGAGACAAAATTGACGTTTTTGGTAATGTATTTTTAATTTCCAACTCAAAGATTCAGAAATTGGATGAGACGCTCTAATTGTAGTTAAAAGTAGGAGTTTACCTAGTGGGTTTTATCACTTCTTATATATCTTTAAATATTTTTCATAAAATGTCATTAAGAGAAAACTCTTAATTGCCTTAACATATGTAATGGTTTATAACCTTTTATTGGTTAACAGTACAAACGATCACTTTGTAAGTGATTGTTTCTTCGTATTGGACCTATAATGCACAGCAAGGATATTTATTTTTAGAAGGCTTTGTGAAAGGTTGTACTAACGAAGAAAGGAGTTATATTGAATAAGAAAAGCAACCGCGTTAGGGGGTTGCTTTGGTCACTTCTAAATGTATTTTCTCTTAATGTGTCCACTATTAATTGCGTCAATGGCTTTCTTTATACGTACATCATCGCCCAGTGCATCTAAAAGAGTAATGCCCTCAATTGTAACAAGGGCAAGAGCAGCCATTTGTTCTTTATTTTCTCCTTCTTCCACTTGAATTACTTCCATGTAAAACTCATAAAAGATATCCAAGATTTCCTTTGCTATGGAGTTGAAGGGGTCACTATCCTTTGATGCAACCGCAATTAATTCAAGGTACAGTTTCATATATGGACGTACCTGGGGATCTTGCATCAAATTATATAGATAGGGAACTAGGTTTTGGAATGAGAGTTTCTCCATTTCTGTATTGTGCAGCATATGAACCAGCCTTTTTGAAATGAAGGATAGAACTGCCGTAAGTAATTCCTCTTTGTCATTAAAATAATGAAGAAGCATTCTGTCACTTGTATCAGCTGCTTTTGCAAGGTTACGTAGACTAGCGGATTGAAGACCATTTAATAGAATATAGTCAGCAGTTTTTTCTATAATTTCATGTCTTCTTTTTTCTCCTTTTTTCATATAAAACTCCTTATTGCCTTTTTCTGTAGTATAATCTACATTTTCATACTGAAGCAATAATGAAGTGAATTCTCAGCTGTTTCAAGTGTAGCAGTAGCTACATTTTTATTGACAAAAAGTGTAACGGGTGCTACATTATAAATGTAACGGATGCTACACTTTTTGCGAAAGGGATGGTGGAGTTGGTAAGTGAGAGGGATGGAATGAAGTATGATGCGAAGGATCGTAACAAATTCCCAAATGTGATGCTAATACCAAAAGCTTTACTCGTTTTAGTGATCGTATTATTTTCTATTTTGACAGGTTTTTCCGTTTATCATCATGGTGTTCTGGGTATTTTTTCTCAGGCATTTAGCAATTATGCTTCCATGCAAGTATTCTTCGATTTGTTTATTGCGCTAATTTTAGTGCTTGTGTGGATGTGGTGTGATGCGAAGAAAACGAATCGCTCTTTCTGGCCATGGGCTTTAATTACATTAACAATCGGCTCTTTCGGTCCACTATTGTACTTGTTACTACGCAAGCGGAGCTAATGAGTTAGGCTTTTTCTAAAAAACATATACTAAGGTACCGAATAGTTGAACAAGGGGCTTTCGAATGCGGTCATCTTCAATTAACTAAACAATGCCCCTTGCTGCCAGTACAAACATACTGTTCATCAAACCAACAGGACGATAACTATAAATTGATTATCGTCCTTCTTAAACTAATAAGAGCAAGAGTTTTAGAAGGGATCGTAATAGCTACGATCCTTTTTCTTATTGAAGTAAAGGAGCAGTAAAATCAGTAGTAGTAATTCGTATACGAGCAGCAAAACTTAGAGGGACATTTTGAAAAATTGCACTAAACTAAAACCAGGTACTAATTCTTTAAAGGCGTCAGCTTATAGGTTCAACGCCTTTAACCCTTTGGTTAACCACCATTAATAATTACATCCATTACATATCTTCTATCATGGAAGAATAGTTCGTTTCCATAGAGACACAGATTATTTTTATAATAATTTATGATGAACGCTTCTTCATTTTGAGTGATAAAAATATAATAGCCTAACAAATCAATAGACTTTACATTCCTCATTGGCTTTGTCTGATTACTTGATAAAAGAATGAATTCTTTAATTCTAGATAAGAGAACATAGTCTTTTATTGTAATACTGTACCGTTCATTCTTCTCTAAAATAATCAATTCTATAAAATTATTAATATTAAAATCTCTTATTGACTTTTGTACATCCATGTCTAAACCTCCGTCCTAAACTACCTATGATCCCTTTATCCTTTAGTTGTTTTTATCGCTCACTTTGTACTATTTAATCGAGTTAGCGGCCTTTCTATTTGGATGCAAACCTGTTTATGATTTACACAAAATAATTACTATTTTTAGAAGGGGAGTACCTCTTGCACATTACGAGCTATACTATACAGAGTATTTTGTCATTATCCTCATCCAATTGAGTCCCTTAGCGCCTAATGAGTTTGAAAACAAGTGGGATTGCTATAAAGAAAATCATATACTGCATGTATGGTAGTATGGTCTCTTGGAAGCCTTTTATCGCTTGAAATGATTCTTCTAGAGGTACTCCTAAAAGAAGGTTTAGGATTATAAATCCCCCTCCACCGAAAAGGGCGATACCAATGGGAATGGCGAGGGCAGAGAAGCCGATTAATACTATCTTTTTTAACACGGTTTACTTCTTCCTTTCTTAGAGAGCTGGTTCTTCAGACGGTGATATTTTCCTATAAATCTGCCTCACTCCTAGAGCGATAATAAGGGTCAGAATGCCGACGCCGAAGATGAGCAGGTATACCTGATGCGAAAATCCGTCCACCATGAAACCGAAAAGCATTTGACCAATTGGTACAGCGGTTGTTCCAACAGTGATTTGGATCGCCATGACTTTTCCGATTAGGTTGTTGGGTGTTTCTTCTTGGATTTTGGTGTTGATAAAGATGTTAACTACTGTTAATGCAAACATGACGAACATAGAACTTATTGTAACAATCAGATATTGGACAAAAGGACTGGAAATTAGTCCGGTTGTTCCGGCTGCCATGATGAAATAAACACCGGCACAGCCCAAAATCCAAAGATACAAATTGCTTACCTTGATCTTGCCTTTTAACATGCCAATGGTCATGGCGGAAAAAATGATGCTTATTGAAATGCCGGACTGCGTAAAGCCAAAGAATGTGTCTGGCATACCAAACAAAACTTTTATCATATATGGCAATCCCACAAAAAACATAGGGGCAATGAATAAGCTAACAATAAACGTGACCATAATACTTTTTAAGATGAAATGATTATCGTGAATGATATACATAAGTCCTTCTTTAATATCAGAGACGACCATTTTCACTAGCGGCTGAGGATGCCTCTTTTCAAATGGGATTTTAATGAATACTTCCATTATTGCAGCAAGGAAATAGCAAATCGCACATACGGTGACAATAGCTTTTATGCTCACGAAGCTGTACAAGACGCCTCCGACAATTGGTCCGATAAAGTTTGAAATGGACATGACGCCGGAAATGACACCGTTGCTTTTTAATAATAATCCTTTTGGTACGAGTACCGGGATGCTTGATTGCACGGCAGGTTGATACATCGCACTGATTAATGTTAGGGCAGTCATCAGGATAGCAATAGAAACGATGGTCACATTATTGGTTACGAGAATGATTGCAAAAGTGGCAATGAGTGTTCCGCTGATCACATCAAGGGTCACCATCAACTTCTTCTTATTAAAGCGGTCAGCAATGGCACCTCCGATAGGTGAAATGAATATAGTTGGCACAATAGATAGGGCCAATATCGTCCCGAAAATGGTGGCGGAACCCGTCAAATCCAGAATATAAAGGGACAGGGCAAATCGAAGGACAGAGGCCCCGAACATAGAGATAACCTGCCCGACTACCATAAGCTTGAAATGACGATTAAATTCTTTCATATTATTCTCCCACTAAAAGTTTTTGGAGTGCAGTTGATAATACGCTTATTTGCTTATTGATTTTCTCTGTTAATTCGTCCAATGTTTTAGAAGTAAGGTCTGGGTGATGAATCAGGCCTGTCATATACACTTCGATTAGAGTTAACACTTCTTCCTTATGCATGGTTGTCTTAAAAGTGCCGGTCTCTATCTGTTCTACTAAAAATGCAGCAAATGATTTCTGTAGGTATTGAAGATTGGACACTTCATTCAGTTGATCCTTCACAGTCTCAAATCGTGCAGGATCTTTTGAGTACAGGGAAACAAGTTCGTAATAAATTGACCCATCTGCCTTTAGGGAAGCAACGATGTGCTGTCCGATGATGCGAAGAAATTGGTCCAACTTTTCAACAGGCTCTGACTGACTTTGAAAAATGGCATCAACTCCCGCCTTTATCGATAGAGTTAAGGTTTCCTGGTTTAAAACCGCGACAAATACTTCATCTATATTAGCGAAATATTTATAAACGCCACCCTGGCTCATTCCAGACTCAATCACGATATCTCTCATCGCCACTTCATAGACGGGTTTTTTGCTACAAACACGCTTTGCTGCTTCTACTATTTCTGCTTTTCTCCGTTCTGCATGATCTGGTTTAACTTTTGGCATGAATCGTTCCCTCTTTCTGTTAAGATTGGTTATTCTTTATCGTATCAATAATAAGTTCCGCTGCCTTTTGGGCACCCCGTTCTGCTTTTACCTTCATTCCTAATTGATTTGCCTTTTCTTGAACAGAAGCTGTCTGGGTAAAGCGGATGGCATCTCCAAGTTTTTCCGCAGTCAATTCCTTTCTAGGAATAGATTTAGAGCCTACTCCCAATTCATTCATCCTTCTGCCCCAAGCAAACTGATCGTTTCCAAACGGAATTATCACTTGTGGAACACCGGAACGTAAGGCCGCAGCTGTCGTCCCAGCCCCGCCGTGGTGGACGACGGCTGACATATAAGGAAAGAGCCATTCGTGAGGAACACTCTTTACAAAGAAGACATCCTTAGTATTTGGTCTTTCTTCCATTCCTCCACCCGCATTAATGATGGCCCGTTTTCCTGTTGCCATTAGTGCTTCAAGTACCATGTCTGTAGATTCTTTAGCACGCTTCTTATCTCCCACACTGCCAAACCCGACATAGATTGGTACGTCTCCGGTGTTTAAGAATTGTTGCAACTCCTTGGGAGGCTGGTAGTCGCTTTGGTCTTCAATAAACCAATTTCCAAAAGAATGAACATGCTCCGGCCAATCCTTAGGAACAGGAAAGACGTTCGGACTTAAGGAAACGATGGTAGGGTTATTTTTGGTCCGCTGCTCTGGGTAAGGATTAGTGAATCCTTTTGGCAGCTGTCCGAACTTTTCTGTCCAATAACGCTTAAACCCTGTATTGGCCATCTTCCAAAATCCCTGCTCAAAGATAAGGTGTGTCAGTTTATTGGATAGCTTCCCAAGCCTTACCTTGTCATAAAAAATAATTGCAGGGTACTCATTGGTCGGAACCATAGGGAAGGGGGAGGCAAGTATGCTTGGGATCCCCATTTCTTTAGCCACAAAATACCCAAGAGGCGAACCCGGATGATACACAATCGCATCCGCTCCTTCGCACGCTTTATGTTGATCCTCCTGAGCACCCACCATTAAATCCATCAAGTCATCATTCTTTAAGCTTGAAAAAAACTTAAAAGGATTATCCGCCTCTTTCACTACACCACTTTCAATGATTTTGGCAACGTCCCCGCGGATCTTAGCATAATCAAATCCATAACTCTCCACCAATCCTTGATAAGACTCTGAAGCGGCAATTCGAACATCTATTCCAAGCTTTTTTAATTCTAACCCAAGTGCAATATATGGCTGTGTATCTCCGCGAGTCCCACTCGCTAGCATTGTAACTAACATGTAATAACCTCCTGTGATCAAGTAGGAATTAAAACGATAACTTTGTCGTTTTTATCTTATAACAACCCTGAAATAGAGTCAATAAAAAAACGACAATTATGTCGTTTTAGTTAGTTATTGGGTTTGGTAATGTACTATCCTAAAGGTTATAACTAAAGAATCAGTTTGCTGAAAAAGAGTTAATGAAAAAATAAGCACAAAATCTTTTCTACCTTCATAATTAGAAGTATAATATTATTCCGATAAAATAATTTCTTTATGTTTGGAGACAATTTAATGATTATTAGTTCACAAGTTTTTAATGTAAAAGATTTAAATTATACGATTAGATCTGCTATTAAAAGTGACGCAAAAGATTTGTCTGAATTACGATTACAGATTGACGGAGAAACGGAAAATATGGACAGAGAAAAGGGAGAAGACTTTATCGACCCAGCTGGATTTGAAAAAATAATTGAATCGGATACGAAACATGCAAATAAGTTATTTTTAGTTGCTGAAACAGATGGTAAGATAATTGGTTATTCAAGATGTGTAGGCAATGATTTAAAAAGATTCTTACATAAAGCTGAATTTGGATTAGGTGTGCTGAAGGATTTCTGGGGATATGGCGTTGGTAAGAATCTTATGAAAGAAACAATTTCTTGGGCTGATGTTAATGGTATTAAGAAAATAGTATTGTATGGTGTTCTTGAAACAAACGAAAGAGGCATTGAACTATATAAAGGACTTGGTTTTGAAATAGAAGGCTTACTGAAAAGAGATAGAATTCTCTCAGACGGAAAATACTATAACACATATATAATGGCAAGATATAATTAGAGACAAGGGGACAGGTACCTTGTCCCAACAAGAATGGGGACAGCGAACTGCTCATCTGTCCCCTCAATATTCAATCCAAAACCCGGCAATATTTAATCCCTTCATTTCATCTTCATTTGCGAGTTTCAAAGAACCTTTTGCAAATATGTAGTAGAAGTCAAAAGAGTATCCTTCGACAGGTAGGATCTCGACCTTTGTTTCCAAGAGGTCCTCAGCTGTTACTATGGAAGTCAATTTCACGCATTCGAAACTATGTATACATTGATATGTCTCTTTGGTACTAATGTAATCTTGGAATGAGTTCTGATGAGTCGGAACTCTTAACACATTGAAAATTAATAAAAATAGTAAGATCAGTACAAACTTCTGCCCACCTTTTGTTTTATCTTCTTTTGGCTTTAAACAAAGAATGATACCGACCATTGAATAGAGGGCAATCCAAGGCATCCACTTTATATCATAAATAATTCCTGCAAAGATCGAAATCAGTGACCCGAAATGGAGATAACGTGCTATGGTTGATAGGGATTCTGAACGAAACCTGCTCCAGTCGTTTTGTTCAGCCTTTATAAAAATCTGATAAAAGCTTGCTATAACAATGACTATCATAAATACAATGTCCAAATTAATCATCACTCTACAACCTCCTTACCTTTTCTCCTGCCTTTATCATGATGTTCACATATGAAGCAGATCCAGTCTCAACATGTTCCTTCATATTTGAAACATCAATCATCGTTTTAAGCGTAATCTGCTTTGTATCATTAGGTTCAATGTTTGCCTCATAGGGTGCATGGATACCCATAAGTGATACCATCTTTATATCCTCAAAGGGATAAGTTTCGTAAAAATCGATAGAGAAATTCACGTCGTCATTACTATAATTCTGAAAAGTAAACTCACATTCAGCCTGTATAGTATGGTCAGTAACCATGTCAAAACGGCATTCGCTTGTTTCTTCATCATATGAAATAGCATAGATCCCTGACGCAAGTGTTTTTTGATAAGAATCTGCCAGCATAGAAGGCAAAAGCATAGCTAATACAATCGCAAGCAGAACAAATCTCCCTGTATACTTTTTTAATGATCTTGCAAGGAAGAAAAGACTTGTGATTAGTAAAATTAATGAAGTGATCCCTACAACTTGTATCCCTTGAGTAGTTTGAATCGGAATATTTACTATGGAAAAGATTAATTCACCATATCGATATTCATGTGGAAATGGAAAGTTTAAAATTATGGAAATCACAAAGAGAATTACAGAAATAAACAGGAGTTTTTTATTTTTTAACATAATAGCCTCCTAGAAAATTAGATTAATAACAAGTGGATTCTGTGTTAAGGTTCCTTAACTTATTTTATAATTTATATAATAGTGACATTTCATTATTTTACCACAAGTTCAAAGGGAGGAACTTGACCTTAGAGAAAGCGTAATAATATGTGCCCGTCCTTCCTTCAAAAAACAATAGAAACGTCCCTTTGTTCTTTTGTTTCCTCTGCAAGAAGGAGATATAAATAGAACAAAGTTTACGAAAAGAGCCTTAATGAAAGATGAAATTAAGAATATGAAGAATGGGGAGGAGTATAATGAAAAAATTAATAAATCTAAATACGTTGTATATTTTAGCAGCAATCCTAGTTCTTGGTGTTTTGCTCATACCTAGAGCATGGGAAATTTATTCTTTTCGGACGCAGGGAATAAATTATTTTACCGATATTATTGAAAACTATCACAACCATGCACACCGGATTGAAGGTGAGTATACAATTGAGATTGATTTAAATAATTTGGAAGATAACAAAGGAAAGGTACTTTTTGATGATGGAGTAAATCAAATTTATGTGTCGAAAGTAATCGCTCATCATGCAAAGGAATATGAGTTGTTCTTTAGTTCAAGTGGGAGTTTTAGTTTAGGTGGTGGAACAATTGTTTCAGGTGTGGAGTACGAACATAATCGTGATGGTTTAATAAGTAATTTTCAAGCGAAAGGAAATGTAACTTATAGAGGTGATACTTATCAATTAAGTCACTCTGAATTTTCAGGCTTAAACGACCTTAATGTAGATGAGTTTAGCTTTTATTTGGAGTTACCAGACGAGATCGTTGCTGATTTAGATGAAGAAGGATTGATTGATGTGGAAGTTACAAATTTATATATAAATTTTTGGGCGAAGAAAGCATTTTGATCGAGCGGAGTCCGATTGCTTGTTGGAGTTGCGGTAGCTGTAATTAAGGAATCAGGGTAGCCTACAAGAAACCTAATCTTGTTTAAATTCTTTCTAATATATACGATGAAAAGATACTTAAAGAAATGTTAATTCATTCACCATTACTACAAAATCCACCATTTGATTTATTTATAGATACATGTTCTGTTGAGACACATGGTTGTAAATTGCTTTATGAGAAATTTAAAAAAGAGGAAATAGAAGGGATTATTTCCGTTGTAGTAAAATTTACTAGAAACCTGTTTTAACTATAAGGGGTGAAACTTTAGTGGACAGAAAATTAATAGGTCATAATATAGGTTCATTTGGGTCGGGTATAATGGCAAGTGCCATGATTTACCCACTGGGCTATTTAGAGTCAGAAGTTGTATTTCGTACAATGATTATTATAGCTACTACTTTTATAGTTTTGGGAATTTTAATACGGCCAACCATTACAAATAAAGACAAGATTAACTAAAATGTCTTTAAAAATATTTAGCTAATGGGATTGAATCCCACGGGTACTACGTCCTACCCCGACAACCGTTTCTTAAGACTATATAGAAAAAGGTCGACCAGAAATATTTGGCTAACCTTATACTACGAACGGGGGAGATAATCCCACCTTTTTATTGAACTAACGGGAAGTTTAATTTAATAGCAATTATTTTTACAATGTCTTATGATATATCTTTTTATTGAGGTGATTAAGTGGATCATGATGAGTACAAAGCATATTTGAAACAGCAATATTCCCATAAGATTCGACCGTTAAAATCAGTTAATGACGTTATCTCCGCATTTCAAAAAAAATTAGATCTTGCCGAAACAGAATTATCTGAATCCGAAATAATTTTCTTGAAAATGACAATTCTTAACTATACTCATGCACACAAAAACGACCCTATAATATCTAACTTGGATTACTTAAATTTCATTTCGTATGAAGTAGTAAAAAATGAAAAAAGTGATTATTACTACAATCATATAAAGATTAACTCTGGTAATGAAAGAATACTTTTCATTATTGAATCCCAGTTAAATGAAATAACCTCCAATTGCGAAGAACTAAAAGTGGATATGCTTATCGAACGTGGAATCGACACATCTCATGTTAAACAAGACACACCTGAGTTTTTTGCATATCTAATGCTTTTTGATAATTAATTAAACGTTAAACCTTTTGTTGCTAACGGGGTGCTAAAGCGGAACAAGGTGTTGTCGTTGTCGTTGCGGCAACTCCTATTGTGTGTGCTTAATACTTGTATAAATCATTTTAGTTTTAAGAAACTAAAATGAGGTGAATAAAATGAAAAAATGTCGGTAATGCTTTTGATTGGAATACTTTTAGTAATTTCTAATACAACAGTAAATGCCAAAACAATAAATGAAGCTGATACGGATTTATGCGAAACGCTAAAATTTGCACTAATAAGGTAGTCTAAGGGAACCAGTAGATAAAGCAATTATTGAAATTTATAAAGATAACCCCAATGCACCAGAAGGTCTTACTTGGGCTACATATGATACGGAAATCCTTAAAATAAAGCAATTGTATGGTGTTGTTGGATTATATGAGATAACGCTAAAAGTAAATCCTTATTATCGTGCTCATATTTGTTATGGGATAGACGAGGTTGTAATAAATACAAGCGGGGAACTAATTAGTTATAAACACTTGAAAATATACCCCTAAACTTCAACAATTGGAGCTTTGCTAAACACCAATGGTTTGAAGTAATTCAAAATGATATAATTAGATAAAATATTCATGAAAGAGGTGATGGACATCATGAATACTGCTAAGGAACGATTACTAAAAATTATTGATGAAATTCCAGAGCAAGAAGTCGATAAAATTTTAGACTTTGCTGAATATTTAAAGGCAAAAAAAGAAAAAAGTTTATCAGAAGATTTAACAAAAGCGAGTGAAAGTAGCATTGATTTCTGGGATAATGATATAGATGATGAGGTTTGGAATGATGCATAAACAAGGTGACATTGTTTTAATTCCAGTCCCTTTCAGTGACTTATCAAATAGAAAACAACGTCCTGTTCTCATTATATCAAACGATGATTATAATCAGATGACTGATGATATTCTTGTTGTTGCTATTACATCACAATTAAAAGACCTTGATTATTCAGTCGTGATTGAACAAAAAGACTTAGACGAAGGTGCTCTTAAAGTTACATCAGCAGTGAGAGCAGACAAAGTTTATACACTTTCAAAAAGAATCATCAGAAAAAGATTTGGAAAAGTGAACTCAGAAGTATTGAATAGTGTTCGAACTAAGGTACAAGACTTAATCAAATAATTCTAGACTAGATGGACTGCGAATAAGCAGTCCTTTTATGGTTATCAAATGATATATATATGTATTGTGAATCTTTTCACTTAAATTAACGGAGCGATACCTTAAGAAGGGGATCGCTCCTTTTTTTATTAAACTAACGAAGCAATTTATGGAATGAGAGGGGGTAGTTTAATGACAACGGCTAGTCAGCCATTATGGAAGAAAATAACGGCAGTGGCCCTACTTGTCCTTGGACTCATAGGTTTATTTAAAGGAAGAACTGAATTAGGTTTAATTGCTTTCAAAGTGATTATTCTTATAGCTTGTTTGGATTGGGCTATGAAGTACAGAGCAAGTGGGAAACAATCAAAGTTCTTTTTGGTAATGTCCATTGTATTAGGTATTCTAATTTTCATAAATCTCATCAATACCCTCTTTTAATGAAGTAATTTAATTTCTTAAACTAAAGGGACGTTGATCCAAGAAGGATTAACGCTTATTTCTATAGAAGTTACTCCTACTAACGTATAGGTTATTGAACTAGCAGGGTTTCTTTTACTTTAGAGTAGAAGTAGTTTTATCGAGGGTTTTAGCATTGCTAGAATTTAATATGGGGGAAATATCGTTATGAGAATTACAAAAGGAGTTATAGTCGGAATTGTTTTTGGTTTTGGTTTGTCTTTTTGCATTTCCTTTTTGTTTATGTTGATTGCACAGGGTTTGGCAGGTGGCTATACATCTTTATTTGGTAAGAGTTGGTTATATTACGCAACGATTTTTCCCTTTATGTTAACCTTTGCAATATTAGGACTTTATTTCACAAAACAAGAAAACGTTTCGAATAAAAAACTTAGGTTAGTAAGCCTAATAGCGGCATTATTTATCACACTATACAGTGGTACTATCGGTGCTTTATTTGGGGAGTATGTTGTAAGGGGAGGAAGTCTTAGAACTTATACATCGGGTGGATATACGGGTGTTAATGTAGAGGGTGTTTTAATTTGGGGAACAATTTATTCCTTTATTTTGCTTCCGTTCACTACCCCACTGGCACGTCTGATAATCCATGCGTTCTTGGAATTACTTAAAAAATATAAAATATCATATTAAACAAACGTGTGCTTAGTGTTAAGGAGAGAAGTTTAGCAAAATAATGAACATGTCAAATTTCCCCCATTCTGATAGTTTAATCGAACTGAAGATCTATTGAAGTAACGAAGCAGGTTAGTGAAGAAGCCGAAAAGTGAAGCTAAGTGAAATAGATACACTATAAAAGTTATAGTCTAACGGAGGTTGAAATTCAGAATGGACTCAAAGAAAGTATTTTTAATTGAACTACACGAATTAATTAAAAAAAGGTCAGAGATACGAAATCAACTTGTAGAACCATCAGAAGAAAACATTATATGGAATGAATTTAAGTTAAATAGAGAAGAAGAAGATGCTTTGAAAAAATGCAATTTTGATGATGTAGCTTTATCAGCTATTGAAAAAATAGTCAGAGACACAATTCTGGCAACATTCCACGATGCTTTCGCCTTATTAGACGCTGTTGGAGACCCAGAAATTGTTCAGGTAGATAAGACATGGCTGGGATTAACCCTAAGTGAACGTAAGCTGAATGAGGAAGAAGAGGATGAGGGATTTTTGCACGATGAGATTTATGGTGCTTATTGGGATTGGTTGGAACAAAGAAATAAAGGTGAATAATTGCTGTTATGTTAAACAAACGGGAAGCGAGTGTTCAATAAGAGCATTCGCTATTGACGAATGGAGAAGCTTAGTTGCCTTCAATTTTATTTGATTATGAATGGAGTGTTGAAAATGAAGTTTATAGTTTATGATAATGCTCATGATTTTGAGAGAAAGATAGAGTCCTTTTTAATGGAGAAGGAAGATGTATTCAGTCTTTTTTACGGTGTACTGCAAGCGATTAAAGCTGGTCATTATGAGAATCCATTTATGGCAACAATTGAAGAAGATGGAAATGTATTAGCGTTTTTCCAAATGACACCCCCGCACCCGTTAAATCTTATTTTTGTGGATGAAAACCGTTTAGAAGAACTAATAGATTTCCTCATAAGAAATATGGTTGAACTTAAAATTGAATTTCGTTCGATAATCAGTTTGAAAGAGTGGGCATACAAGGTCGCGAAGAAGTGGGAAATTAAAACCGGTAAGGCTCATCAACTGCTTATGGATCAGGGATTGTATCGTTTAAATAATATCAATGAAGCGCTTGAACATAGTCCCGGTTCTTGGCGTAATGCGGAGAAAAGTGATTCTCCACTTATCGAGAAGTGGTTTAACTCGTTCGAAAATGATGCCGGACTGCCGATTTCTCCAATCGAACAAGTAAAAAAACGTGTTGCAATGTTTCTAAAAGAAAAAGAGATTTTTATTTGGGAGGATAATGGAAAAATTGTATCTATGATGAAGAAGTCTCGCCCTACAAAGAACGGTGTAACCGTAGGTTTGGTTTACACGCCAAAGGAAGAACGCAAAAAAGGATATGCTCGGTCGCTTGTTACGGCCGTATCAAGAGAACTACTTAAAGACTTCAACTTTTGCGTCCTGTACACAGATATGATGAATCCGACATCAAATAAGATTTATATGGAAATTGGCTATGAAAGGATTGCAGACTCTGTTCATCTCGGTTTTGATATAGGTGAGTAATTTTGTTTCAATAACTAATAAAATATCGAATCATATATATGGATAAAGTAAATTTTAATAGGTTCTTTGTTCATTATTTTTGGATTTTTTTCATCCTATCACCTAATTAAAGAGGAGTTTGGGAAATCAGCTATTGATCAAACGGAGGCGAATGTTCAATAACAATTTGGGTCAGCTACGGCTGCTCTTTTTTTAAGGGTCGTATATTTTAACTACATTGGGTGTTACGTTTAGGAAAGTCCATTTGGAATTTAGTTTTAATCAAAGGGTAAAATACATAGAAACTACTTCCAAAGGTGGCGATTGCCATGAAAAAGTTAGTCTGGTCAGTCACAATATATATAATGTTTACTGGATTATTCTCATCAACGCAATTAGCAGTGGCAAGTTTTCAACCGACAATAAAAGCACACGAAGTTTTATCCATTCAAGTAAACCGTTTAAACGGAGGTACTCGTACATTTAAGTTTAACGATGGCTATGAAGAAGTAATCATAAATAGGGTAGTAAAATGGATAAACACATCAAGTTTTGCAGAAGGACCAACTGATTTAAAACTAAATAACACTCCTATCTCTAAATTGAAAATAAGAATGGAAAATGGGGAAGTTGCAACTATTGAACCTGCCTATAACTGTATTTCTGAAAAACAAGAGAAAAAATGCACAATAGCAGATGGAGAGGTCATATATACGAAAAATAAAGCGAGAGTCAGATTAAAGTCCTTAGATCTGTTTGATTGGATTTTAGTTGGATGGAAGTTTGAGAGTGTGGGTGCACCAAAAGAGGAGTTACTTGAAGAAACCTTATATACAAGGTATTTTTCCTATCTGGGCAAATCTTATTTAGATTTTATTATGTGCCCAAAAATAGATAAAATCGAAAGAATTAATGGTGATACAAGGAGACATATCATCCATGCAAGTGCATTAAATTATAGTGCACACCACGGTGAAGAACCCTATGACAGAATTCATATTACGTTGACCGATACTCCTGATAATGGTGTTAAGATAAACCAAGTTAGAATTGAAAAAGGTATTCCTAGCAAAGAAAGTCGTATTCAATGTAGACGAGAGAATTAAACATTATTGCATTAACGGGAACAAGAGTTAAACAAATGATCATCAAATTGATGGTCTTTATTTTTTTGAAAAACGTTTTGAATATTATTTTATTAAGATATAAAGATCTTGGGATAACGAAGCAGGTCTGTTCAATAGCGATTATGGTATAATCTGTATTAACATATAATGGATAATAGAAGGTGAGGTAAACCAATGAATTCTTTTCTAATTTTTCTTATTCTTATTTTAACAGTTGTCATTGACTACTATTGGCTTGATACAGACCTGAAAAGATGGGGATGGATGAAAAAACGGTCTAAAAGAAATAAAGTATTATTTTCCACTGGATTTATTGCAATTTCAGGTTTGATTTATTTGGGTTTGAGTATTAAATACTTTTAAGGTTTAAAATTTTTATTTTCGTGTAACGGGGGTGAATGCTAAACAAAGGTATTCGCCTTTTCTTGTTGAAGTAAAGGACCGGTTTAATACAAGAAGGAATATCGCATTTTTTGATTGAATTTATGTTGTATTAATGGAGGTGAAGTTGTGAAAGAAATGGTAATAGGAACATTTAACCAACTTGCCAAGGTTTATGAAAATAGTGTAGACACAACCAGCTTGTATAATAGCGAATATGAGAGACCAACAATGTTAAAACAGTTGCCAGAAAACTTAAATGGAAAAAATGTATTAGATGCTGGCTGTGCTGCTGGCTGGTATACTAACAAATTAGTCAGTAAAGGAGCTAATGTTGTGGCAACTGATATTAGTCCTGAAATGGTTAACTCAACAAAGAGGCGGATTGGGGAAAAGGCAAAGGTTATTTGTCTAGATTTAGAGGATGAATTACCTTTTGATGATCATTCTTTTGATTTAATTATAAGCTCACTAACTCTACATTATTTAAAGGAATGGGATTATACCTTTAGTGAATTTCAGAGGATATTGAAGCCAAAAGGTATCCTTTTGTTTTCGGTACATCACCCTATTACAGATATAAAATTACTCCAAGACCCCAAATATTTCTCAACTGAATTAATAATTGATAAATGGAATAAAGAAGGTAAATTATATGAAGTGCCTTTTTATCGAAGACCTCTAAGTGATATTTTAAACACAACACTTAAATATTTTTCTATTAAAGAAGTTATTGAGCCTCAGCCTACAATGACATTTAAAGAAAAAGCACCTAAAAGTTATGATCTACTTATGAAGAGTCCACAATTTTTAATTATAAGTGCAACTTCAAATTAAGGATATAACTTTATTGAAGTAAAGGTGGCGAATGCTTAACAAGGTATTCGCTTCTTTCATTATAGTCTAGAAGCAGTTTACTTAAGTGAAAGAGATGTCGTTTACTCAAATCTGTTAAACTTGGATTAAATAGACACTATTCAGTGCTTGGAATAGCGTTAAGAGGGTAGAACCTCTTTTTCAAAAGAGAAAAATATACATAATTATTAGCATCCAATCCAGTTTTAGTGTGGGGGACACAGAAGGTAAATCCATAAAGCAGCGTATTTGCCAAAGTTCCTTTTATTTATGCTAAAAATACGGATTTGGGCTAGTAAGTCAGCATGATAAAGCAATCGAAAGTTTTGAAGAACTGTTACGTATTTACTAGTAAAGTATTAACAATTTTTAGTAGGTGAAGATATGATTATGTATGAAGGAACGCCCAAAATAGAAACAAAACGCCTAACTCTTAGAAGGTTAGAACACATCGATGCCCAAAGCGTCTATGATAATTGGATTTCAGATGAACGCGTTACAGATAATAGAATAAATGCAGCACACAAGTCTATTTCGGAAACAGTCGAGAGACTAGTTAAGATTGTTAGTGGATACGACTCGAAAGATTTTTGTTATTGGGGAGTTGAATTAAAGTCCTGTGGTGAATTAATTGGAGAAATAGATTTATATAATTTCGACAGTTCCACTGGGAATTGTGAGGTAAGTTATTCCATTGGATATAAATGGTGGAAACAGGGTTATGGTACTGAAGCTTTAAGGGCTGTTGTGGATTATGGTTTTAGGTACATGAACATACACAAAATTTCCGCAGCACATAACACTGACAATCCTGCTTCAGGAAAAATTATGAGCAAAGTAGGGATGGTACAAGAAGGAATAATAAAACATATGATACGCAATTCGAAAAATCAATATAAGGACTGTGCCATTTGGGGGATTCTACAAGAAGATTATCTTAAGAATAATGACAATGGACAACCCTATATGACAATAAAAGACTAACTCATAATCTAAAAAGTAGAATGAATTAAACAAAATAGAGACGGTGTATGAAAGATGATTCATTTTCTTTTATAGGGTAAAGTAAATGTTTTTGGAATCAGTTTATCATATAGAAACAAGAAGTTTATATGGAATCTAATCATCTAATTTCATAAAAGGGTTGGAAGAGTTGACGATCATGACTGATTATCAACTCTTTTTAAAAAACAGATTAATAGAATAATCATCCTATCTATTTTTCAAAGAAAGGGTAATTTGATAATAAAAGTGGTTCCAACTCCCTTTTCACTTTGAACGGTTATTTTCCCTTTCATATCTCTGATAATTTTATAAGTAAGTGCTAATCCAACCCCTGTCCCTTTATCTTTTGTAGAATAATAAGGTGTCCCTAGTAGTTCTACTTGTTCTTTTGACATCCCAATCCCGTTATCTGCTATTTCTATATAGATATTACTTTTTAGTTGATAAGCACGGACTGTTAATGTTCCGTTTTTATTTATAGCTTCTACACTATTTTTCATGATGTTTAAGATGGCTTGTTTAAATTCACTTTTTTTTCCCTTTGTGAGTATGCCTTCTTGTATGTTTGATTCAATAGCAATATTATTGGAATTCGTGTAAGAAGTGATAATATCTAACATAGAATGTAATTCCGCAGTCACATTTAGCTCTGAAAAGTCTTCAATAGATGTAGGTTTAGCTAATGACAAATAATCATTAATTACATCTTCAGCGCGTTCTAGTTCTGATAAAGAAATTTCTATATACCTATATTGACTTTCATTCAAATTTTTCTCTTGAAAGATCAATTGTAAAAAGCCTTTTATAGAAGTCATAGGATTTCTTACTTCATGGGCAACAGATGCTGCTATTTGACTTACTAAATTCAACCGCTCCGCACTTTGAATTCTCTTGTCAAATATAATCTGTTTATCTAAATTTTCAATGATAAATATAAGGATTATTAGAGTAATCCATGTTAGGATCGAAAAAATAAACATAAAAGATAACTGATCTAATTGACCCGTGATTGTAAGAGTGATCATTCTATTAAATGAACTAAACCCACATAATAAACTTATAACTAGCAATCTTCTCCTTAATGTATAAGGTTGAAATTTTGCCGTTAATACTACAAAAAATAATACTAACAGTGTGTAATTTATCAGTGTGACGTAAAGACCGGCTCCACCAATTGAAAATCTAAATAAGAACATGATTATAATTAGGGTAATTCCTGGTTTTACCCCACCGTAAAGCAACAAGAAGAGGATAGGAATGACTCTAAAATCATATAAAAACCCTTCCGAAAACTCAATCGGGTTGGACATAGTAAGAATAAGAATCGTTAACGAGATATACAGTAATTTTGAGTTTATTTTTTCCCTAAATTGTTTTTCCTCCCTAATAAACAAATGGTAAACAATAAAAGGGAGAAGAACGATTAAAATATGATATGAAACTTGTTCAATTAACGATAACAAGGCAAAACCAGTCCTCTCAATAAAAAAACATATAGGGGTTATAATATTACTTTTGCAAGGATTATTTTATTTCTAGTTAAGCGACTAATATTAATGTATGTAGTACTTATTATCTACATATATATGGGAATTGTGAATACATTCGACAAAACTATATAATATTCAACATTCGGAATTTGACGAAGGCATTAGCTGAAAAAGAAGACTGAAAATAGATTGATCATTTAAGGTGGGAAAGCAGAAGAAGCGATGAATATTTACATGTGTCATTGAGGAGTCTTAAATTACAAGTACTGTTAGATGACGTGGCTAATGAAGCTGGACCTGAAGATCCGTAATGTAGGCTACATTTACCTTGAAAGAGAAGGGATATATGTGTATTGTGAGCAATAGCAAGGATCAATTCACTCTTACACTTTTTTCCTATTGAAATAAAGAGCACTTTTTAAAAGGAAAGTCTCCAGCTTTTAATTTAATACATAAGTAAATTAGCTAAATGATTCTCGAATCAATGTGTAAGAATATGAAACTGTAATACATTTGAAAATAGGAGGTAAATTGTGAGTAACTATGGCAGTCTCCATGAAAAAGAAGGAAGGCAAGTTTTGGTTTTTGAACGTAAATATCCATTTAGTCCAGAAAAAGTATTTCGTATTATAACGGACCCTGATTACTTCACTAAGTGGTATCCATTTGCAACTGGGGATATGGATCTTAGTACTGGTGGAAAGATAAAGTTCGATGATGGTGAAGGCTCAGTCTACGAGGCAGTTATTACCGAATTTAATCCCCCATATTCTTTTTGTTTTAGAGAAGTTGATGACTTGTTAGATATAAATATACATGCATCGAATCAAGGATGCATCATGACATTTAGACACACCTTTGATAATCGTGAAATGGCGATATACATAGCTGCAGGGTGGCACAGATGCTTGGATGTCCTTGGTCAATTAATCCATGGTCGCCCAATAGAATGGGAAGATAATGCACTTGAATTACGTGAATACTACAAAAAAAATCTGAATGAAGCATAAGGATTTTTAGATCAACTCACATATATGATAGCTCGAATGCACGATAAATAATACGATCAACAATTAGTTGGTCGTCTATTTGTTTTTGGAATTCATGCATGCAGATTGAAGAGCTTCTATAATCTACAATCGTTTTCGTTGAGTAATCAGGCAATTCAATAAATAGTTGCAAACAAGGTAGTATCTATGTGAATTATAGGTGATAAGGATTCCTACTGCTGTAACCATTTTTCTAACTATTCATATAAGAATTATAATTAAATTTCCTTAAACTATAGACAGTTTTAATTGAATAAATAATTCATCATATCTCAGTACGCATTAGATCTTTTTGTGCAACAAATATCTTCAGTTACAGGTGAATTTGTGAAAGAATGTACTTAAGATATCGGAGTAGGTTAGTGGAAGAAGTGGACTAAATTAATCAGTTAAATAGCAAGTCAATCTTCTTAACAGGAGGAAAAATAGATGAAAATTTATGTGGATGCAGATGCTTGTCCGGTGAAAGATATTATTATTTCTGAAGCAAGGAAGTTAGAGATCCCGGTTATCCTTGTTACAAGCTTTTCTCATTTTTCAAATGCAGAACAGCCATCAGGAGTGGAAACGATTTATGTTGATTCTGGAGCAGATGCTGCAGATTATCGGATTGTGAAGTTAGTGGAAAAAGGAGATATTATTGTGACTCAGGATTATGGTCTTGCGTCGCTAGGTTTAGCAAAAGGAGTAATCGTCCTCCACCATAAAGGATTTAGTTATACAAATGAAAATATTGACCAATTATTGCAAACACGTTATTTAGGTGCAATGGCTCGAAAAAGCGGACAGCGAACAAAGGGACCGAAGCCATTTACTGCAGAAGACCGGGAGCAATTTAGGGAACTTTTTAAACAGGTTATTTCCCGATGAAAATTAGGATTAAAAAAGGAGATATATATTTTGAAGTACATAAAATCGCAAATGCAACAACTCATTAAGGAAAATAAAGAACTGCATACACGTTTTAAAGAACTGAAAGCAGAACATGGACTTGAAAAAAACAATGCCCTCAAGGCCTTATACCATTCAGAAGTTGCCGATGGAGGAAAGTTCCAGGTAGCTTACCAAGCACTTGATCAGCCTAAGCCAAAAAAGTAGGAGTGTAATTATTTGTAGTTACTTTTAATGGTATCCTAAATATTGGAAAAGTCTAAAGCGTCTACACTTGTTACTATATTTATATATATTATGAGTGGCATGTAGAAACCAGTTAGCCATTCTTCTTGTGTCCGAATAGTATAAAGCAACTTCAATAAAGGAATATCAATCCACCATATAGAATTGTATTGAAAGTGAATTTAGGGGGCTTTTATGGATAATCTATTTAGAAATTTTCTTGATAGTTATTTAGATGCTTGGCGTTCTTCCTCTTTGCCTCAATTAAGAGATTTAATATCGAGAGATTACAAAGCCAGAGAGATTACGGATGGAGATATAATTGATTTTGGATTTGAAGAATCAATACTTGGGTGGGAACAAGGTTTCAATTTTGCAAAAGAAAATAATGCAGAGTGGGAACTCAAAGAAATTTCTACTATCCCATTGAGGGCGGATGAAACATTGGTTATTATATCAGCAACCATGATTTTACAAGGCAAGAGCTTAAATACTGCACACTTATTTTTTCAGACCTTTAAAAAAGATACTTATGATGGTTGGAAACTAATAAGAAGTTATATTGAAGCAGGAATCCCAATGGATAATATAAAGAGATTTCAATTGAACTAACGGGAGCAATAGCTGAATAAGGGGCTGTCGAATGTGACAGCTCCTATTGGCGTTAAAGAGGCAGTTGTTGAATAAAAGGATTTTTATCTTAAAAAGGTTTGTAATCAATTTTATTAGGGGAAGGGATGTACTTGAAGTTATATGGTGATTTCACAAAACAAGACTGGGTGCAGATGTTCGGAGTTGCCGAAAATCAAATACCATTATCATTCGTCATTCATGGTGAATGGAATCATGATGATAATTTGAAAATTTGGAAACAAATTCTTAAAGAAGAAGTATGGGTTCCAAAATGGAATACAGTCATTGGAAAATATAGTTGTACCAATATTGGGTTTGCGAATGTATTTGGTGGTCCAATGGCTACAACAATTGTCCATCAATTTGGTTCAGCAGGAACAGAACTATTTATTCAAACTGGTTATTTTGGTGGCTTATCACATGAAATTAAATATGGTGATATTCTTATTGTTAATCAAGCTGAAATGCAAGACGGTGTTTCACATTGGTATCTTCCAAATCAGACAATAGTTAAAGCGGATGAAAACTTAGTAAATGCTGCAATTGATTACTGCGAAAAAAAAGGTTATAGCTATTCTACTGGGAGTGTACTATCAACCAGTGCTATGCTTTTAGAAACAATAGAAATGATAAACCATTGGGCTTCTAAGGGTCATGTAGGTGTAGATATGGAAACAGCTACAACATTAGCAATCGCAAAGAGATTTAATAAAAAAGCGATTGGTTTATTAAACCTATCAGATCATTTAATTCAAGGAGATACTCTCTATTCTTATACAAAAGAAAGAGAAAAGATTGAGGCTGAAACGGATGAAAAAATTAGAGATTTAGCCCTATATTTAGCTACTAATTCAGAAAAATTCATATAATGATATTTCTCTACGGGGACTTATCTTCAAGCAGGAGATTAGGTTTTTCTTATTGAAAGAAAGGAACAAGTGAAATTAAAGGGGGTAATTATATGAGTTACGTTATGGAATTAAGAGAGTTAGTGGGTACCAGACCATTGTTATTACCAGGATCAGTAGTATTAGTTATAAATGAAGATAATAAATTGTTGCTACAACATAGAAGAGACGGAAGTTGGGGGGTACCTGGCGGACTAATGGAAGTAGGTGAGAGCTTAGAAGATACTGCAAGGAGAGAGGTTAAGGAAGAAACTGGTCTTGAAGTAGGAGAGTTAGAGTTACTTGATGTGTGTTCAGGTCCTGAGTATTTTTTAAGATTACCTAATGGTGATGAAATATATTCAATTACTGCTGTTTACTTAACTAAACAATCAAAAGGAAGCATAATAATGGATGATATGGAGTCAATTGATTTACAATACTTTGACATTAATGATTTACCTAAAGGTTTAAATGAGGCAAATAGCAAGTACATAGAAGTGTATCTAAAAAAATTGCAAAATGGTTCTTGCTAAGGCAACGGGGCATCTCTCCAAAAAGGAGAAGTGCTTTTTTTGTAGGATTTATTATACAAAAGACTCTGAATACTTAAATAATAACCGTTTTGATTGAAACCTTTTATCCGACTATTTCGTAAAATTATTAAATGACATAAATAGGTGGAGTGGGGTAATTGGATCATATTGAATTAATAAATCTAGTTCCAAAATTTTTAGATTTTTATAAAAGGGCTGATATTGAAGGTATAGATAGTGAGGATCGTTGGGACCTATGGAAGGAACACTATAATTTTGCAGCAGTACCTCCGGGTGATGAAGGTAGAAAAATGGCAAGAGTACTTTTAGACAATGCTTGGGGTAACTATGCTCAGAAAATAAATTTCATAAAGAGTTGGGAACCAGAACATAAATCGGTGGACCACTACTTAGCCAAAGTAAAATCTTTATTGGGGTGTCAAAAACCAATTAAATTAGTTTTAATTTATTTTGTTGGAGGATTTGAAAACAATGCTTTTGTAGCTCCCTATGACAAGGAGCGTGTGGCATTGTGCCTTCCAATTGAATGTGGAGACTCTGATATTTTGCTTTCCCACGAACTAACACATGTAGTCCATTCAACGACTGCAAACCTTACAGCAGAATGGGAAAGAACGATCGCTTCAACCATTTTACAAGAAGGTTTAGCAACACAAGTAAGCAAACATTTAGTACCAGGTAAAAAAGATCATTGTTATATCGAACATAAAGAAGGTTGGTTTGACTCTTGCAAATCAAATAGAACAGAAATTTTGAAAGGGCTTTTTCCTTATCTAGATGATTCATCATCAGAAACGATAACTAGATTTACATTTGGCACTGGAACTACTAACAATGAAAGAGAAGTATATTTTGTTGGTTGGGAAATTGTAAAATTCCTTTTAGAGGAAGGAATTACATTTGAGGAAATTGCAAGGGTTCAAGAAGTTGACATACCAAATTATTTAAGAGAAGTGTACCCTAAGTTGTAAGACTAATTGGTGCGTTAATATAAGTAACCCATACTATTAACCTGTATAAAAAAGTTGGATTTGTTCAAATTCATGAGTTATGTTTTTAAACGAAAAGTGCTTTAATGATTAAGATTTAAGGAAGAGTGGTGATGACTAAATGAATCTAACGAACTTATTTATATTTATTATCATTTTATCTTTGGCAGTTATAATTTCAGAGAAAATAGTCAGAAAAAGGTTCGGCATCAAGAAGAATAAAGGTGCTTCTAGATATGTAAATGAAATTCACAAGTGGGGAGAAATAATTCTTTCAATCGGAATGACAATTGGGTCTCTTATGCTCGTTGAATATAATCCGGAGGCTGCTGCATTATTTTTTATATGCTATATAATGGTTTATTTTGGCTTTGTTTGGTTGATGCAATGGTGGTATACGAAGGAATCGAGGGAGCATATTATCACTTTTGTGACAGGTACGGTGTTAATACTGGGTATTTTAATAACGGCTAGTATCCCTAATTTTATTTTCAACTAACGCGTGCTAAGATCAAAATTTAAAAGGGGTTTGGGGTCTGTAATATGGATAGAATTTTATTTCTTTTTGGGGTTGTAGTATTTTTCTTTAGTTTCATATTCTTCGTAATGAATTTTTTTACTGAATTTGATGGAGAAGGTTTAATATACTCTGTACTTGTCATGCTTAATGCAAGCATTGCAATAGGTGTTTCGGAAATTCTATCAAGAACTAAAAACTTAAAATGAGATTTTCTTTATTAAACAAACGGGTGGCTTTAATTTTGATAGATAATAGAGAGAATTATATTAAAAGATCATTCTAAATACTCTTCCTTCTTTTCTTGCGATGTTTTGTTGATGCCCTTAAAGAAAATTATTTGTTGCAAGGTATAATCTTTTCCGTGAGAAATAAATTTAAATTAGGATAAATAGATTAAAAGAAAATGGGGGGACAGAATATGAAAGAAAGAAAAGAAAAAAAGTTTAATGCTCCAGTTGGTTCTAAAAGTGCAATTACTTTTGGTTCTGCGTTAGCCATTACAATTTCTTGGAGTATCCATAAATCAGTTCTTTGGGCTATCATTCACGGGTTCTTTAGTTGGATATACGTTCTATATTATATTTTGACTAGATAAAACTTTTTTCAATTTTGTAACCTTAATCAACGAACGGTGGAGAATGTAAAACAAGGAGTTGTCGACATGGCAGCTCCTTTTTGTTATGAGATCAGAATAGTTCAATAAGAATGATGGTTTTTTATGGTAATATATGTGGAAGTAAAGTGGAAGAAAAGGTGCTAGAAAATAGAGGTGAAAATGGTGACAACTCCGGTTATATTCCTTATCTTACTTATATCAATTTTTGTATTTAGAGGAATGAAAAATGGAAGCATGCAACTTACTGTTAAAAAGTTTGTATTAGGTTTAATTATAACTATCATTTTTATTAACGTGATTATGTTTTTCATCATGTAAAAATATACGATGTGAACTATTGTAATTCGAGCAACAGGGGCTTTTCTTCAATGAAGGATAAAGCTCTTTTTTTGAACAACTATAGGGGCAGAATTGTGAGAAAAGAAGGGAAATTATTTGCAGTAGTCGAAATATGTTTTTAGAAAAGAATAGAGTTTTTAGGGTGTTAATATCAAGTATATAGAAGATTTACGCAAAGTGGTTGGAAAATAGAGATAAATTTGTGCCACATCTAGTTTCTTTCTATAAAGAAGTTATACAAAAAAACCAGGCACATATAAAATAACTTATAGCGTAATCATTAAAAATAATATTAAGTAAGGTCTATTTATGGAATGAACAAAGAGGTGTACAAAATGGATAAGGACTATTTTGAAGTTTCAATTAGGTGTACAGGGGTTGCAGTAGTTTTATTAAAAAAAATAAAAGAAGAATACAAAGTTTTATTATTAAAAAGATCTACGCCTGTCCTTCAAGAAGCTTGGTGCTACATCGGCGGAAGCATTGAACATGGAGAAAGAGCTTGGGAAGCTGCTTTAAGAGAAGTCAAAGAAGAGACTGGGATTTCTAATATTAAGTTATATACCTCTAATAAATTTGATCAGATATATTCTCCTAAAGAGAATTATATTTATGTTGCACCTGTATTTGTTGGGTATGTAGATGGACAACAAGATGTAACTTTAAATTATGAACATAACGACTATAAATGGTTATCGATTAATGAAGCAATTGAAACTGTTACTTTACCTGGTAATGATGATGTCCTTTTGTCTATTGAAAAACATTTTGTAATTCGAAAACCTCCTGAATATTTGCGTATTGAAAATTAAAATTCCTTTTAAACTAAAGCGGGAAAGTGTTTAATAAGGGTATTCGCTATTGCCTAATGGAGAGGGTTGCCTAATTCTAAATAGGGGCCTTCGATTTTATTTGATTTTGAATGGAGTGTTGAAAATGAATTTTATAGTTTATGATAATGCTCATGATTTTGAGAGAAAGACTCTTGGTACATAATATATTCTTTCTTTTCAACGTTACGGGGTTCCTATAATGAAGGAGAAAAAACTAGGTCATTTGCTACTCAGTACAACGATGTTGTTTCAAATTACGGAGACGATCACGGTTATCACGTGGTCGTCTCTTCCCATTTGGCTTTAATACGCAGTAGATAACTTCTAACCAATAAAAACACCTTAACCAGAAAAATCAACATCCAAAGTTTTGGTGGAGGTTTCTATGCTAGATATCTTATGATATACCCCTCACTTGGTTATAGATTATTGCTTTTTCATAATACCTGTTGCTTGAAGCTTAGCTAATAACTCGTTAAAGTCTGCTACTAATTCAGGTAGTGTAGTTGCAGTGGAGTCCGCTTGGTGCTCTATCTGAAAACTAACCTCATCGGGTTGGATCTTAACTAGAGTACCTAACCCAGGAATAAGCTTTTTACCCTCGTGTGCCATAGTTATCACCTCTTTTCTTTTTAATGTATAGCTTTGTATATAATGAAATAACGCATAATTCAACATAATAACTTATCGGCAATGGGCAATAGTATCATTTTATTGATATTCAACTAACGAGCGATTGTTGAAGAAGTTGTATAATGAAATAATGAACACTACAAGCAATGAATATTTTTACTGAAGCATGATAAATAATAGTAATTGGAGGTAAGTCATGGAAAATAAATATGTGACTTGGTTCACCCTAAAGGTGTTAAGGAAAAGAAAATGGAAGTGACAGATGGATACACGATAAAGTACCATGCAAACGGAAAAACAATATGGTCAAAGGGAAAGATGATTGAAGATAAGCCAGACGGCTATTGGGAATGGTATCGTACGGATGGAACGATAAAGCGATCTGGGTATTTTGAAATGGGTGAGCCTATTGGAGAATGGATTACCTATGATAGCAAAGGTGAAAAATACAAGATTACCAATCGTAATAAAGAATAGTTTGGAATGGTATTCTTTTACTGACCTAGTTAAAGGATTACATATTTTATTGGAGTAAGGGCGTTAATCCAGAAGGGGGTTGACGCTTATTATGTTTAAGTATGTATTTCAACTAATGAACTGGGTATATAGTGACAAAGAATTTCGAGGAAGAATTGAAAATGAACCGATTATTAGTATTTATATTTTTAGTAGTGGTATCAAAGTAGTGTTTAACGTAATACGAGATTAGAAACTCTATTGGGGTTTTCTACAAAAATTATTGGTAGTAAAATAGATTTACCTATTAATCATATAGATAAAAGAGTCCGCGAGATAAATTGTGGGCAGATAGAAGGAACCACAGAGGAAGAAAGAGTGAAACAATGGGGTAGTAATTGGAGTGGTTTAGAACTTGGAATGGAAAAGTTTGAAGACGTTTCTCTTAGAGGAAGAGATTTTTTTACTTGAGGAATCAAATACTGAAGATTTTGTTGTAATGTCAAATGAACGCAAAAAAATGGTTGTTGAAAATATAACCTATGAGTTGTTGTCACCTGGTTTTACAGGAACATTGGCAACTGCCCTTATGCATGTTCCTCCTAATACTTCCCCGTCTGAGAAGCTTTTAGGACATAAAGGAGAAGAAGTGGCGTTTGTATTAGAAGGGAAAATTAAAGTGTTTTTAGATGATGAAGAAAGAATATATATTAGACACTAGTGATAGTGTTAAAATACCAGCACATATGAAGCACAAGTGGGAAAAGGATTTTAAAGAAAACGCAGTGGTTCTTTTTTCTGTGACACCACCATCTTTCTAAGGGTTTGTTAAACTATTAGGTGGCATTACTGCAAGAACGGAGATCGTGTCACTTGGCGGTCTTATCTAAAATAAATGCTGGAATTTGGAACAAGAAAAAGTTGTATTAATTACTGCTAAATAGACATTTACTGTTAAGTAAATTGTTTTGGCTAGTCCACGATACAGAGCCAACATGTTAACTCCAAAATACACTAAAGCAAGAACGGTGGATATTACGGATTTTACACAGTTCAACTGTTTATAAATAAGTCGATTATTTTTTGAAATTTAATCACTAAATTTCATTCTAACTAAGTATAGTGTCAAATGAAAGGCTGCGTGGTGTTTACCGTACAGCCTTTTGATTTGATTTCCTATTTTTATAATTTTCGTAAGTACCTAATTCGATATTTAATAACTTTTCCATTTCCTCAAGATCGTTACTTTTAACATCTGGATCTGTTTGTGACCAATGGACAGAATACACAAAATAATAGTCTCTAATTGTTCTGAAAACCACAGGAGAGTTTCGGAATCTGTCAAACAAAGCTTTTATATTATAACGTTTAGTATATGACCACTTTATTAATTCCACTACTAAGCACCTTCTAGAATATCATTTCTCCTTATTATATAGCTGATACTTATTTAGAAGGGAATCCAAATCCTGGCTAATTTTAAGAGTTTCGGGTGAGGTTAACCCTTTTGTCAATCCAGTCTTAATTAAGAGTTCTCTTTTTTGGTCAATGTCACGTGTGAGATTGTGTAATGAAATCATTCTATTTCTTTTTACTCCAACTAAATATTATTTACTACTATTAACACACACCATAGGCTAGGTTTTCTTGGATAATATATCAACTCTTGAACAACAGTATTATATAATTCTCCCATCGAAAAACACGACTTGAAGTAGGTGGGAATATCCTACAGTGGGAAAAAAATAACCTAATGGGATGTTTTAAACTGTTTTACTTTATCTTGTAATTCATCTGCCATAGATGCTAATACTTGGGATGAGGTCGCAATTTCTTCAACTGAAGCGGCCGTTTCTTCTGTTGATGCTGCAACTTCAGTGGCGTATGTAGCTGTTTGTTTAATGAAGGACTCAATATCATCAACCTTTTCCCCCATCACTCCAGCTTGTTGATTGATGTCCTCAATCGAAACTGAAACTGAACGCGTCTTTAGAGAAACTTCTTCGATAGTCTCATTGATATCTTTAAACTTCTCACCAGCTTGATTCACCAGGATCATACCATTTTGGACGATACTAATTTCTTGATGAACTACAGATTTTGCTTGTTCAGAAGAATCTTGAATCTCACTGATTAATTGACTAATTCGAGTCGCGCTTTCACCAGATTGCTCAGCTAGCTTTCGTACTTCATCTGCAACCACCGCAAATCCTTTTCCGTGCTCTCCAGCACGAGCTGCTTCAATTGCAGCATTCAAAGCTAGTAAGTTAGTTTGATCCGCAATATTGGTTATTAGGGAGATGATTTCACTAATTTCATTTGATTTCATTCCTAACGACGTAATTACATCTTCCATCTGTTTTGAACTTTGGTTCATAATGTTCATCTGTTCGATTACAGCATCGATGCTATTATTTCCTTCATAGGATTTCTCTTTTGCTTGTTCGGTACTTTCCCTAACCCATTTTACAGTTTCACTCATCTCAACTAATTGTTTTGATAATTTGTGGAATAAACTGGTTAATACATCTATTCGTTCCATTTGTTTTTCATTACCAACTGCTACCTCTTGGATGGAGTGTGATACATCTTCAGTTACTTTACTAGTTTTATCGGTAATTGCATTTAACTGTGCAGAGGAAGAGGCTACATGTTCGGTAGCTTTTGTTACATCCTGAATAAATTCTTTAAATCGTTCAGTCATTTCATTAAGGTTTTCACTCAAACGACCGATCTCATCACGAGTATTAACTGGCAATTTTTCTAGTGATAAATTACCTTTAGAAATCTCATGCAAATGCTCACCCACAGAAGTGATAGGTGAAGTAAAACGTTTCACAAAAATTAATATAGTTGTAAGTCCAATGATAAAAGACAAAATTAAAATAAATGACATGAAATAGAGTAACTGATTGCTGTTAACCCGATATTCATTCATATATTGGGCAGAAGAAACTAGCCAACCCCATGTTGGTTCCTTTTCAGTGTAGGCAATTTTCATCTCGGTAACATCTGGTTTATCTGGAAGAGGAAATTCAAAGTGTGAAAAACCGCCTCCATTAACAGCTTTTGATATCATGTCTTTGCCCCAGAAGAAACCATCCTCAGTTTTGGCTTCACTAATATTTTTACCTTCTGCTGCGGGATGAGATAATATATTTCCTTCCTCGTCTAAAATTACGACATACCCATAATCGCCTATAGCAATTTCTTGATTAATGGGTCTTTTACCTTCTTCAGTTTTTTCCCCAAGTAAAGATACCTTTACCATCTCTTGGGCATCCTCTAAACTAATCTGGCCTTCTTTTACTTGTTTATCTAACATTTCAATCATTTCGATTACCATTTTGGTTTGAAGTTTCAATCGTTCCTCTGCAATCGTATCTAGACTACTCTGTGATTTTAAGAAACTCCCTATTCCAATTATTAGGCTGGGAACAAAAAGTAAAATCAAAGAAAATAAGACTAATTTCCCCTTAATGCTACGCGTTTTCATATAATCCTCCTAAATAGACTCAAGTATTTCCTAGTGTTGTATAAACACTAGTAATATATTCCTATATTTAAAGGCACATGAACAGGGAATAATTTCGACAAATTTTGCCATTAATGTAAATAATAGAAAAAACTATACCGATATATTATGTGGCAAAATTAATTTATGAAACGGTGACGACGTTTTAAATCACCTAGTTCTTGAGCTATATCAATGTTTCTCTAAACTCGAAGAAACTTCTGAATCTGGAGAAACCTTAACTCCAACGTAAAACATATTAACTCTTGAAGTATATAGAACTTTGTAGAGATAACATAATTAACATGGTAAAATTATCCTAAGTATTTTAAGGGAGGAAGATCAGTGGCAATTTTTCGCAACATAGGAAAAGTAACCAATACGGTAGTTGGGGGAGCGGCAAAAGGTGGAGTAAAGCTCGTTAGCAAGGCTGTTTCAACTAAAAATAAGGAATTAGGGCAATACATAGGTGAAGTGGGAAATACTGTCATAGATGCTTCTAAAGGAGCGGTAGATACGGTTGGACAACTTGCTGATGGAGTGGCAAGAGGTGGTTACGGACTTCTCAAAAACAATGATTCTTCTAAACAACAAGGTTGGTACGATATTAAAGATTCTACAGGTAGAACAGTTAAAGGGATTGGCTCTAGCATCAAATATACGGTGAAGAGTGCAGGAATTACAGCAAACGGATTGAAGAATAAAGATAAGGAACAAATTCTTAAAGGGGTAAAGAATCTTGGAAAAGTGGTAGCTGTCACGACCTTTGCTGTTGGTGTCGTGGACTTTGTAGATGGGGTTGATAAAGTTGAAGCAGAAGAGATTGATATGAGAAATGACCATTTGAGCGGGTTAGATCATACAGAGACAGGGGTTCCTTTTGAAACAAGAGAGGTAGAACTACCTAACGGAGAGATAAAAGTCGGTACATTCCCTGTCTTTGAATCTGACTTTAGTGTAGTAATTGCAGAAGAAATGTATTTAGCCTCTGATAATACTCACTTTAATATAGCGAATGAAACTTTATATCAATCTATTCAGGAGAATCATAGTTTAGCGAATCAATTAGATTTATCCTCCTTCGATGTACAAGGATTACAAAATGGTGTTACTCCAGAAGGGTATGTATGGCATCATCATGAGCAACCAGGGGTGATCCAATTAGTGGACCAAGAAGTACACCAAGATACAGGACATACAGGTGGTCGTGAAATTTGGGGCGGGGGAAGCGAATACCGATAATTCACTGATGGAGAGAATTAGGTGAGCATAAAGAACATAAATACCATAGACAAACGTGTGCTCTATGTATTTGTAAATCACCATTAGGAGGGATTTATATTGAATAGTGATTTTTCCGTATTTGATGATCCAATAATATTGGATAAAGAAATAAGTGATATCTATAAATTTGCAAGCCATCTTAAAAATACAGAACTTCCTAAATATCAGATTAAAATGGGATCGTTTTTCTTACAAGGTCGAGAAGGGATAACAAAACCCATTCAATATAGTGATGAAAGTTTTCAGTTATTGAAGGGATACCATAATTACACATTTCCAATCCATCAGGGAGAGGTCGAATTATCTCTTCAACTCTATGAAAACACTAATTGCCATTATCGTATTAACTGCTTTGGTCGCTTTAACAATAAAAGCGGGCAATTATTCTCTATAAATCTAACAAAAGAAAAAGACGCAAAAGGTTCGATATTTTTAGTGCAGAAGATAAAGTTCTCAGACCGCCTTAAAGGTAATACAAAAGCAACTAAAGCTTTTAGACAGATGAAGCAGCAGGTCTTTTCTGAGTTACTCTATAAACTTGGTTTTGATATCACAGAAACAAATGACCTATTATTAGGAATTTATGATACTAAATCCGAAACTTTTTTAAACACTACTTCAGAAAAATTCATATCTGATTTTCTAATGATTTCACTATTAAAAGGACATTTTATGGGCAACAAGGGATATCAGTTAGAAATTCTACCTACTTTTAATTTGAACCCTCTCTGGCTATCAAGTGATGCCTCAAGTGATGTATTTCCTGAAAAGATTCAAAAGAGACAAGGGAGCCGTTCTATCCCTCTTAGTCTGCGGTTTAAAGTCCTAGAAAGAGATCGCTGTTGCAAACTATGTGGGCGTTCACCTAAAGATGGAATTACTCTTCATATAGACCATATTGTTCCTTATTCATTAGGTGGACTTACTATTTTAGAAAATCTTCAAGCGCTTTGCCAAGAGTGTAATATAGGGAAAAGCAACAAATCTTTAACTAAATACTAAGGCTAACCATGCATTTATAAAGTGCAATTAAGATTTGACTTTCTTTTTAATAAAGAAGACAACTTTTATAAATAGAGATTGAAGGTGTTACTAGTCTATGAATAATATGCAGCTTAGACTTGATCAATTACTGTCTGAGTTTAGAAGTGAATTTAAACAGATGTTCGAATCAGAAGAACATTTCCCAGAAGGAACATGGGTAGAAATCAAGAGTGAAGAAGATATTGATGATGTAAAATACTATCCTAGCCTTTATCTAATAGCAACGGATTGTAAGTTTGATGAAAACCCTTGTAAATTAGTTTTCAATGATAAGTACAAAGTCATTTATCGAGGCGAGGGTTATCATCCCAAAGTTAGAATACAAAGCCATCTCTTTAATAATAGCTACATAAAACAGGGAAGGAAGTTCGGCTATTATAAATGTATGAAAGTTGAACCAGGAATGGATGGAATTAATTTAGATAATCCAAAAGAGGGTTATCAGAACTTCAAGTGGTTTGTATACCAAATAAAACTCGATGTTGATTCGGCAATTAGGAAACAGGCAGAATTAGGCTTTGATGATGCTTTTGACACTCCATTGGCATCTAGGGAACGTAATTAGCGCATCAATATAGAGGTTACTTACTGTATCTGTTTCCAAAAAAAACCATCTAAATAACTAGCATATCTTTGCTCCTTTTTAGCCTAAATGTACTTTGAAAGTATCCTACTTTTTTAGTGTTTTAATATGACGTTTTAGAAATACCTATCAAACATTTCATGATATAAGATATGAGTATTAGCTATATCTGTAGGGAGTAGCTAAATTAATATAGAATAGCACCATTAAAAAAGACAGTGATTACTGTGTCTATTATTAAAGGTCACTGCCTATCGGGACCTCTCAACATCCCTATGACACGAGAATGCGTATTTGGAGGTAATTAAAATGTCAAAAAGATATAAAAGTTGCACTTGTCACCGGTGGAAACCGAGGTCTTGGGTATGAACTGGTCAAACAGTTAGCGTTGAAAGGTTTTAAAGTTGTTCTAGCAAGTCGGGATCAAGAGCAGGGACATGAAGCTACTCAAAAATTTCAATAAGACCTAATAAAATAAGGCACCTTTGAAAGAATGAAGGCAGGGCTTCGTTTTTCCTAAGGTGCATAATAATTAGTAAGTTGTATTATATCTAATGTAGTTTTTAACAAAACGAAAAATCTCTCTTTGCCGAGGTTCAGCATTCTGACTTGATTGTTTGTTACAATTTAAAGGAATCTAATCACTCTTCATTACAAATCCATCGCTCATTTTTACAATTTGATCAGCATACGAAAGCATTTCTTCATCATGGGTAACCATTAGGGTGGTAATGTTTAGTGTTCTAGTTAAATCTCTAATTAGGATCATAATATCTTTAGATCTTCTAGAATCTAAACTTGCAGTTGGTTCATCTGCGAAGAGAACTTTGGGTTTATGGATAATTGCACGGGCAATTGCTACCCGCTGTTTTTCCCCGCCCGATAATGATGAAGGATATGCATTTTTCCGATGTTCCATTCCAACTAGTTTAAGAATTTTATCAATTTCTATTTTTTGTTCTTTTTTCTTAACTTTTGATCCAGAAACATCCAGCATTAGTATCAATTGTTCTTCTACAGTGAGAAAAGGTACCAGATGTGCAAATTGAAATACGAAGCCAAATTTACTTGCTCTGATTTTCCGAACTTGTTCTGGACTCATCGTAATCATATTGTTTCCTTCGAAAATTATCTGTCCACCTGATGCAGGCTGAAGTCCCGCAGCGATTGTAAGAAGGGTACTCTTACCAGAACCTGACACACCCACTAACGCCGTTATTTCACCTTCTCTTAGAGATAAGTTTATTCCTTTTAAGATTTCTTCCTTCACTTCACCAGATGAAAATGTTTTTCTAACTCCATCCATGGTAAACATCGCCACTTTAAACCTCTCCTTGTTGAATCGCTTGTAATGGTTCTACTTTTTTTATTTGTATACCTGATACCGTAGCCCCAATAAACCCTACAATTAGGAAGATCAACGATAATTGTACTGTTGTGTCAGTTGGCAAACTATAAGGCATTCCTTTAGGTGCAATCAAATTAAAAACTTGACTAAATGCTATGGTTAGAGAAAGTGCAATTAGTGTAATAAACAGCATTTGTGTCCACATCATTCTAAACAACGTACTCGTTTTTAAACCAATTGCTTTCAGAATACCGTATAATCCCATTTTTTGAACGTTTACCATGTAAAAAAAGATGGCAAACAACATTCCACTGATTACAATTAAAAACCACACAATCATATTTAAAGACATCTGTTCTGCATTATAGCTCGGAATGGTGCTAAGAAAATCTTTCTTTGAGAATGATTGTAATCCAGCGACTTTTAGTAACGGATTCCCTTCCGGTATGAAAATCAATTGCATTTCTTCGACTCGATAAATTTCTTGATAATCCTCCATACTTATATAAGCGACGGGGGCATGGCTATATTTCTTTTGGTCCACAAAACCCTTTACGACAAACTCTCCACTATATTGGTTATTAGTTAAGGTGTCTCCAACCTTAATACCTTCTTCCTCCAATGAACGATCAAGGATGATTTCCCCGTTATTAACATTTTCAAATAACTTTGAGTCGGTGGATGAAACAAAGGCGACACTCCGTTGTTTTTCTGTTTCATCATTCAAAAATCCCATTTGTATGGATAGTGCCACAGCATCCTTTTGTTTGCTTAATATATCATCTTGGATACGAATATCTATTTTTGATAAGTTATAGGTTTCTTCAGCGTTATCATTCATATAAAATTGTCCGTTTGGCAATCCTTTGATTAATGCAGCATTATCTTGTGATAATCCATTCGCCAAACCAGAGATAATAAATGTTAACAAGCTTACTAGAAATATGATTGAGCCTAATATTAAGAACCTTACTTTGTTTTTGTTTATTTCTTTCCAGGCTATATTCATAAATTATCCTCCAATCTTTGTTTATTATTTTTGAGTGAACGGGATCCAGACAATAAGCAACAAAAAATCGGGAAGTATGGAGACCTAATAGAAAAACTTTTTTGGAGTCAATTTTGCTTTCACAAACTGTAAGACAAAATTTTAAAAAATAAGTGTTTCAATTATTATTGCAATATATTTATTCCTCTTCTTTGTAAACCATTGTAATTATGAAAAACATTACGAAACTTACAAGCAGTGCTACTCCTCCTACAATATAGAAGACCAGTGTTAATTTTTCTGGAAGGTTAAATGGATTCACCATGTATAACCACATACCTAAAGTTAAACCTACTGATCCTATAATGGCACTCCAAACATGTACTTTTGTCAAAATAGTCTCTGAGGTTTGAAAAACCTTATAGTAGACTGCCCATGCGAAGAGACTTAACCAACCAACAACTAAAATATGAGCATGAACAGGACGGAATACATAGGTTCCAGAGCCAGCCATATGCGCACCCATTACTGCTCCTATTACACCAAAGAAGCCAGCAAAACGTAACAATGTTTGACTATGTTTCATTATACTTATTCTCTCCTTCAATTTCTTTGTAAGACTCTTTTCTAAATGTACAGCATGAATATGAACGGAGGATGAATAAAAGATTACAAAAAAAGTGTCAGTCATTTAAGTGGATTTGCTTCCACAGAAAATGACTGACACCATTAAAAGACATTAGAACCAATAGGTAATTGAACAACGAATGTAGTTCCTTCTTTTTCCTTACTTCTAACACTAATATGACCATCATGAAGTTTAACAATAGTAGCAACTATTGATAGTCCTAGTCCTGTCCCTTCAACCGAACGTGTTCGTGAGATATCTCCTCTGTAAAAGCGATCAAATATCCTACCTATTTCACTTTGATCCAATCCTATGCCTGTGTCTTCAAAGGTTACTAATATCGATTCTCCACGTTCTTCTAGTGATATCTCAATTCGGCCATCTGATTTATTATACTTAATAGCATTGGTTAACAAATTATCCCAAACTGTATTCAGTAAAGATGGATCTCCGTTTATTTCTATATCCGGTAAGGAGTAGCCAATCATAATGCCTTTTTCATTGATGATCCATTGATAATTTAGGATTAATTCCTTAATTTGCTGTGCAACATTGAAACTTTTTTTCTTCATCAGATCTTCATTGCGATCCAATGAGGCAAGAAGCAATAATTGTTTTGTTAAAGTAGAAAGCCTATTAATTTCACCATTTATGACAGAAATATAATGTGTCTTCTCCTTATATCCAAGTGTCTCTTTTTCCAACAGATTTGTATAGCCCTTTATGTTCGATAGGGGGGACTGTATATCATGAGAAATGTTGGATATGAACTCCTTTCTCATCTCATCCAATTGTTCTAATTTCCGTGACATTTGTAAAAAACTCTTGGATAGTTCTCCTATTTCATCGCGCCGATCGATATCAAGTTCAACATTAAAGTTTCCTGTTGAAAGTGATTTTGTTGCATCTGTTAATTTAGATATTGGTTTCACTAAATATTTTGTACTGATGATTACCATCACAATGCTTAAAACAATCATAAATGCAAGTAGACGGCCAAACAAAATATGCATCTCATTAAAAAGAAGCTTAATATCAGGTCGGATAAAAAGAGCATAATCGGTGCCATTATGTTTAAAGGGGACACCAATTGTATTCTTTAATTCATTTGCAAAAAAGCCTGTAACAAAGGTTTCTTGTGGAAAATGAAGTATACCATGATAAATATCTCCATTTAGTACCTTTTCTATAGTGGTGGCAAAGAGCGTTTTATCCCTGAATGGTGCGCCAAAATAGGATTCCCTTCCAGTGTGATCCACCAAGTAAATTTGATAGCCAACTGAAGAAAGGTTTTCTAAGTACGCATTCAAATCGAGATACGGATGCTCAACAACAAACGCAGTAATATCCAGGGCAATTTTTGTGTTTTTTTGATCATTATAAGGTTTTAATTTTTGTTGATAATATGTATTGGAGATTAAAAAAGCTACGATTCCACTTAAAATCATGATTCCGATTGTAGTTGCAACAAATTTCACATAAAGAGACTTCACGACCGTTTTGCCTCCAATAAATAGCCAATCCCCCGTACAGTCTTGATGTGAAAATCCTCCGTCAATTTAGAAAAACGTTCCCTTAATCTTTTCACATGAACATCAACCGTTCGTTCGTCTCCTTCAAATTCTAACCCCCAAATATGTGCTATTAGATGATCTCTGGAAAACACTTGCATAGGGTTTGAAAGGAAATAATACAATAATTCGAACTCTTTTAACGGTAAAAGGATCGTTTGATTACCAATTTGGACTTCATAGCTTTTTCTGTTTATAATCGTATTTCCTACTCGGATTATGGACTCATCCTGTTTTTTATCATATCGCCGTAATAAGGCTTTGATTCGAAAGAGTAATTCTTTCGGTTCGAAAGGTTTGACAAGGTAATCGTCGGTTCCAGATTGAAAGCCTTGTTCTTTGTCTTCAATTTGATTTTTAGCAGTTAATAGGACAACAGGAATGTCATACTCATTTCTGATTTCTCTCGTTAACGTATACCCATCCATATATGGCATCATCACGTCCACAACTGCTAAATCACACGTGTGATTTTTTAAGATACTTAAAGCTTTTATACCATCCTGAGCTTGGAATACTTGATAGCCTGCTTCAGATAAATGAACTTCTACAAGTTTTAAAATATGGATATCATCATCAACAATTAGAATGTTCGTCATTCTAAGACACTCCTTTGCACTTACATCATAATGATTAAATAGAGGTGGAAATTAAGTGAACATAACTTAACGATTTTTTCATCACTATTACATCTCGTCTAAGTTAACATAGCATTCTATTCTAAGATAGTACAAGAAGGAGAGATATAAATTTAATAAAATGGCAAGATGAGCGAATCATAGAGAAATAGGCGTACATAGAGGGAAATCTGATTGCTATAAGAGCTTTGATTTTAGTAACCTAAAATAAAAAAATATAGAAAAAAGATTTAAAAAAGTATTTGACAAATTAATTTATAGCTGATAATTTTAGTATTAATAAATTTTGGAAAATAAAATCGATGACGAGAAGAGTAAGATAAGTGCCCTGTTCCACAGAGAGTCGGTAAATGGTGCGAGCCGATGTTCAGAGCTTATCCGAAAATCATCTCCGAGATGCAATGCTGAAATAGTTCAGTAAGTATTGCCGGGTGGTCCCCCGTTACAAAGGAACACGTATGATTGTACGTTGATCGAGTGTCGTAAGTGGATTTTTCTATTCACATACGGAACTAGGGTGGTATCGCGAGCTAACTCGTCCCTATTTTTAGGGGCGAGTTTTTTTATTTTTCAAAAAAATTATTGTTTTAAGATGATAGTAATGTTTTGAAAACAAATGAGAAATGAGGAAAGATGATGATGGAACAATTAATTTATTTGAATGGACAATTTGTTAGTAAAAAAGATGCCGTTGTTTCAGTGTATGATCACGGTTTTCTCTATGGAGACGGGGTATTCGAGGGAATTCGAATGTACGAAGGCAATGTGTTTAGACTTCAAGATCATGTTGATCGACTTTATGACTCAGCAAAGTCAATCCTATTATCCATTCCATATAGTAAGCAGGAATTAAGTGATCTTATTGTAGAGACTTTACTACGAAACAATCTACAAAATGCCTATATTCGGGTAGTTGTTTCTAGAGGGGTGGGGAATCTGGGCTTGGATCCAGCTTCTTGTTCACAACCTCAAGTCATCATCATTGCAGAAGAACTTACATTATTCCCTAAAAAATTATATGAAACGGGAATCGACATTGTATCTGTTGCAACGAGAAGGAATCGTTCGGATGTTCTTTCACCAAAAGTGAAATCATTAAACTACTTAAATAATATTCTTGTTCGAATTGAGGCGAATTTAGCTGGTGTTAGTGAAGCGCTTATGTTGAACGATCAAGGCTATGTAGCTGAAGGGTCTGCAGACAATGTTTTTATTGTGAAAAATGGCGAAATCTTAACACCCCCTGGGTATGTAGGAGCATTAGAGGGAATTACAAGAAATGTCATCATGGAAATTGCTCATAAACTCGGCTTCCCTATGAAAGAGGAAGTTTTTACAAGACACGACGTATATGTAGCTGACGAAGTCTTTTTAACGGGGACAGCGGCAGAGGTAATTGCTGTTGTGAAAGTGGATGGAAGAAAGATCGGGGATGGTAAACCTGGTTCCTACACAAATAAACTTCTAGAAGAATTTAGAAAAGTCGTTAAAGAAGATGGAGTAAAGGTATATGAACAACAAAATGTCTAAGTTGGATAGTTGGAGGATTTGATATGCGTAGCGACATGATTAAAAAGGGAGTGGACCGTGCTCCACACAGAAGTTTACTGTATGCAACAGGAGTGAAATTAAAGGATCTTGATAAGCCATTTATTGGCGTTTGCAATTCCTATATAGATATTATTCCTGGACACGTCCACTTAAGACAGTTTGCTGATGTTGTCAAGGATGCAATTAGAGAAGCAGGTGGAATTCCGTTCGAATTTAACACGATTGGGGTTGATGATGGTATTGCGATGGGGCACATTGGGATGAGATATTCCTTGCCAAGTAGAGAGCTTATTGCAGATTCAGCTGAAACCGTAATTAATGCACATTGGTTCGACGGAGTATTCTATATACCTAACTGTGACAAGATTACTCCCGGGATGCTTATGGCGGCAGTGAGGACAAATGTTCCCTCTGTATTTGTATCGGGTGGTCCAATGGAAGCGGGTGTTTCAAGTTCTGGAAAGCCCTTATCGTTAGTATCTGTGTTTGAGGGTGTTGGAGCTTATCAATCAGGGAGAATGTCTGAACAGGAATTACTAGATATTGAAAAGAATGCCTGTCCAACATGCGGTTCCTGTTCAGGGATGTTTACGGCAAACTCAATGAACTCTCTTATGGAAATGCTCGGGGTGGCTTTACCTGGGAATGGGACGCTTGTTGCCACCTCCAAGGATCGCCATCAATTAATCTATGATGCAGCTCGACATTTGATTGAAATGATTAAAAAAGACATTAAGCCAAGAGATATTATTACAAGAGATACAATTGATGATGCCTTTGCGCTTGATATGGCGATGGGGGGATCAACAAATACAGTTCTTCATACACTAGCAATCGCAAACGAGGCGGAAATAGACTATGATCTAAGTCGAATTAATGAAGTGGCAAAACGAATTCCATATTTGTCTAAAATAAGCCCAGCATCCGATTATTCTATGCAGGACGTTCATAATGCAGGCGGTGTAAGTGCAATTATTAAACAGCTTTGTGAAATGGAAGGGGCTGTCCACCCAAATCGCATCACCATCACAGGAAAATCACTTTATGAAAATGTAAAGGATGCAGAAGTTTTAAACGATGATGTAATTCGTAGTAAGGAAACGGCACATAGCCCAGTTGGCGGTTTATCCATTTTATTTGGAAATATTGCACCAGATGGGTGTGTCATAAAGGTAGGAGCAGTAGATCCCACCATCAAGACTTTTAAAGGAGAGGCAATCGTTTACGATTCTCAAGACGAAGTTTTAGCTGGAATTGAAAAGGGTGATGTACAGGAAGGGCATGTTGTTGTTATCCGGTATGAAGGACCAAAGGGTGGACCAGGAATGCCGGAAATGCTTGCACCAACTGCCGCCATTGCTGGGAGAGGACTTGAAAAGAAAGTCGCGCTTATCACCGATGGTAGATTTTCTGGTGCATCCCGTGGAATTTCCATTGGCCATATTTCACCAGAAGCTGCTGAAGGAGGCCCTATAGCGTTTGTACAAAATGGAGATACGATATTTATTGATTTAGTAAACAGAACGATTTCCCTCTCCGTTTCTGAAGCGGACTTTAATATGAGAAAGGCTAAATGGACACAACCATCGCCGAAAATTAAAAAAGGGTATTTAGCCCGTTATTCGAAGCTAGTCACATCTGCAAGCACAGGCGGAATTTTAAAAATTTAATAGTAAAATCGATGACGAGGTATAAGGTTTTGGAGACCGTATTCACAGAGAGCTGGTCGTGCTGAAAGCCAGTAATACGCCAAATCCTTTCATCCCCTCTGAGTGTTGTTCCGAAATAGCAGTAGGAACAGTCGAGTATACGCGTACTTATGTATACTTGTTATCAAAAATGAGACAGGTCAGGACTTTTATTCCAAGAGTGAGCCTTGATTTGCCTTAAAAGGTTACATTTCGAAAGAGATGTTTCAAATGAGGGTGGTACCGTGGAAAGCAAAAGCCTTTTCACCCCTACACAAAGAATAAATCATGTGTGAGGGTGGATTGGCTTTTTTTATGATCCTGAGAAGGAGGAGATTGATATGGAATCAAAAAAGGCAACGGTAGAAGTAGATAAATTAAATTTGAACGGGGCAGACTTGCTCATTCAAGCCTTGAAGCAGGAGGGCGTTGAATTATTGTTTGGTTACCCTGGAGGGGCGGTTTTAGGACTTTACGATGCATTATATCGTTCACCGATAAAGCATATTCTTGCCCGCCATGAACAAGGAGCAATCCACGCGGCTGAAGGCTATACACGTGTTTCAGGGAAGCCAGGTGTCGTTATTGCTACTTCCGGACCAGGTGCAACAAACTTAGTGACAGGAATAACTGATGCCATGTTGGACTCATTGCCACTTGTTATTTTCACCGGTCAGGTTGCTTCGCAAGTAATTGGAACGGATGCCTTTCAAGAAGCAGATGTTCTTGGTATTACAACACCTATCACAAAACATAACTATCAGGTGAAAAGAGTAGAGGATCTGCCTAGAATTGTAAAAGAAGCCTTTCACATTGCGACAACAGGTAGACCAGGTCCTGTATTAGTCGATATACCAAAGAACTTAACAGCTCATCAAGCTGCCCCTTTATCACCGGTCGAAGTTAAGCTGCCAGGATATCGACCAACTGTTAATCCAGATCTAACCCAGATAAAAGAGCTTCTTGGGGCTCTTAAACATTCCAGTAAGCCAGTCATTCTAGCAGGAGCAGGAGTTATACATGCAAACGCATCAGAAGAACTACATAGATTTTCCGAACAATTTCAAATACCTGTAGTCCACACTCTTTTAGGACTCGGAGGATTTCCAGCGCAGCATCCTCTATTTTTGGGAATGGCTGGTATGCATGGATGTTATACCTCAAACATGGCCATTTATGAATGTGATTTATTAATCAATATTGGTGCACGCTTTGATGATCGGTTAACAGGTAATTTGAATACGTTTGCACCAAAAGCAAAGGTGGCACATATTGACATTGATTCATCAGAAATCGGTAAAAATGTACAGACTCATTATCCAATTGTAGGCGATGCAAAAGTAGTCTTACAGATTATTTTGGATCAAACAATTAAAGGACCAGATTCGAAAAACTGGCTAAACCGATTACAACAAAACAGAAAAAAGTATCCTTATTGGTTTACCGATACCGAGGATTTCCTATCACCGCAACAATTAATTCAATTGGTACACAGATATACAAAGGGGGATGCAATTGTCACGACTGATGTCGGTCAGCATCAAATGTGGGCTGCACAATTCTACTCCTTTTCCCGTCCTAATCGCTGGGTTACTTCTGGTGGATTGGGGACAATGGGTTTTGGATTCCCGGCAGCCATTGGTGCTCAGTTGGCAGAACCTGATGCAACCGTCGTTTCGATCGTTGGGGACGGTGGTTTTCAAATGACACTTCAAGAACTAATTTTATTAAAAGAATGGGAATTACCGGTAAAAATCGTAATTGTCAATAACGGTTCTCTAGGAATGGTTCGTCAGTGGCAAGAAACCTTTTATGAAAAACGACTTTCACAATCTATCTTTTCCCTGCAGCCAGATTTTCTTAAGCTAGCAGAATCCTACGGAATAAAAGCTTATAGAGTGAGCAAAAGGGAGGAAACAGAGAAGGTATTGCAGGAAGTTTTGGCCGACCGAGAGCCAGTTCTAATTGATTGTTGCGTAAACCCTAATGAAAACGTTTATCCAATGGTAGCTCCAGGAAAAGGGTTGCATGAAATGATTGGGGTGAAACCATGAAAAAGAGAATGGTCACGGCATTAATCAATAACCAAAATGGGGTTCTAACTCGACTTATGGGTTTATTTACGAAACATCAATACCAGATTGAAAGTCTTGCAGTAGTTGTTTACAAAGAGGCAAAAGAGATTTCGAAGATGTCTGTAATTATAGAGGTCGAGGATGAACATAAGTTTTTGCAGTTCGTGAAGCAAATAAATAAACAGATTGATGTCCTGTTTGTAACAGATGTAACTGATGAAGATTTCATTGAACGAGAACTCTCATGGATTAAGAAGGTACTGATGTAAGAAAGCATAGATGCCATTAGATTAAAGAAAAAGAGGAGAGATTTGAAATGGTAAAGGTTTATTATAATGAAGATGTAGAAGGTGGAGTTTTAAATGGTAAGACCATAGCTGTCATAGGTTACGGTTCACAGGGCCATGCACATGCTTTAAATTTACGGGAAAGTGGTATTCAGGTAGTAGTCGGATTACGCCGAGGAAATTCATGGGTTCAAGCAGAGAAGGATGGATTCCGTGTGTTATCTGTGATGGAAGCTTGTGAAGAGGCAGATGTAATCATGGTCTTATTGCCTGATGAAAAACAGCCAACCGTTTATGAAAATGAAATTATGCCTTTCTTGTCTTCAGGAAAAGCACTTGCATTTGCTCACGGTTTTAATGTTCATTTTCATCAAATAGATCCACCTAAAAATGTGGATGTGTTTTTGGTGGCACCTAAGGGTCCAGGTCACCTAGTCCGGAGAACCTTTGAGGAAGGGGCTGGTGTTCCAGCGCTAATCGGTGTTCACCAGAATGCAACAGGTCAGGCTAAGGAACTTGCACTAGCCTATTCAAAAGGAATTGGTGCTACTAGAGCAGGTGTATTAGAAACAAATTTTCAGGAAGAAACGGAAACCGATTTATTCGGTGAACAGGCGGTTCTTTGTGGTGGCTTAACATCACTTGTAAAAGCAGGGTTTGAAACCCTTGTGGAAGCTGGATATCAAAAGGAGGTCGCCTATTTTGAGTGCATGCATGAACTCAAATTAATAGTTGATCTTATGTACGAACAAGGGCTAGAAGGAATGAGACATTCAATATCGGATACAGCACAATGGGGAGATTTCGTATCTGGACCAAGAGTGATTAATGCAGAAACAAAGGCAAGGATGAAGGAGATATTGGCGGATATACAATCGGGAAAATTCTCTAAAGGCTGGGTATTAGAAAATCTAGCTAACCGGGCTGAATTTAATGCGATTAATAATCGAGAGAATCAGCATCCGATTGAGGAGGTTGGTAAAGAGCTGAGAAAAATGATGCCATTCGTGAAACAGAGGACAAAGAGGGAACTAGTAAACTGATGAAAATTAAACCATAAAATAGTTATAACGAGGTGAGCCTATTGGGAATTTATTAAAGAATATCAACATCGTTGAAGCAATGGAAAAACTAATAGATAAAGTGCATCAAACTCCTTTAAAGCAAAGTTCAACATTAAATTACTTAACAAACGCAAACGATTTCTGAAGCTAGAAAATTTACAGAAAACAGGATCCTTTAAATTAAGAGGAGCCATGAATAAAATCTTATCCCTTTCAGATCAGGAAGCGAAGAACGGGATTCTAGCTGCATCTGCTGGAAATCACGCTCAAGGAGTAGCCCTTGCAGCATCCTTAAGAGGGATTAATTCCAAAGTTTACATGCCCAAGCATACTCCCCTTTCTAAGGTTGCTGCTACAAGTGGATACGGTGCAGAAATCGTATTGTCTGGTGAAACATACGATGAATCCTATCAGAGGGCCATAGAAGAAATGAACCAAAATGGTAGCACTTTTGTTCATGCTTTTGATGATGAAAAGGTTATTGCAGGGCAAGGAACAATAGCATTAGAAATGTTGCAACAAAAAAGCCAATTAGACGTTATTTTTGTACCCATTGGAGGGGGAGGACTGATATCAGGTATTGCACTTGGAGTAAAAGCATTTAATCCTTCAATAAAAGTATTTGGTGTGCAGGCATCAGGGGCATCTGCCACATATCACAAATTTACAGATCAAAAAATGAAGTCCTCCCTTTCGGTAAACACATTAGCGGATGGGATATTAGTTAAGGAACCAGGGATTAATACTTATCCAATCATAAAAAAGTATATAGATGATATCGTAACTGTCTCCGATGAAGAAATTGCCCATGCGATCATGTTTATGCTTGAAAGAGAAAAAATGCTTGTCGAAGGAGCGGGGGCGGCTGCATTGGCAGCTATTCTATACAAAAAAATCCCGATTGACCAAAAAAAGGTGGGATGTATTATCAGTGGTGGAAATGTAGACCCAATTAAAATACAAACCTTTAAGGAAATGTCAAACAAAGCTATGAACCTTTATTATGCTGGATAAAAATAAGTAGGACAAACAGCTTTCCCTGAGAAAAGGGGAAAGCTGTTTTGGCGTAGAAGGAAGGTACAATTAGAAGTTGTGGAGAATATGAACAATAACTTTGATATACCAGAAAAGACCTTAGTGAGGTTTGAAAAATAAAGGCTTTTTCAACAAACGGCTGCATTAGCTGAAAAAGTAACGGGAAGCATTTCTTCAATAAGGAGAAGTCCTTTATATATGATTCTACAATAGAGCAGGTTTTTTGAAGAGAGGGAAGTGATTTTTATTGAACGTTATAATAAGAATAATATTAAGTGTAATGGTATGGTATGTATGTTTCTTATAGCAATGGTTGACTACTACATCGAAGGAGGATTCCTAAAGTACCTCCTAATAGGTCTGGTTGTAGCTGCAATTTCATTATTTAACCAAAAGCAAAATCTCAAGTTAAAGACAAATAAGTTAGTAAAGGGACGGGGACCATACATAGATAGGCAGGAGTAGATGAACTTGTTCATGTTTGCAGAAGTATTACGTACAATTTCTTACGTAATCCTTATAGTTAGTTCCGCTTTCTATTTAAGGCATTTGGAAAAAACTAAAAAGCCAAATAAACTCTCAACCTTTGAATTTACCATGTACATTATCATTCAGATTGCTTATATTTTATTTTCAATTAGTTTATTGATTTTTGTATTTGTTAAGTGACTATGGTTTTAGTAATTTATGAATTTTATACTAAGGGAAGCGTTTCTGGGTAAAAGCAGAAACGCTTATCTTATGATTGTAGCAGTTATATGAAATAAGCAACTGTGATTATTTGCTGTGGAGTAGACCCACATTGTGCAACAAATATCTTCAGTTACTGGTGAATTTGTGAAAGGGATGTACTTAAGCTAACGGTGCAGTTTAGTGAAAATACCTTTTTTCTCGTTTTTTTGGTCGGAAAAAAACAATGGAATTCTTTATTTTTGAAATAAAACCCGATCTACAATATCCTGTACTGTCCGGATACGCATTTCAAGAAACTCCTTTTCATCCAAATGGCTACTATAAAATTTATTTAAGGCATTTCGATGGGAATAGAAGAAGTAACAAGAACCTAAAAGGGAAACCAAATAATCGACTGGCTCATCAATGACTCTAATTTCTCCTTTTGTAACTCCCTCAAAGTATAGTGCCATAACCATTTGAAAATAGAGGTTTTGTTCGTATAAATTGTCAAAAAGGTTATTGCTGTTATTAACAGCTTGATCCAATATTTTTACAAAAATCGGGTTATGATGAATAAACGTTGTGAAGTGTCTTATTAAAAGTAACATTTTTTCTCTAACTGTTAAAGAAGAGGGTATTTCTAATTCTGTAGGGGCTGATTTTTTGAACAAATAGTTAATTGTAGATACATAAAGCTCTTCTTTGCTTTTAAAATGATAATAAATTAGAGCCTTATTTACGCCTGCTTCAATTGCAATCCGATCCACTCTGGCCCCTTCATAACCCTTACTAGCAAATTCAACTAATGCTGTCTCCAAAATCTTTTCTTTACCGGGTATTGCCTCTGTCATTTGTACTGATCTTCCTTTTTAACTAAACATTACTAACATGCTTAATTGAATTTTTTATATCAATCTTCTCTGAAACTTGCCAAGCACTCTCATATGCTGGCAATCCTAAGCCTCCACGGCCAGACGTAGAATCTCCTACAAAATAGAGAGATTCCACATTCTTACTTTCAAATGGAAGGAGTTTATTACCAGTATGTCTTGCAATTCCGTTCACCATAGCCCTATTTATTATCCTTGCTCCAACTGTGTGCTGTCTCCATCCTGTATAGACGCTATCAAGAATTCTTTCTACTGATTTTTTGGACTGCTCTGCATGGCAATCGTCTTGCTGATCCTGTTTACTTAAAAACTTTAAACAAGATAGGAGCTGCCCGCTATTTGTAACCGATGAAGGAACATTTAAGGAGTAATCATTAATATATACGTTTTCCTCCAGATCCAAGATGTTTGTTATATCTTTTCTTAAAGGCTTAGATAGCATTAAATCATAAACATATACAAACTGTGGTCTCTGGTTAAAGTAAGGGCTAAGTTCATCTATTAAAGGATCATATTTAACTATATTCTCTATAGCTTTAGGAGGCAAGTTCAATACAACATTATCTGCATATAAGTTTTGTTCCTTTGTTTCAACCCCAACCACTTTTCCATCTTGAATAATAAGCGCTTCAACTTTACATCCCAATTGAATTTCTCCACCGTTTGCGATAATATGTGTTCTTAACTTATCCAATAATTCATCATATGCTGCATAAGCAAGTGGTTCGTTGTTTGAATATTCACAGTTTGCTAGTTCGACGAAAGCGTTCATAGAATAACAATCCAATGCTCCATCATAGACGGATAGAGCTGCATATGCCTTGATTACCTTTGCTATAGATTCATCTTTTATGTTTTCGTTTATCCAATCCTCAACTGTTACATTAGGATCGAACGTAGGCTTTGCTTTCACCATTTGGATGAATTTTTTTATAAACACAAAATGATTCATCATCCCATGAATGGCGGGTGATGTTAGAATTCCAGATCCTAAAGGGGTAGAGATTAATTTATTTTCCTTATAAAGCTTAAATTTAGATAGACTTGCTTTATGATAGGTTAAATTTATGTTTAACTCTTTGAAGATACTTTTTACGGGGTGTGCTTTTGGTGCCAAGATGGCATGAGCTCCATAGCTTAATGTAAAACCATCCTTTTTTAAGACGTGAGACCTGCCACCTAAAATTGGTGATCGTTCAACTACTGTGACTTGATATCCTCTTCCTGCCAATAAACCAGCAGTAAATAACCCGCCTAAACCTGCTCCAACAACAATTACCTTTTTCATAACATCACCCCGTGGAATAATTTGTTAATTTTAATTTAGACTAACTAGTTAGTTAAGTCAATAACTAATATTTATAAAATGAAATAACCTGGATTTTTATTACAGTTTTGTTAGACAATCTGTTAAAAGGGGGGGGAGTTAGTTAAGGAGAATTATTTTGAAATCATAGTCTTAACTTAGCTTAGATACTGTTCGTTGTTTCCTAATCATGACTTACGCTTTTGTAGTTATGAAGCTTGGAGAGGGGTCTCTTCTTATACAAATCAATATACGAAATCTGGTTTCACGTTTGAATCTTGGGATAATGGGGTGCGGTTTGCATTCATTCCTATTTCAGATTCCCTAGTTTATTGGTATGGGACAAGGAATACATCGGAAAATCTGAAAGAAAGTCAGATATTCAAAGAACAATTGATCAATTCGTTTAAAGGATTTATCCAACCGGTTCCAACCTTAATTGAAGGGACAAAAGAGAAGGATATCTCTAGAAAATTGATCTATGATTTTAAGCCATTACAGAATTGGTCAAAAGGAAGAGTAGTGCTAATCGGCGATGCAGCACACGCTACGACACCTAATTTAGGACTGGGAGCATGTATGGCAGTAGAGGACGCGGAGGTACTAGCAAAATGTTTAGAACAAGGAAAAGATCTTTTTGTTGCAGTAAAGGCATTTGAAGAGAGCCGTAAGGATAGAGCTAAGCTCATTGTGAATAGTTCATGGATGTATGGAAAGATTGCACAACTGGATAACGGCCTTCTTGTATGGTGAGAAATACGATAGTTAAGATTGGCCCGTCTATATACAAGAATAATAATTTTAATAAGATAGTGGGCCACAAGGTTTAAATGAGAGGATTAAGGTAATTTTAGCTGCGTAGTATAGGATGAAATGCAACCTTTTAAGACGATAAAGACCTACACAATACTTGCATATTATATAAATGAAGGGACAATATGTAATTATTTCTTACCTTTTCGTTCTAAAATTATGGGTGCTATATTTAGTAAAATCGAAACAATTGTCAAAAACCATAATGCCCTTTCCATACCAGGTACTACATCTGCTAAAGCTGCCCAATCTTCTACTTTTACCCAGCGAGATACAAGACTGTATTCTGCACAAAGTGTTAATGCTGTATATGATAATCCCATCGCCATAGCAAGCTTATAATCCTTTCCTGCTGCATACATATAAAGATTTATAAAAGTTACTACTATAGCAATAACCCCTAATATTACCCACATAATTATACCTCCATAGATTTTTTTATGTAATGATCCTTTAGGTTAGTCTTATTTCACAGTACTTTTTTGATTTCTTATTGAATAGTTCTTATCGGTATTTTAGGAAATAGCCTTCACAAACTCTATATTTAATTTAACATAAAATTACAGTTAACTGATGATTCTTTTAAAATCACTATGGCAAATGACACGGAATTAAATAGGATTAGCCCGTTGACAACAGCTATTGTCATTATGTTATTTAAGGTGCGGTTTCGTATGTGAATCCAAGTGTTTATACCCAATAAGTTTTGAAATGTATAAGGAAAAAGCAACAGACCAAATCATATGCGATTTGGCCCTGGTACTTAGTATGCTCTTTCATATGTTTCTCTACAGAAACGGACCGTTTAGAACTAATTCAGCTAAATCAAATTTAAAAGCAAGTAAATTTTAATAATATTTGAACATACATCATTATGTATAATAGTTTGTTATTATTACTCTCTAACTAAAGAAATCTTTTAAATAGGTTCCGACACCATATCCAGCTGAATACATGCTATTACTAAGCTGAACAGTCAACTCTATTAAAGTTGTCATTCCAAGCGTTAAAACATTTACCGTTACTAATATTGTTATTACTTTCAATAGCGATTGAATATTACGGTTCATATGAACACCCCAATTAATAATAATATAGAGCTCATTAATATCATACCGGTATTAACCAGAAGAGGCAATATTTGAAAAACGTAGACTTAAAGTTAAATTGTGAACCTTCCCTATTTGAGTACATCTTTTTCCTGGTTGACTAACTGGTGAGTCTTATCAGAATATGAATGTAGTAATTCTTAATTATTACGTTAGGAGGGATTAAATGAGCATAGATTATTTTATTTTCAATTCTATGCCTGAAAGTGACGTCTTAAATGAAATTTTGGAAATACATAAAGGTATTTTTGGTACTTCAGATGATTTAATTAATAAAATGGCGAGTAAATCTCAATTGTTAGTTGTTGTTGCAATGAATGGTCCAAAAGTAATTGGATATAAGATGGGCTATGAACTTAACAATACTAGATTCTATAGTTGGCTAGGCGCTGTGGATGTTAATTATAGAAAACGTGGTATTGCTTCAGGGTTAATGGAAAAACAACATCAATATCTAAAGAAACATGGCTATAGTGTTGTTCAAACAAAAACAATGAATAAATGGCGTAATATGTTAGTCTTGAATATTAAAAATGGATTTGATGTCATTAATACTTATACGGATGAAAAAGGATTACATAAAATCGTACTTGAAAAGAAATTACTCAACTAACGGTTAAGTTTATATGAATAAATATCAGAGTATTAACAAGCTATGAGAGATGAATTGGTAGAGTTATTTTTTAACAAAGTACAGGTTTTTTCAAAAAGGAAAATCATTGCTATCGAGAGAGTTTAGTAGATTTGGTAAGGGTTTGTTTTGAAAGATAAGATCCAAGGAGTGCTAATAATGGAGCAAACAGAAATAAAGAAAAGAGAACGATTAACATTAGTAGGAGTAATTGGAGGCGGAACTGCGGGATGGTCAGTAAACACAGGGCTAAATCTTTTCACTGAAACGGATATGACTAATTTTTACGGAATATCCATATTATTAGGAGTTATTATTGGATTATTGTGGGATATAGCTGATAAGCTAAATCAAGACAAATCGTAGGATATATTAAAGAAGTATATTTATAGAAATTTAGCTTTAACTATGGAGGTGAATGCTAACGTGTTCGCCTTGCTTCAAAAAAGGGACAGTAGAATTCAGTAGTCTGATTGTGGGGGGGAAGTAAAGTGAAAACTTATGTTGTATTGTTTGTAATTGTAGCTTTCATGCACACGATTACTCTTGTTAATATCACTATATTCAGTGGTGAATGGAACGGAATAGTACTAACAATCTCAAGCATTTTGTTTCTAATCGCTGTTTTTTATTTTTCTACAGAAAATAGAGCTAGCAGAAATCGAAAGTAACTTTAATTGACTAGAAGTTAAAACGGTTGTGTTTTTTCTCTAATTTAGCAATAGAAGTCGATAATTAAGTTGAATATAGAAGGTAAGGTGGGAACATGGTAACAATTGGACTAATTCGACACGGACTAACGGAATGGAATTCTTTAGGTAAGGCACAAGGAGTATCTGATATTCCTTTAAACGAGATGGGCAGAAAGCAAGCGTCGGATATGGGAGAGAGACTCTCTCGAGAAGAAAAATGGGATATGATGGTTACAAGTGATTTATCAAGGGCAATTGAGACGGCAAAAATTATTGGTAGTATAATAGATTTACCTATTAGCCAGATGGATAAAAGAGTTCGAGAGATAAATTGTGGGCTGATTGAAGGAACCACAGAGGAAGAAAGAGTGAAACAGTGGGGAAGTAATTGGCGTAATTTAGAACTTGGAATGGAAAAGTTTGAAGACGTTTCTCTTAGAGGAAAAGATTTTTTAGAAGAGATAGCTAGTACATATAATGGGAAAAGAATATTAGTAATTAGCCACGGTGCTTTAATTGGATTAACTTTACAACATTTATTTCCACAAAAATTCCAAAGGACATATATCGATAACACATCTATTACTATTTTAAATAAGACAGAAGGAGAATGGGACTGTATTTTGTATAACTGCACAAAACATTTAAAATATATTTATTAAGCAGGGGGACTATCCTAGGAACTGGATAAAAAAGGAAGGGTGGAAGCCATTAAAAGAAGAAACCCGACACCGACCATCAGGCTGGAATATAAGAAGAGGTACTTGATCATCATTGGGATGGTCTATTTTTTTGCAGACAAATAAGTTAAATGATTTTTAACTAGGTATTAATCAGCCTGGATAATTGAATGGGGTTAAACAAATATCAGATTGAAACGTTTTCAAAGTGCAATTCGTCTTATTATTTGAGGGGGGAATAATGTGAAGTATTTCTATTTTGGAACCTTGATCGCAGTTCTCCTATTATCTTTAATAGGGTGTCAGCAAAATGTAGCACAATCAAACAACCAATCTTCGAATGGTGCTGTAGAAGGTTTCGTTGAACCAGAACCATCAGATTGGGTGGAATATACAAAGCCTGTAAGAGAGTATATGTATTATAGGACTCAAGCAGTGTTAGAGAATAATGCACATATTCTCTGGGATCAATATCCTCTATTAAAGGAGAATATTGATCGTGAAAAAGGATTGAATGTAGAAAAATTTGAGATTGAATCGTTAAATTCAGGCTTTGAGTTGCTGGATGCTAACTTTAATATTGAAGGTTATGAGCGAATTAAAGTAAAAACAATTAATAATAGTGAGGCAATCGTTTTAGTTCATGGAAGTATTGTATATTTGAGAAATGATTTTGAAGAATCTGGAGGAGAATATTTAATAAAGCTTTTTCTAAAACAGGAAGGTAACCAATGGACTGTAGTGAAAACGGATGAATACACACTACCTGAGTACAAAGAATGGTTAAAAGAAAAGCAATAATAGAATGACTTTATGAGGAAAGCTAACATACACTGTTGGCTTTTTAATTGTTAAAAAAAATAGATTTTCTGTTTATTTAAAATTTGTGCGTTCAACATTCCACTCTCCCCACCATTCTAGACGAAATTATTTTCTTGGGAATGATACAAAAATGTTTAAGCGAACGCAAAAAGTTGTTCTAGCAGGATTACGACTCTTTTTATAGAAGTTATTATGCTAACGAAGAAATTGAGCTACTTTGAAGAACGTTGTTAGGGGGAATTATGAAAAGGTTAGTGATTATGACCGTTGGTAAAACACATAGTGGAAAGACCACATTTGCAAGAGCTTTAGAACAAGAGTTGAATCACTCTTTTGTGATGGATCAAGATAACCAGGCTGAATTCATAAACACTTTCTATCATCAATTACAGCCTAAACAAGGACCCAATACTCTTAAGCACGCTGTATCTCGGCTAATTGTTGAGTACGCCATTGATCATACTGATTTCCATATGATTGTCTGCAATTCCAATCGAAACCGTAAAAGTCGATTAAATCTACTTGAAGGGCTGTTTAATCAAAATCAGTTTGTTCGTATTCTGGTTCATTTTGATATTCCAGATGACATTCTTAAGGAGAGAGTTACTCAAAGCCAGCGTAGTACCAACATATTTAGGGGGGCTTATTCTAATTTTGAGGAAGTGCTTTTGAGGCAACAAGCTGAAGATCTATTAGAAGATGTTTCGGAGCCAGAAGAGGGGGAAGCGGACTATTTATTTGTCATTAAAGATGAAAGGGAAGTTGATTTTGTCATCAAAGAAATTGTAGATATTTCCAAGTGTTTATAGGATGATTAATCCCTCGGAGAGTGCGGTATAAATGGGAGTGCTCATCTTTACTTAGGAGTGACCTTAACATGTCAATATACCCTGATTGTCCATATATTACTAGAACAGTAGAGGTCGGCGGACTTACGAAATCGCAGCTTATTAATAAATTGAAACAATACGACATATCCATAAATAGTTTGGAGATAGACTGCTGGCTGATGATTCATTTACGACTTCTGATCATAAAATGATATTAAGGACCGTCGAACTAACCGTTATAGACCTTGGTTTTCCCGAGGGTGCTACAACGTCTGAAATTTTTAAAAGAGCGAGCAAACTTGGGTTGGATTTGTGCCCGCTTGAGCTAGGTCCATATCTAAGACTAGCGTACCGAGACCAGCCAGAAGGTTATTCTGGGGCTACCTCAAAGCAAAATCAAGCACCATCAGGTTCCATCACAATCGCATCAAAGATAATTAATGAAGATGATGATTTTCCGAAAGGATTTTACATAAGAAAAATAAATGGCGTGTTATGGCTGCGTGGATATATTGCTGACCATTTGCACGTTTGGAAGCCTGAAGATCGCTTTATTTTTGTTAAGATTGGTTAACTACAAGCTTAAGAGACGGAAAAGTGAAACTTGGTAAAAGGATAGTAGAAGAAAATCTTGCTAGTCGTATAAAACGTGGGCGTTATTTAAAGAATTGAGGTGTGAACATGAAAGGATTTTTACTGTGGTTATGTATCCTTGGATTATTTTTCATGACAGCTTGTACTCAAACTAAAGATACGATAAGCGAGAATGAAAGGGAACTTAACGAGAAAGTTCAGAAGTTAACTCAAAGCTTAAATGAGAAAGGAAACGAAATAAAACAATTAGCTCAGAGTAAAGAGGAATTAAATCAAAAGATTGATAGCTTTATTCTAGAAAAAGAGAACTTTCCCGTTATAAGCAATATATCAAGGGAATTTGTTCAGGCACATACAGCTGGAGATAAAGAAAAATTGAGAGAATTATTGTCAGAGGATGTAAATCTTTTAGAAAAAGACAGCAAGTTGTATGTCAGAATAAGTGGAAACGACTATGAATGGCTTTTATTTGATCCTCACATTGATAGTACATATGATGACTGGGTAATACAAGGTTATCAATATGATCCCGCAACAGACACATATAGTGTTTTTATTCGTGAATTTTTTTCTGATATAAATGGTGAATCTGTAAGTCCTCCTACTTTTCTTGGTTTAACATTTAAATATCAAGAGAATCAGTGGAAAATTATAAGCCTGGGATTTGATGTTTAATTTGGTTTTGATGTAAAGGTGATTTTATCAAGATTTAAGTTGAGGAATGCTAGTTTTACAATGTTACAACTTTTGTATTTTTCAGCTAGAAGGCCGGAATCTTCAATTAAACAGTAAACTCAGTCGTATCTTATGGGGGAGGTTTGCAGATGGTAAAAGATTGTATGTTTTGTGATTTAACCCTAGAGCCAAATCAAAGAATCATATTAAGTAATGAGCATTGTATGTTTTTGCAGCTGGAGCAGGCTAATACAAAGGGAATTCCGCTTGAAGGTGCGGGGCTTATCGTACCTAAAACCCATAGAGAGACTGCTTTTGATTTGACTCGTGAAGAATGGGATGCTACCTACACTCTTCTTAAAGAAGTAAAAAAATATTTGGATGAAAAGTACCAACCAAAAGGTTATAACCTTGGTTGGAATTGCGGTGAAGTTGGTGGGCAACATATTATGCACTCGCATTTTCATGTAATACCAAGGTATGAGGATGAGGCTTTAGCTGGGAAAGGTATTCGTTATATGTTTAAAGGGAATGAGAACAACAGAAGTTCTAACGTGGTTTTAAAAGAACACTGCTATTTGTTCTACGGGTGCTAATCTAAGAGAGGTTGGCAACCGTTGTTTTTGAAGCGAAGTGTCACGTTACTCCACGAAGAATAGAAAGAGAAGTGGTAATAATGATGAGGAAAGCTGTCGGTGCAATTGTCTTTCAAGCTAACCAGTTTTTACTTATAAATAAAACAAAAATAAATACAAATGAAGGAAAAGAAGATATTGAAGGAGAATGGGACTTTATTAAAGGTGGAGTAGAACAAAGAGATCGCTCTTTAATAGATTCGTTATTACGGGAATTAAAAGAAGAAACCGGTTCTTCAGAATATAAGATAATAAAGCAATTAGATGAAAAAATATGCTTTGACTTTCCGGATGAAATCAAAAAGAAAATCGGTTATGAAAGACAAGAAACTACCATGTTTCTTGTGGAATTTTTGGGTGACGTTAACAACCTTGCTCCAATCGATAATGAAATAAGTGCTATTCGTTTTGAGGTGAAAGAAAAGGTATTAGACATGCTCACTCATTCAGATTCAAGAGATTATTTTATCAATATTTTAAGAGTCTAACGGCTAGCGATACTGTAAGAAAGAGATGGCTCTTTTTAGAGCTAACGAAGCAAGAAGTATCATAATATGTGATAGATGTTGAATCTTTATGGTTCAGTGGTGAAGATATACAAAGGAGAAAGGGGGAGGGAATGTGGAGAACAATAATATTGCTGGAACTGGCATAAGGTTTTTAGCAAGTTTTTTAGACGCGCTTATTTTTGGTGTTGTTTTTGGCCTAATATTCTATGCCACTACAGGAGATTACTCAGTTACTTGGACACAAGAAACAACAGGACAGTTAATTTATTATTTCTACCTTACTATTACACCAGTATTATGGGGCGGTTATATTATAGGAAAGCGCATCTGTAGAATTAAAGTAAAACGAATAGATGATGGAAATGTAAGGTTATCTAATATGATTTTAAGAGAGGTTATTGGTAATTATCTCTTAGGAACTGTCACATTTGGAATATCAATATTAATCAGCATCTTTATGATTATGTTCCGTAAAGACAAAAGAGGGATTCACGATTTTATAGGGGGTACTCATGTAGTTTATAGCTCTTAGTAATTTTTTGACTAACTAACATAGTAAATTCACTGTACAAATGGAGAGAGTTATGACCAATAATACACAGATTCTAGGTTTGCTAGTTATATTTATCATATATCTTATTTTGTCAGAGTTGTATTTAAAAAGAATTTTAAACATTAGAGAAGTCAAAAAGGGTTTATTTATAAAAGGAAGAAGAAAAATTTTTGTTTCCATAGAAATCATACTTATGATTTTATTCGTTTATGTTATAGCTAGCGGCATTGTTATATTTGCAATATTTTTATTCTTTGCATTACTATATTTCCTTCGAGGAATTGAGGAGTGGCTTGAGAAGAAAAGTCAAAAAGGACACTATCACGATTGGTTAGGCTCAATAATTTTCTTAGTAATGTTTTTATTTATGTTAATTGGAGAATTTTATTAGAACAAGAACGATTCTTTGGTAAAGGGTCGCTCTTTTTTTTTTTTGGGAAGCAGTTTAGTTTAAGGATCACTTACGTCCTTTTTCTTCTTTATACTTCCAAAGATCATCCTTTATTTGATTAACCTTAATTATTTTTAAACATGTTTTAACTTACTTCTACCTTCAAGGAAGAGCAAATCTGCATAAGCACCCCTTGGAACTGTAAAGAGGATTATCACTAAAATACGAAGAAATACACTAAATATTAAATCAGTAAAAATTTCTACCATTATAATGAACTTATTTTAGAATAATTGAAACAAAATGAACGGAAACCCGACTTGTTAATGAAGGGGGGATTTAAATGAGTAGTGGATTGGATATAGAAAGTTTATATATAGAATTTCATTTAGATATTTATCATTTTTCTTTATATTTTTCCAGTAATAAACAAGATGCAGAAGATATAACACAGGAAACATTTATAAAAGCAATACGAAATAGTCATATGCTTAAGGATCATACTCGTGCAAAATATTGGTTACTTTCAATAGCTCGGCATACGGCAATTGATCATTTGCGAAAAAAAAAGTTTAAATCTACATTGCCTGAATTGCTAGATAAAATGACAAAAATTGAACGAAGAGATTCCTTGGATGAGCATCTTCTTGTCAAGGAGCAATGGGAGGAAATTCAAACTGCACTGTTTAGAATTAAGCCACATTATCGAAGTTTACTTATTTTACGGGGAATTCAGGAAATGACAATCAGGGAGACAGCCGAAATATTGGAGTGTTCGGAACTGAAGGTACGAGTAGACTTTTATCGTGCCGTAAAGGTTTTGAAAAAGGAACTGCAGGTAGTGGAAGGAGTGAATATAGATGAAAAAGGCAGAAAACTTAACTCATGAGGCTAAACAGCTGCTTCAACCAATTAAAGGAAGACCAGACTTAATACCAAGTCAAGATTTTGTAAATGAATTACATGATCGAATCATGTTGGAAGGAACAAAGAAGAAACCAAGAAAAAGGGTATTTCCCTTGTTTGCAGCTACAGCTGTCATTCTTATCCTGCCGTTAATCATTTTATCTACTCTGTTTGAACAAGAAAAATCAGAAGCATTTGTGATTGAGGAAACCTCACATATTCAATTGGTAGATACAATCGAATATGGAGATGGAGATGGAGAAATTGGTCAATATACGGCACAAGGCATGAACCCAGTTAGTAGTTTTGATATTGAAAATGGAACCTTATATCTTTTAGATGAAGCGAGTTTTAAGGTAGTGATTAGGGGACGTGATGGAAATTCGACATCATTTCCTATCCAGAATAAGCAAAATATGGTTGGTGTCCTTGAAGATATACTGGTCACACAAGATGAGGATATTTATATCTTAAACTCAGGGGAAAAGGTTGTGTATGAATACAAAGTCAATGGCGATCTCACAAATATCTATGATTTTTCACAACTCGATTTATTTTTCCCAGACTCATTATATGAATTCGAAAATAATGAAATGGTTGTTAGTCAAAATCAAGAGAAATTTGCTAGCCTAAAAACATTAAGTTTCATAAAGGACGATGATCTGCCTTTTCAACTTAAGGGAATGAATCGCAAGGAAAGTAGGTTATTACTTAATGATGGAGGAAAGCTTACAGAGCTTTCTTTGTTTTCAGATTTAGGACTAGGCAAAGTTGCTTTACAAGAGGTGGCGGATGAACAAATAATTTATATGCAGACCGTTACTCCTGCTGTTAACACTCCGATCTCAGAGACACATGTATTTGGTATTAATAAGGAGGGGAATAAGCTCGGAGGTGTACTTATTCCAGAGGAAAACTTTATTGAAAAACCTCAAAGAATGGAGAACTATATTAAAACAGATCGCAATGAAATCTATCTTCTTATTCCTGAAAGAAAGCAAGTAGTGTTATACGAAGTAACCTTGGGACAAGAGTATGAAAGCTTTATAGAGGAACAGGCAGAAAAAGTCAATGTTGGGTTTGATTATAAAACCTTTGGAAAGCCGTTTCCCGAATTAGAGGAGGAAATTAACAAGCTTTTTAAAAATGGCGAAATCCAATTTGGTAATGAAGATTCATTAAATGGAGTAGCAATCGATGAAAATGGAACAGTTGTTATAGATTTTAAAGAATTTTTGGTGGGAAGTCCTGCAAGTGCTGAAGCACAATCCTTATTCAAGGCACTTCAAACAGCAACTTTTGATAAGTTCCCCGAAATACAACAAATATATTTTCAGTTTGATGGAAGCTTTAGCTCATGGGTCCATTGGTTAGAAAGTATTGAAGAACCTTGGAAAAGACAAGATTCACAATATTGAAGGAGAGAAAAAAACAATTAATGAGTAATTTCATAGCAAAGTAACAAGGTTGTTAAACTAAAGGAATGCTTTTCTTCAAAAGGGAGGATGGCTCTTTAGTTCTTAAGGTAAGAGTAAACCAATAAGAAATAAGTTTGTACACGATATCATAAAGATATAATTAGGGAAATACTGGATCAAAAGAAAAGGGTGATGGGTATAGGGAATCTAAATGCAGGTTATGGTCTTGATGCTAATGGTTTTATTGTAAGCGATGTTAGTAAAGATAAAATTGATGATGTCTACATGCCTTGCATCCAAGAATCAGTCGAGTGTCTTAAAAAGTTATTCCATCATCAATTGTATAGTGTCTATGTGTACGGAAGTGTAGCCAGAGGAGAAGCGATTGCAAAAAAATCTGATTTAGACCTTATAGCTATGTTCAATACGAATCTGAGTTCCTTTAAGTTGGCTGAATTAAATAAGCTTTCTAAAGAACTGTCTCAAAAGTATCGTTCTCTAGTTCGTGATGTAGGTATAGCTGTAGCATATTATGACTATACGGTTGACCCCTCAAATTATTACGAAAATGCATTTCTTAAGGAACTCTGTGTTTGTGTGTATGGAGAGGACTTAGCAGAACGATTTGGTCCGTATAAACTTACATCAGAGATAGCCATCCGTTTTAACGGTGATATTAATGAGGCATATAATCGGACGTTAAAAAGGTTAGAGTCATCTTCTAAGGAAGAATTTAAAACATTTACACAAGGATTCGCACGTAAACTCATTCGAACCTATTATTCAATGGTAATGGTTCGTTCTCAGATTTGGACGACACGAATTTACGAGCAGTCTGAAGTCTTTATTCACCACTTCCCTGAAAAACAATCTATTATGCGTACTTTGCTAGATTGGATAGATGAACCCCCGTCGGATCGTGATGCTGTGTATGAATTGTTTAAGAGTGAAGGTGAATGGGCTAGTGAAAACTTTTTGAGTGAAGCTAAAATTCCTTATTAAACTTTCGGCGGCGATTATTCGAATATCAAATGCTCTTAAGTGCTAACGGAGAAAGTAAGTTTAATAGAAAGTATTGACTGAATGTTTCGTTCTATTGTATCATTGGTTAAAATTTCCTATAGTTAAAACACGGTGATTAGGAGTATTAAGGAACCTTTATTGTTTAGAGAGCTGCCGGTTGCTGAAAAGGTGGTCAATAAATTCCCCAACTCGCCTATGAGTGGCTAGACTGATATGTAGGTCTAGACGGTTAACTTCCGTAATGAAGTAATTGAGAAGGTTTGTTCAAGCTTATTTTAGACGGACCAAGAAGAGTGGTACCACGTTAGGGTTAATCCTGTCGTCTCTTTATGAGATGATAGGATTTTTTACTTTTAGCTATTAACCTACAAAGGAGAATTTACTATGGAGGAGAATTGTTTTATTTGTAAAAAACATAATGGCACGATCCAAACGTCTGGAGTCACTATCTATGAAGACGATTATGTTTATGTTGGACATATTGATCATAACGGAAAACCTAATTATTTAGGGCATCTTATGATTGACTTGAAGCGACATGTACCTACTCTTGCAGAAATGAATCCTGAAGAAGCAAAAGCGTTTGGAGTTATTATGGCGAGATTAAGTAGAGCCTTAAAAGAGAGTGAGAAAGCTGAGCATGTTTATGCTCTTGTATCTGGTAATTCGGTTCCTCATCTTCATATGCATTTAGTAGCTCGCTACCCCAATACTCCTGAGCAATATTGGGGGCCATTTGCAGTCTATGACTCTCCAAATGCAAGGATGGGCGGTAACAATGAAGTTATCGATTTATGCAATAGAATAAGAGATTACTTAGAGACTAACCCGTATGAGTAAAGTGGTCAAGGATCAGGAGTATTGTTGGGTAGGGAGCCAAGAACATTTCGTTGATGAAATTAGTATCCAAGAGGTAAGTCATGTAGTAGTGGGGCGTTTTGGTGGCAACTCTTCTGCTGGCCAATATAAAAATGAAGACGGATGTATCGTTTGGGTGAATGAGGACGTAAATTATGAGTTTGTTGTACTTTTAGATGCACACCAAACAGCTGAAAGTGCAGAATTAATAGTGTCTACTATTGAATCTCTTAAAGAAGATGTAAAAAGCATATTAACCTCTTCACCTCGAAATTCATTTGATAGTCTATACAAGCTACTATTGGCCATTTTTGAAAGTAACCCTTTTAAAGAGGCTTGTAAAAATGTTCAAGGAGAAACAGCATTTTTGTGTGTAGTAAGAAAGGATAAATTTCTTTGGTGGTTTTCAGTTGGAGACTGTATTCTTTACCTAAACCATCCCGAGCTGTCAGACTTAAATGAGTATCAACAAAATCATCGTAGTTTTTACGAGTGGATTGGTAAGGTTAATACTTTTGAGTTGGAAGTTCCTTGTTTCAGTACAGGTACCAAGGAACTTAGACAGGGGAGAAATCACATTTTTGTAACGACGGATGGACTAGTAGAATGCCCTAACGTAAATTTTGTAAATCCGAATCAGATATTTGATCGGTTTCAGGAGTTAACTAATGAGGAAAGTGTACTTACTTTGTTGAATGAAATTAAGGGTCATCATGTACGAGATAGCACGACTATTTTATCTTGGTTTGTTGATATTGATAGTGCGGGAAGTCAACCAAGTAAGTGAGGTTCCTTTATGAGATCTTTATTAGTAGTAGGAGGAAAGCATGATTATACCTACAATCGTTAGAAACACTCTAGGCGTTATTGGTTTTCCCTTTACGTTTTGGAACTTAGCTATGGACAAGAAAAATAAGGTGAAGCCACCTGGGCAAATTATTCAAACGAAATACTCTGAGGTTCATGCCATTGTGACAGGTGAAGGCCCTGTAACGGTTATATTAGAAGCAGGTTTTAGTTCAATTTCAATAGATTGGTGCTATGTCCAGCCTGAAATTTCAAAGGTAGCACGTATTGTATCTTATGACAGAGGGAGTTATGGGTGGAGTAGAACGAAGCGGAAATCTTTGACTTCATTAGATAGTGTTGAAGAACTAAAAGAAATATTAAACCATCTAAATATTAAACCACCTTATGTACTGGTTGGTCACTCCTTTGGTGGTCTCTCCATGAGATTGTTTGCTAGTATGTATCCAGATGAGGTCTTAGGGTTAGTTTTAGAGGATGCTGCTCATGAAAATCAATATATTCTATCTCAAGAAAATAGCAAACGTATAAAAAAGTTTAGAAGGCTCGTAACCTTTGGTTATGTAACTTCAATGGTAGGTATCCCTAGAATTCTTAAACAGAAGATTGGTAGAAAGTTTCTAGCAAAAGAATATGATGATTCTTTAAAATACATCGGCTACACCCTAGGTGCATATAAGTCTGCATACCGGGAGTATATGGATTCGGTAATCTCAGCTAATCAATTATTAAATGCCAAGCCTCTACCAAAGGATTTACCTGTAATCGTTATTAGTGCGAAAAAACAACCTGAAGAGTGGATAAGAAATCAACTACTTTTAACAACATTGACTAACAACACCCTACATATTGAAGCAGATACAGGACATTCTGTACATCTTGAAGATCCTAAAATTGTTATAGATTGTATTTTAAAGTTGATAAACAAAAACAAATAAATTGAAAGTTTATTTGAGGATTGTAGCCTGAGGAGGGTCTTATGTACACCTACATTTACTTTGTGAGACACGGAGAATCACCAAAAGAAGGTGATGAAAGAACAAGGAAATTAACGGAAAAAGGGATATTAGATGCACAACGAATAACATCTATATTAATAAATGAAGAAGTTGATACTGTTGTATCAAGCCCTTACTTACGAGCGATTCAAACAGTTGAAAAGGTAGCTCAACATATTGGAAAAGAAGTCTTAGTTATGGAGGACTTAAAAGAAAGGATTTTCACTTCCAAAAACCATCGGATTTCTGACAAGGAGTTGATCCCACTTTTAGAAAGATCCTTTTCAGAACCAAACTACGCTTTAGACGGTGGGGAATCAAATGCTGATTGTCAAAAGAGAGCGATAAGAAGTATAAAAGAGCTATTAGAGAACTACCGAGGTAAGAGAATTGCTATAGGTACTCATGGAGCTGTTATGACTTTAGCAATGCAACATTTTGATAGCCGTTATGACTTGAATTTTTTGCATAGCACATCAAAACCAGATATTTATAGAATGAAATTTAAAGAGAATTCTTTAGTGGAGATTAAAAGATTATGGGGTAATGTAGTTTATCAATAATTTTACTTCTAGTGGGTACTTAGCAATAAGCTGCGACTGATCTTTTTTAATTTGTTCGTCATCTGGATGTGGATAAGGAAAATTATGGTATCTGTTGAAGGATTAAAGGTACTAACGTTTAGGGAGATATAAACAGAAAAAATTTACAAAATTTAAAGGGGGATTGTCAGTGTCAGACAATGGAAACGAAGAAAAGCTAACAGGAGGGAATGTATCTAACGTATATCGGTCAGGAGATACCGTTAGACGTGAACTACATCAAGACAGTCACAAAATACATAAGCTATTAAAGCATTTAGAGCGAAAAGGATTTAGTTATGCACCAAAGTTTTTAGGAATTGATGAAAAAGGAAGAGAGGTACTGACATTTATTGAGGGGGAAGCTGGTAATGACCCTTTAAAAGAATATATGTGGTCTGATGATGCTTTAAAGGGAATAGCAAAGCTGCTCCGTCTTTACCATGATGCTGTGAAGGACTTTCCGTTAACAGATGAGTGGAAGCCGATAGATCATACTCCAGATCCATTCGAGGTAATATGTCATAATGACTTTGCTAGATACAATATCATTTTTAATCATAAAAGCCCGGTAGGTATTATTGATATTGATGTTGCAGCACCTGGGCCAAGACTTTGGGATATAGCTTATACTCTTTACACTTGCGTACCATTAAGTAGATTTTACCTTTCTGAAACAGGTGAGGAAGTTTATTATGATTCATTACAACATGCCAGTCGTATTAAAAAAAGGATTAACTTGTTTTTCGAATCTTATGGTGAAAGTAAAGAAGACAAATATTTAGAAATGGTTTTGCTCCGATTAGAAGGGCTATGTAAAACGATTAACAGAAAAGCCGGTGAAGGTGACATTGCTTTTCAAAAAATGATTAATGAAGGCCACCTTGAACATTATCAAAATGATATAAAATTCATTCGGGAACATGGATATGAGTGGGTTTAAGAGGGCTACTTAAGAAAAGACGATTAAATTAATCTTCGCCTTCTAAAATCATTGGTGGTGCGAATGGGAAGAATGTAATGAATTTCTCTAAAACAAAAAGCAAAATGGAGACTAGGTCAATATTGCTTTAATCTTCCGTTTTTAGTTTATAAACTTTTGTTTTTACAAAACTAAAGGACTTTCGAAACATTTCTTTCAAATCAATCTGTCCTTTTACCAGCTCATATTCGTTCTCAAATCGATCCCTATCATAAGGGTATTGTTCTCCGTTCTTATCTGTAATTAGATAATCTCCCGGGAGACCCTTCATTGTACCATTTGAAGTTTCAATTGTAATGGATCTTGTAAGCTTCACTGCTTCAACAACGATAGGTTTTTTCCGATACTTTGTCATACACCAACCTCCTACTTTTTTGTCTAATAATAGACTATGCAAAAAGGGGCTAATGTGTATAGGCCATAGTTGTCTTTATGGTTCTTAAAGAAAACTAAGTATCTAATTATGGCTGATTTAATGAAAATAAGAAGATGTAATTATTTGGATATGGAGGTATTACTTAACGGATAAACTGTATGATATTTATTATTGTTTGAGGTAGTGTGAGTTAAAAACAAAGAGGGGCCCAATGTTCTTTGGTGTTCTTGTAAAACTATCTTAGTGTTCTCTTCGTTTCTTTTTTGCCCCTGCTTTTTTAATGAAATACGTTGTTAAAAAAATGACGGTGATTATTGCTGTTAGGTAAGCGATAAATTGAGAATTCGATAGTTGAAATAAATTAGCTAATTCAACCGAATACGCTAAAGCAAAAGACGTAAATAGTTTCGAAAGAGCTGCAATTAGTACAAACCTTTTAATGGAAATTCCACTAATCCCAGCACCGACACAGATAATTTCGTCCGGTAAAATAGGTATGATGAAGAGGATTCCCATAATGAACGTTTCGTTTCTTCGAACATAATTTTGATATTGTTCTAAATGACGCATCTTTATCATCTTAGAAACAATCTTTGTACCACCGTATCTAGCAAGGAAATACATGACTAGGATCCCGGAAAAAGTACCTGCAAAAGCCAAACAAGCGGCCTGAAAAGAACCAAATACCGTACTTGCAGCCCCCACTGTAATAGCCTCCGGAATAGGAAGAACAATGGGTTGGGCAAAACAAATAATAATGAAAAGCAGTTTAGCCGTCGTACCATATTCTCTAAGAAGCTTCTCCATCCCGTAAGTATCTGTTAATACTAAAAGCGCAGATACGTAATAAAGAATGGATACAATCGATATAAATATGAAAAAGTATAGTGAAATTAACCTCGTATGTTTCAAAAGTAACTGTTTTTTGCCATCATGAAAGAATTTACTACTAATATAACTCCCCCAAAACCGATTAAAGAATAACGATATAATGGAATTAGAGTCGGTAACAAGAATAACGCTATAAGAATGCCCATTAGAACAAATAAACTTTGAAGAGAAAACTCCATTAAAACTCTGTTCTTTATCAGATTCATTAATCCTTTCTCCTGTTAACTTTTAAGATAAAATGATTTTACCTAAATTAATAAGTATCTACTATGAGCCTAAGCCTTAATATTCAGTAAGGCTATAGGCTTAGTATGTGGGATTCTAAATAAGAATTGATAGCAAAGGAAATAGATAGAAGAGGCAACTTGGGGTAATATTTTTCTAGAATATTAAAAAAGGACACGAAATCTGCAACTGGCTAGAAAGTGAAGAGAGTATACTAAAACTATATAACAGGAGAATTGACCTGAAGCAAAAGGGGGGAAAGGCAAATGAGTTTAGCTACCTATATAGGCACTAACGTAGAATTACCTATCAAAGATAAATTGGACGATTTAATTATCATCGGAAATTATTTTTCAGATGAAGAACATCGATTTCATGTTAAAAAATATCAACTTACTACTCCCTATGTTTATGAAGTGAATATTGATGGGTGGGGGATTGAAATTTCTAAAGATATGAACGAGAGTACTCTCAAAGAGTCGAAAGAGCATTTAATTGCACTATTCAAGTTGATGGACGGGTATCTTAAATCAGGTGACTTTTTTGAACTGTACAGTTGTTGGATTGGAGACGAAACTGAAAAGCGAGAAGGAGAATTAACCTTGAACATCTACAATTTGACATTGACCAGATTGAAATACCCGATAAAACATTAGTGAGAATTGAAAAATGAAAACTCCTTCATTTAACGCGATGATCAAAGACGGATGGATACTCTTTTTGTGAAAGGTTTTGTACAAACGACGAGTGGGAGAGCTGAACAATAGATTGTCATTTGACGGTCTATTCTTTTATTAATTTTTTTCAGAAAATTAAAAATAAATTATAACGAATATGATAAAATTACAGAAGTAAGCAGTATAGTCAATTAGCTCACGATTACATGAAGTTATTAAATAGGAGGGTTAAAAATGAAACTATTTAAGACAACTTCACTACTTTTGTTTATTCTATGTATCTTGTCTGGTTGCACTACAACAAAGGAATACCACCAAACTTTTAACGGAGTTAGCCAAAATTGGTCTGGTGAATTAATTCAATATGGGAAGATCCAATATAAAAATCATAAAGAATTAAGTGACCAATATGAAATTGACTATGAAAAGAACGAAACTCTAAGGTTAAGATATATAGGTGAGGAATCCAACTTAGGAGAATTAGTTGAATATTCTTATCGTCGGGGCAATGGTTCCATGAAAGCCTACGATGGTGAAGTTATTGGAATTGATGAAGTATTTACACTTTCAGGTGGCTCAAGCGGTACTTCTCACATTCCAAAAGACAGCGAATATAAACCTGTAAATAATAAAAATAATGTATTTGAAGTAACAGTTAGATGGAATGGTCAAGAGGAAAAAATTAAATTGAAATATGATGATTAAATGTTGGAGTTAGCATTTATTTAGCTAAAGGTTGTGATTGGTCAGTAGGTGCGGTGACTTCTTATTCGCTTATTTCATTTAAGATTGGTGAATATCATAATTTGAGATACAACCATAAAGGGAAAAAGAGTGCACCAAGGGAGTCTATGTAGCAATCCCATTTCACTAAAGGAAAAGTTTAGTATAACAAGACATTAAAAAAAAGCTTTGGAAATATAATGATCTCCAAAGCTCTCTCACTAAATTATAATGTTGTTTTAACATTCTCAATTTTTAAGCCAAAAACTTGAGGAGGTTCAATTTTGTTTATCTGTAAATAAGTAGAGATTTGTCCACGATGATGGATTTCATGTTCTGGAATTGCCATAAGTATTCGCCAAGCACTAACTTCATGACCATGAAGGGTTAAAACTTTCTTTACCAATACACCATTTCCAGCTTTTAATAGACCCTCTTTCAGTTTAATCTGACATTCCTCTAAATAATTTGAAATATCCTCAATAGTTGCTCCCTTGCCGGTATCATGTCCAGTGTATGTCCAATTACCATGTTCAATTATACCTAGAAACATCAATCGAGATGATGCGATATGTCGCAATAAATCCCCTGTAGAAAATTTATCTTCAGAAGGCTTCCAATCTAGGAGTTCCATAGGGATTGTTTTCAAATATTGCATTGTTCGTTTATGTACTCCATCTAAATATTTCACATATTCCGTTATATCATGTATCATGTTTCACACTCCAATTTTTCGGACTTTTAATACTTTATATTCTTAATTGGGTGGAAATAATCCTCTTACACACCATTACTGACTTAGTTTGTTTTTTAATTAACGGCGAAGTTTAGTTGAAGAGTGGTTTTTAACTTTTAATCAACACTCGAGGCAGATAGTTAAGAATTTTTTTAGGACCAATAGCCGTGAACCGTACCACACTTAGTAGTAAAGCGTAGGGGGGAGTGCTTAATCTGAAGCGTGTAGCTATGTAAATAAAGTGAAAAATGACCGAGAGGTGATGTCCGGTCATTTTTTGATATATTTTTAAGTTGGTTAAATAGAACCGCCTAAAAATGTCTCCATTCTTGAAAGAACCCTTGTTTCGCCCATTACTTTCATCATATTAAACAAATCAGGTGTATTTGTTCTGTTAGTTAGAGCGACCCTAATGACCATCGCTACATCACCAACATGTCCTTTGTAAATGTTAGGATTCGCTTTATATTGCTTCATATCCTTTGCAAATCCAAGTTCCCCAGCAAGTTCTTTAATCTTATGGAACCAAACCTCCTTTTCATTATTAAACCTATAAGATTTGCTGAAACCTAGTACAATTTCTTTCGCAACATCAAAATTTACACTTGTAGGTAACATATATCCACTCGATACATCTTTTTCAAACAATTCGTCATAAAAGAATGCAATCATTGGCTTCACATCTGACCACTTTGAATAATCTTTCCTTGGTTTATCAATGGTTCTTCCAATATTTAGAATATTTACTGTGTAATCCTGATTCTTGTCAATTAAACTATAAAGCTCAGAATCGAATTCCTTTGACCAAGTGTATAAATACTCAAAAACTTGTTGACCTGTGAGCCTAGAGATAACCTCCTTACTGATGTCATCCAGTTTATTCATGTCAAATAAAGCACCACTGGCATTCATTTTTTCAGTATGGATAAAAAACTCTCTAAATGATTGATAAGGATTTGCCATTCTCCATTCTTCAAAGTTGGAATTAATGAGATTCATGAAGTATTCACTGATAGAGATCCCTGGGTACCCTTGTTCTTTGTAATACTCAGCCGTACCATCAAGATCCTTACGTTTACTAAATTTCCGTTTAGAAGCTCCCACTTGCTTCATGATTGGAGCAATATGACCGAATTGCGGTACTCTAAAACCTAAGGTTTCAAACAATTGAATATGGATCGGCACTGAAGAAAGCCATTCATCACCTCTAATGACATGGGTTGTACCCATCAGATAGTCATCTATGGCATGAGCGAAGTGATAGGTTGGTAAACCATCCGTTTTCATAATCACAATATCTTGGTCATTTTCAGGTATCTCAATTGGACCTTTCACCAAATCATGGTACGTTATTCTCCTACCTGAAGACCCTGAGGATTTAATTCTAATAACAAACGGTTTACCATTTGAAATCTCTTCCTTGGCTTGTTCAAAAGTAATATCTCGATGTTTCGCCCATTGACCATAGTATCCTGTTGTTACTTTTATGTCTTGTTGGCTTTTTCTTATCTTTTGTAAATCGTCCGTATCACAGAAGCAGGGATAAGCTAATCCATTTCGGACTAGATGCTTAATAAAAACCTGGTAGATTTGCATTCGGGAGCTTTGTTTATAGGGTCCGTAATCCCCCTTATCGTCGCCTGTAAGCTGAGGTCCCTCATCAAATAGAATCCCAAAGTATGACAATGAATTTATGATGTTTTCGAGGCTGCCTTCTATTTCACGCTTTTTATCTGTGTCTTCGATACGAAGAAAAAATACTCCATTACTTTGGTGGGCTAATCTTTCGGATATCAAAGTGGCGTAAAGTCCGCCAATATTCAATGAACCCGTTGGGCTCGGTGCAAAACGTGTTACGAAAGCAGAGGAAGGTAAATCTCTTGGCGGGTATAGTGAATAAATATCAGTAGGTAGTAGCCTAACATCCGGAAATAACAGTTCTGCTAGATTCTCATTTGACATAATAGTTTCCTCCTTTAAGTACAAAAAAAGCCCTTCATCCTTAATAAAAGGACGAAAGGCTAGCTTCCGCGTTACCACCTAAATTGGTTAAAAACCCGCTCATTATGCAACAATTCACTTTCTTGCTGCACATTTCTTTAACGGGAAATTCCCGATTGACTTACTCCGATTTTTCAGTCACTGCTCCAAGGCTTCATTCATTAAGCTCGAATGCCCAATTTCACCTTAATGGGCTCTCTATGATTCGAGTGATCAATTACTCTTCCTCTTCATTGCATTTTACAATATGTGGTATAATTAGAAACACTTTAATACATTATGATTAGATTGTCAATCACACAATTGGATTTAATCACAACATTTTTTTAACTACTAAATCGGCAAAAAATGAATTGATTGAGAAAACTACTAATAAAGATTGAAATATTATTACACAGTCTGTGAAATAATGTACTTAAAAAACGTGAGCTTTAGTAGAAAAGCTTTGGAGGAATAAGGGTGTAAACAGAGAATAAATCCTTATTTAATTTCGGGAGGAATTAATGAAACATCTACTATTAATAGTTTTTTCTTTAACACTTTTAACTTCTTGCGACACTTCCAAAGAACCCCAAAACTATATAGAGATAGCATTTCAAGAACAACTAAACCATGTACCCGATAAAACAGAATACACTAGAACAAACTTAAAAGATGTCGAAATCGTATTCTATATAAACTCTAAATTATATGCGCTTATTTTTAAAGATAAAGAGTTTTTTGCTATGAAGGAATTAAACTTTGTTGATTCTATAGATGATGATGGAATTGCTTGGCTTTACTCGGAAGAACTGGAACTAGACCTTAACCTTCTAATGGTTTATATAAGGGAGGATATTGAACTACCCATTTTGGTCAATGGGGAACTAGTTGATGGAGAAAAGCTTGACTTAAACACCCATAAGGCTATTTATCAAATTTATGATAAACCTTTGCAATTCCCTATAATCGTAGAAGCAAAGAAAAATTAGATAAAGTCTTTACCGTCTTGAGTAAAAACTTTGGGCATTCTTAAACATTGCAGGTTAGTGTAAATGGGTTTATTTGGTGGAATTTGTACAGTGGGAGGGAAGATTTTGAAATTTAAACTTGTGGTTTCCTTCTTATTTTTATTTTCAATCGTAGGTTGTTCACAAACAAGCGACAAATTGGTAATTGAACGTCCCTTAAAAATTGCAGTAGTTGGAACTGAACCATCTTATAATTTTGAAAACATTAAATGGGTTAATATAAATATTGATGAATTATTTGAGAATAAAGGAAATTACAATGCTTTATTTGTTATGGAAGAAACGTTTTTTGAAACCTCAAAACCTAAGTATGCTTCTTTGTATAAAGAGCTACCTTATCCAACCTTTTTTATTGGGTTAAATGAACCTTATGAATTGTTTATTGATGAAAACTTAACCATTTCTGACTATAAGGAAAGTGAAAGTGTAGCTTTTGCACAAGGGTATTTTAATAGTGTGCAAGGAACAAAGACTTGGAAATTTGTTCCCCATAATCAACTGAAATCGGAATCAGATTATCGTTTAATATATCAAGAAATATTTAATACAATTATTGAATTCAGTTCATAAAGTAAAAAGTCTGTAAAAGTTATTGTGCTAAACGGGTACTAGAGTAAAGGACAGAATTCTGGCTATCTTGTTGTACCTTGCGAACCAGATTATTGAAAAAGGGGAGAGATATGAATATTTTAATATATGCTGCAATCTATTTAAACCCAATTTTAGCGATAGTATTTTGTCTGAATTTAGTTGTTATCATTAGGAAAATCTCTGCAAATCCTGAAGCTGAGACTGCAAAGCATACTTTTTGGATGACTATATCATTTGTATACATGGTTGGAACAATTACTATGGCGAGTTTCATGCAATAAAAAGAGGATAGTAGTCTTAGGGAAGAGTGTTATTGAATTAAATGGGGCAGGAGGAAGTATAGATGGAATTTGAGGATTATCTTAGGGAGCATTATAACTTAGGAGAAAAATCGGTTAAGGATTATGTAGGTCGTTTAAACGGTCTTTTAACAAGAGGAATTTATAAAGGCGAGCCACGCTTAACTTCCAAAATGGAATCATCCATAAATAGAGAATATAAAGAAAATTCTAGAAAGAACTACTTGCTTACAATTAAATACTATATTGAGTTCTTAGAAAAGAAGGACCAACTTAGGTGACCATTGAAATTACGTTACCCGGTTGCCAAACAGGAAGTTAAATCAAAAGAATGATGAGAAAAGGGTAAGCCGAAAAACTTTGTATTAGCTTCACTTTAAATTTTGTTGTGGATTATTCTAAAAATCGATCAGAGATTCAGTTAAATGAGTTTTAATCCTATGTTGATGATAATAAAAGGAAATCTATTACCAAATATAGAAACATATATTACACTTAAATCAATCAAACTGGAAAAAAGGCAGTTGTTGTTTTTATAACTAACATTGCAGAAGTTCAAAATTAAAGAAAATAATTGTGGGGGTGAATATCATGCAAAGTATAGTAACTTCGTTAAAAAGGCCTAATGTACTGTTACCAATATTATTTGTGTTTTTCATATTACCAGAATTAACTGAGTCAGATTTATTTAAAGGAATTTTAACTATTTTATTTGGATTATTTTTTTTGATCCTTGGCTATGTATTAGCAGATGGTAATAAAAAGTATATCTTAGCTTCTTGGTTTCCTGCTATAATTTTAGTTTTTTTTGGAATTTCGAGGTTGTTACAATAAATCATTATCAAATTAGGCTGTCATTTTATGGCGGCCTAATTTATTGAGTTGCTTATAGAAAAACTATCGACACATCTTTACTTTATTTTATTGAACATATTCATCTAAGTCCTTAAGTAAATCTTCCGGCAATGTATATAGATAATGTGTGTCCTCTGCATGCATTAACGACCCATGGTCATCCCCTAGCCACAGAAAATATTGCGCTGATGTTTTGTTTTCAAAGGTTAAAGTAAACTGGTAGTGAGGAGTCGCAACATCCACAATCCCTGCCAATTTTTCAGCCCTGTTAATAGCATCTACAAACGTTCGAAGAACATCCGTGTTTTCTTGGGTATATTCTCCATGCGGTTCCTTAATATCACTCATATTTTCCCCAACTTTTGATATGGAGGCACTAATTACTACTTTTCCTTCTAATTTTACCGACTCAACCTTTTTGCCATTTACTTCAATCTCGTTCTGCGCTCCACATCCAATTAACGCAACAAGTGAAAAAACAAATGTAGTTAAGACCATGGATAGATGTTTTAGGGATAACACAGTTTAACCCTCCTCTGTATATTTTACTAATTAGACGCCATTATTTGGATAAGAGTTACAAAAGAACCAAGGAGTTTTTTGTATGCTATTTTTTCAAAGAAGGAAAATACTTCTTCTTGTCGAATTGTAATCCGACTGACTAAAAGGAGAATTAACTATGCAATTGAAGACTTTCAAATTAGTAGAAGCAACAGATGATATGTTGGATCAAATAAACGGAATCTATCTAAAATGCCGCGAGAACTTGTTCGCGAAAGGGATCCTGCAGTGGGATGAACAATATCCGAACAAAGATTATTTTGGTGAATGTATTCAATATAAGGTGCTATACGTCCTGATGGATGGGGACGACATGGTTGGTCACGTCGTATTAAATGAGTGGGAATCTGATGAATGGAATGCAATTCCTTGGGAAGGAAGCAAGCCGATAATTATACACTCGTTAATGATTAACCCTCAGATCCAAGGGAAAGGGCTTGGGACTGAATTCGTGAAGCTTTGTGAGAATCTAGCGATAGAAAATGGTTATAAAAGTATACGTTTAGATGCTTTCTCCGGAAATAAGATGGCATTACATTTATATGAAAAGCTCGGGTTTCAGAAGAGAGGGAGTGTGTTCTTTTCTTCCAAGCCAGAGGGACATCAAGAATATGTATGTTATGAGAAAGAGTTGTTAAAAGCATAAAGAAAAAGGAGCGTTTCATACCGAACGTTCCTTTTTCTAGTTATAGAAGGTAGCAAAGCTAAATAAAAACAGGAAGTTATGACAACCATAGAAATCCAAAGTTTACATTAATTTAATTTTATTACATATTGTGTATGATATCATGATAGTTATATACTCTTGTGAAAATAGGACTATATGAAAATCGACTTAAAGGGAGCTAACTAAATGAATGAACTTTCAAGCAAGAATTTAAGTACACAAGTCCTAAATCCAAACTCAGTGGTAGCAGCATTAGAATCTAATCTAGCGATGATAGAGTTTAATTTAGATAGAGAAGTAATTTGGGTAAACGAAAATTTTGCTGGGACGATGGGGTATTCTTCCTCTGATATGAAAGGGATGAAACATAGACAATTCTGTAAAGTGGATTTTGCAAATAGCGAAGAATATGAAAACTTATGGAGAGATTTAAAAAAGGGCAAGAAATTTCAAGAAAAAATACTACGCGTAGGAAAAGATGGCAATTTACTTTGGCTTGAAGCTACCTATATTCCGATTCGAAACGAGGATTATGAGGTTGATGCCGTTTTAAAGATTGCTACGAACATCACTGAACGTGAAGAGAGAACAGCGGAAATCATATCCCAACTAAAGGATATGCCTAGGGAGCTAGTTGAAATAGTAGTTTCTAATTCTAATTTAAAAACGAAAGCAATTGATTCGCTAAAAGAACAGACTACTCTAATTACTGAAGTAACCAAGATTATAAGGGGCATTTCATCTCAAACGAATATGTTAGCACTGAATGCTGCAATTGAAGCTGCTCGTGTAGGGGAGCAAGGAAGAGGCTTCAAAGTGGTAGCAGACGAAGTAAGAAAATTAGCAGGGAACGTGGATCAAGCTATTCAGAGTGTAAAGACAAATGTAGATCATATATCTACTGAGGTAAATGAGGTAAGTAAAATTACAGAAGATCTACAAAAACTAGTAAGAGAAGCTCAAACGAAATTCAACCATACAATTGATGAATTTGAGGGTGTCTCAAAGTAAGGACCTATTTACAGTGAACGTTGGAAGAGCATTCTTCTTATATAAATAAGTACACATCAGTTCTGAACAAAATAACCACTTGCAGACCGAGGGGTAAGCAGTTTCTCTTCTAATATTAAGTAACTTAATGAATCTTAGGGTGAGGGATTATGGATCTTGGATGGAGAATAATTGGGGCATTTGTATCTGCAGGTATTACAGGCTTCTATGGAGCGTTTTTAGAATATCATTTTCGAGACCCGGCAAGACCATTCGGTTTTCAGAAAGAATATCTTCTTAGTTTACTATTTTCCCTTCTGTTCTATGTAATTTTTATGATATGGTTATCCATTGCCATCGACAGGCTAACGAAACATTTCATAACCAGTCAAAAAGTGGCTTATGTTTTTAAACTAGTAGTATATACCGCAATTGGTTGTTTACCAGTTATTCTAACATGGATCAATAGCAGGGAGTATAATCCAGACGCTACACTATTTTATCCGGAAGCTACCTATTTTCCAGTTGCTTCGATTATCTTTTTTCATGTTTTACTAGGTATAGGAGAAATATAAAACATAAAAAAGGAACTCCCATTCATGCAAGGGTGTTCCTTTTTGCTGCGAAGCCTATTTTTTCTTCTTTTTCGTATCCGCAGCAGCTGCTGCTTTACCTTTCGATACAGGGTCTAATGCTACTTGAACATGAATTTTATTATCCTCAAGAGTGTCAACACTAGCGACTTTTCCTTTTCGTCCCTTAATCGAAACACTGTCGCCAACAGAAGGGACTTGATTACGGAACTGATTTAATAATAGATTTCTGTTATCAAAAAAAGAAACAACAAACATGAGCCTCACCTTTTCCCTTTAGTATAGAAAGAATCTGATATTCTTTGATATAAGATATAAGAGAAATGGTAGATTTAGACCTAAAATTTGTGGGAATCTATAAAAAATTGGTTATTTCATTTCCTAGCAAGGCTGCGGAACAGAACCATTTTTCTAATAAGAATCACCTATAAATCTGTTGATTTTCTGCCATAATGTAAGCGGTTTTTCGTGCTCCTTCAGTTATATACTATAGTTAGCAGGATATTAGTAAAATTTAACAATATCATCTGAATGGAGGAGTTTACATGAGACTTCAAGATAAGGTAGCTGTGGTGACAGGTGCGGCATCTGGTATGGGAAAAGCAATTGCCGAGCTTTATGCAAAAGAGGGTGCTAAGGTTGTCGTTTCTGATATTAATGTAGAAGCAACAGCTGCTGCCGTAGAAGGGATCAAAGCAAGTGGTGGAGAAGCCATTGCTGTTATTGCCAACGTAGCTAAAGAAGAAGACATTCAGAAATTAATTGACACGGCTGTAAATACTTATGGAACACTAGATATTCTAGTTAACAACGCAGGAATTATGGATAATTTTGAGCCTGCTGGTGATATTGAGGATGCAGATTGGGAGCGTGTATTCGCTGTAAATACAACAAGTGTTATGCGTGCAACACGTAAAGCTTTACCGATCTTTTTAGAGAAAGAGAAGGGAGTCATCATTAATATTGCATCTATTGGTGGATTAAATGGGGCTCGAGCTGGAGCAACATACACCGCTTCTAAACACGCTGTCATTGGATTTACGAAAAACACTGGTTTCATGTACGCTCAGAAGGGAATTCGCTGTAACGCCATCGCACCAGGTGGAGTTGAAACGAATATCGGTGCATCGATGACGAAAATCAATGAATTTGGAATGGGACGCACTCAAGCGGGGATGGCTCTAAATCCAGCTTTTGGGAAGTCAGAACAAATTGCAACGGTAGCTCTATTCCTTGCAACTGAAGAATCTAGCTTTATCAACGGTGAAATCATTACAGCTGATGCTGGTTGGACGGCTTACTAATTTTCAGCGGAGGGAGACCTCTATCAAGAACGAGGGAGCATAGATACTCGGTATGGCTTATTCGCGAATATGAATTCCCCTTAATAGTAATCAACTCTTTCTCTTTTCGGGAAAGAGTTTTTTATTTTACGAATGAACAATTTGTGAACTTACTAGATTTAATAATTTATTAATAATTCGTTTATAAACGGTTTAGAATTACGGATTATCCTACAAGAGAAAATAAGAGGAGGATGATCAACATGAAAAAGAAGTTACTCATTACGACCGTTTCGTTAAGTGCATTACTATTAGTCGGTACAACAGTCTCTATCTTCGCCAATCATGATGGGTATGACCTATACAAGCAGGCCATGAAGAATACCCATAAAGTAAACAATGCTGCACTAAGTTTTGACGCTTCGATGACAAGTAACGGGCAGTTAGTTCAAAAAGTAGAAGTAGACTCAAAATACAATTTAGACCAAAAATTAGCACAAGGGGAGTTATCCATTGAAACTCCTAATCAAGTGGTGGATCTGAATGTGTATTACCAGGATCACCATGTCATTATTAAAAACGATCAAGTAGAAAACGATTATGTCATTGAAGGTAAGCAGTATACAGAGGAAGAACGGAAAGAACTATATGAGAAACATCATAATCCTGAACTTCTTAACCTGATGGAAAAAGTCTTTGATACCTTAACCATCCAAACACATGATGAATTTGTAGTATCTCAGGATAACGGAAAGCAAACGATCACCGTAGATTTAACAAAAGAAGAGATTCCTAGTCTCATTCACCAAGGTAGCCAATATATGATTAAGAAAATGCTAGAAACTCATGACGATGCCACCATGACATCAAGTAAGTATCCTTTTTTAGAGTCTGGTTTTACAATGCAAACACCAGTATTGGTTGATGATATTACTTTAGAAGAAGTGAAGATTCAAGCGGATCTTACGGAAGAGAAACTGATTGATAACCAACATGTGTATGTAAAGGTTGCTGGAATAGACAAAAATGGTAAACAACAAGTACTAGAATTAGAGATGAACATGGATTATGCTAATATTAACTCGACAACTCTGCAACCAACGACAGATTTAACAGACGCGATAAAACTAGATCAATCCCTTTTCAAACATGGACGATAATTTATTTAGATTTTACAGATAGGGTGTTTCTTGCCCTATCTTTTCCTGTTTTACATTAGCTCTAGGTGGTGAAGGTGAATGACAATCCGAAAAAAACTAATTGCCTCTTATATTGCCATTATCATCGTTCCTTGTATTCTATTTATGATTGCGATCGGTGCGTTATTTTTTTCATTTGCAGGAAAAGACCAGTTTATCAATCCCGCACTTTTCGGAGAGCAAGCAAAGGTTGAGCATGAACTATTTTCAAAATTAAAATTGATGACTACCTCTGAACCAGAAAAGTTAATAGATGAGACCTATCTACAGAGTGTTAACTCGGAATTCATTGAGTATAACTTGTATTTACTAGTACGAGTAAATAATGAAATCGTCCACCTTTCAGAAGACATAAAGTCGCTCCCTCTTACTCACTATTTAACATCATTTGGGGAATTTAAAAAGCACTCTCATGATTTTGTTACGATTGACCAAAAAGCGTTTAAATTTGATCAACATGATTTTTATTTTCCTGATCAAAAACAAGGTAGCATTTTTGTGATAAAAGAAGCGAATGCTATCGAGCAATTTACGACTAAATTTTTCGGGTGGTTACTAATTCTTTTGCTTCTTATTTTAATAGGAACGTATGGGACCATCTCTTATTTGGTTTCAAGGAATATCATACACCCGTTAACAGCTTTAAAAGATGCAACAGAAAAAATTAAAGCAGGGGACCTTAATTTTAAAACCGATACAAAGCGGAAGGACGAAATTGGTGCGCTTTCTGCGTCTTTTGAAGAAATGAGGGTCCAGCTCAAAAAGTCAGTAGACATGCAATTAAAATATGAAGAGAATAGAAAGCTACTACTCTCCAACATATCCCATGACTTAAAGACTCCTATTACATCGATTAAGGGGTATGTTGAAGGAATTCAGGACGGTATTGCCAATAATCCTGAAAAACTAGAACGTTATATTTCTACCATCTACAAAAAAGCAAACGACATGGATGCGATGATTGATGAATTGTTCCTGTTTTCAAAGCTTGATTTGAAAAGAATTCCATTTCATTTTGAGCGAACCGATATCCTTCAGTACGTTGAAGAATGTGTGGAGGATGTTGCTTTAGATTTAAAAGGAAAGAATTTGAAAGTAGAATTTGTGCACAGTCTAGTGCAGCCTGTTTTTGTAAGTGTGGATCGGGAAAAACTGATGAGAGTTTTTTCCAATATTATTTCAAACAGCGTCAAGTATATGGACAAAGAAAGGGGAGTCATTACGCTTTCGGTGATGGTTCAAGAAACCCATGTTCAGATTACGATTAAGGACAATGGATCAGGAATTTCCAAGGAATCTCTTCCGTTCATTTTTGACCATTTTTACCGAGCAGATCAGTCAAGAAACAGTCATAAGGGTGGAAGCGGTCTTGGTCTAGCTATCGCAAGGCAAATTATTGAAGGACACGGTGGAGAGATTTGGGCGAACTCACATAAGAATGAAGGAACAGAAATCCATTTTACGGTTAAAAGGGAGCAAGCGTGATGAAAAAGATACTCATTATAGAAGATGATCATAGCATTGCTGAACTACAGCGAGATTATCTTGAGGCAGAAGATTATCTTGTTGATATAGAAAATCAAGGAGCACAAGGATTAAACCGAGCTCTAACATCTCATTATGATTTATATATACTAGATTTAATGCTACCAGAGATTAACGGCTTTGAGATTTGCCGACTAATACGAAAAGAAAGAGACGTCCCAATCATTTTTGTTTCTGCTAAAAAGGAAGACGTCGATAAAATTCGAGGGTTTCGACTTGGAGCGGATGATTATTTAGTGAAGCCGTTTAGCCCAAGTGAGCTCGTCGCACGTGTAAAGGGGCACATCGCTCGCTACGAACAGTTAGTCGGTAAACAAGTGAGGAGTAATAAGAAGTTGATTGTCGGTTCAATCCAAATTGACGTGGAGGATCGGAAAGTTTTTGTTAATAATCAAGAAATTACTCTAACGTCTAAGGAATTTGATTTGCTCCTATTTCTAGTGAATAATCCGAACCATGTGTTCAGTAAAGAAGAATTATTCGAGCGATTATGGGGGGTTGATGCCATCGGTGACGTTTCTACGGTTACAGTCCATATTCGAAAGCTTCGCGAAAAAGTGGAGATGGACTCTTCCAACCCGCAGCATATTGAAACGATTTGGGGCGCGGGGTATCGTTTTAAACTTTAAAGATTTAAGAAATATTTAATCATTCGTTTAGAATTATTTTATAGATCATTGTTATTCTACTCTTATATTCATATAGGAGGATTACAAAATGATTCATGCACACGTTACAACCTGGTTCCTAGCACTTATTCTATTTTTCGTGAGTTACTACTTATTAAAAAAAGGAAACATGAAAGCACAAAAAATTACTCATATGGTGTTAAGGTTATTTTACCTACTCATTCTAGCAACGGGTGGTCATTTACTAGGATTATACCAATTTGGCGGAACTGCACTCATTAAATCGGTAGTTGGATTATTTGTCATTGTTTCTATGGAGCTTGTCCTATCTCGCGGAAAAAAAGGAAAGCCGGTTCAAAACTTTATGATATTGTTCGCGGCATCACTCGTTCTTGTGCTTTACATCGGTTATTTTGTATTAGGTTAATAGGTTGATAAAAGAGAAGGGCCATACTTAGTTGATAAGTATGGTTCTTTTATTTGTCAAAATTAAAGGAATATTATGGATTTAGTGGAATATATGCTTATGAGTAAAAAAACGAGGAGGGATTATGGTGAGCAATCCAACCGCTTCAACATTTGTAAAGGGAATAAACTGTATATATGTACCAGTTAGCAAGGTAAAAGAATCTGCTGAGTGGTACTCAAGAAACTTTGGGTTACCACTATTAAATGAAGTCAATGAAGATTCCACTCAAGCTCAATTGAAAATAAGTGGCGACCAATCCATTTTCTTAATTAAGACAAGAGAAAAAATGAACCTCACCTACACAGAAGTAACTGGTCATGAGCAGTGTATATTGACTTTAGAAGTGAAAGATATCAAAGAACTATATGAACACTTCAAAAAGAATGGAGCTCCGGTGGAAGAAATTCTTGATAACGCGGAATGTGGGTTATCCTTCTATGTAAAAGATCCAGATGGAAACAAATTAGATCTTTGGGGTGGATGGGCTTAATTTTAAAGGGGAGAAAGAAATTGATAGTACACGATCATCGAAAAATACATAAAAACATTTATCGACCGACAAAGGGAATTGAAGTCATTGATACCCCTGACATGCAATTTGTGGTTGCAAACGGGACAGGGCCAAGAAATGTATATGGCATGCATGACGGAGATGCTATCTATTCAATTAGCAGGGTTATCAATCGTTTGAAGGATATGACGAAGAATGAGATGGAATATAAATTTACTCTAATGCCGTTGGAAATCATCTGGCACAAACCAGTTGGGGAAGATTGGGATTGGAAGGCGATGATGCAAGTTCCTGATATAATTACAGAAGAAATGTTTGAAACGGCATTAGCTGAATTGGATAAACGCAATAGAAGTGTTCGTGTCCCAGTGACACTCGAACGAATCCATCAAGGAACATGTGTGCAAACCACCCACATCGGACCCTATCATTTAATTGAGGACACGGTTGGGCAGACGAAGGATTACTGCCAAAATCAAGGGTACGCCAATGTAGGCGAATTTAGAGAAATTTATATTAATCAGCCATTCTGTAACCCACCAGAAAAATTACAAACAATTGTTCGAGCACAAGTTTTAAAAGGATAAAGGAGGAGTGTTGTTGTGGATAGTATACCAACATATTATGATGGTAGCGGGAACCACAAGCTAGCTAGCCCAAAGTCTAATCAAGACTATACGATAAAACCAGAGGGAATAAAACAGGAGATTATATTTCCTTGTTTTCCGTTCTTAAAATAGGGGACTGCAGTGTTTGCAATCCCTTTTGAATAATAGTCCAAGTATGGTGAGGATCTGGGGAATAAGTTACTGCGATTGCAGGCGTCAGAATGATTTTTATCTGGTGTTGGTTAGACTATTGAAAGGGGTTCACTCCTTTAGCCTTGCCAAGTCCGAAGTGGGTTTGACTTTTGACAGTAAGTGACTTTTTAACAGGGTGTTGAGCAACGACTTGGTCGTACTTCTGACAATTCATCTTGATTCCCTGCAAGTAGAGTCAGAAGCTGGTAGGAGTTCTGACAGTATAGCCAAATTCAAAGCGGGTAGAGTCAGAAGATCGCTAAACTTCTGACAGTGTAGCCCCGTTTTCATGCAGTAGAGTCAGAAGAAGGTTAAACTTCTGACAGACCAGGCGCGTTTTCATGCAGTAGAGTCTTGAAGCTGGTTCAACTTCTGACAGTCTAGCGCGATTTTAAGCCGGTAGAGTCAGAAGCTGGCTAAACTTCTGACAGTCCAGGAGCGTTTTCATTCAGTAGAGTCAGAAGATCACTAAACTTCTGACAGACCAGGCGCGTTATCATGCAGTAGAGTCCGAAGCTGGTTCGACTTCTGACAGTCTAGCGCGATTTTAAGCCGGTAGAGTCAGAAGATCACTAAACTTCTGACAGACCAGGCGCGTTTTCATGCAGTAGAGTCAGAAGCTGGTTAAACATCTGACAGTCCAGGCGCGTAATCATGCAGTAGAGTCAGAAGCTGGTTAAACTTCTGACAGTCTAGCGCGATTTTAAGCCGGTAGAGTCAGAAGATGGTTCAGCTTTAGACAGTTCTACTATTTTTTCGTCAAGTAGAGTCCGAAGTAGGTTCACCTTCAGAGGGTGTTTCACTTTTTACAACCAGTGCAATTCGAACCTGGTTCACCTTCAGACAGTGCAACATTTTTTTCATCAAGTAGAGTCCGAAGCTGGTTCCACTTCAGACAGTCCAGCCCCACCTTCACCGAGTAGAGTCCGAAGCCAGTTCAACTCCCGACAAGCCCTACACTCTTTCTAATCTCACCAGTCCAAAGTTACCTCAACTTCTGACAACACGCCTCTTCCCCCAACGCCTTTCATTAAGAAGCTATCCTTCAACCACAAACCAACAAACCTTACTATCTATTAAAACCCCTTCGCCAACTCCACAGCCTTCTCTAATCCTTCTTTAATAATTTCTTCGGCCTGATCAGGGAACTGGTTGTGCCCTTCAATAATAACGGTTGTTGTTTCCTGGATTCCCCAGAAGCTTAGCATGTTTTTAACAAAGTTAACGGCCATTTCAGCTGCTTGAGCGGGACCTTCTGAGTAGACGCCACCACGAGCATTCAACAAAGCAACCTTTTTATCGGTCAGTAACCCAACAGGACCTTCTGCCGTGTAACGGAATGTTTTGCCTGCTTGTGCGAGGTAGTCCAGATAGGTGTGTAATACGGCAGGAACGGTAAAGTTCCATAGTGGGAACGCAAATACTACTTTATCCGCATCTAAAAACTGACTTAAGTATTTAGTAACCGTAGCTGTTGCAGCTTCCTCGTTTGAAGTTAGCTCGATTCCTTTTGAGAGTTTAAACATCCCGTTAATCATTTCGGTATTATAGTAAGGCAGATTTTCCTTAAATAAATCTAGTTCAACAATCGTATCCTCAGGGTGTGAAGATTTATAACTATCAAGAAAAGCCTGATAGAGCTTTACGCTAACGGCTTGATCGATCGGTCTTGAGTTTGCTTTAATAAATAATACTTTTGACATCTTATAGTACCTCCATAGGTGTAAATATAATTGTTGGTTGCTATAGCAACTAACTGCATGTGATAGTATAGAATAAAAGATGTTTAGGTGTCAATTTATACACCTCATCACCGTAATTCTTTTAGACGAGGGCTGAAATTACATGATTAAAAAGATAAGAAGATTGTTTTCGCTTTTGATAATATTTATTGTATTTTTAGTAGGATACTCTGCTTACTCAGTTTGGTCTTTTAGTGAGAAAAATGAACTAGTAAAATCAGACGCTGCCATAGTACTTGGGGCAGCGGCATGGCATAATCGTCCATCACCTGTGTTAAAGGAGAGAGTGAATCACTCTATCTGGTTGTACGATAATGGGTATGTTGATAAGCTTATTTTTACAGGTGGAAAGGGTGAAGGGGCTCCATTTGCGGAGTCTGAAGTGGCAAGAGATTATGCAATTAGTCAAAATGTTGCCCCGGAAGATATCTTCATTGAAACGAAATCTACCATCACAGAAGAAAATTTACTATACGCGCAGGAAATTGCTTTTGAGCACAATCTAAATTCATTCACGGTTGTCAGCGATCCGCTACATATGAAACGGGCGATCTTATTGGCAGAGAACATAGGGTTGGATGTTCATTCTTCTCCAACAACTACTTCTGCATATCAATCGTTAAATAGTAAAATTCCATTCTTCTTTCGAGAAGTATTTTTCTATGTCGGTTATCTTCTTACCAATCCATTTCGATAAGGTGAAATAATTGCCAAAAGTTTACATGTTTGGTATGTTCTAAATGAAAAAACACAAGGGAGGGTACCGTTTATGAAAAAAAGATCTTTGAAATCTTTATCAAAGGGTGTCGGGTACTCGACTGCTGTTTTTTTCAAATCCCATAAAATCACGGGACCAGTCTGCCTAAATCTAAAATTGTAACAACTGATACACAGGTAGCATAATGCACATATGTCGTTATCCCGTGGTTAAAATAAATCCAATGATAGCCGCAGGCATTTCTGTGGTTTTTTCTGTTTGTTATTTGAAGTGAGCGGAGGAATTGGAATGGAAAAGAGACAAGGAATTTATTTGCGTTTATTAGAGCTAACAGATGCTGAGGGGCTGCTTTCGTTAGAAGTGAAAAATAAGGATTTTTTCCAACTCTATACCCCTTTGAAGAATGAATCATTTTATACGCTAAAAGGGCAAAAAGAGCGAATTGAAAAAAGTATAGCTCGTGCGAATGAGGGTACGTATTACTCTTTTGGAATCTTTTTAACAGAAACCAATCAGTTAATTGGCAACCTGACTTTATCTGAAGTTATCCGTGGAGATTTGCAAAGTTGCTGGATCGGATACTACTTAGATAAGGATCAGAATGGGAAAGGTTATATGACTAAAGCAGTAAGGCTAGGGGTCGATTATGCGTTTAAAGAATTGAAGCTTCATCGGATTGAAGCTGGAGTCATGCCCCATAATGTAGGATCGATTAAAGTACTTGAAAAAGCCGGTTTTAATAAAGAAGGGATTGCAAAACAGAATGTCCGTATAAACGGAAGATGGGAAGATCACCAAACGTTAGCCATTATTAATCCAGAAGAGTAAAACTTGTTTCCAAGTAATGGATACTTATTTTTGAAATGGGAAAAATACTGACAGATTATTCTGGAGGTATTATTATGGAGACTCATCATATTCGTTTAACCTCTTCCGAAGTGGGAGGGTTATGGGCAAATTATATAGCAGATTCAATGTTTATATGCATATATAAATACTATATAGAGAAAGTAGAAGATTCAGAAATCAAAACCGTATTAGAGCATGCTTTGGATTTATCGATGCAGCATGTTCAAGTGGCTACAAAGATTTTCAAGGAAGAAGGACATGCTATTCCGCATGGATTTGCAGATCAGGATGTAAATGTGCATGCACCTAGACTTTTTTCGGACGAGTTTTTTCTGTTCTTTACAAAGCAAATGACAAAAGGAGCATTGGTAACATACGGTGCGATTTTGCCGCATACATTCCGCAATGATATACGCGAACACTTTATGTCCTGTATTTCGTCTACGATGGAGTTATTTAATGAGACGACTAATTTACTTTTATCAAAGGGAATTGAGGTTAGGTCGCCTTATATTCCATACCTTGAAGAAGTGGATATGGTAGAAAAACAACAATTTTTAGCCGGATGGTGGGGGAAACAACGTCCTTTAACCGCTGCGGAAATTACTCACCTCTACTCTAACGTACAGACCAACCAACTAGGGATGTTAGTTGTGACTGGGTTTGGACAAGTATCACAGTTAGAGGATGTTCGTGATTATATGAGAAGGGGGAAAGAGATTTCCCAAAAACAAATTAAAATTTTCAGTGATTACTTGATGAAAAATGATTTACCAGCACCTGTACCGTGGTCAACGTCTGTAGAACCAACTACGGAATCTCCTTTTTCTGATAAATTAATGACTTTTCTAGTGTCTATGATGACTGCTGCGGGAATGGGGAATTATGGGACAGCACTATCAGCAAGCCCAAGACGTGATATCGCTGCAGATTACACACGACTATTTGGTGAAATTGCCTTATATGCTGAAGATGGTGCAAATCTTTTAATTAAGCATGGCTGGCTTGAGAGGCCACCACATGGTGTGGATCGTGATGAATTAATGAAGTGAGACCTAGAAATGCTCTATCTATCGGTAGAGCATTCCTTCTTTTTAAAAAATGTGTAATCATCAGAAAAAACACAAACCTCATATTTGAAAGATTTGTGAATTAATAACGTAAACATTGTAGAAATAGTTTTCCATATTATAGAATGTATTCATTGAGTATATAAAAGAGGTAATTTTGTGTATAGGGATTTAATTGTTAATTTAACCATTATCATTTCATGTTTAGCGATTACAGGAGAGCTTTATAAAAACAGGAGCAACCCTTCTTCTAGAAAGTATCATGTTTTGGCGGGTATCATAGGTGGATTTCTAGGAATTGTTTTAATGTTTTTTTCTATTAATATTACAGATACGACGATTATGGATCTTCGGAATTTTGCCATTATCGGTGCAACGTTGTATGGTGGAATCCTCAGTGGAGCAATCGCTGCATTTATTTGTTCAGTAGGACGGATGCTACTGTTTGGATTTAACATTTCCTCATATACAGCACTAATTACTTTTATCATTCTAGCGATTTTATGCGGAGTAATTTATAAGGCAGAGATGAGCGCTTTTCGAAAGTTCATGACGATGAATATTGGCAATGTTGTAGTTGTGTATGCGGCATTTGTCTACTTGATTAAAGACCCAATTCGTTTATCAGAAGCTGTGATTTATTATGGATTAATCTCATTTATTGGTGGTCTAGTTATCTATCATTTTTACGATTATATGGTCCAATCTAACGAGAATTTTAGAAGGCTAAGACTTTTTGAAAAAGTGATAGATACGACTCATCAAGGGGTATCAATACAGATAAAGAAGGAAATATTGTTATTGTCAATGAAGGATTTACAAGAATTACAGGTTACCCGAAACAGGAAGCAATCGGATTAAACCCAAGAGTGCTTAAATCAGGTAAGCATGATGCTTCATTTTATCGAAAGATGTGGGATGATCTAGCAAAGACAGGTCAATGGAAAGGCGAGATATGGAATAAGAATAAATCTGGATACACGTACCCCGAGTTATTAAATATTAGTGAAGTAAAAGACAGTCGTGGGCTTACCGTGAATTATGTTGCAGTATTTTCAGATATTACAAAACTAAAAGAAACGGAAAAGAAATTAGTAGAAGCAAATGAACGTTTACAAAAAATATCATCCTTAGATGGCTTAACAGGTATCCCTAACCGTAGAACTTTTGATTTTACAATGGAAAAAGAATGGAACCGTGCGCTGCAAAGCCAAAATCCTATATCCCTCATTATGCTAGATATTGATTACTTTAAAAAATATAACGATACATACGGACATTTAGAAGGAGATGAGTGCTTAAAAAAAGTAGCAACTTCACTCGCTAGTTCCGTTACTGGGCTTACGGATGTCGTAACAAGGTATGGCGGGGAAGAATTCGCAATTATTTTACCAGATACGAACCAAATGGATGCAAATCTTTTCGCGGAAAAAATAAGGAAGAATATTGAGTTACTGGAGATCCCACATATCAATTCATTAGTGAGCAACCACGTAACAATTAGTATGGGTGTTGCAACGCTAATGCCTAAACATTCCATAAAATTTGTTGAATTAATACATAACGCAGATCAAGCTCTTTATGAGGCAAAGGAAAGTGGGAGAAATCAAGTCAAATCCTATGAAATCAAGTTGGAAAGTATTGTGTTGAGGTAAAGTATAAAAGCTCTATCACTATTTAGTGGTAGAGCTTCATTCATGTATATCACCTTTTCGAAAAAATATCCAGTTGCGAACATTTGTTCTGTATTGTATAATTTATATAGATACAATTAGAAAAAAGTGTTAATACTGGAAATGAAATAATAAAGGGAGTGGTAATCATGACAGTTAAAGTAATTCCGTATTTAGTTATGGATGGGAACGCTAAGGAGGCAATTGATTTCTATAAGGAAGCGTTAGGGGCAGAGGTCGCTTATGTACAAACCTTTGGGGAGATGCCTGAAAACCCTGAATTCCCATTACCAGAACAGGCTAAGAACCGAGTTTCACATGCTACCATTCAAGTAGGTGGGGCAGAAATCATGTTCTCGGACACTTTTCCTGGTCAACCTCATCAAGTTGGAAACCAAGTAACTCTATGCATCACATCAGATGACATGGAAAAATCTAGAAAAATGTTCGAAGCATTAAGTCAAAATGGGAACGTAACCATGCCTCTGCAGGAGACTTTTTTCAGTCCAGCCTATGGGACCGTTATAGACAAATTCGGTGTAACATTCCAAATATACACAGAAGGTGAACATTGATTAATTTCTACTAGCATGATGACCACACAATTACTTCGTTGTGTGGCATTTTTTATTAAAACTGTACTTCTCTTATGCTTGAGTAAGACGTTACGTTACATGCTAAACTTGACTCATTCATAGAAGAAAGGATGTTCATATGACAAATAAAGAACATGTATTCACGATTGGTGAGTTTGGAAAGCGGGCTAGAATTACTGTTAGGACACTACGTTTTTACGAACAACTCGGTTTGCTTACACCAACAGAACAAAATAGCTCTGGTCACAAACTGTATGGGTTAAAAGAGCTAGCAAAGCTTCAACAGATTCAGTCTCTAAAGTTCATAGGTTACTCTTTGCAAGAAATTAAAGAAATATTAAAGGATGACACAGAGGCTATATTTGAATTGGAAAGATCTTTGCCGTTGCAGCACAAACTGCTAATTGAAAAAAGAGATGAATTAAATCGTGCCATAGAGGCTGTAGAACGTGTACAATGCATGATCACAGAAGGAAAGCCGATTACATGGAAAGTTTTAGCATCACTTCTTTATCAAATTGAACATGAAGAAGACCTAAAAGAGTGGATGAAAGAGTATCTTTCAGATGAAGCCGTTAGTCAAATATTTTCTTTGCCAAAAGAACAGCGTAAACAAATGGATATGGAAATGGTAGATATTTTGGCAACTGTTAAGAAATTAATGAAAGAGGATGCATCTCCGAAATCCCCTGAAGCTTTTAATGTTCTGATCAAAATAACAGAACTCGCGACAAAACATGTGGAAGATAAAGAAGAACTTGCAAAGGAACTTGAAAAACTGCAGGAATTATCAGAATCAGAGCTATTAGATTATAAGTTTCCTACATTTTTCACAAGGGAAGAAGAAGAATTTTTAATGGAAATTGGAAGATCAATGGAAGCGTTATATAATGAGAGTTCTAATTAATAGGAGTACCGCTGTATTCAAAGCTTAGTTTTGTACATTGCAAATGATTTTAGAATTCCTAAGGCAAGTTTAGAGCCAACAAAAAAAAGAGTTTGGATAATCCCAAACTCTTTACCTAATGTAACTGCTCTGGATTTGATGGAGTATGACCTTGCTGGATTTCTTCGAATAAGTTTGTTCTAGGCGAGCTAGACGGAATCTGCGTCGGAAATGTATAGCCTAACTGTGTCATCAAATTTTTAAACTCTCCTACCGTTAAAGGTTCTGCATCCGATTGTAACTCGTACCCAAGTTGCCCATTCGGCTCTAATGTCGCAGTTTTAACATCAGAAATGTTCTTTATTCCTGCTTGTCGTAATTGCATTTCTAGTTTATCGACTGTTAACCGCATTTTTTTCAACGTTTTCAATTGCAAGTTTCCGTTAGAGATCACAACTTTTGATTTTCCTGTAAACAACTTCTCCATAAAGTTGAATTTTAATGATAATAATTCTGCTGTTATGAGAAAAAGAATAAAAACCCCTGTGGCAATAATGGTATTTATAATTCCATTGTTTACAACCGGTTGAATGACAATGGAACCAACGGAAATGAGTACTACAGTGGTAGCAATAGTCATTTGAGATACAGATTTTCTCCCTACGAATCTTAGGAATAAGAATCCGACCGTGACCATTAACAGCGACCTCCAGATGACTTCTAAATCCATATTTATCCTCTCCTTTGTGACATTTAATGTTATTATTAGAACTAGATTCCAAAATATACATCAATCATCCGGGTAAGTGTATGAGTTTCTTGAAGGAGGAGTTAATATGAATCGGAACGAAATTGAAAAGCGAAGTCCTGCTTATTATTTGTTTACCGGGTTTGCTTTTCTTTTACTAGGAATAGGCAATCTTTTGCATCTTTTTAACGTTGATCATTACTTTGATCTCGTCTATGGAATTCTTGGTATCCCCCTCATGATCGGTTCTATTATCCTTCTAAAACTTTATTTGAAGAATAGGTGATACGGTTGAAATATAGCAAGGTACATATCATTGGTTCTGTAGGCAGTGGCAAAACCACATTAGCTAAGAAGTTAACTAAAGAATTCAACATCCCTTATTACGAATTGGATAATGTTGTTTGGGAGAGACATAAGTCCGGGGATATCAGAAGAACTGAAGAGCAACGAAAGGAATACTTGGAACAAATTATTCAATCGAAAGCTTGGATTATTGAAGGTGTTCATAATGAGGAGTGGGTTTCAAAAAGTTTTTATGAAGCAGATATCATATTATTTTTAGATCCAGCTTACTCCCTTAGAACGTTTCGGATTGTTAAAAGATTCTTTTTACAAAAAATTGGTGTTGAAAAATCACATTATAAGTCGACCTTCCAAATCTTTCTCAAAATGTTTAAGTGGAATAAGCAGTTCGAGACGGTAGGGAAGCCTAACTTCTTAACGAACTATCATCAACTTAACGATAAGATTAAGATAATCAGGAGTGATAAAGATATCGTAGAAGTATTGGGGGGGAAGTAATCTAATGGTTTGCTAAAAGGCTTGAACAGATGGATGTTTTGGTGAGCCCTCCTAAAAAATGCCTGTTGGTGAAACTTTTTAAACCATATAAACGTATGAATACATATAAATGCCAATAGGGAAGGAGTGGGTCCCAATGGATGGGTTCTTCAATATAACAGCAAAAGTGTTTTTTATCTTTTTATTTATATCTACCATTTACATTTTAATTCGAAATAGGGTGAGCTTAAAAAAGGCGGCCGAATCCTCCAAGGACGCTATTTTTCCGTCAACAACGGAAGAATATAGTCGAATTCTGATCCCGAATGAATGGAAGGAAATGATTCCTCTTTCAAAAGATACAAAGTCCTATAAGTATGTTCATTGGGGGACAATTATTGCTACCATTTTTTTAACGGCTTTAATCGGTATTCTAATTTTTACTGATTTTATAGATTCATCGTCATTTTTTAATATTGCCTATGTGTTTTTCTTGGTATTACTAACCGTAAAGCATCGAGGAAACTTATTTATTTTGCCTCAAGGACTCATTCTTAATGGGAAGTATTACACGATCCATCAAATAAAGCATTATGAAGTTGAGCAAATTGTTCGCTGGCACACATTGTATGGCCTAGATTCTCGTGTGGATAATGGATACAAGCTAACCATTTCTTTAAAAAGTCCTTTTGCAAACCCTTTAGTGGTGGTTGTAGAAGATTATACGCACCTTGAAAAAATTGTGAAATTACTTCACGAAAAGGGGATAGCCATCAATCCGAAAAGTGAGCAAGCGTTGGGTGAAAAGGAGAAGGAGCAACCTTAACAAAGATAATCAGCCAACCCAAAAAGGTGGGGAACTACATGAAAAACGCCATTATTTTATTTTTCGTTCAAATCATCATCGGGGGTTTGTTCTACTTCATAAACATCATGACTCCTCACCCCGGTCAATCTTCTGGTAATGGGAATCCTGCCATTATTGTAATGGGAGTAATTGTCTTATTGTTCATCTGGTCAGTCTTACTATGGGGAAGAGTTTTGTCGAACTTTGATTTTCCCTATAAGGTTTATAGAATCTTTATCATTTTCATTCTTCTCCATTGGACTTTTGGTGTTTATTTTCAGCGGCAATCCTTTCTAGAATATCGTGAACTTTTATCATCGATTCAGCAAAAAAACTTTGGTGTAGTAGATTTAGAGTATATTAGCCAGATCACATCCTTCATGTCGATCCATGTGAACAATCAATACTTTAACGCAAACACCTATTTGCTTTGTTTAAGCTTATCGATATTAATTGCTATTTTGTTGAGAATCATATTAAACCGTAAAAAGGCGTAGCTAAATAGCACGTCTATTTTTATTAATAAAAATATTTTTTCATTAAAAATGAACTTTTCAGGCTACTAGTAACTCTTATAGGTGAGAGAGGTGAAGACATGGATGTTACGAAGCTCGTCAAAAAAGCAAAAAAGGGGAATAAAGAAGCGTTGTTACAATTAATTATCCATCAAAAAGATGATTATTATAGACTTGCCTATACGTACTTAGGAAATCAGCATGATGCCATGGATGCAATGGAAAATATGATTGTAAAACTATATGAAAATATACATCAATTGAAAAAAGAGAGTTCCTTTTACAGCTGGAGTAAGACGATTCTAGTGAATGATTGTAAAGAGTTGATCAAAAAGAAGGAGAAAGTTGTGTTGGTTGAAGAGTGGAATGACCATATAAATCATGAAAGCTTAGAGACGAATCCAATCCTACATAGCGATGATAAATTTACAATTCAATGGTTATTAAATCAACTGAATGAGCAGCAGGCTGAAGCCATTAGATTAAAATATATACTTGATTTTGATTACCAATCCATCTCGGAGTTAACGCAAGTACCGGTTGGAACAGTTAAATCTAGAATTTTTGAAGGGCTTAAAAAGCTAAAGGATTTGAAAGGGGGGAGTAGCAATGAATGATGTTGAAAAGCTTTTACATGCTGAGAAAAACCGAACAGACGAGATAAAGGCACCAGCCGATTTTGAGCTAAGATTAAGGGGAGCACTTGAAATGGAAGCAAATAAGAAGCCCCCTCGAATACCAACGATTTGGAAATTAGCTACTGTTTCCGTTCTTTTACTATCTCTTATTGGTTATCAATTTAACGCTTTCGCTTATTATGGAAAGAAAATTTTAGGTTTTGATGAGGTCCTTAATGGAACGTTAAAAGAGTTAAACGAAAAAGGGATGGGGCAGGCTATTAATAAAACGTATCATTTGGGAGAGGGAACAACCTTGACTTTAAATGGACTCATGGCAGACGATAACCGCTTAATCGTCTATTATACAATCAATAGTCCAAGTGGTGCGGATGTAGCGTATGACCATCAGTTTAATCCAGACAAGATTACTGGATTTTTTACAAATAGTAGGTTTGAAGGTGGCCACGCACAAATAAGTGAGGATCGAACAGAATGGAAGGGTCAACTAGATTTTGAGCCAGTCAGTCCTTTTGCAAAGAACTTAACGCTCCACTTTTACGAGCATGGCCCCAATGGCCGATTGATAGAGAAACAAATTCCCGTTCCATTTGATCCGAACAAAGCGATGCAATCAGAGCAAACATTCAAACTTAATAAAACCATTAAGGTTGATAAAGGAAAGATTACCTTTAAGTCGATTGTGGCTTCCCCTACTTTGACGGTCATTCGTGGTACGGCAAGTGTTAGCAATTATGACCGAGTACCGGATGGTCTAGGTGGTATTGAATTGTTAGCAAACGGGAAACCGGTATCACGACAGGGAAGTGGTGCGAAGACAACTTTTAAAAGATTCATGGAATTTGATATTCGTTATGATTCACTACCCGAGGAACTAGAATCATTAGAAATACACGTAAAAGAATTTGCGGGGTATAAAACGGTAGAGGACCAAGTACCTCTTGAGAACATACCGAATGAACCCGTAGATATTTCAGGAGAAAAACTTTGGTTAAAAGAATGGGAGACTCCACCTGAAGGGTACGCATTAACCATTGCTACCGAGGACAAAATCATGTTGGATGAAGTTTATATTTTGAGTGAAGATGAAAAAATCCCATTAAGAACGACGGTTAATCAGAGTATGGCAAAGATAGAAGATGGCATTCTTTTAAAAGAACGTACTTTATTATTTGATGCAAAAGAGGCTCCACAGTTCCTTTACATTGGTGGTTTTCACTATATGAAGAAATACGATGAGAAGGTTTCAATCCCTATTGATTAAATAAAGCTGTTTTCACATAGTCTCAAAACGGGTGGAATCTTTTCTTCCCAAAACATAGAAAAAAGAGTTTAAAACGGTTCAAAGTAATTAAATAGCAACAAAGATTACGAAAGATCCTTAAGTAAAAAAGTGGATATGGGGTAGTGAAACGTTTATAGTAGGGATGGAATAGATTTATGTTTACGTATTTCTTATGATTGGAGTCTTTTTTAATGGAAAAGCAACAGTCTGGTTTAAAACCGTTCATTTCATTGCTATTATCCACAAACATTCCAAGACTTGCATTGTTCATAGGTCTTGCAGCAAGTGTGCTTACGACCATCACGGGACTGCTTGTTCCAATCCTAACGAAGAATCTGGTAGATGGCTTTTCAGTAGAATCATTAAGTGTTCCACTGATGATTGGGATTGTGGTTGCATTTATTATTCAAGCAGTCATTAACGGGGTTTCGATTTTTCTTTTGAGCCTAGTTGGTCAGAAGATTGTTGCGAGCTTACGCGAACGAATGTGGCTTAAGTTAATCCGGATGCCTGTTCGTTATTTTGATACAAAATCAAGCGGGGAAACAGTCAGCCGAATAGTTAATGATACGAGTATTGTTCGTGAATTAATTACTAATCACTTTCCACAATTTATTACGGGTATTATCTCTATTATAGGTGCAGTAGCCATTCTACTTGTGATGGATTGGAAAATGACGTTACTCATGTTAATTTCAGTTCCTGTTACATTAGCAATTATGATTCCGTTGGGAAGGAAGATGGCAAAGATCTCACGAGGTCTACAAGATCAAACGGCTACGTTTTCAGGCCATATCACACAAACTCTTAGCGAAATTCGTTTAATGAAATCATCAACCGCTGAGATAAATGAAGAAGCTAAAGGACTTAGTGGAATAGATCATCTATATCGGTTCGGATTAAAAGAAGCCCGTGTGTTTGCCTTAATTGGTCCTATTATGTACACCGTCGTGATGTTTGTAGTTGTTATGATTATTGGGTACGGTGGTATGCGCGTGGCGAATGGAACGATGTCGATGGGATCATTAGTTGCTTTTCTCCTCTACTTGTTCCAAATTATTATGCCCATCACGTCTTTTGCGATGTTCTTTACACAGTTACAAAAGGCAAAAGGTGCCACTGAGCGAATCATTGAAACATTAGATGAGCCTCTAGAAGAAGGTCAAAATGGCTTAGATATGGATATTTCAAATCAGCCAATTACGATCTCAAACGTGTCGTTTGCATACAGTGAGACTGAATCAGTTTTAGAAAAAATATCCATAAAAGCCGAGCCTGGACAAATGATTGCTTTTGCTGGTCCGAGTGGGGGAGGAAAAACCACGATGTTTGGTCTGCTCGAACGGTTTTACGAGCCGACTGAAGGAGAAATCTTGATTGGAAACACTCGAATCCAAGACTTATCCATGAGGTCTTGGCGTAGTCAAATTGGATATGTATCCCAAGAAAGTGCGATGATGGCTGGTACGGTACGAGAAAACTTATGTTATGGACTAGAAAATCCAGACTCCATTTCAGATGACCGGCTATGGGAAGTGACTGAAATGGCGTATGCAGACCAATTTATTCGGTCCTTTCCTAAAGGGTTGGATACAGAAGTTGGAGAACGAGGGGTTAAGCTCTCAGGAGGGCAACGCCAACGAATTGCGATTGCTAGAGCCTTTTTACGAGATCCAAAAATCTTAATGATGGATGAAGCTACGGCAAGTCTAGATAGTCAATCCGAAAGCATTGTACAACAAGCGCTGTCGAGATTAATGGAAGGTCGTACAACATTTGTGATTGCGCATCGATTATCAACCATTGTCGATGCGGACCAAATTATCTTTATTGAAAGTGGAAGGGTTACTGGTGTAGGAACACACTCTGAATTAACTAGAACGCATCCACTATACCGTGAGTATGCAGAACAGCAGTTGGCATAATAGATAAAAAAAATAGTGCCCATTCTAAATTTTATGATTTAGAGCGGACACTATTTTTTTGTAAAAAACTAATTATCATTTCCTCGCTTAGTGATGATATCTGAAAATTCTTGAGATATTTCCGTCGGTCCTTTTTCAACCTTACCCCCATCGTACTTTCTGCCTTTTTTCTTGTTTTTTCTATCTACAAGCCAACTTAGTACTAACAGGCATCCAATAATCGCTAATATAAAAATAGTAAACAAGTAGATCCCTCCATACCATTTCTTATTATTACGGATTAGAGGTAAAATGGTTCCCACATAGTACAAGAAAGTGGAGATTGTGAAGGTGAATGGAAAATAGCTTCAATTAGGTGGTGGAGGGGCCAACCTGCGTACGGACAGGCTGGTTGGTCATTATTTGTTTATGATTTTATGAAATCCTTTAATGCTTGTTGGAGGGTACCAAACGTTTTAGTGTTTTCTCCAAATGATATTCCCAAAGTAATCATTTTTCTTACTACTTCAGGCCTTAACCCCGTTATCACAGTGCTACATCCCATTATAGATGCGCCATCAATAATTTTCATAATTTGATTAATCACATCGTTCTCCATGTCTGCGATTCCTGATAAATCCAAAATTAAGGTTTGTAAATGCGAGTTCCCAATCTCGGTTAACACCGTTTCTTCAAGAATGGAGCTTCTTTTTGAATCTATGGTACCGATCAATGGCAATATACAAACTGAAGAGTTAATGGGAATAATGGGAACTGATAGCTTCTCCACTAATTCCCTTTGAGCTGAGAGTAGGGAATCCTTAAATTTTGAGTAGCAGATAAAAAAGGTATTTAAGAATTGGTCTACACGATTATTATATTGTTGTTCTAGTTCAAAAAAGTCTATGTCTTTATGGACTTTACATTCACTAAAAGCTTGGATGAAAATCCACAAAGTCCTTCGAATTGCTTGAACCCATTCTAATTTAAAAGATAATGTAAGGGAATGTTTTGCCCACGCGATCCCTTCTTGTTCTGCGAATAACTTAAGCTCTTTTTCTTTTCCATCTATAATATACAGAACTAATTTATGAGCATTGTTCACTAAATCAATATTCCCAACCTTCAAAATTCCATTAATTTTATCCCTTACATTAACAGCCTCTGTAAGTAGTTTATTTTCAAAAATCTGACTATTTGTTGTAATAAATTCTTTTAAGCTATAACTTTCATAAAATGTATACTCCAACGTGTATTCCTCCTTGAAAACCTATTTCTCCTTTAGTTACGAAAAGTTGTATCTAGTTGTTAAGTAAACATTATCTGGAATTATTTTACCATAACGAAAACAGTAAGAAAAAGAATTGAGTTACATGGGAACTTGTTGTCAGGGAAATTACCACTATCTATATGGTATTATCTTAGACTTGTAATAATGATGAAAAATAAAGGAGGATAATTTTTAAAAAAGGAAATGATCTTTACTTATCGAAATATTCTTAATAGGAAAATTTTAAAAGTGGAGGAATGTACATGCTTACGGCACAAAAGAAATATGCAGTATCCATTAAAAGAGATATAAAAGTACCCATGCGAGATGGTGTGTTGTTATCTGCAGATATTTATATGCCTGTAACCGATGTTCCGGTGCCTGGTATTGTGGTTAGAACCCCTTATCTAAAAACTTCCAATACAACTCATGAAAATGGGACCTATTTTGCTGAACAGGGTTTTGCGACAATGTATATGGATGTTCGTGGCCGAGGGGATTCAGAAGGGGAATTCCATGCCTATTTCCAGGATGCGAATGACGGATACGACACGATTCAATGGATGGCTGAACAAGAGTGGTGTGACGGAAAAATTGGTACAATGGGTGGATCTTACCTAGCACGAATTCAATGGTTGGCAGCTTTAAAGCAGCCTCCGAATTTAAAAGCGATGATTTCAACCGTTTCACCTTCTGATCCTTTTGTGGAGTGGCCAACAGGAATCCCTACGCCTTTTCATCTTTGCTGGGTATACATGACGAGTGGGAAGGTTGCTCAAAATGTTGATGTGATAGATTGGGAGAGCATTTATAAACACTTGCCATTGATGACTGCTGACGAATTAGTGGGGAAAGACTTACCTCGTTGGAGAGAAGAGTTTGATCATCCTTATTTGGATGAGTATTGGAAGGAAATGTGTTACCAAACAAGGTTCAATGAGATTGATCTTCCAGTTTTACATATATCAGGCTGGTATGATGACGAACAAATTGGAACACCATTGAACTTTCAAGGAATGACAGAACAAGGAAAAACAGAGTTTGCTAGGAAAAATCAGAAAATGATTATGGGTCCGTGGCCTCATCAGGTTAATAAATCAACTACGTTAGGTGAAATTGATTTTGGTCCAGATTCTGTGATTGATTTAAATGGATATATGGTTCGTTGGTTTAACTATTGGTTAAAGGACGAACAAAATGGAGTAATGGCGGAGCCTCCTATTAATCTTTTTGTAATGGGCGAAAATGTGTGGAGAAAAGAAAACGAGTGGCCGTTAAAGAGGACAGATTGGACGAAGTATTATATTCATAGTAAAGGAAGAGCTAACAGTCGGTTTGGGGATGGAGTCTTATCAACGGATAAGCCGACTTCTGATGAGGGTACACACGATGAGTATACATATAACCCGGAGGACCCATTTCCATTTATTTCAGAGCCAACGTCTTCCCAGATTGGTGGACCTGATAATTACTCTGCCGTTGAAAGACGAGACGATGTTTTAGTGTATACAACTAGTTTGCTAGAGGAAGACACAGAAGTCACGGGGCCTGTAAAAATGGAGTTGTTCGCTGAATCGGATGCGGTTGATACGGACTTTATGGTGAAGCTCCTTGATGTTCATCCGAACGGGTTTGCACAAAGACTTACGGATGGGATGGTAAGAGCTAGGTTTAGAGAGGGAATGGAATCTCCATCACTGATTGAACCTGGAAAAGTCTATCAATATCTTGTGGATTGCTGGAATACTTCCCACGTTTTTAAAAAGGGACATAAAATCCGTATTGAAGTAACAAGCAGCGCATTTCCCAAGTACGATCGGAACTTAAATACAGGAGAAGAACTAGGAAAGAGTACAAGAATGGTAGAAGCACATCAAAAGATTTACCATACTGAACAATACCCATCAGCAATTATATTGCCTGTGATTCCTAGGGGGTAATGAGAGCCTTTATAATTGTAGAAGGTGTTGGTTTTGGTGTTGTTGATCGGGTTTGAGCTAAAATAACAAGTGAAGTAGCGTGCCGAGTAGTCTTGGTGCGCTATTTTTTGTTAATAGATTTAGTATCAGGCCGAACTTCTGACAGTAAAGGAGGGAAAACTTCTGCTAGAGTCAGAACATGGGTGAACTTCTGACAGTAAAGGAGGAAAAACTTTTGCTCGAGTCAGAAGCAGGGTGAACTTCTGACAGAAAGGGAGGAAAATCATCTGCTCGAGTCAGAAGCAGGGTGAACTTCTGACAGAAAGGGAGGGAAAACTTCTGTTGGAGTCAGAAGCATGGTGAACTTCTGACAGTAAAGGAGGGAAAACTTCTGCTAGAGTCAGAACATGGGTGAACTTCTGACAGAAAGGGAGGAAAAACTTCTGCTCGAGTCAGAATATGGGTGAACTTCTGACAGAAAGGGAGGAAAATCATCTGCTAGAGTCAGAACCAGGCCGAACTTCTGACAGAAAAGGAGGAAAAACTTCTGCTAGAGTCAGAATATGTGTGAACTTCTGACAGAAAGGGAGGAAAATCATCTGCTAGAGTCAGAACCAGGCCGAACTTTTGACAGTAAAGGAGGAAAAACTTCTGCTAGAGTCAGAAGAAGGGCGAACTGCTGACAGAAAAGGAGGAAAAACTTCTGTTCGAGTCAGAACCAGGCCAAACTTTTGACAGTAAAGGAGGAAAAACTTCTGCTCGAGTCAGAATATGGGTGAACTTCAGACAGAAAAGGGAGTAAAAACTTCTGATAGAGTCAGAAGCAGGCCGAACTTCAGACAGTAAAGGAGGGAAAAACTTCTGCTAGAGTCAGAACATGGGTGAACTTCTGACAGTAAAGGAGGAAAAACTTCTGTTAGAGTCAGAAGAAGGGTGAACTTCTGACAGAAAGGGAGGAAAAACTGCTGTTCGAGTCAGAACCAGGCCAAACTTTTGACAGTAAAGGAGGAAAAACTTCTGCTCGAGTAAGAAGAAGGGTGAACTTCTGACAGAAAGCCTTAAAAATACTATGTTCTAGTCAGAACATGGCTATACTTCTGACAGTAGGGCCGAAAAAAAGTCAGTTCAAGTCAGAACCAGTTCGAACTTTTGATAGAGAAAATCTATCTTCAACTGTCTAGTACGTACGTACAGGCTTGGGCCTGTTCGAGTAAGGCGTATCCCTTGGATCGACTATCTCTTTCATCCCATAACTCCCCCCACAGCATTAACTACTATTCCTCAATTACCTCATAATTAACCACCCACTTCGTTCTAGGAAGATAATGAATGACAAAGGTTTTATCTTCCATGTTGCCAACTTCTAAAAAATATTTTGCTTTTACAGCTACATCAAAACGTTGATCATCAATCACTACTGTTACGGTTTTGACTAATTCTCGATTTGCTTCAAAGTCAATTATTTCAGTAGGCACTCCGCTAACCGTCTCCGTTTCCCCGTCAAGATAGTACTTAACATCCACATAATATTGGTTCGCTAATTGCAGCACGAAGAATCCAATTCCGATTGCAAGCAACCGGAAGAACCAGGATATTGGCTTTAACTCACCGTAGCCCTTCCATTTCTTTGTGGCAGTTAGTCCGAACAGGACAAGAGATGCACCAACACCAACTAACCCAATAAAAAACACCAATATGTGATGTGTAGAGTAACCTGTGGGGACAAAAAGTATAAAGATAAATAACGTGGTTATAAAAAGCCAAGGCAACTCTTTCAGTCCTCTCTAGTATCTTAGTACATCTATTCTTACCATGATTCGCCCTAAATAAAATTAAACAACTAATAAAAACCCTTCCTATAACGGAAGGGTTAATAACATTTAATCTAACTAAGCTCCTGATAACGGTTTCAGACTAAAGTAATCTAAAGCTTCATTTACATCGAGAAGATTATAGATGCTTTTCTCAAAGCAGAATTGTATGACTAAATCAAATGTCTCACTTTCAGACAATGAGTAACCTGCTGCACCCAATAAATCATCTGCATCGTCTCTCTCTAGCTCTAAAGCCAGGGCCAAAGCAATAATGGTGTTCTTTCCTGGTCGGTAGTTCTCGTTTGTTCGAATCTTTGAAAATAGTTTTCGATCAATGCCTGCTTTTTTATAAATTTCAGCATCCGTTGCACCGATCTGATCGATATAACTAAAAAGCACTTCTCGTAATGTTGGTTTGCGGCGATTTTTAACAAAATCCTCTAATTCAATATTTTGTTCAGTTTCGAGAATGCTGTAATTGGCTTCTTCAGAATAGTGTAGGGAGAACGTGAGTGAATTCAGACTCATTTCTACATACTGCTCTAACTCTAGCAAAATCTCTTTTGACAACATTTAACGGACCTCCAAAAATGTCGCTTATCAAGCGACCAAATGTTGGATTAAATTAGCTACTATTATATCATACCTAATTTTGAAAGGGATGATTGTAATGAAAGCGCATTTAACAGAGATTATTTTTTTACTAGACAGAAGTGGATCAATGGCGGGGCTAGAAAGTGACACCATTGGTGGGTTTAACTCGTTTATTAAAAGACAATGCCGAGAGGGAGAAACTCTTCTAACCACTGTCCTTTTTGATGATGAGTATGAGGTGATCTGGAACGGTGTCGACGCTTCTCTTGTTACTTTATCAGAACAGGAATACTATGTTCGAGGCTGTACTGCACTTTTGGATGCAGTAGGAAAAACCATTCTAGATGTTGGTTATAGACTCTCAAAGACGGATGAAGATGAACGACCAAAGAAAGTAATCTTTGTGATTACTACTGATGGCATGGAGAACGCCAGTAAAGAATTCTCCTATAAGAAAGTTAGAGAATTAATTCAACATCAAAAAGAGAAATATAGATGGGAATTTATTTTCATGGGAGCAAACATCGACGCTCAGAAGGAGGCGGAGAGCATTGGAATAGGTAAAGAGGATGCATTCCATTTTGAAGCGTCAAATGAAGGGATGGAAAAGATGTATAATGTCGTAAGCGAAGCGGTAATGGAAAAAAGAAACACTCGTTTTTAGAAAAATGCATCTGTGATTCTTGCAGATGCTTTTCTTATTGATTGAAGGGAGCGATATGGTTATAGTGAAACTATATAAAGAAGTAAGGTGGGATAGAATGACATTACGAACAATAACCGCAAAAGAACTAAGTGATAAGCTAAAGAAAAATGATGTGGTCCATTTATTAGATGTCCGAGCAGAAGAAAAATACAATGATTATCACATTAAAGATCCTAATATAGAGAGTCTGAACATTCCTAAGACACAAATTTTTGATCTGAATATGGAAGCCATTAATCTTTTACCAAAGAAAGAAGAAATTATTGTAACTTGTACAACTGGTAATTCAGCAAGCAAGTGTGCAAAGATTTTATCGGAAAAAGGCTTACAAGTAGTTGTTTTAGAAGGCGGAATTACGGAATGGAAAACTCTGAATAAATGAGGATCCAGGATTCAGGTGATGTGAGCCGCCATGAGACTCAGAGGGTCGGAGGGTTGAAGCCATTTACGGAACAAGCGGTACAAATCATAAAGCAAATTCCACCTGGTAAAGTGATGACATACGGACAAATTGCGAGTTTAGCTGGTAGTCCTAGGGGAGCGAGACAAGTGGTCCGAATCCTTCATTCCATGAGTGAGAAATACCAACTTCCATGGCACCGCGTCATAAACTCAAAAGGTGAGATTGGACTAAGGGACGAAGAATCATTTTTTATTCAAAAGATGTCGCTTGAAAGTGAAGGAATCCATTTTAAGAGAGAAAATTATATTGAATTAGAGGTTTATCAATACCATCCTGAAGTGAGGGGTTAAGATGGAGATAAGAGTTCTAGAGCCAAAGGACGCGGCTCTTTATAGGGAGATTAGGTTAGAGGCGCTTAAAAATCATCCTGAGGCATTTAGTTCCGGTTATGAAGAAGAAAAGGAATTTTCCTTAGCAAAAACAGAAACTCGATTAGGAGGGGGAAACTTCTTTACATTTGGAGCTTTTGAACAAAATGAACTATTAGGTGTGGTTACACTAATAGTAGAAAGCAAATTAAAGATTAAGCATCGTGCCAATATTGTGGCCATGTATGTAAAGAGAAAAAGACTTGGTATCGGCAAAAGACTTATGCTTGAAGCCATTAAAAAAGCGAGAGAATTAGAAGGAATTGAACAAGTCTATTTAACGGTAACATCGAGCAACGAACCTGCTAAGAGGCTTTATCAGTCATTAGGGTTTGAAACGTATGGATTAGATAAACGAGCATTAAAAATTGGTGATGACTATTATGATGATGAGTTAATGGTGTTGTTTCTTTAGTATTTATTCAATCTTCCCCAGGTAAGCACCTTGGAGAATTACGTGATTCTGGGGAGATCTATTTGGAACTAATGATGTGAAAATTAAAATTCTTGGAGAAAAAACGGAGTGTTTATTTTGAGTGAGTTATACTAATGCTTTATCGTATTTTTCTCAATGCGTTTAAGAATGGCAACGGTATCGTCATGTGCTGTTTTAGCAACCGCATTTAATGTTTCTTCCATTCGATTAAGCTGAGTCTTTACGCCATCAACCTCTTGAATGACATTTTCAACCTTTTGGTCGACGTTTTCAACTTTTTGCTCTACATTTTTAAGCCTCTCATCCATTTGATGCATTCTTTCATCCATTCGATGCATTCTCTCATCCATTCGATGCATTCTTTCATCCATTCGATGCATTCTTTCATCTATTTGTTGCATTCTCTCATCCATTTGGCGTGTTCTTTGATCAATTTGCTGAATGACTTTTAATACTTCCTCCATTTTCGTATCACCTCCTATTTCGATTTTATTATACAAGATAATTTCAAAATAAAACACTATCAATCTACAAGGGGCTGATTTTTTTTGGGTAAAAAACAACCACAAAAAATTTAATTATACAACCATCCCCAGCTGCAATCTGTTCTGCAAAGTAATTATTTTTACAATATTTAGTTAATTGTATGTTACTGTAATATAGAAGAGGTTTTTAGACATAAGGATGGGATAGAATGCTAACATTTAAAAAAATGAGTAAAAGTGATACCGAGATGGTTGCTGAGTTTATATCTACCTTGAATAAGTTAGACACTCATCATATTGGGTATTGTGGAACAGATGCGAAAGAAATCGAAAATACGTTGAGAGAAGACATAACAGATGTACCTTATTGGGAAAGTTTTTTAATAGCATTAGATCACGATAGCTTTATAGGTGTTCTCGGCTTTGATGCGGATATTGAAAATGGAAGTGCCGAGATTTGGGGACCTTTTGTAAAAGAAGATTACTGGACTATAGTGCCTGAAATGTGGCGTGAAATGCAAAGCTTCTTGCCAAGTGGAATAGAAAAGCTATATATGTTTCCGAATAAGAATAATATCAGTTCCCTAGAATTTGCCAAACAAGAAGGTTTTCAAATTCATAGTGAACAAACGATTCTTGAGTTTGAAAAAGTTGATTTCCATCACAATAAAAAGCCACTAGAGGAAATAACAGAAGCTCACTATTCAGAATTTGTGTCCCTTCATGACCATACTTTTCCATCTACCTATTATAATGGAGACCAAATTATTGCACGATTAAATAATCATCGAAAGGTCTTTATTACAAAGGAATCAGATGTTTTAACTGGCTACATCTATGTTGAAGCTGAACCTGAATTCGGTGAGGCAAATATTGAATTCTTCGCAGTACATGAGCAGTATCGTGGAAAAGGAATTGGAGGACAACTACTTCATTGTGCTTTGCAATGGATATTCTCCTTTACTAGTATTAACACAGTAACACTTTGTGTGAACGCGAGTAATGTGTTAGCTATTACTCTCTACAAAAGAGTTGGTTTTACTCATGTGCATGATTTAGTTTTTTTAACCAAGGAAATGAAGTCTGGACGATAATAAGCAATTGAACCTTTAGAGTTCTTTTCCAGAATTTTTAAAAGGAGTGAAAAAATTGACCAAAAGAGATGTTCTTGTTGGAATTGCTGTAGCTGTTCTGATTATTTTTAACATCATCCATATGAACAAAATTAGGGTCTTAAATGAAAAATTGCAAATGTTCGAATATATGCAGCATGAAATTCAAAATGTTCATGACTCTGTTGGTAGTATTTCATATAATATGGACACAAAGCTAGAGGAGTTTATGCAGGAACAGCTATGGGTGGCTGAAAAAACTTATAAAGTTCATAGCGTTGATCTAGAAAAGAACACGATTGATGTATTAATAGAATGGAGTTTACGTGATTTAGTGGATGGGGAAGAAATTTCTTTCTTATATCGTGAAGCAGGTGAAGAGAATTGGACGGAGCTTGATGTTACTAAGAAGGAAGGACTTAACTATTCATTGGAGTATACCTTCCCATTAAAAGGGAACTTTGAAACACAAGTGGTTGCAACAGCAAATAACGGCACGAGAAGTGAGAGTCTGCTAGATCTAAATTTCAAAGAACAGTTGAATTCAAGAATCTCCATACACTCATTTTTTCATAACACTGGTGATGGTCATGTCGATATGAATTTTGACATACAGAATCGACTAGACCAAGAGCTTCCACTTACAAAGAATAAGGAAGAACTTAAAATGAAAAGTGCTATGGCGTACTTTTATTTAGATGGTAAAGTCATTAAAGAAATTGATTTATTAAACCCAAATTATAATCGTAATAATGGGCATTATAATTTCCATTCTGATTCACATTTTGAAGGTATTAACTTTAATCATTTTTTAAATCTAGAAGAGGAAGTTGGTAAGGATATAGAGGACGTAGAACTTCGAATCATCGTTAAGGATGGCCTTGGCTTAACCTATGAAACGATTGCGGAACATAACAAATAGTTTTAAGATATAGGAACCAGGGAGTAAGTTTGCTCTCTGGTTATTTTTATTCATATAGATATTAAGGTTGTTCTTGTAATACTCTTTCACCAAGTGCTGGCTTCCTTTTATGGATTTGTAGTTGACCGATCTTTTAAAAAGGATGTCTATGTAAAGGAGTTAACTAAGACTAATTATTAGCATTGCGATCGGAATCATTATGGTGGTTTGTTTGCTACCTATCATACTTGATACTGCTAAGACAGCACTTGAGGTAACCGTCATGCTTTTCATATTATTGATTACGGTCTGTCTGATTTTATGGGTAGCCTTTGATATCAAATATGTTTTTGAGGAGCATCATTTGTTTATAAAGGGTGGTCCATTTAGAAGTCGAATCAAATATGAAGATATTACGCGAGTTACTCCTACCAATAATATTCTTGTTGGTTACAGGATTCTGTCATCCAAAGACGCATTGGAAATATTATATAAGACCGGAATTTTAGGAAGCATTATAATCTCACCAAAAAACAAAGAGGAATTTATTTTGGAATTAGCAAGGCGCTGTCCCAATGCTAGTATTTCTGAATAGGCGATTTTTTCAGGTAAGTGGTAGCTTACCTGTTTTTTTATGTCTCCCTATTTTATTCTTTTTCGTGTATAATTTTACCATTATATGCCGGAAATTTTCACAGAGGAGAGGTTTTCGCTGAAAGCATCCACGAATGTAAACGCTGACCATTTTAAAATACTAGAAAAAAAGTTTACGAAAGATAAGATTAATAGTTGTATCGTTTCTCATAAGGGGGAAATTGTATACGATTATTTTAGAAATAAAAAGCTCAGAGAAAAAGAGCATAAAATAAATTCTGTAACAAAGAGTGTTGTTGCGATTCTAATTGGAATCGCGATTGATAAGGGAATCGTGAAGGGAGTTTATCAGCCTATATCTGATTTTTTTCCTAATATTGATATGAACAAACGGAGTATTACGATTGAACATTTACTGACCATGTCAATGGGGATTGATTGGCCGGAATTTTCTACTTGGGGTGGAAGGCCGATGCCGATGATTAACAGCAAAGATTGGGTTCGTTTTGTCCTTGATAGAAAAATGGCTGAAAAACCAGGGGAAAATATGTATTACAATTCTGGTGCTTCCCATTTGTTGGCGGCAATTATTCAAGAAGCATCAGGAGTAAGCTTAATTCAATTTGCTGAAAATCACTTATTTAAGCCACTAAGCATTGAAAAATACATGTGGTATTCCGATTCAAAGGGGATTGGTATAGGTGGATTTGGTCTTTCTCTTAAACCAGAAGATATGCTTAAGCTTGGTCAATTGATGCTCAATAAAGGAAAATTGGGAGAAAAATTGATTGTTTCTGAGGCGTGGGTTACTGCTGCTACAACCCCGCATTTTTTGAGTCAATATAAATTTGGTTCATATGGCTACCATTGGTGGATTTTGAATGATGAGAAGAAACAGCCTTATAAGCCACATATTTATTATGCTATGGGATATGGAGGACAGTATATTATTGTCGTTCCAGAATATGAACTTGTAACCGTATTTACAAGTGATAATTATTCTGAAGCCTACGGTCCATTGGATTATTTTAAACAAGATCTATTAGTAACCTTTGAGGGATTATAATGCTAAGTTTTTATTGGTGAAATTTGAGATAGTGTGTTACCATAAACGGAACACATGTTCTATTTATGGTAGGGAGGTCGCAGAAGTGAGGCCCATTCTTTCAAAAGAAATAAGATTACAAGATTTTAAAAATTTTTACTGGTTGAAGGAGGAACTACAATCTTTCTGTAAGGCAATCGGGATGAGTTCATCAGGCTCTAAGCAAGAATTATCAGATAGAATATTGAAGTATTTAGAGACTGGAGAAATAAAAACCGCACCTAAAAAACATTATTCTAAACCTACCAAGCCGGGTCATCTTAGTTTAGACACCGTAATAACGGAAAATCATAGGTGCAGCCAAGAGGTAAGAGCATTCTTCAAAACTGCTATTGGCCCGAAATTTCACTTTTCTACATACATACAAAACTACTTTAAAAATCATATAGGTAAAACATATCGTGATGTAGTCGATGCTTGGTACAAAGAAGAAGAACGTAAGAAAGATCCACTCTATAAAAAGGAGATTCCTCCCCAATTCGAATACAACCGATTTGTTCGGGACTTCTTTAAAGATCCGAGTAATAAAGGGAAGGGTCGCAAAGAGGCGATTGAAGCATGGAATCGTACTAAGAGGCAACCGGGAAGCAACGAGTATAAGAGGGACATGAGTTATTAAAACACATTTGTGTTTTAGGCTAAGATTTTGCTGATCCTCTCTATTAATTAACAAGGAGAAGTTAATCATGATTGATCCGAACTTGAAATCAGCTTTAAAAAGCTCCTATGATGTTAAAGCCCAAGAAAGAGAGTCTTTAACAATTGAAGGTTGGAAGGAAAAAGAACGCGATGTTTTCCTATCATTCCTAGTAAATGAAGATGTTAAAAGCCTCCTGGAAGTAGGTGCTGGTCCGGGAAAGGACAGTCTCTATTTTTCATCTAAGGGACTTTTGACGATGAGTGTTGATTTATCGCCTGAAATGGTGGAACTATGCAAATCTAAGGGACTTAACGCAAGAGAGATGAGTTTTGATCATCTGGATTTTTCGGATAGCTCATATGAGTCTATCTGGGCTATGAATTGTTTGCTACATGTTCCGAAAAAGGATTTAGAAGACACGTTATTGGAAATAAAGAGAGTATTAAAGCCAAGCGGCCTTTTCTTTATGGGTGTCTATGGTGGTGAGAACTCTGAAGGTATCTGGGAAGATGATTTTTATGAGCCCAAAAGATTCTTCTCTTTCTATACGGATGAAGATTTAAAAATCATACTAGAAAACCATTTTAAAATCGAGTATTTTGTAGTTGTCCCAGCTGAGACAGTTGGTGGGAAGTATCATTTCCAATCTTGGGTATTACGGAAAAAAGGATGAGGAGTGAGCAAAATGTATGAGCTAAAAACCAAAGAGACTGAGAACAGTGTAATTGAATTTATTGAAAAAGTTGATAGCCCTAAAAAAAGAGAAGATGCTTATAAGCTACTAGATATATTCACGGAGACATCAGGCTTTCCAGCAAAAATGTGGGGACCAAGTATAATAGGTTTTGGTTCTTATCACTATAAGTATGCAACCGGTCATGAGGGAGATGCACCACTAGTAGGGTTCTCTCCTAGAAAGGCGAAGATTAGTTTGTACTTTGCTACTGGTGATACAGAGCGTGAGCAATTACTGAATGATTTTGGAAAACATACATCGGGGAAAGCTTGTGTGTATATCAACAAAGTGGCAGATATTGATGTAGAGGTTTTAAAAGCACTCATCAAGCAATCCATCAAATTTTTACAAGAAACTTATCCAAATGAATAAGTAATTTAAGGCTACTCCTTCTTTCTTAGAGGGAGTTTTTTGTTTTTACAGAACATGAGAATGCCTGTGAAAAGCATAAATTTAACTATTTTTCCAAACGATAACCAAAGAGATTTATCTAGGAGGAACCAAATTGGATTTACATTTTGTTTGGAAATCGTTTGTGATTGTGTTTGGCGGGGTTCTCATTTTACGTTTGGCCGGGAGAAAGTCTATTTCCCAATTAACCGTCGCCCAAACTGTCATGATGGTTGCGGTAGGTTCTTTAATTATTCAACCAGTTAGTGACAGGAATATATGGGTGACGATGCTCATCACATTCCTTCTTGTGGTGGTTCTTATTATGATCGAATATGCGGTCTTAAAATTTGATAAATTAGAAAGCTTCTTTTATAGCAAATCGGTCCTAGTTGTAGAGAATGGTCAGTTAAACGTAGCAAATCTTAGAAAGATTCGTTTAACGGTAGACATGCTTGAGGTTAGGATGAGGCAAAAGGGGATTCAAAATATAAGTGATGTTCAATGGGCAACGATTGAATCAAACGGTCAACTTGGATATATGTTGAAACCCGAGAAGCAACCAGCAACAAAGGAAGACATTCAATTGTTATTGTCTTTGTTAAAAGGAAACCAAGTAGTGATTCCATCCGCTAATGAAGCATCCAATCTATTTACTGAAATTAAAAATAACCAACATCTTAACGAACCGCCAGAACATCTGAAATGAGGGTTTTCATTGATGACTAATCAAAAGTATAGGGTATTTTTCGTCATACTATCAAAGTGGATTTTCTGGGGGACTATTGTTGGTTTGGTTATTGGCACTACTACAGCATTTCTACTAAGTACCAATGACTATCTTGGAGAAATACGTGAGAAAAATAACTGGTTAGTCTACTTTCTTCCAATTGGTGGACTGCTAATTGGATATTTGTATATGAATTATGGGAAGAAGGATGGAAACAACATCGCAGAAGGGAATAACCTCATTATCGATGCGGTGAATGGTAAGGCAAGGGTTCTTAGAAGAATGGGATTCCTGGTGTATTTAGGCACTTTTGTTACGATTATTTTTGGAGGGTCAACCGGCAGAGAAGGTGCAGCTATCCAAATGGGTGGAAGTATTTCTGAAACACTTAATCAGTTCTTTAAGTCTCATATCCTAGATAAGAAAATTCTTTTAATGAGCGGGATTAGCGCTGGTTTCGGTGCAGCTTTTGGAACCCCGATTTCTGGTGCCGTTTTTGGAATGGAAATGACATCCGTAGGAAAAATAAAATTCGAAGCATTCGTTCCTTGCCTTGTCTCAAGCTTTGTAGGTCATTATGTAACCGTTCATGCTTGGGGTGTGGAGCATAAAGAGAAATTATTCGTAAAACATATCCCGGATTTATCTCCTATTTTATTTTTAAAAGTCATCGTGTTAGCTATTATCTTCAGTCTTGTAGCTGTATTGTACTGTCAGCTGAGGCATGAGATCCAAAAAAGGTCTGAGAAAATCTTTAAAGAGAATCATATGAAAAGAGCTTTTGTCGGAGGACTCCTGGTGATTGCTCTAACTTGGATGGTTGGAACCCAGGATTATAACGGCCGAAGTTTACCGATGTTAGAACAAGCTTTTACCGAAAGTGTACCTCCATTTGCCTTTTTAGCCAAACTCATCTTTACAGCGGTTACGCTTGGAATGGGTTTTGTAGGAGGGGAGGCGATTCCTTTGTTCTTTATAGGTGCGACATTAGGGAATGCCTTATCTGAAATTTTTCATCTTCCTTTATCATTTATCGCTCCACTTGGAATGGTTGCAGTTTTCTGTGGAGGAGCAAACACACCGATAGCTGCGTTTCTTCTGGCAGTCGAATTGTTTGATGGAAAAGGAGTGGAGTATTTCTTTATTGCTTGTCTCATAAGCTATATATGTTCCGGTCACCATGGACTTTGGCCTTCACAAACCTTGTATCCACCTAAGAGTAGGCTGTATAGTGTGGTGGAAAGTGAAACCATTAAAAATATTGAAAAGAATAAATTTTAATGTGTGCGGAACTCTTTATCGTCCGCATTTTTTTTGTATATCTACTTGAATTAATTAGTAAATCAAAAATTCCGAATTTGAATAAAATTTATATTGTAGAAGAGGTGCTGCTTCAGTATAATCATTTAAAATGGCACTTCATTATAATAAAGATGATAAATTTCACCTTTCCATTTAGGTGAAAAGTAGCCACGTTAAGAGGGGTTTTCAAATGAAGATCATGGTAGAACAACACAAAAAAAGCATTCTGGAGACTTTTCGTCATTTCCATGAACATCCGGAGTTAAGCTGGGAAGAAACGAAAACGACCGATTATATAAAAGAAGTATTATTAGAACTGGGCTGTCGAGTTCGGACATTCAATGATTCAACAGGGGTAATAGGAGAAATTGGTAAGGGGAAGCCTGTTGTGGCTTTAAGAGCTGATATGGATGCATTATGGCAGGAAGTAGATGGAGTTTATCAGGCAAATCATTCATGTGGACATGATGCCCATATGGCGATGGTCTTAGGAGTAGTAGAAGCTTTAAAGGCTATGGATTCTCTCCCGAACGGTACGGTGCGCTTTATTTTCCAACCTGCTGAGGAAAAAGGAACAGGTGCATTGAAATTTGTAGAAGATGGTGTCGTAGATGATGTGGATTATTTGTACGGCGTCCACTTACGCCCTATACAAGAAATGCCGCTTGGCAAAGCTAGCTCAGCCATCATACACGGAGCAGCTAGAGTCATGGAAGGGAAAATATCTGGAGAAGATTTGCATGGTGCACGTCCTCACCTAGGTGCTAATGCTATTGAGGTAGGTGCAACACTAGTCAACATGCTCAATAGTATCCATTTAAATTCAATGGTTCCATACTCTGTAAAAATGACATCCTTTCATGCTGGGGGAAAAAGTCATAATATCATACCAGGGAATGCGACATTCAGCTTAGATTTACGTGCTCAATCGAATGAAGCCATGGATCAACTTATCAAAAAAGTGAATCATCAAGCTGACATCCTTCAGAATTTATACGGGATTAACATCGAACTGACCACCACGGCAAAGATTGCTGCTGCAGTAGAAAGTCAAGAAGCACAAAATATCATGGAACTTGCCATATCAGACGTACTTGGCGCTGAAAATGCAGAAGCACCTCTTGTGACTACAGGTGGAGATGATTTTCATTTTTATAGCATTAAACGACCGCATTTAAAAGCGACCATGCTCGGATTAGGTTGTGACTTAGCACCAGGTTTACACCACCCGAACATGACCTTTAATCACGATGCTTTATTAAATGGAACGGAGATATTAACACGAGCAGTGCTTCTAACGTTGGAAAAATAAATAACCTTTCAAAATCGAGTTCCCTTTTGGTGGGCTCGATTTTTTCATTGAAAAAGTAAGGATTAGGCAAGTGCAAATAGTTAATTCTTACTTAAAATCTTTTATAGAAAATAGAAGGAAAATATCCATTTTTATCGAACTTTTAGCTAGTAAAAGAAAAGGGGTTCTTTTAAATGAATCGACGTCAAGAAGTATTATTTGCTCAATTAGAAAGCTATCGAAGTTACATTTTAGGTGTAGTTTCGAATCTACTGGAAGAAGAAGCAGAAGTGATTCCATCTGGCTTTAATAACAACATCCGTTGGAACCTTGGTCACATATACCTCGATCAATATTTGTGGATTCAAGCAGTTACGAAGGAGAAGGCTGATGTACCTGAGGCATTCAATTCTTGGTTTGGATATGGATCATCACCAGAAAACTTCACATCTGACACACCTTCATTCGAGGAATTAAAGTCGTTACTAGAGCAGCAACCAACAAAAATTAAAGAGTTGTTCGGTCATCGATTTGACGAGGAATTTCCTCCTGTAGACATGGGAATGTACACAATTGAACAAGCACTCATCCGTACCGTTTTTCACGAGGGAATGCACTTGCAAACTATACTAGATATCAAAAAGTTATTAAATCAATAGGTTAAAAAGAGGCAGAGACCGGAAGTCTTTGTCTTTTTTACTAATTATAAAATAAATTGCGAATTGGAAAGTCGGAAGCTAGTATAACAGAACATTTATAAAAATAACGCAATAAATAGTAAACCTACACCTAAAAGAAAACCAACAATTAGACCTAAGTTATCTATAAAAAATAGAATCTTACTGTTCTTCTGAAAATTATAGGCGGTAATTCTTTTTTGTAACCAATAACCAAAAATGATGATAAAAAGAAGAGAAAATACGATTAAAGTAGGTGTGTCCTTTATATAAGTCTCACTTTGCATTCTCTCACCGTTTTCCTATTATTTTAGAACAGAAAAGGGGACGTCAAAAATCCACCAAAATCCTATAATAGTTGGCAGAACAAGAAGCCATGCTACATACGGTTTTTTATAGTGCAATAGCAACATAGAAAACATGATCACATTGAACACCAAATCCCATCCGTAATTCCAACCATGATGATATGTCATTATACCAGTTGTATGGGCAATACATTCTGTTATTCCGTAAATACCCGTCCATAAAAAAATAGACAGAATCTGCTTGGATTTCTCAGAACTCAACCTCCCAAGAAAAATAGATAACGTTACTGGATACTGAATAGCCATTTTTCCTAATGCAATTAACGAATGATTTAACTGTAAACCCTCATCTATAAACCCCAAAGGCTTAAACTTCCACATCGTATGATCAAATAATAAAAATTGGTATAATAAGTCACCTATGATAAAGAACAAGAGAGAGGGATAATAGCGGCTAAAATCCTTCCAGTTACCATATTTCCATCCGATGTACCCGTAGATAATAAACAGGATTATATTCATGTGATTACTCCAGAATTTGTAATTTAAGCTAATCCCTTTTATTATTCAATACAGAATGATTATATATTCTAAAATTAGAAATGGCTTAGCACGAATGCTAAGCCAACTAATTAATTACTTATTTACAACCCCATATCCATATGATTCATATGTTGAAAGTTTTTGCTGGGCATTGCACCGTTTGTTCCATGACATGATTCGTACATATCTTTCAATTCTTTTTCAGATAGTTCTGGATGCATTTCTTCCATAAACGGTTTCATTTGGCCAAAATTCATTACTCCATTTTCTACTTCATTATCCTGCGCAAAGGTGGCTGTAGCAATGGCGAGGAATAAAGAAGCTGTCAAAATACTAGTGAATAGTTTTTTCATAGAATTCATCTCCTTCGTATTCTCACGATAAAAATAACAAGAAGATATCGAGAACTCATGCAGAACTCGTGAATAAATCGTGACGATTTGTTAATGAAGCCCTTTTGTTGCTTATTGCTCAAAGATACGGCATGAGGCTGCCTCGTAGGTACCTTATAATTCACCTCTCTCGAAATATACGTCATCAGTTTGCTTCTTTGATGTCCTAAAATTCATTATTGCTCAAATATATCGCATCATAATGCCTTTTTGATGCCTTATACTTCATCAATCCTCAAATATACGTCATCAAAATGCCTTTTTAATCCTATAATTAATCGTTCTTCACATATACGTAATCAAAATGCCTCCGTGACACCCTATATCTTAACATTCCTCAAAAAAAACAGTATTACAAAACATAAAACGATCCATAAATAAACGAGCCCTATCTTTAATAGAAAGGGCTCCCTACGACTATAAACTATTAATTGGCGACAACAACTCAGCCATCTCATTCTTAGGTGAATTAACAAGCGAGGTTACTGCATATTTCTCCATTTCATCAGCCGGATAGGGGACGAGGAGGGACTTTAAATGTTCCGTGTCTTCAAACTTCGGATTCATCCATGTGTCATAAGCGTTCTCATGCAAAATTACTGGCATGCGATCATGAACATCTTCTGTCACCTTATTTGGAGTCGTTGTAATCACAGTACAAGACACAATTGGTTCCGTACCCTTTTTCCATATTTCATAAAGGCCTGCCATTGCAAAAGGTTTCCTATCCTTCATAACAAATCGATAAGGCTGTTTTGTTTTACCATCATCAAGCTTTTTCCACTCATAAAAGCCATCTGCTATCACAAGACAGCGACGTTTTTTAAAAGCATGCTTGAAGGACGGCTTTTCTTCAATCCCTTCGCTGCGAGCGTTAATCATTTTATAACCAATTTTCTCGTCCGAAGCCCAAAACGGAATCAGCCCCCAACGCAACATACTTCCTTTCCGACGTTCACCATTCGAACCAATCGCCAAAACCTTTTGGCTTGGCGCTATGTTATATCTAGGCAAATATTCATCATAGAACTCAAATTCAAATTGTGCCTGTAGCTGAAGAATATTGTCTGTTAACGTAAATCTTCCACACATAAGTTTCCACCTCTAGTAAGCTCTTGCGTATAAAAACTTCCTTTTATTTCAATACCATTTTTAAAAGATGGGTGGCGAATGCTTGAGCAATTTCTTCAGATGTTTGTGGACCATCCTCGCTGTACCATTGGAGAATCCAATTTAATGCTCCTAAAATAATAAAGCGAACCATCCTAATATCTATGTTCTCGTCAAAAACGTTCTTTTCAATTCCTTCTTTTAAAATTTTATCAAAAAAATGAGCATAGTCTCTTCGTTGACCGAGAGCATCCTCTAAATGTTCTCCCGTAAAATGTTGATCAGGTTTATCCATCATCATAAACATAGACTTTTCACTGGTGGCAAGAAGGACGTGAGACTTTACCGCATTTCTGAGTTTTTCAATAGGATTTAACTCACTATTTGCTACTTGCTCAATCTTTTCAAGACTCAGTTCCATAATCATCTGGTGGCACTGATACAATAGATCATCCTTATTTTTAAAATAGTAATACATCGATCCTTTTGTCATTAATAGGTTTGCCGCAACCTCTTCCATAGTCGTTCCATGATATCCTTTTTCAGCAAGCACAGTAGCAGCAGACCTTAAGATTTCCTCTTTCTTTTTGGCAATCTTTTTTTCTCTTAATGACATGACAATTCCTCCTAGGTCCAAAAAGTTTATTGTACAAGCTAATAAAGTAGCATGAGACTTGAAGGTAGATAATATTATTGAACATCGTTTCATTTTTTTACCTTGTGTTTAAATCGTATGTTAGAGAAGTGGAAAAATCAACTAAGAATTTAATAGAGGTAAAGGCAAGGAACTAGCAAAAGCTTGTATGACCGTGTTCTTCTTGAAATAAAATTAAACAGAGAGTCAAAAAATAAATACGTTGTATAATTTTTAGAAAATTGCTATTATTTGTATATGTAAGCGATTTCCTTATCTATTTTCGAAAGGAGTTGTTGTTGATTGTCGTTACCTCTTGATGGAGTACGAGTCTTAGATTTAACTAGATTGTTACCAGGACCCTATTGTTCGTTGATGCTAGCTGACTTTGGTGCAGATGTCATAAAAGTGGAAGATCCAAAACTAGGAGACTATGCACGTTGGGGCGAACCGAAGATTGAAGGACAAAGTGCAATGTTTATGTCTCTTAACCGGAACAAACGTAGTGTGACCCTAAACTTAAAAGATGAGAAAGATAAAAAGATTTTTATTGATTTAGTTAAAACAGCGGATGTTTTAATTGAATCATTTCGTCCAGGGGTGATGGAACGCCTAGGCCTTGGATACGAGCAACTTAAAGAACACCAACCTAAATTAATATACTGTGCGATTACTGGTTATGGCCAGACGGGTCCGTTTACCAGTGAACCTGGACATGATCTAAACTTTTTAAGTTATGCGGGCCTTCTACATCTACAGGGAGATCCAAATGGAAAACCACTCATTCCATCTGTGCAAATAGGCGATATTGGTGGTGGGTCTCTAATGGCTACCATTGGAATCTTACTTTCCATTATTGATGCTCAGAAATCTGGAGAGGGTCAGTTTATTGATATTTCCATGCTTGATGGTGCTGTGTCGTGGATGCAAACGATTCTTCCTAACTATTTTTCTAGTACACCAGAAACTCTTAAAAGAGGAGAGTTTGTTCTAAATGGAGGAAAAGCTAGCTATGAGGTGTATGAAACAAAGGATCACAGATACATATCAGTCGGTGCGCTAGAGTTTAAGTTTTGGAAGAATTTTTGCGAGGTGATTGGCAAAACAGATCTAATCGCAAAACTAGAAGCCCCCATTGAACAGCAAAGGAAGATGAAAGTAGAGATTCAAGAGATGATCTCACAAAAAACACTTCAAGAGTGGATGTTCCTTTTTGAAGGAATTGATGCGTGTGTGTCGCCTGTTTTAACACCGGAAGAAATGATGGAACACCCGCAAATAAGAGACCGACAAATGATTGAAGAAATTGAACACCCTGGAATTGGAAAAGTAAAACACATTAGCAATCCTATTAAGCTATTAAGCAAAAAGGTACAAATGAAGCGTCTTGCACCAAAGCTCGGGGAGCATAATGATGAAATTCTTGAAGAATTAGGCTATGTAAAACGAGAGAATCTATAAGTTTTAGTTGAATATATTAGAGATGGAAAGGAGTAAAAAAATGAGAATACAAGATTCTATTGCAATCGTTACTGGAGGAGCTTCAGGACTTGGAGAGGCTACTGTTCGAAACATGGTTAAAAATGGTGGAAAAGTAGCTATTTTAGACCTACAAGAAGATAGAGCCAATCAATTAGTAGAAGAGCTAGGCGAAAATGTGATCTTTTTCAAAACAAATGTTTCTAGCGAGGAAGATGTTCAAAAAGCGATTGATGGAACCATTGCAACATTTGGCCCTTTTAATACGGTTGTAAACTGTGCCGGAATTGGTGCTGCTGAAAAAACAGTTAGTAAAGGAAAGGCTCATAGTTTTAACACTTTTAAGAAAGTCATTGAAGTGAATTTAGTAGGTACTTTCAATGTCATTCGACTAGCTGCGGAGAAATTAGTTGCTAATACGCCGAATGAAGAAGGTGAGCGCGGTGTCATTATTAATACGGCGTCTGTAGCAGCGTTTGAAGGACAAATTGGGCAAGTTGCTTACAGTGCTTCAAAAGGCGGAGTTGTTGGAATGACCTTGCCGATTGCTCGAGATTTAGCGAGGGATGGAATTCGAGTAGTAACGATTGCTCCTGGTTTAATTGAGACACCACTATTCGGTGGGTTAAATGAACAGGCAAAAGCGGCGCTAGAGTCACAGGTTCCATTCCCATCTAGATTAGGTCGCCCTTCGGAATATGCGCACCTAGCACAATCGATTATTGAGAACCCAATGCTAAACGGTGAAACGATTCGTCTTGATGGTGCCATTAGAATGTCACCGAGATAAGGGAGGGTAAGGATGAAAACGAGAATTACCGAACTGTTAGGAATCGATTATCCTATTATATGTGGTGGGATGTATCAAGTTGGCCGTGCCGAACTAGCTGCGGCCATTTCTGAGGCTGGTGGCTTAGGAATCATCACTTCAAAAACGTTTGGTACGCCTGAGGGTTTGCGGAGTGAAATCCACAAGGTAAAAGCACTAACAGATAAACCGTTTGGGGTAAACTTAAATCTTTTTCCTAGCCAAACGGCTACGCCAAATGAAGATTTCATAGATGTTTTAATAGAAGAAAACGTTAAAATCGTTGAAACAAGCGGGAGAAGTCCGAAAGAATTAATGCCACAGCTGAAGGAGAATGGATTTATCGTTCTTCATAAAGTTCCTGGAGTAAAATATGCCATCACCGCTGAGAAACTTGGAGTCGACGCTGTCATCATTGTCGGAAACGAAACGGGGGGTCACCCTGGGATGAGTGATGTTGGTACACTCGTCATGTTACCTAGGGTAGTAGATTCTGTCTCAATCCCCGTGATTGCGGGTGGAGGATTTTCCGATGGTAGAGGCTTGGTAAGTGCGCTTGCCCTCGGTGCAGAAGGAATTGTAATGGGAACACGCTTTATGGCAACGAAAGAGGCTCCCATTCACGATAACGTCAAGGAATGGATGGTTCAAGCTGATGAGACCAATACGATTATTGTTCAACGTAATATCGGTAGTCCATCTAGAGTAGCCCTTAACGAAGTAAGTAAAGAAGTAGAACGACTTGAGAGGGAAGGGGCTTCATTAGAGCAGCTACTCCCGTATATCACCGGAAAAAGAAGTAAGAATGTCTATTTTGAAGGTGATCTTGATGGGGGCATTTGGTCTTGTGGCCAATCCGTTGGTCTTATAAAAGAGATTCTCTCGATTCAAGAGTTATTTTTACAAATGAAAGAAGAGGCGAACTTGTCCCTTCAACATATTCAAAACCGTTTAACACCGAATACTGAGGTAACGAAATAGACTAATTTTGGAGGAATGTAAGATGCGTGAAGTAGTGATTGTAGAAGCAGTTCGTACACCTGTTGGAAAAAGAAAAGGATTATTAAGCAACGAACGTCCAGATGAATTAGCGGCTAAAGTGTTAAAGGAGTTAGTCAAGCGTGCAGGTGTGGAACCTGGAATCGTTCAAGATGTAATCATGGGTTGCGTATCACAGGTTGAGGAGCAAGGGGTAAATATTGCTCGTACAGCAACGTTGATGGCTGATTTTCCAATTCATGTACCAGCGACTACAATTGACCGTCAATGTGGATCAGGTCAACAGGCGATTCATTTTGCGGCACAAGCGATTCTAAGTGGAGATATGGATGTCGTGATCGCGGGTGGTGTGGAAAGCATGTCACGTGTTCCACTTGGCGCAACAAGAAGAAATTCTGATTGGGCGGAAAGCTTAACTTCGAAATATGAAATGATTCACCAAGGGTTGTCTGCAGAACGCATTGCGGAAAAATGGGGGTATACTCGCACTCAACTGGATGAGTTTTCACTAGAAAGCCACAACAGAGCCCTGAAAGCTATTGAAGAAGGACGCTTCGAACGTGAAGTGATGCCATTAGAAGTAACGCTTGAAGATGGAACAACTGTTACGGTGAAAAATGACGAAGGACCAAGAGCCGGATCAACAATTGAAAAATTAGGAACGTTAAAGCCAGCGTTTAAAGAAGACGGTAATATTCATGCTGGAAACTCTAGTCAAATGAGTGATGGAGCGGCAGCTCTTTTACTAATGTCTAAAGATAAAGCGGAAGAGTTAGGATTAAAACCTAGATTCCGTATCATTGCTCGTCAAGTAGTTGGTTCAGATCCAACCCTTATGCTAACTGGACCAATTGAGGCTTCAAAGCAAGTACTTCAAAAAGCAGGCTTAACGATCGAAGACATGGATACGTATGAAGTAAATGAAGCATTTGCACCAGTTCCAATGTGCTGGTTAGAAGAACTAAAGGCAGATCCGCAAAAGCTTAATCCTAATGGTGGCGCAATCGCACTAGGTCATCCACTAGGTGCTACAGGTGCGCGTATTATGACTTCAATGATGCATGAATTAGAAAGAACAGGCGGCCGCTACGGTCTTCAAGCCATCTGTGAAGGTGGCGGAATGGCCAACGCAACGATTATTGAAAGAATTGAGTAGTTAGAGGAGTTGCAGCAGGAGAGGGAGGATTGTCTCCTGCTGTGACTCTGTAAATCTCGGTTTCGCGGTTATTTTATGTAATTTCGCGATTATATCGAAAAAAACGCGATTATCTTGCTGATTTTCGCGATTATATCGAAAAAAACGCGATTATCTTGCTAATTTTCGCGATTATATTAAAAAGTCACGATTAGCTTATAAAATTTAGTGATTACAGCATAAACTAGCAAAACCAAACTACAACACTAGAACACACCACACACAAACCCACACCATGCACACAGCAGCACACCATCTTCTTCAGTCATAACAACGCTCGTAACAGGTAAAGTAAATTGGTTTTCACAGAATTGCCGTCTACTAGTAAAGTCACCCTGTTTTAAAAAAAGCGATTTATCAAATGAACTGAGGAGGTTTTATTATGAACGTTGTTAATCTAATTGTTCAAACTGCTGACCGCCTTCCAGAAAAAACAGCTCTCGTCTTTCGAAATGAACCGATGTCGTATCAAGAACTTAAAGAGAAAATACTAAGGGTTGCAAACGGTCTAAAGTCTCTTGGAATCAGAGAAGATATGAATGTTGGTCTCATGTTAACGACTCGACCTGAATATGTCCTCTCTTATTTTGCCCTGCTGGCGATCGGTGCAACGGTTGTCCCACTAAACCCGCAATACAAAGAGAAGGAACTGACATACGCATTAAATGATTCTGAATCACAAGCACTCATTTACGATCAAGCCGTAGCTGGAATTGTGGAGAATGCAAAAAATCATTTTACCACTACCAATCTATTGATTCCTTGCTATGGAAAAGAGGACCCTCGATGTGAATGGACGAAATTGCTAGACTCAGAACCTCTTGACGAACTCACCCCTAGAATAAGCGAAGATACAGCACAAATTATTTATACCTCGGGCACAACAGGAAATCCGAAAGGTGCAATGATTACCCACGATAATGTAGCCTGGATGACCAAGGCAATGACGGATGAACAAGGGACGAACGAAAAGGATCGAGTCATCGTTGTTCTTCCACTGTTCCATGCGTTTGCGAAAATGGCTGGGATTTGGTGTCCACTTTACAAAGGAGCGACCATTTATATCGAAGAACGATTCCACCCTGATGCCATTTTAGAAATGATAGAAAGAGAGCGAATTACTGTCTTTAGTGGCGTGCCAACGATGTTTACTTTGTTTGTACACTCTCCTAGATTAAAAGAATTCGACTATTCTTCCTTACGAATTTTTGGCTCTGGTGGTGCAAGTATTCCGGTTGAAATTATTGACCGAATCAAAAAAGAAATCGGAGTGGAGATGGTAGAAGCGTACGGGCAAACAGAAGCCACCATTATGATTACCAGTCAACCAGTTAACGGAGAAAAGGTGGTTGGATCAGTAGGGCCACCAATAGAGGGCGTTGATTTACGAATTGTGACACCTGATGATCGTGATGTGCCACAAGGTGAGATTGGCGAAATCATTTTCCGAGGTCGTAATGCCATGAAAGGTTACTATAATAAGCCAGAAGAAACAGCTACAACGATTCGTGATGGCTGGGTTTACACAGGGGACCTTGCTTATCAGGACAAAAATGGAAACGTTTTCATTGTAGATCGTAAAAAGGACATGATTATTCGCGGAGGATACAATGTCTATCCTCGCGAGATTGAAGAAGTGCTGTATGCGCACAGTGATGTAATTGAATGCGCTGTAGTGGGGGAGGCTCACGAAATTCTTGGGGAAGAAATTGTTGCCTATGTGGTGGTAAAAAATAATCTTCAAGAGGAAGAGCTTTCTGCATACTGTCGAGAGCATTTAGCAAAATATAAAACGCCTAGAGTATTCCGATTCCTTGACTCTCTACCAAAAACAGTTACAGGAAAAATATTAAAAGGTCCCCTTCGTAAAAAAGAAACAAAAACGATTTAAGGAGGTTCCACTTGTTTACAGAGATAGGTGTCACGCAGGTTACCATCCCGCTACCCTTTCGGCTAAACCACGTTCACTGTTTTTTTGCTGAAGGAGAGAATGGATGGACGATTATCGATGCGGGGTTAAATAATCAAACAACAGAGGATATATGGAAACCTTTTATCCAAAAGCATGAAGTCAAAAATATCATTCTCACACACTACCATCCAGACCATTTTGGTTATGCCGGTACGCTCCAGAAGTTAACAGGAGCTGAAGTATGGATGACAAAAGTGGATGAAGAGGCAGGCAAATCGATATGGGAACCTTCATCTTTAGAAAACCAAAGAAAAAATTATCAAACATGCGGCTTACCAGAGGAGATTGCCAATGAACTAACGTCTGATGAAGGAAGTTTTCAAGCCAGAGTTAAACCATATCCAACGGTGAAACACCACCTTGAAGAAGGGATGAATGTACATTTCGGGAAGTACGAATATGAAGTTATTTTTACTCCAGGTCACTCAGACGGTCTCATTTCACTTTTTAATAAGGAAAAAAGTGTTCTGTTTTCGACGGATCATATTCTACCGAAAATTTCACCAAATGTTTCGTATTGGTTTAGAGGAATCAGTAACCCCCTTCAAGCATTTTTTACATCACTTGAAAAAGTAAAACGTTTGGATGCGGAATATGTTATTCCATCTCACGGGAAACCGTTTCAACATGCCAATAAAAGAATTGATGAATTACTAGGGCACCATCAAGAGCGACTTCACAAAGTCTATGAATTTATGAAACAGCCCTCGACCATTTATGAAGTCTGTAACCAGCTTTTTCAAGGGTTGAATACACACGAAACCCGATTTGCGATCGGAGAGACATTGGCACATCTTCAGTATTTACATCAGGATCAGCAGTGCAAAAAATACATGGAAAACGGTACTTGGTACTTTGAAGCTATCTAATCATGTAAGCGATTTTAAAAAGTAGGAGTGAATAAAGTTGAGTAAACGTTATCTACAAGAAGAACATGAAATATTTCGGAAAGCTTTTCGTAAATTCCTTGACCAGCATGCTGTTCCATTTTTCGAGGAGTGGGAACAAGCAAAACAGGTGCCGAAATCGTTTTGGAAAAAGGCAGGAGAACAAGGATTCTTATGTCCATGGGTAGACGAAAAGTATGGAGGTTCTAATGCTGATTTTGCTTACTCGGTGATTATCACAGAGGAGTTAGATCGAATTGGGTCTGGTATCGGAGGTTTAGGACTGCATAATGACATTGTGATGCCTTATATTGAAGAGTTTGGAACAGAAGAGCAAAAGGAAAGATGGTTACCGAAAGCCGTTTCAGGTGATATGATTTCCGCCATTGCGATGACAGAACCTGGAACGGGTTCAGACTTGGCTTCTATTAAAACGACTGCTAAAGACAATGGTGACAATTATATTTTAAACGGAGAAAAGACATTTATCACGAATGGTTATTCGGCTAATTTTGTCATTGTGGTTTGTGTAACAAATCCGAATGCTCAACCAGCACATAAAGGGATCAGCTTGTTAGTAGTAGAGGAAGGAACACCTGGTTTCAAGAAAGGCAAGAAGCTAAGAAAAGTAGGTCAGCATGCAAATGATACGTCGGAGTTAATTTTTGAAGATGCTGTTGTACCAAAAGAGAATTTAATCGGCGAAGAGGGCATGGGCTTTTACTATTTGATGAAGAAGCTTCAGCAGGAGCGTCTAATGGTTGCGATTGGAAGCATTGCTGTTTCCAAAAGAATGCTTGAGATTACGACAGATTATGTGAAGCAAAGAACCGCGTTTGGTAAGCCAATAAGCAAGTTTCAAAATACACAATTTAAAATCGCCGAAATGGCCACCAATATTAAGATCGGTGAAACGTTCGTTGACCAGTTAATCTGTGATCATATGGAAAATAAGGACATCGTCAATGAAGTGTCAATGGCGAAGTGGTGGACGACCGATCTGTCGAAAAAAGTTGCTGGAGAGTGTATGCAACTTCACGGTGGCTATGGATATATGGAAGAGTACGAGATTGCAAGAAGATATCGGGATGTGGCTGTTGGCAGTATCTACGCCGGGACAAATGAAATCATGAAGCAAATCATTGCAAAGAATATGGGCTTATAAACCGGAATAACTACTTCTGCAAAAATAAGGGGAAACGGGCAAAGTTTTATAGATACAAACCGTCTTCACGGTGTTTTTCAAAATATAGTTTGATTCAATGAAATAACCATAAAAATCAATCCAAAATTATGGAGATAACAAGGGGGAAGGAACATGAATCTTTTTGATGGACTTGAAAGAAATGCAAGGAATAACCCAAACAAAACGGCGCTTATTTTTAATGAAACTAGTTATACGTATGAACTGTTTAATGAGGAAGCCAATCGCGTTGCCCATGGTTTACTTTCCTACGGTATTAAAAAAGGCGACAAAGTTGCCATCATGATGAAAAATTCCGACCAATTTGCCTTTGTTTTTTACGGTATTTTAAAAGCGGGTGCAGTAGCAGTTCCGATTAACTTTCGATTAACTGCTCATGAAGTAAACTATATTTTAAATGATTCAGATTCGTTAATCATCTTTGCAGATGAAGACCTTTCTGAAACAGTTAAAAAAGCGGCTGAAGGCAATGACAAGTTACTTTTACAAGTGATTTCAGGGACGACGAAACAACCTAATCAGCTCTTACTATCACAATTCCGCAGCTTTAATACGGTCAACCCTGATGTTGGTGTCGTGGAAGAGGATGATTGTGAAATTCTCTATACTTCAGGCACAACCGGTTTACCTAAAGGGGTAGTATTTGATCATCATCGTATTCTTCATGTTGGTTTTGGGATGATCATGACGATGAAAATCGCGCAAGATGACCATTTGCTTCACATTGCACCACTGTTCCATTCCGCACAACTAAATCTATTCTTGGTGACAGGAACCTTCCTTGGTTGCCAACAAGTGATTAGACAAGATTTCCATCCTGTTCAAACTTTAAAGGATATTGATCAATACAAAATTAGCTTGTTCTTTGGAGTTCCAACGATGTATAACTTCTTGCTCCAAGTACCTAACCGCGAGCAATACGATTTAACTAGTATCAAGCGTTGCGGTTACGGGGCAGCCCCAATGCCTGTGAGTTTGCTACAAAAATCGATGGATCTATTTGGAACAGATCAATTTTTCAATATGTGTGGGTTAACAGAAGGTGGACCTGGTGGAGTTTTCCTCATGCCGGATGAACATAAGATGAAGCTTGGGGCGAGTGGAAGGGCTTCTCATTTAACTGACGCAAGAGTAGTCGATGAAAACGGAGAAGATGTGCGTCCAGGTCAAGTAGGAGAGTTCATTATTAAAACTGAATCTCTTATGAAGGAATATTACAAAAAGCCAGAAGAAACAAGAAAAACTCTTAAAAATGGCTGGCTATATACAGGTGATTTGGCAACGATGGATGAAGATCGATTCATCACATTAGTCGACCGGAAAAAGGATATGATTATCTCTGGTGGAGAAAATGTATATTCAACGGAAGTAGAACAAACGATTTATAAGCATCCGGCTGTTTTGGAAGCAGCGGTCATTGGGGTGCCGCATGAGGTATGGGGTGAAACCGTAGCGGCCGTTGTTGTAGCGAAACCTGGTCAACAAATTGATCATGAAGAACTACAACAATTTTGCCGACAAGAACTAGCAGGTTATAAAATTCCAAGGATTATCTACGAGATGGATCAGCTTCCGAGAAACCCATCTGGCAAGGTGCTAAAGTATCAGCTTCGCGATAAATATAAAGAACTAGCAACAAAATAAAGGTAGAGATAAGGCTCTGGACAGAAAATTATCCAGAGCCTTTTAATGTTTGCGGACAATATACCCATCATAAACTTCCTCTATACTTATATCCTCACCAGTGGCAATCCCTACAATTCTAGAGAGAATATTTTCCTCAGCCATGGAAGCGATATATAAGGTTTCAACCTTCCCGTTAGCTGTCTCTTCCAACTTTTCAATAGACTTTAACTCGTAATAATCAATGGCAGAGCGAACTAGTTTCTTTAAGTGATCTAAATTGATTTCTACTCTAGAATTGAAGTCTTTAACAAACTCGCTAAATGATATTTTCATACATACTCCTTTTGAATGTCCTCTCATTAGTATAATATTCATCCATATTACTAAACCAGTTTTTTAGAAAGTATATAACTTCTTTATTATAAGAATGATAAAAGAGACAATTCTCAAACAAAAAGAAAATTTATGTTACTATTATAAAGGTAGTAAAAACCCATACATAAAAGGTTTTTCAAAACAACACGGAAAGGGAGAAAAAGTATGACAAATAAACGAAACATCACGGTTGCAAGAGGGGATGGAATCGGGCCTGAAATTATGGATGCTACTTTAAAAATATTAGAGCATGCTGGGGCCAAGATTGAGCCAGAATTTATTGATATTGGGGAGAAAGTGTATTTAGCGGGTAATTCTTCGGGAATTCCTGATGACGCTTGGGAGTCTTTAAGACGAACAAAGGTATTTTTCAAAGGTCCTATTACAACTCCACAAGGTGGAGGCTATAAAAGCCTAAATGTTACAATCCGTAAAACATTAGGATTGTATGCAAACGTTAGACCAAATGTTTCATATGCACCTTTTGTAGAGACAAAACACCCGAATATGGACATTGTTATTATTAGAGAAAATGAAGAGGATTTATATGCGGGGATTGAGCATCAGCAAACACCTGAAGTTGTACAATGTTTGAAGCTCATTACTCGTCCGGGTAGTGAAAAAATTATTCGATATGCATTCGAATATGCTCGTAAAAACAATCGTAAAAAAGTGACTTGTTTTACAAAGGATAACATCATGAAGTTGACGGATGGTCTATTTCACAAGGTGTTTAAAGAAGTTGCTGTAGAATATCCTGAAATTGAGACAGAACATTGGATCATTGATATTGGGATGGCAAAAATTGCCGATACTCCACAGGATTTTGATGTGATTGTTATGCCAAACCTTTATGGAGATATCGCATCAGATGTTGCTGCACAAATAACAGGTAGTGTAGGTCTTGCCGGTTCTGCGAATATCGGTGATCAAGTGGCCATGTTTGAAGCGATTCACGGCAGTGCACCTGATATTGCAGGTAAGGGAATTGCGAATCCTTCAGGACTCATTCATGGTGCGATTATGATGCTTGTTCATATTGGCCAACCAGAAGTAGCAACAAAAATACATAATGCATGGTTAAAAACATTAGAAGACCGCGTTCATACAGGGGATATTGCAAAAAATGGCTCTTCTGTTGGAACAATGGAGTTTGCGGATGCAGTAATCGAAAGGTTAGGGCAACAGCCTTCTACTTATAAGCCAGTGGAATATAAGAAGGTAGAAGAAGCGGATGAAATTTCATTCAAGCTAGCACCACAAGTCAAAGATCGTCCAAAAGCTGATGTTGTGCGTACACTTGATGGAGTAGATGTCTTCTTATTCAATAACGAACTTACTCCAGATGAGCTTGGCCAAAAGCTAGAGTCCCTACAAGGTTCAGCGTTTAAATTAGCTGTCATCACCAATCGTGGGGTAAAAGTATATCCTCAAGGTTTCCCAGAAACATTTACCACTGATCACTGGCGTTGTCGCTTCCAAGGCAATGAAGGTGTTACAAACGCTGATATTATCAAGTTACTAAGCCGTATTGAAGAAGCAGGCTTAGACTTTATAAAAATTGAAAACCTATACAAATTTAATGATGAGCTTGGCTATTCATTAGGGCAGGGACAATAAAAGGGTTAAGGAAACACAAGGTTGCTTATAGGGATAAGTGCCTTGTGTTTTTTTGTGTTGAAATCTTAGATTACTATTAACGAACTTCCCTCTGCAAGTAACTTTTTAATCTAATTGCTTCTCGTTTTAATGGAGTGGATTTCCCTAAAAGTACATATCCTCGAATACGTGGATGGAAAATGGAATCTCTTTTTATCTTTTTTTGTATACATCGCTTGTTTCACGATAAACATAAAGGTATTTCACAATGTCAAGAGGCTGTTAACCCCCTAAAAAAGGAATTTTCCCTCGTCTTATAGAAAGATAGAGAAAATACTTTAGAAGGGGGTTTTTTGTTTTGCCTAGCGTGGAAAGTATGTATTTTAAAGAGCAGTTGCGACGAGAAGGTAGAAAAGAGTTTTGGAAACAAACAGGTGATAAACTGAGAAAAGGCATTGCAGAAAGACGATTATTGAACTCCGAACCACCAGATTCTTTAAGGGAGTACTTCCATATAGAGAAAAAGCAACTGAATGGACATGCTTTTTATGAGATGTCACCATTAGGAAGCAAATATGAGTTGAATATTTTCTATGCCCATGGTGGTGCTTACGTAAATAAAATTACTGCTTTCCATTGGGAGTTTCTTGGTCAAATAGGAAAGCAAATATCATGCAAGTTTACAATTCCACTCTACCCATTAGCACCCGAATATACATACAAGGACACGTTTGACTTTGTATATCCGTTATACAAACAATTAATCGAAAAACAAGAGGACATTATTTTAATGGGGGATTCAGCAGGAGGGGGACTTGTACTTGCTTTATCTCACCTTTTAAATGAAAAAAGTGACTTACAACCCAAAAAAATAATTCTAATATCCCCGTGGTTAGATCTCACCTTAACTCATCCAGAAATAGATTCAATTGAAAAGGATGACCCTTTTTTATCAAAATTAGGTGCAATTGAAGCAGGGAAAATGTACGCCGGTGGAGAAAATCCAACTCATTATCTATTAAGTCCTCTATACGGAGATTTAAATGATTTACCTGATATCATGTTAATTATGGGTACACATGATATTTTAGCTCCTGATGCTAGAAGGTTTGTAGAAAAAGCGAAAAACATAGATGTAAAAGTCGAATACTTTGAGTTCCCAGAAATGGTCCATATTTTCCCGATTTTTGATTTCCCCGAAGCAAATGAGGCAAAAAAACTTATTATTCAAACGATCAAAAAACCTTAAAAAGCAATCATATTCGATTGCTTTTTTATTATGTCAATATATTTTCATTCTCCTAAAAGGACTATTCATTCATTATTACTTAACTGAATTTCCACTGTATAAATAGTATAAAATATGCAACATATTGTATTAAAATGCAAGTTATGATAAAAATTAACTATCATTATGTAAAATATTACAACATTTTGTAAAATCTTGTCCTACGAAAGAAGGAGGTGAGAATATGAGCATTATGTACGAACCACATCATATCCAACCTATTATTCAATCACTTCAAAGAGCTTTAAAAAATGGGAATCAACTTGATGATCTACGCCTGATTGAAGATAAGGTTAATCAGATTATACAACTGCTACATGATTATAAAAATTTAAAGCATGCAATAGATGCTTCAATCATTGTTGCCGCGACAAGTTTAAGCGGGAAGATTATTTATGCGAATGAGAGATTTTGTAAGATCTCAAAATATAAGCTTGAAGATTTAATTGGCAAAGATCATCGAGTACTAAATTCAGGTCATCATAATAAAGCATTTTTTAAAAAGATGTGGGAAACGATCAAGAAAGGTGATATTTGGCAAGGAGAGATAAAAAACAAAGCAAGAGATGGTAGTTTCTATTGGGTTCAATCAACCATTGTACCTATAAGAGATGAAAACGGTAAACAAATCATGTACATCTCATTAAGGACTGAAATTACCGAAGGAAAAATAGCACAAGAAAAGTTATTAGCCGCACTCAAAAATGATTTTCGGTTTGTTGTGAATTCCATGTATAACCATATTTATAAAGTTATGAAGAAAGGTACTCATTTTATTTATACGCTAAATGAAGGTAAGCTGGCAGCGGACTTAGGTTTAGACAATGGAAAGATGTACAACAAATCGCCAAAAGAGGTTTATCCTCAGCCGATTGCAGACATGTTAGAGGAGAAATATGAAAAAGCTTTTTCGGGAGAAATGGTCACTTTTACAACCACTTTACAAAATAGAAATCTAGTAACCCATTTAACTCCCATTACTAATGATGGTGTCGTCAATGAAGTAATCGCGTGTGTAAGTGATATTACAGATCTAAGTAAAGCACAAGAAGAGGTTAAGTATATTGCTTTTCATGATCTGTTAACAAATCTACCAAATAGACGAAAATTTATGAATGACATGAAATATCTCATTCAGGATGCCAAAAGGAATGAGAGACCCTTTAGTGTCTTTTTCCTTGACTTAGATCGGTTCAAGCAAATCAATGATTCATTAGGTCATACTGTAGGCGATCATCTAATTATAGAAGTAACGAAAAGATTAAAAGCCTCCATAGGTTTATTGGGGAATATCTATAGATTTGCAGGAGATGAATTTATTATTGTCTTCCCGAATAGTGATGGGAAGATGGACGTTCATTCATTAGCTGAACAAGTGGTGGATATTTTTAAAAGCGTTTTCATACTGCCGAACTCTTTAGAGATTTACACATCAGCAAGTATCGGAGTAAGCATTTACCCTGAACATGGAGAGGATGATGACACGCTTCTAAAAAATGCGGATACTGCTATGTACTATGCAAAGTCAGTGGCAAAAAATACATATCAACTATATGAAACTAGCATGAGTCAGCAAAATGAAGAAACGCTTAAGATCGAGCATCATCTACGGTCAGCCATCGAAAAAAATGAGTTGGAATTATACTATCAACCTAAATTTGATCTCCTAACAAATCGTGTAACTGGCGTGGAGGCCCTCCTTCGATGGCATAGTTCGATATTGGGGGAAGTTCCTGTTACAAAGTTTATCCCTATCGCTGAGGAAACGGGACTGATTTTTAAGTTAGATGAATGGGTATTAAAGAAAGCTTGTGAACAAAGCCGAAAGTGGAACGCGCTTAATCTATCTTACCCATTAACAATGGCAGTTAATATTTCACCGCTTCACTTTAGACTTCCTAACTTTGTTCATTTTGTCGACCGAGTCTTAAAAAAGACTTGCCTAGAACCTAGTCTATTAGAAATAGAAATTACGGAAGGCTGCTTTATCGATAATGCAGATGAATGTATCATCTATCTTACACAATTAAAGAATTTGGGTGTTTCTGTTGCGATTGATGATTTTGGGAAGGGATACTCATCATTAAACTACTTACGTAAGTTTCCTATTAACTCTTTAAAGATTGACCGTGAATTCATTCATGAAGTAGAGCAGAATGCAGATGATATTGCCATAGTAAAGGCAATTATCTTTCTTTCGCATGAATTAAAACTCAAGGTAGTTGCAGAAGGTACGGAAACAAAAGAGGTAATTGAAATATTAAAGGGTCTAGGGTGCAATGAAGTGCAGGGCTACTACATTTCAGAACCATTACCTAGTAATGAGATTGAGCGAATCATTAGTGAAATAAATAGTAAAGATGAATTTTTTAGCAATTCTTAACATGACTCTAAAAAGGGTAGGGGAATAAGTTTGAACAGTATTAAAACGAAATTATTAATGGTAATGATCCCAATCATATGTATTGCTTTAGTCGGGGTAGCTTGGTTGAACCAAAATAAAGCAAAAGAGTTTTTAATTGAAGGGTTTGAAGAAAACTCTTTTGTAAAACTTGATAGAACTCAGGTTAAATTAGATGATGCACTATTAATCCATATTGAGAGACTTCAGGGGTTAGCGCAGAGCTCTGATGTGATAAACGCGAATTTAGAACAGCAACAAGCGTTTATTTCACGTGTCTCTAAGCAGTTTACTGATTACTCAATGATATTCGTGGCTGATCAAACAGGTCAATCCATTACATCTTCTAATGTAGAAGCGAATGTAGCGGATCGCGCTTATTTCCAAAAAATTATGGCAGGAGATTCATTTGCTATCTCAGAGCCAGTTGTAAGTAAAGCTGATAACTCAACCATTATTGTGTTTGCGGTCCCGATAAAAAATGCCCAAGGAAGTACAGTTGGTGTGTTAGGGGGAACATTCCCAATCGATAGCCTTCAGCAATTGGTAGCCGATGTGAAAGTTGGCGAAACGGGTTATGCATTCATAACACAAAATAACGGATTAATCATCGGTCACCCAGATAAAGAACTAGTTTTACAAACCACTCTTAAAGATTTAAATATACCAGAACTTACTGAGGCACACGAGAAGGCGAAGACAGGCGAAGAAGGGATGATTCGTTATTCCTTTGAAGGTGTAGATAAGTTTAATTTTTACAAAGGGCTTCAATCTACAGATTGGGTGATATACATAACTGCTCCTGTATCTGAAGCAACAAGTAAACTATCTTATTTAGCCATTTTATCATTTGTAACAGCAGGTGTAGTTTTACTATTTACGATTATTATCGTCTTTATTTTCTCGTCCCGTCTTGTAAACCCAATCCAAAAAATGAGCCACCTAACATCAGCTGTTGCAAAAGGGGATCTTACTTTAAAAGTGGACCACAAAGGCAGAGATGAGATTGGATTACTTGGTAGAAACTTTAACACGATGATTGAAGGGATGCAGAATATATTAATCAAGATTAATTCTGTGTCCGATCATGTAAAGCAATCATCCGAAACGCTTGTACAATCTAGTGAGGAGACTAGGTTATCAGCAGAACAGGTGGCTACAGCCATTAATGAACTGGCAACTGGAACGACGGATATCGTAAACTCAGTGACAAGTGTTACCGATAAAGTTCAATATATGAGTGAAACACTCCGAAATCTTAATCAATTTGCTAATGAGGTAAATGAAACCTCACTGCAAAGTAAGGAACTGTCCGAAAATGGTGAATTGCTGATTAATGAAGCGATAAAAACGATTCGTGAAGCTAGTCAACAGGTGCAAGAAACAGCAGAAATTATTAAACTAGTGGATAAAAGATCCTCAGAAATAGGCAATGTCATTAATATGATTACGAGTATTGCGGAACAAACGAATCTTCTAGCCCTAAATGCATCTATTGAAGCAGCTCGTGCTGGGGATGCTGGGAAAGGGTTTGCCGTTGTTGCGGAAGAGGTTAGAAAGCTTGCAACGGAAACGAGTAGTTCAGCTGATAAAATCGCAAGTATGATTAGAGAAACACAAAATGAAAGTAATCGAGCAGTGAAGTCCATTCAACAAGGAATTGAGGTAGTAGAGGTAGGGATGGAAGCTGTGACTCAGTCAGGCGACGCTTTTACGAAAATATCCGAAAATGTTAATACGACATCTAATCAAATACACAAAATTAATGAATCTATTAAAACTCTAGAAGCTAATAGTGTTAGTATTACAGAGGATATGGGAAGTATATCAGCAGTTACGGAACAATCATCCGCTGGAGCGCAAGAGGTGAGTGCTGCAAGTGAAGAACAAGCTAGCAGTGCAGTACAAATCTCTCATGATGCACTTGAGTTATCTAATCTGAGCAAAGAGTTACAAGAAATGCTTAAGCAGTTTAAAATTAGCTAAAGAACAAAAGCGCAAGCGCCCTGTTTGCACTTATTTTCATTATGTGATAAAGGAAACAAGAATGTTGACTTGCCGTAATTAGGGGAATCTCTTCAGATATCAAAAAAGGTGAATTCCTAAGGGAGTTCACCTTTTTTAACTATGGCTGTTATTTACCTGTTCCCATTGCCGCTGTATAAGAGGGAAGGTCTATCGGAAACGTCAAGGTTACCGTTGTGCCTTTACCCTCCGTACTCTCAATTTGAAATGTACCTTGGTGTTTCTCAATAATTTTGATTGAAGTCATCAAGCCCAGTCCAGTTCCTTTTTCTTTAAGGGTGTAAAAAGGTTGACCTATATGCGGTAAACGATTCTTCGGAATTCCAGTTCCCGTATCCTCAATTAAGATTTGTAGTTTCCCATCTATTTGTTTGCAACTAATAGATATTTGACCACCATGCGGGGTGGCTTCGATTGAATTTTTAATAATATTGATAAATACTTGCTTTAACTCGTTTTTGTCACAAAGCAATAGATGCTCAATATTTGAATGGTTAAAGCTACAAATTACATGATGAAGCAATGCTTCCGGCTGCATTAAAGTGATAACGTCATTAAGTATTTTGGTCACATTACAAACTTTTAAGTTGCTGGCTTGCGGCTTAGCTAATATTAAAAAATCATTGGTGACTTGGTTAATTCGGTCAATCTCCGCCATAATGACTTTATAATAAGTTGGGTTTTTAGCTGACTCTTCCATCATTTGAATAAATCCTTTTATACTAGTTAAGGGATTTCGTATTTCATGGGCAATCCCTGCGGCTATTTGTCCTACCACTGCAAGCTTTTCAGATAGTTTTAATTGCTCCTCTTGCTTTTTCTTTTCCGTAATATTTCTTATTACTAATTGTACGCATCTCTTATCGTTAAATTGGCATATGATTGCTTTCGATTCAACAAAAACCGATGAGCCATCTTTAGCAATCAATTCGTATTCATTTAAGTTTAAGACAATATCTTCATCTGTACTATAAATTTCTTTTTCGCGCTCGATAATCGTTGCGTGGCCAGACGGGTGTGTGAAATCAATGAGAGTTTTTCCTAGCACTTCTTCCTCCGAGTAGCCTAAGTATTCAACGGCAACAGAGTTTGCATAGACAATTCTACCTTTTTCATGAATGACGATGCCATCCGGGTGATGATCAATTAATCTCTTATACCGTTGTTCACTTTCATAGTTTCTTTTATTTATCTCTTTTTTTCTAAAATAGGACACGATTAAATAGGTAGAGATAGATGAGAAAATGTAAAAAAGTATAATCCAAATGGGGCTCCCAGTGAGAGTAACGTAGTGGTGAAAAATGAAGAGTGAAATGAGGAAAAATAAGAGGTAATAGAGAAGTGAAGTATGATTTTTCAAATAGGTTAATGCCTTAAAAAACATTGGTTAAAACCCCTTATTTACAAGTTGGAAATCTAGCTAACTACTCTAATTATATCAAGAAGTTACCAGTTTTAACAGAATTTTTTAAATGAGTTAGAAAACGGGTATTTTTAAAGAGCCTATGTTCATTAGGAGTTTTCGAGCTAGTATTGTTATTCTGGTTAAGTGATCGTACAAGTTGTTCCTTGAACAAAAATAGGTAAATATACACTCTTTTTCATCTTATTTATTTTTCCATTGAACTTTCTGACTATTGCGTAAATTGTTAAAAGTTGTTATATTAAAATAGGGTGATTAATATGCAGCTTATGACTCAGTCAGGAAATCTAGGTCCTAAATGGTTCCACGTAGCTTTACGAGCGATGGTCATTTTGGCAGAAACCAAATTTTTATTAAAGAGCCATCAAATAGCAGACATGATTGGTGCAGACTCTACTTTTATCAGGAAAGTATTAGCTTTACTTTCTAAAGCAGATCTTGTTTCAAGCTACGGAGGACGATACGGTGGATATACTCTAGAAAAATCAGCTTGTGAGATTTCAGTAGGGGATATTTATGTTGCTCTTGCTACAGAACCACCAGACCCAGATTGTACCGTTCCATCCACTGAGTCGGAGTTATATATTTCTAACATCATCTCAAAAGCAGAACAGGAATTTAGGACAATCTTAGAAGGATATACATTGGACGATATTGTAAAACAAACAAATATACATCAGTTATATGAGTGAAGGGATGCTACATAAGTGGCATCTCTTTTTGGTCAAACAGAATAAATCCAAGTAAAAACAATAATTCATAAAGTATTCAAATACAGGGGTGGAATTGTCAATTTTTTGCAATGAATCGGTGATATAATATTCCCAAAAAAGATAGAAAGGGGATTTATATGGATAGTGAACTTAAAAAAATTTTTGATCTACTAAGTGTGATGGATTCAAAGCTAAATAATGTTGAAAAGAGGCTAACCCATCTTGAAAAAGTTGATAGTATTGAGCATAGAGTTACGGTTAATCAAATTGACATTTCGGACATTAAAGAATTACTACAAAAACTAGAAGCTCACCCAGAAGATCAATTTACCTCGATCGTAAAAGAGGCAATGAGTAAGTTTGAAGATATCTACTTAAAACATGTTGATACAATTAATAGACGACTGGATTCTCAATTATTAAAAATCGCAAAGGCAGAAGAAGAAATTCAAATGTTAAGATAAGAAGAAAGGAGTTCACTTATTGGTGAACTCCTTCATTATGTCTGTGTTTTATTAAAAACTTAGAAGCTTTTTACATTCTTAGGAAGTGCCTTAACTTTTTCCATGAATTCAGTAACTTTCTGATCGTCCTCGGTAGGATATTGATAGCCAAAGTGATCCGCAACCCCAACAGCACTTTTTCTAAAAAGAGCACACATAATAAATAGAGAGTTCCAGATACTTTCTACGTTTGCATCCGTATAAGTAGATACAAAATTTCCCCAATCATTTTCTTCCATATAGTCTTTTAAGTACTTTCCAAGCTTTCCAGCACTTAAAGAAAAATCAGTCTTGATTCCAATTTCCCACTCCAACATTTTAATGAGGACATTACGATTAATTTGTTCATACATAAACATTGTGAATGAAAGTTCCTCTCGCCACAACCCTTTGCATATATTAAGGTTAATCCACCAAAATTCATTACAAATATCAAGAAAGGTTCTTTCTGATGGAGGTTTGATATGATAGTCCTCATCACTAGGAGGTGGGAGAGTTCCTATGATTCCATCTTTATCTAAGAGAAGTATACTCAAACTGTCATTACTGAGTAACTGGTCGAGCTTTTCTATTGGTAGGAGTGTTAAGTCAATTCGGTTACCATCCATAAATTGCATAAGATAAGTGAATCGGCCATCATTCAGTGGTGGAGGTACCACCTTTTCTTCCGGCATTTGCATCATCATTCGCTCTCCGAATACATCTATCCAGTTATGATTATTCGTAAAGTATCTATATCCTTTACGATGTAAACAATATCGTAGTCTTGAAAAATATCTTTCTCTACACGTGGATTCGTTCTTGAACCATTCATAATAACTACTCGAATTCTCTCGTCATTTTCAGCCGTAGTCAGTATTAACTCCATCATTTCTTGTTCTGTTCTCATATGAAACCTCCGTTTATAAGTTTAAATTCTTTGAAACTAATTTTTTATGGAGGAGGTCTGGCATGATAAAAACATAGAATACGTTATAAACCAGTAAAAGTTCTCTTCATAGGAATCATCCTTTTTTTAAAAAATATTGTACCATTTTTTAGGGTTATAATGCTCTTTTTCTAAAAGCTGTATTTTCGATACAATGTAAGGTAACAAATCCTCTAGAGAAGGTGGTTAACAAAGTGGTAACAGGGAAGATTCATGAGATCATTCGGTATCCAGTCAAATCACTACAGGGGGAGAGGTTGAGGAACACAAACATTAAAGAGTATGGGCTGTACGGAGATCGAAGTCATGTGTTTATAGATGAAACAAAGAAGAAGAAGTATTATATGGCCACCTATAATCAAAAGCTTCTCTCCTATCGGGCAGAGTTTGCCGGTGAAGACAAAGCCACCGAATATCCAGATGTAAAAATCACTGCACCAGATGGAAGAACTTTTTACTGGCACGAACAAGCATGTCTAGAAGAATTTAAACAATTAACAGGAGAAAATCAACTATACCAAAAAACATTTACACCACAGCATGTGCCCATCGGACCTATAGAAGAAGAGCATATTCTAATCCTAACTACTTCTTCGTTGAAGGCGTTGGAAAGAAAAATAGGAACCGCGATAGACTGGAGAAGTTTCAGACCTAATTTTATTGTTTCTTTAGATGACGATACACCTTTTATAGAGGATCAATGGTTCGGGAAGACGATGAAAATAGGTGAAGTCGAGTTACAGATCAAAAGGCACTGTGAAAGATGTACGATTGTTAATATTGAACCTGACACGCTCAAAGCTAATACTAATATCCTAAAGACCATTGTCAAAGACCGAAACAATTATTTTGGTGTGTATGCTAGCGTCATTAAAACAGGTAAGGTTTCTGTTGGAGATGAGTTTAGTATTATTTAAGGAGGCGCCCTTGTGGTGCCTTTGTTAATTTGTTTAAAGACTATTATGATTTTCAAGGAACAATCTGCTCCTCTTATATACAAGAACTGATGTATTACGATTATATTTCAATTGTTACAACCATTTAAATGCGTGGTTGTGTAGCTGGCACATATAAGAGTCATAAAGAAGTGAAACTGCTATGTTCTATAAATCTAGTGTTTTGGTACCTACTAAGGTTTTACAGTCAAATATCATGTAATCTAGGCTCTGTAGTAGCATAAATTAGACGGATTAATAATGGTACAGAAGCCGTTTTTCATATGTTTTTAAAATAGCTGTAACAAGAAGATTGGAAACTTTTAGTACAATAAAGATAGAGTGTTTAGAAGGGAGCTTTCTTACTTGGAAAAAGCGATACTAAATGTGGAAGACTTATTACATATGTTAGATCATTTGTTAAGGGAACCCAAACTTTTTTGGGAAGATTTTTATGAGGACCGGAACAAAAAGGTTCCATTTTTTCAAAATCATCAACCCGATGAGAATCTAGTCGAATACTTTGAGAATGATTTAAAGCCAGAACGTGTTCTTGAATTAGGTTGTGGTCCGGGTAGAAACGCAATCTATATGGCACAAAAGGGGTGTGCTGTAGATGCTATTGATATCTCTGGGAACGCTGTAAATTGGGCGAGAGAGCGTGCAAATGAAGCGGGTGTTTCCCTCAACCTTTACTGTAAGTCCTTATTTGAGTTTGACTTTGAACCTAATTCCTATGACTTTGTTTACGACAGTGGGTTATTTCATCATTTACCACCGCACAGGCGCATAACCTATTTAGAAATCGTTAAAAGAGCTTTAAAAGACAATGGCTATTTTGGAATTGTTTGTTTTAACCCGGATGGCTCAAACGGCATCTCCGACTGGGAGGTATATGAGGAACGGAGTCTAAAAGGTGGAATTGGGTATACAGAGGATAGATTCAAAGAAATCTTTACACAGCATTTTGCAATTACGCATTTTCGAAGAATGAGAAAATCAACTGAAGTGAATGGACTTTTCGGAGAGGACTTTCTTTGGACCAGTTTAATGAGAAAAAAATAACTAAACATCTCTATGAGAGGTAAAAAACTAAGTGAAAAAGCTGCAAACTTCATGTTGATTTATGAAGTTTGCAGCTTTTATTTTTCTTTACCACGTAGTCCGATTGGATAGAGCCTGGTATTGTTGTATGGTTTTAATTCTCTCTGCATCACTTACCGATGGGTCGACTTTCCAGCCCATTTTCTTTATGAACTGTCCATACCATTCTAATATTCTCGCCTGCTGATAGGCCATATGAAAATGAGCTTCCTTTACATTTTTATTTTGCATGAAAAGTGCTGATGAAAAATTATCGCCTGCTTGAGATTTTGCTGTTGAATGGGCTTCAAGAGCTATATCCTGGTCTGAGAGAGAGGAGTTTGGTTGACAAGTAGCTTGAAATGGTTTAATTTGTTCGATCGTTGGTACAGTCACGTAACCATGATGACTGGGGGAAATTAGTAACAACATTACTTTTACATGAGACTCCATTACAGCGATTTGCAGAGCTAAAATTTCCTTCAAATTAGGATGATTTGTACTACAGTAATATCGCTTCAGCTTCGTGATAACCGCATCGTGCGTTTTTAGGTGGTTGGCCATAAGCCCTAAATCAATAGCTTTCAAAACTTTTCCTCCTAATTAGGCGTTTTTACGATAGCATATGTACCCACACCTTTGTCCCGTACCAAAGTTATTAGGGACTTGTAAAAGAGAAGGGTTGTTTGCATACATATGCTTGAATGGAACGAAAAAGGGGATGGGTCTGATGGAAGAGAGAATACATGCTGGTATGTATAATATGTTTTACCGTTTTATGACGCTCTCACCAATGAAGTAGTAGTCTTTATTCACGAAGCCAATTCGCACTTGTGGGATCAAGTTCTCCCATTTCAATCCCAAATTCAATTCTAAAAATTCTTCCTAAATATAGCCATTACTCCAAGTTAGATACCCCAAGCTTATTTGCAAACGAACTACTTAATCATCTTCAATCAACTTGGATCAAACATATATAATATGATTCTTAAAAAATAGATAAAATATGAAAAATTTGGTATCCTAGGTTGGAGATTACAGAATAGGAGATTAGGTAATGGTTAAACTTCAACTTAAACAAGTTAACGAACAAAACTTCTTTGATGTTATCAATTTGAAATCCGATGAAGATCAAGTTAAAAAGTTTCAAATCTTCGAAAGATGGGTAGGTTCAAATGCTTTTTTCATAGCATTATCGTCTGTTAAAGGATGGACTTGCAAAGCCATCTATGATGGAGAAACCTTAATTGGTTTTGCAACCTATGGTTACGACCATGAAGAGCAGCGATACGAAATGGTTAGTATCATGCTAGGCTATCAGTTTCAAGGGAAAGGTTACGGGAAGAAAGCATTAAGCCTTGTACTAAATGCGATGGTTAAGGAGTTCAATTGCGAAGATATATATTTAACTGTCATCCCGGAAAATGCGCAAGCCATTCATATTTATAAGTCATTAGGCTTTGAAGCAACAGGGGAGATTTTTAAAGCCTTCCATGATGAGCATGTGTATTGTTTAAAAGTAAATGACCTTAAAGAAACCGTGGTATAAAGGCCATCGGTTTCTTTTCATGAGGCGAGGTATAAAACCGGTTCAATACACTAGCTATATGATAACAAATTGATATCTTTTTGATAGCGTATGATATCCTCGATTTTTCCTGTGTTTCTTCTTTTATATCTTCTACAGTTTTAACTCTCTTTTTTTAATCAAATCTCATGCAACCATAATGGTTTAAAACGTTTTTTTCTTCTGTTCTCATATAGTCCAAGCATTTTTGGGAATTTAGTTAAATTTTTTTTATGACGTAGGAGCGTATTTCATTGTTTAACAAGTGGTTTTTAAGTAAAGAAGCATCTAACTTTTCGTCCATTCTTTTTGTTAGCTCATTATTCAAAAGGTATTTCTTATTTCTTGGGAAAGCGCAATACTTGACATTTGTTGCGTGTTATATGTCATAACTTGTATTTTTATTGTAAAAATGTAAAAAGTTTGTCATTAAACGGAAATGTTGTTTTCTGATCCAGCCGTTAGTTCATATACATTATGTTCTCACTCATTTAATTAAATTGTCCTTAATATCAATTAAAAATGTTCGAATCTCCTATTTCATCAGTCCAAGAAGATCTTGTCTCCATTCATATAATAGAGTAAATCATCGGAAAGGAGTGATATGAAATGGGTTTAGTATGTGATTGTCGTGCCACAGCAGCTATCACAGATGGAACGATTACGATTACTCTTCCAGGTCCAATTCCACTACCAGTAACAGTAACTTACTCCATTGATGCATCAATTTGTCCTGACTGCACACCAGGTGGCAGCTTTTTTAATGCTAACTTCTCAGCTTCTGCTTTAGGATTCGACATAGCAGCAAGCTTCGAATCGACATCTGTTGGCTTACCAGTATGTGAAAACGGAGTATTAACCGTTGAAGTGGAAGGAACATTGACAGTTAATGGGGATACGTCTGAAGTAACGGCAACTGTTACGTTAAATGGAACAGAAGATGAAGTTTGTATTGATTTACCTGACGATGTCAACCTACCAATTGACATCCCATGTCTTGCAGCTGATGTAGAAGTCTTTAGCTGCGAAGCATAATAAAGGAGAGCTTGAGAGGTATTCCAACCTCTCAAGTTTTTTAATAAAACTAGGTCTCATTTTGAAGTTTTTATAAAATGTACAAAATTACATAAAATTTTTTGGCAACTTAATTAGGTTTACTTGCCTTTTCTTTCTATTTCTGTTAAGTTTAAAAAGAATTATTTTTGTTCGGTATATGCAAGGTAAGAAATTGGTCATCCTTTTCACCTCGATATTTGAGCAAGAATAGTAATACAAACGTGTGTGCTACACACTAGGAGGCAACAAAAATGGAAAACGGTAAAGTAAAATGGTTTAATGCAGAAAAAGGTTTTGGTTTTATCGAGCGTGAAGGTGGAGAAGACGTATTCGTACATTTCTCAGCTATCCAAGGCGAAGGTTTCAAAACTTTAGAAGAAGGTCAAGCAGTAACTTTTGACGTTGAGCAAGGTGCTCGTGGACCTCAAGCAGCTAACGTAAACAAAGCTTAATTATTGATTGAAACCATACAAAACAGGCCCTTTTTAAAAGGGCCTGTTTTTTTGTGCTATTTTTACCTATTTTTACTCAAGAAACGAATTAAAAATGACGAAATGGTAAGGTTACTATAAATAACGAAAATTTCATCTTGCAGAAAGGGCAAGAGGGAATAGTTAATCAAAATTTTAAATAGAAGGAGGGTTTCTGTGTGAAATCTATTCGGGCGTTATTTTTATTTGCCTTGATGTTAGCACTGTTAGCATCGTGTCAGCAGGCTGGCAAACAAGAAATACAGGAAAAAGAAGTAAAAACAAGTGACACCGAGGGATTAGAGACTGATAATGACGATCCAGAAGTGTCAATAAAAGCCAAGGAAATTGAATCTTATCCAATAAGTCTATATGATCAGGTGGAATTTGACATAGACGGTGACGGAGAGCCAGAAAACATTGAAATGTACGTAAATGCAGAACAAGATGGAGAAGGTAAATACCTATGGGACGATGGACAAGATTGGTTATTAGTTGTTAAAGACGGGGATAAAACCTACCCTTTATTTGAAGGTTGGGTGCAAATAGGTAAGCTTTCATTTTGGTTAATCGAATCAGGCGAAACCCCAATGCTCATATTATTAAAAACAGGTACTGCTGAATTTACTCTTCAAACTTTTACATTTGAAGAAAAAACACAAGGTTTTATTCAAAGGACTCATTTTAACCCTGAGAATGTAAACTTTTGGTATGGTACAAAGTAATGGGAAGTAATATATCGGCAACTATTAGTGAATATCGGCTAGTTTAAAAATAAATCGGCAACTTTTAGTGAATATCGGCAAGCTTTAAAAACCCACTCCTTTTTTAGTAGAAGGAGTGGGTTTAAAACCGAGTACGAATGGTAATTTACCTGATACCAATTCATATATAAAACACTAGTTTCTTTTAGTAAAATAGCTCATCATCTTATTTAAGATAAGTAATCGCCTGTCTTCCCATTTGCTCCCACGCTTTTTCAAAATCTTCACGATCAACTTCACGGTTTGGTTCTTGATATAACGGATCATTAATGTATACATGGTCGTCGCTATAACCTACTACTAATACACTGTGCATTCTATAAGTAATTCTAAGTTCACCAAGTCTAGTATTCCAAAGTCTAAAGTGTTCATCGCTCAATTCTTTAAACGTATCGTTTGTTACAACCCAGACTGGAAGACCCTGATCTATTTTTCGATAAATTTCCTGAACATCACTTCCAGTAAAATCGAACACGCGACCAGGTATGTACTTTTCCGCTAGATCCTTAATTGGTTTATGATAAACACCAAGGCCATCTGTTTCAAACGAGTACATATCACCAACAAACCCATCATTCAAGTGACCATGTAATTCATCCTCTTTAAAAGAGACCTTTACAATTTCTCGAGCTAAGGTCATTTTATCTACGTTAATCCCAGCATGTTGCAATAACAAGGACAAGCTCGTTACTTCACAACCTCTTGGAAGCTCAGGCATTTGCTCTACAAAAGGGGCATCAATAATTTTCATATTATCTCTCCTTATTTTATAAATAGTTTAACTATGAAGCTATTATAGAACATACTTAAAACATTAGAAAAGGTGTTATCTAATAAGGATAACACCTAAATGAAAGTAATTTAGTAGGAGTTTAATAGTAATAAAACCTATTGAAGCTCGTTTACGATATTAACTAAGGAATTGAGAACAGAATAGTATGAATCTATATCATTTCTTGGATTCCTATATTCTTTATTAATTTCTATTTGAACTGAATTTTTATGTAATACATTATAGCTGTAATTTGTTATGGTGCCTTCCGTTTCAGCAGCGAACGTTCCATTAACGGTTATGTCTGTAATGTTATTCGCCTTAAAAGCAGCTGTAAATTTATCAACTGTTTCGCTATCCATAGATTTACCGTTAATTGTGCCTAAATCTATATCGAAAGTACGTTCGGAAGCGGCTCCGTGTAAATCAATAATATATTGTATATTGTTTTCCGACACAATTTTATTCAAGGTATCTTTATAAATACCGCCTTTTATATAGTTTGGATCATCTGCAATTCTAGATGAATATACAACATGAGTATTAGTCAGTTCGCCTAAAAGAAGAGCTAGAGAACCTGTATAAATATCCGCACTTTTCACTTTTCCGTCTCGAATATGTTCAGTTGCATGTGGGGCTGATATAAGAATAGGAATACTACCTTTTTTATATTCTACTGGACGCGTTAAATAAGTATCTCCTCCATAGGAATTCATTGAAAACTGCTGTTCATAAGAAAGTATTTTTTTAAGAAAATTACTCTTATCCTCGAACATGGTAGATAATTTTTCCTCTCCTGAAAGAGAATTGTTGACCTCTGAAGTTAAATTAGATGAACTAGTAGATTCAAGATCAGTACGATTTAACTTTACTTTTCTAACAACCTTCCACATCCCCATCTTTCTTTTTGATTTGTGGAGGTGATAGCTTTGTTTTGCCACATGAAATGCTACTGGTTTTTGTTCTGCAGCTGAAACAACATGTTCATTAAATGGTATGATTTGGCTAGAAATGAAAGTAAATGATGTTAAAAGACAAATTGGTAGTTTCACCGGTATTTACCCTCCCTGCTGTAATATGGAAAACATGTTTCCATTAAATTATACCAACAGGAAGAATCATGAAACAAGGCTTAAAACTACCAATTTCATGAACATTAAAAAAATCTCCTATTTATTAAATAAGAGATCCTTAACGTATTGCCCATTTACCGCCTCTTCTAGAATCGGCAGCACCTATAATTTCTTTTTTGTCATAATTAATAATAAGAACATGGCTGGCTCCAAAGTAAGAGGGGGAGTGAGAGTAATCTAAAATATACCCCTGTTCCTGTAGTTCATTTTCTACATTTGTATCTTGTTTATTTTCAAGAGAAATCATATTCTTGTTAAACTCAGAAAAAAAACGCGCCGAAGACACTGCATCTTGGGGGTCTTCATTAAAAATACAAATTCTAATCAATATGTTTGCAATTGTAGATGGAATTCTTCTACCACCTGAACTTCCTATACCAATTATTGGTTTATCGTCTTTTGCTAGTATTAATGGTGATATATAACTATGTGGCCTCTTTCCAGCTTCATATGAATTTGGGGAATCCTTTCTTAAACTAAAATTGTCTAATTGGTTGTTTAAAAAAAAGCCATTAACATAATGACCAGAACCAAAAAAATTGCTTAAAGTATTGGTAGTAGACACCATCATTCCTTCAGAGTCTACAATAACAAAATGGGTTGTATTCCCTTGTTCTTCCATGTCAGCTTTTGAATCTAAGGGAGTCGTGCTGTTTTTATTTGTATACTCTACCTCATGTGCTAGTTTGCTTGAAAAATCTTTACTAGTTAACTTTTTTATGGGAATTGAGTTAAACTCAGGATCACCAATACTATTAAGACGGTTTTTGTAGCTTCTTTTAATAATTTCACCTAGTAGGGTAGCATAGTCTGGTAAATTACCTCTTGTTTGACTAATATTTAAAATTTCCGCCATTTGAAGAGTTTGAATCAACATGACACCTCCAGCAGGTGGCGGAGGAGCATATACGGTATATCCAGAAAAATCCCCTTTAACAGGAGCAGAAACTCTAACTTTGTAACCTCTTAAGTCTTTTCTTGTTATTTTAGATGAGTTCACAATATCTTCTGATAAATTTCCCGTGTAAAAAACACTAGAGTGTTGCTCTTTAATTTGCTTTAGTGTCGTAGCTAACTCTGATTGCACTAATAACTCTCCGGTCTTAATGGGCTTACTATTGGGATAGAAATGTTCTAACTGTTGTACGGGCATTCTATAGGCAGCATTTTTAAGGGTGGTATGTAATATTGAAGAGACTTCAATTCCTTTTTCAGCCAAATGAATTGAAGGTTCAATAAGGTCTTCAAATGGGACTACCCCAAAATCATTATGTGCCATCTCTATTCCTTTAACGAAACCAGGTACACCGATGTTTTTACTTGTTCTATGTAGGGGGGCTGTTTCCCTATAATCATAAAGGATAGGTTCCCTTTGATTAGTAGGATGAACGAGCATTAATCCTCCCCCGCCAATACCAGAAGCATAGGGTTCTAGCACAGATAATGCAAACGAAACCGCAACAGCAGCATCCACAGCGTTTCCGCCATTATTTAGAACTGCCATTCCGATTTCAACTGCCGTCGGGTTATCTGCTACAACAGAATATTTACCTAGCTCTGGTTTTCTTTTTAGTAAATCTAGATTATTAATTCTTTCATCAAGCTTCGGTAAAAGTCTGTCATCTTTGCCATAATTAAATAGAACTATTGCTATAAGAAATATGCTGATAAATAATAGCATGGATAGACGTTTTCTAGGCACTAATCATCATCCTAGTGTAGTGTAATTATAATAATACTAAAAGCAGAAGTGTTGAAATAATAATTCCAACTACAGCTTGTTGGGTCGAGTTCTTTTTTTGTTCTTTTACAAACATTAATAGAAATTGTTTAAAACTATATGAGTTTTTAAAAGAGATTTTACCCCAAATGCGTCGACCTTGTTTTGATAAAACACGAGATTTCTGAACAACTGTATTCATTTATATCATTCCTTTTAAAAAATATTAGATACATGAAAAATTGAGAAAGTAGCAATACTTAATAATAAAGTGCTTGCGGTAGTTGGTAATACACCTTGTCTTTGAATGGTATTTGCAATTAGACCTGGTACAATAATTCCAATTTCATGTAAGCCGGTCCCAGCTATAGAATCGATAGGAACCGTGAAATCAAATAATAATTTTAAGGCTATTCCCGTTAATAACATCGCTGTAAACTTACGTCTTCCATAGATAATCGTAAACTTAGAAATTCCTTTAGTTACAACGAGGAATGTAATAAAACTTATCAAGAATATCGAAATCACATAGGCAGGTTCACTCATTGTAAGTGCTAGGTAACCAGGGACAACTAGGCCAGCGGGTACAATTCCAGTTTTTTCAGCAAATAATAAGCTCAAGATTACTCCGATAATTAATGCAACCGTTATATTTGCATCGATCATTTTTATTCCACCTTTCTTAGTTCTGTATTATGAATTTTAAATTCCTCTAAGCGTTCTATTAAAGGTTCTGCAGCACCATGAATATTCCCAACACCATAAATCGTATGATTTGAGAGTACATACGGCTTAAGTGCTTTTAATAAATCTGGAGTGGACTTATATTCAAGATTTAATAGTTTTTTTGCTGGGATATTTCCTGCATTGAAATTATCCACAATAGGGGAAGTTGTTTCACCTATTAGAACAAGAACTTCACAATCAATATATGGTAATACATCTTTCGCAAACTGTTCTGTTCGGTCGACACGGTCAGCTCGACAGTTCATGATGATAACAGGTTTTTCAGTTGGATAACCGAGGGTTTTAACACGATTCCAAATATTAATGGTAGAAGAAGCATCATTTGCTGCAAAACCATTAACAAGATAACTTGGCTTTGATGAATTTCCAATCGGTAATATGGTCATTGATCCTGGATCAGGCCAAGCTTTTAACATCCCGCGAAATGCTGTTTCTTCATCGATTCCAATTGCATCTGCAACCGCTAAAGCTAATGCCGCATTTTCAGGGAAAACCATATATTCAAACTTCAGTAAAAATTCTTCAGAAACTCGTGAAGTATCACACACAATCACTTCAGTATTTCTTTCTTCAGCAATTTTCTTAAAGAAGGGTACGTAGGGACTTTCGTTAATAATTAGATGACCATTAAAAGGTATTGTCGCTGTAAAAGCATCAGCAACTTGGTCTAATGTAGGTCCTAAAACATCCATATGGTCTTCAAGAACATTAACAATAACACCGATATTTGCTTGAAGCATTTCCTCTTGGAAGGTTATTTGGTAATCGGGATTAACAGCCATGCATTCACTCACAAGTGCTTCGGCATTTAAAGAGGCAGCTTTCTTGACAACTTCTTTTTGCTCACGAATATTTGGACCTTCTGGACGGCGTTCAATGGGTTCTTCGTTGTCTTCAAACCAATACAACATACGAGCTTGAGTACCTGTTGTTTTTCCTACAGTTTTATAGCCTGCCTCAGAAATAACCCCAGTTATTAAGCGAGTGACAGTAGATTTTCCTCTAACTCCATTGATATTAATTCTTAAAGGTATAGAGTTGATATTTTTTATATGGCGATTTTTTTCAATAACTCCTAATAGAAAGATAAGCACAATAAAAAAAGAAACAATACCAAACATTAAAAAACTCCTTTCAAAAACGAACTATTCTATTTACGAGCCGCCTATTAGTAGGGACTATAATTTTAAAAATGGGATTTGGCTGGAAACACATTAATGAATACTACTCCTCAGCTAGGTAGAAGTAAAGCATATTTGGTAGGTAAATTTACCCTTAAACTACAAAAGGCATAGTGATGAGCTTTTGTCTAAATTCCAATTTATGTGAAAGAATTTGTAACCGTTTTAATAAGGGTTTGTAGATTTTAGAGTTATTTAAGACATCTATTTTTAATGAAAGTGAAAACAAATTTAAAACTGGAAATAAAAAAGAATTTTAGAAAAAACTCTTCCCATTTGGTAAAGCCTGTAATATAATTCAACTGTACTAACTGTATTACGAATCATAGTACACTAAATACAGATGGGAGGGTGACTATGTTCGAGTTGGATGTAAGGAGCAGGAAACCTATTTACGAACAGTTGGTTGATAAGCTAAAGGAACTTATCATCACGGAGATTTTTAAGTCTGATGAGCAGCTACCTTCTGTTAGAACAATGGCACAACAATTGACGATTAATCCAAATACGATCCAAAAAGCATACAGAGAACTAGAAATTCAAGGATTTATTTACTCAATTAAAGGAAAGGGAAGTTTTGTTAGTCCTTCAAGTCCTAAACAAAACAATGAGAAAATCATGAAAATTAAAAGTGAATTAGCAAAGCTTTTATCAGAGGCTATTTACCTTGGTATTACTAGTGCTGAGATTATCGAAATCATAAAGGATATAGAATCTGGGGTAGGAGGAGGGAGTGCAAATGATCAAGTTTGAAAACGTGAGTAAGTCTTTTGAGGATGCAGACGCATTAGAAAATGTAAATTTAACAATCAATAAAGGATCTATTTACGGCTTACTTGGTTCAAACGGTGCTGGAAAGACCACTTTGCTTAAGCTTCTATCTGGAATCTACATAGAGGATCAAGGATCTGTCACCATTAATGATCAATCCGTATATGAGAACACAATGATAAAAGATCAACTTTTCTTTATTCCTGACCATCCTTACTTTTTGTCTCAATATACGATTACACATATGGGGCAGTTTTATAAAAATATTTATAGTAATTGGAATGAGGAGAGATTTCAAAATTTAATTAAGGCATTTCAAATTGATCCTAAACGAAAGCTTCATCGCTTCTCAAAAGGATTACAAAGACAATGCGCCTTTATATTAGGATTATCGACCATGCCAGAATTACTGATCTTAGATGAACCGATGGATGGGCTCGATCCAGTTGTTAGAAAAAATATAAAAAGTCTCATTATTGAAGATGTCGCAGAGAGAGAAATGACGGTTCTAATTTCATCTCACAACTTAAGAGAAGTTGAAGATATTTGTGATTATGTAGGGATCCTACATAAAGGGAATATGTTAATTGAAAAAGAGTTGGACGATTTGAAGTCAGATGTTCACAAAATTCAATTAGCGTTTAAAGATGGCTCACCAGCAGACATATTTAAAGGCTTAAAACTGCTTCACAGTGAGAAGAGAGGAAGCGTGTTACTATGCATTGTCAGAGGGAACGAAGCCGATATCAGAACTAGAGTGAAAGAATACGAACCTGTCATATTTGATATCCTCCCACTAACGTTAGAAGAAATTTTTATTTATGAAATGGAGGATGTTGGCTATGCAATCAAAAATATCCTTGATTAAGAGCGAGTTTTTTAAACAGATTAGTAGAAATATTGGTTGGATCTCCATCATCTATTTTTTAACATTAGTATTTGCGATTCCACTGGATATTTTAATGACTGTTACAAATGAACATAAAGAATTTTGGGTTAAAGATAATTTATTTCAGTATAATGTGGGGCTTCAAATCATCTTAATGATCTCTATCCCTGTCTTGTTAGCAGTGTTTCTTTTCCGCTATTTACAAGTAAAACAAAGCTCAGATTTATACCATAGTTTACCCATCAAAAGAACACATATTTTCCATCAATATACATTAATTGGTTTATTGTTTCTGATCATCCCAGTTATTGCAACGGCCATCATTGTTCATTTTCAACATATAACATGGGATTTACAACCGTATTTTTCAGTAGGGGATATCTACTACTGGGCTGGGATTATGATCCTCATTAACATCATTGTTTATATGGGTGCTGTATTTATTGGGATGGTTACTGGTTTATCCATTGTACATGGCGCACTAACCTATATTTTCTTATTGCTACCATTAGGATTGCTTGTGTTAATCACTGCTAACTTACAGTACTTTTTGTATGGATTCCCACAAGACTACTTTTTAAATAGCAAGATGGAGTACTTCTCACCATTAGTTATTACTGAGCAATTAAATCATCAAAAAGTAGAGCCATTGGTCATTTGGCTGTATCTTATGGTTTCTATCGTCCTTTATGGATTATCTGTATTTCTATATAAAAAGAGAAAGCTTGAAGCTGTATCCCAGGCGCTTGTTTTTCCAATTTTACAACCTATTTTTAAATTTGGAACAACTTTTTGCTCCGCATTTTTAGTGGCATTATATCTTGGTGAAACACAAAATCAGTCTTTCGCTTGGTTAATAGCAGGGTACATTATTGGGTCATTTATTGGATATATCGTTGCTGAAATGGTCCTGCAAAAAACATGGAGAGTTTTTGGTAGTTTTAAAAGTTACTTCATTTATGTGGGTGCGTTAGCTATCATTCTTGTTGCTTTACACCTTGATGTTACGAAATACGAAGATAAAGTACCTGAACGATCAGAAATAAAAAGCGTTCACTTAAGTGAACATGCCTATTATTACTACAGTTCGGACTACCAAATCGATAAATTATCACTAGAAGAAGATCAAAACATCAAATTTGTCCAAGAATTTCATAAAGCAATCATTTCTAATAAAAATGATGTAGAAAATGAGTCGAGAAATGGAAGAGCATTTTTTGCTTATGAGCTTGAGAACGGCAAAAATCTCGTTCGTGAATATTATATTAACAAAGAATTATACAAAGAATTTATCAAGCCTATTCACGAGTCCATTGAGTATAAAGAAGCAAACAATGAGATTTTTCGCCTGAAAGAAGATGTTGAATTTATCAGCTTTAACCCTGCAGGTCCAACTGGTCGACATGCGGTTATTTCAGAACCAGAAGATATTAATGAAGTAATATCGATCTTAAAGGATGAAATCTACGCAGCATCTTATGATGAGATGTACAACAATAAAGGCTTCCAATCTCATATTTCTATGAAAATTGATGACCAACATGGAATGGACATCCTGTTTAAGCCTTCCTATAAAAAGTTAGAAGCTTGGCTGAAAGAAAAGGGATTGGCTGAAAAGGCAATGGTCGTTGAAGAGGACATTTCACATGCCTTAGTAGTAGAGGTAAGTAAACTAGAAATGGATAAGCCTGAGTACGCTTACTCCAATGAAGAGATTTTTAACAAAATGATGAAAAGCTCGGATGTGTTAGAGCTTAAGGATAGAAATGAATTGCAAATTGCTATGGATCAATCCATTGACTACTACATGGTAGAAAATGAAAGAAAAAAGAGGTATTTAGTCGCATTCTATTTTAAAAACGAAAACTACCCAGTTATACGCTCATTTGAAGATGAGTTTGCACCTGATTTTGTAAAACAATTTTTTCAATAAAATATAAAGAAAAGGTTTAGAAGGGAGGGAGCAGGTTTGGCTGAAAATCGTATGACTATGGATATAGAAGAAATTTGTTCATTGTATAGTCAACGTCTGTTTCATGTTGCTTATAGTATAACAAGAGATCACCATCATGCTCAGGACGTGGTTCAAGATACGTTTATTAAAGCGTATCAAAAATTAGATACTCTGGAGGATCACAGCAAAGTTGGAGCTTGGCTATCATCAATCGCTACTAGAACGGCCATCGATTATGTAAGAAAAGAAAAGCGTAAGAGTGAAGTTTTCTTAGAAAATTCTATAGTAGAATCAAATCAGCTACATTTTAGTTCAAGCCAGGATGTTGAAAAAGAGGTCGAATTAGCGCTTTTTGAGGAAGAAATACAGCATGTAATTAACAACTTATCTACGGACCAGAAAAATGTCTTCCTGCTCAAAATAAAGGCCGGACTAAAGGAAAAAGAAATCGCGGAAAAACTTAAGCTTAAACAAGGTACGGTAAAAACCAATTTATATCGAGCAAAGAGACATTTAAAGTCAATGATGGTGGAGAGGAGTTTGGCATAATATATTTAGAGATCAACTCGATGAGAGTTGGTCTTTTTAATATGTTCATTCTTCCAATATTTGAGAGATAGTATGTTTGTCCCAGAGGAAATAAAGTCAATTTTTTAACAAATAGAGCTTTGGTTATACCCATTTAAAAGGTTAATAAAAACGTCATATTTCGCAGAATATATACATCTATTAGCACTAGTTTTTTTAAAAAACCAGGAAATATTACAGGGGTCACTCTGTCTTAATAGGACTATAGAAGTATATATTTGCTGAATTTTCTAAAAATAAATAAGTCAAAAGCCGGATTGTCGATTTGTGTTGGTAAATTTATCATTTAGTTAAGAGATCAGTCGGATAAATAAAAAAAGCTGAATCTCGATAAAGGCAAAACTGATGAAAGTCAGTGACGCAAAGCTACAGGGGCTAAGGTGCAATCTAGCACTAGGCCAGCCAGTTACCGAAAGATTTAGGGAGTAGTCTGTCTACTTTTCACTAAACCCCCTTTCGGTAAAGGCAGGGGTTATTTTTGTTGGAGAAAAGAGGTGAAAAAGTAATGAGACTAATGAACCTGGTGAACGATCAGCAAATCGCGAATCGCGTAGGACAAGCATACAGCTTCCACAAGAGGCTAGTCGGGCTAATGTTTACAAAATCGCTAGCACCAGGGAATGGTCTACATATTAAACCCTGCCGTTCCATTCATACTTTCTTTATGAATTACCCAATTGATGTGTTGTTTTTATCTGAAGAAAATGAAGTGATCGCATGCTTCGAACATTTTTCACCGCGAAAGATCGGAAAAGTAATCCACCGTGCAAGTTCTGTAGTAGAACTTCCAGCAGGAACGATTGAGAAAACAAACACCAAAGTAGGACATAAAGTGCAATTCAAAAAAAATGATGAAAAGGGAGCGAATTTAACATGATGAACAAATTAAAAGGACTAGTAGTAGAAGAGCAAGGTCAAGGGATGACTGAGTACGGATTAGTATTAGGAGTTATTGCAGTTGGTGTGGTAGCTACACTAGTTTTATTAAAAGAACAAATTCAGGCAATGTTTGATGAAGTATTGACTAGCGTCTCAACACGTGACGATTCATAAAAAATAGAAGAAGGTCTTGCGTTAATTAACGTAAGGCCTTTTTTAAAAGGTAGAATGCATTCACAGTGAGATTCTCTTATAAAGTGAGGGATCCTTATGATTTTTGATAGCTTGTTAATCCTCGTATTACTCATTTGTCTGATAACGGACATCAAATCTAGAAAAATATATAATAAGGTCATTTTTCCAGCTCTAATAGTAGCAATAATCTTACACGCCTTTGCCCCATTTGGTTCAGGGATCTTATTTTCTTTAACAGGCTTTGGGGTGGGTTTAGCCCTATTGTTAATTCCCTATTTAATGGGTGGAATGGGTGCTGGAGACGTGAAGCTTTTAGCTCTAGTCGGGGCTTTAAAAGGAGCTATGTTTGTAATGACCACTGGCATTTACATGGCAATAATAGGAGCCCTTATTGCACTATTCGTTATCATGTTTAGAAAAGGTGCTCTAAGACGTCTTAAATCGATTGTATATACTGTTTCCAGTTACAAACATGGGATTAAGATACCACTTGCTCTAGATAAAGATGCACTACAAACAACTTATCCTTATGGTGTAGCAATTGCTGGTGGAGCATTCATGAGTTTACTAGCAAAAGGGTGGTTGATTTTATGATAAAAGACGAAAAAGGTCAGTCCCTAGTAGAAATGGCACTTTTACTACCATTATTGTTACTATTGTTGACTGGTATTTTTGACTTTGGGAGAATTTTATACTCTTATACGCATCTTCATTTAGCAACACAAGAAACGGTTCGGTTAGGTGGTTTAGGGAAAAATGATGCTGAAATCTCTGAGTTTGCTAGAAATTATATTCACTTAGGAAACCCTAACTTACTACAGATAACCATCTCTCCAAACGACACAAATCGTCAGTCTGGTGAATATATGACAGTGACATTGGATTACCCAGTTGATATCATCACTCCGTTTGTTTCAACTTTTTTTCCTACTCCTTTTATATTGTCTACCGAATCTACGATAAGAGTGGAATGAGAGGAGTTTTACACATGAAGAAACTCTTAAGGCAATTGATTCGAAGAGAAGAAGGGAACGTTATCTTACTAGTGTCTTTGTCATTTATGGGCTTATTAGTGATGGTAGGTCTTGTAATTGATGGCGGGACCATGTATATGACAAAAAGCCATTTGCAAAAAACAGCCAATGCAGCTGTTTTATCTGGCGCACAAGAGTTAACTAACCGAGAAGATTCGGTTAGAGAGGTAGTAACTGAGGTGCTAAAATCTCATCAGGAAGAAACAAGTATACAGGAACTTTCCATCACGATGGGGAAGCGTGTAGAAATAGAGTTAAAGAAGACAGTACCTCTTTCATTTTCGAAGTTATTCGGCTTTAATAGTTTAGATGTACATAGCAATGCGGCTGCTGAACTGCGTGTAATGGCTAGAGCAATAGGTGCAGCACCACTCGGTATAGATGATTCGATTGCTCTTGAATTCTATAAGAAATATCAATTAAAAGTTGATTCAACCGGGGTTGAGTATGGAAATTTTGGCGTTCTGGCTCTTGGGGGTCCAGGGGCTAATACCTATGAAGAAAACTTAAGGAAAGGGTATAACCAAGAAATTTCTGTAGGGGATATTATTGAAACCCAAACTGGTAATATAGCTGGAAAAACAAGAGCTGCAGTAAAAGAACGCGTAGATGGATGTCTCCATACGGAAACTAGTATTTATGATCGAAATTGTTCTAGAATCATCCTAATTCCGACTTATACACCGTATGAACATGACACAAACCAGATGAAAAGCATAAAGATTACTGGTTTTGCCTACTTTTACATTACTGACCCGATGGACTCTAAGGATACTTCTATAACTGGCATGTTTATAGAAAGGGCAGGTACTGGATTTGAAGGGAGTAATGGTTTAAGTAAAGGTGCTTTTGCAATCAGATTAACAGAGTAGGTGACTTTAATGAAATCGAAATTAATCATGTTTATTGCACTCTTAATGGGAGTTTTTACCACCTTTTTGTTTTTCAATTACATGAAAAAATTTGATACAACAGCTGTTATAAACGAAAACACGGTTGAGGTACTCGTGGCAAAGGAAGCCATTAAAGAGAATCAGAGAATTACATCCTCGATGGTAGAGTTAGCTCAATTGCCAAAGGACGGCGTCCATCCTCAAACACTAACAGATCTTTCTACAGTTGAAGGTAAATATGCTACGTCTGATATCGAGGCTGGAGAGGCATTATTAACTCACCGAATTAAGTCAGAGAAGGAAGAAGCATTGTTTGTTTCTAGAAAGGTTAAAGAAGGATTTAGAGGAGTATCAGTCGGGGTTAATTTCGTTCAATCCATATCCAATTTAATCGAACCAGAGGACGTAGTTGACGTTATTTTTAGTGAAGTAGTGAAAGTGAATGATAAAGATACTGTGGTGTCTAAACAAATTTTGTCAAAGGTTAGAGTGTTAGCCATTGGGAGAAAAATGATCGCTACAACCGACGAAGCTGAAGAATATGCCGAGTATAGCTCTTTAACGTTAGAGCTAAGTCCAGAGGATTCTCTTGTATTAGTAAATGCATCTGAACGCGGTCATATCCACTTTACTTTACATACGAAAATAGAGTCTCCGAAAAAGTAGATACAATGAGTAGTTAAAGGAATTTAGATTAGTTAGGGGTGAACATTCATGACCAGCAATCACAATTTTCAACAGACTAGCAAGAGGCGAGGGGAAATGATTGCCGTCTGTAGTGCCAAAGGAGGTATAGGGCGAACAACGCTTACAGTAAATTTAGCCGTAGCCCTATTTAAAAAGAACATATCTATCAGTATTCTAGATGGTGATTTTCAATTCGGTGATATTGGTCTTGCTATGGACTTACAATCTACTTTTACCATCAAAGATGTCGTTGAAGAAATTGATCGTCTGGATGAATTTAGCCTTGCAAGCTTTCTATGCAATCACGAAAGTGGTGTGAAGGTCTTACAAGCTCCAGAAAGACCGGAATTTGCAGAGTTAGTTACAGATGAAAAGCTTAGTAAAATACTAGATTTATTGTTAATGCAGCAAGATTATGTGGTCGTGGACACTGGGGTGGGTTTACAAGAAAGAACGCTTAATATCGTAGAAAAAGCAGATCAAATCTTAGTGGTCACTAATCTTGAAATGGCTGCACTTAAAAATACGAAACTTCTACTTGAAACGTTAGATATATTAGGGTTTAGGGATAAAGTAAGGATTGTTATTAATCGTGCAACGATGGAAAGTGTTATAAAAGCAGGGGATGTTCCAGATATTTTAGGGGAAGCAGAACCTATTTATATACCTAACGATTTTCAAATCGCATCTCAAGCCTTAAACATCGGCATCCCTTTTGTCATCAATCAAGGAAAATCAGAGCTAGCAAAATCTGTTTTTAAAATGGCAGAACAACTAACCACTCGTCGTGAGATTTCGATGATTCGATCAGCGAAGCCTTCTATTATCTCAAAGCTTTTTAATCGAAAGCGCTTAAGAGAGGAGACAGTAGAATGAGTCTATTAAACCGGATTAAGGAAAAAGAACAGGCGCGTGAAGAGAATCCAACAATCGAAACGAATGTATCCATTCAACAACCTAACTACCTTCCTAAAAAGGACTTAGTCTCTACATATAGGGAAGTACGAAAACAAGAAACACAGAAAAATAGGACCACTACATCTTCTATTGATATGCATCAAGAGCTGAAAAATAGGCTACACAAAGAGATTCTAGCAGAGTTAAAAGATGACAATGTAGATGAGATTATACCAAAACTAGATGGAATGGCGATTGAAATTATCAAAGAGGATGAGGCGTTTCGAGGAAAGATTGATCGTAAACGTGTGGTTGATGAACTCATTAATGATCTAACAGGCTTTGGGCCAATCAACCCATTACTGCTAGATGAAAATGTAACAGAGGTAATGGTAAATGGGGCGAACAAAGTTTACTGTGAGCGTAAAGGAAAGATAGAACTAACGAATATAAGGTTCAGGGATGACGAACATGTCATGAATATAATTGAAAAGATTGTAGCTCCTATCGGTCGGCGAATTGACGAAAGTAGCCCGATGGTAGATGCACGCTTACCTGATGGTTCACGTGTGAATGCCATCATTCCTCCGCTCGCGTTAAAAGGGCCAACGATCACCATTAGAAAGTTTTCTAAGGACCCGTTTACCGTTGAAGATATGATCAATTTTGGCACACTAACAGAAGAAATGTCGATTTTCTTAGATGCATGTGTAAAAGCGAAACTTAACATTTTTGTTAGTGGAGGAACAGGATCTGGTAAAACAACAACCTTAAACGTTCTATCCAATTTTATTCCTTATGATGAACGGATTATCACGATTGAAGACGCTGCTGAGTTACAACTCGGGCAGGAGCATGTTATTTCACTGGAATCACGTCCACCAAACATTGAAGGGAAGGGTGCCATAACGATACGTGACTTGGTGAGAAACTCTCTAAGGATGAGACCAGATCGTATTGTCATCGGCGAGGTTCGTGGTGGGGAAGCGCTAGATATGCTCCAAGCCATGAACACGGGTCATGATGGTTCCTTGGCAACAGGGCACTCCAATAGTCCACGTGATATGATTGCACGACTAGAAACAATGGTTTTACTTGCCGGTGTTGATTTACCAATTAAAGCAATCCGTGAACAAATTGCAGGAGCCGTCGATGTCATTATTCAACAATCTAGATTAAAGGATGGCTCTAGAAAAATTGTCAATATTACTGAAGTGCAAGGTCTTGAGGGAGATGTTGTAGTCTTACAGGATATTTTTGTGTACAAGCAAGAAGGAGTAGATACAACTGGGAGAATACGAGGTAGACTTGTTCCGACTGGTGTGCGCCCTAAGTTCTACGAGAGACTCGAAAGCTCAGGCATCCATATTCCAGCCTCTGTCTTTATAGAAGGGGAGGATTGGAGAGCATGAAATGGTTCTTAATGATTCTGGTGTTATTTTCGACATTTCTGTTTTTTACTTCTATCCTTCAAATGATTTTATTTAGAGATAAAAGCTTAGAAAAAAGAATGAAGCGATATTTAGCTTTGAATGAGAAAACAAGCTTAGACCGAAATAAGTTCAATCTGCTTCTCCAAATGCAGTTAACCAAGCAAAAAATTCGCAAACAAGTGTTAACGAAGGATAAAAACTCGAAACTGGAAATGATGTTGAATCGGGCAGGATTAGAGTTGAGGCCAGAGGAGTATGTTCTATTTCAATGGATTTCCATTGCGTTAACTGCCGGGCTTTTATATTTGGCCTCAGACAATTTCTTCTTATTAATGATTGGTGGAATAATAGGTTACTTATTACCAAGAATGTTCGTGAAGATAAAGCAGAAAGAACGTATGACTAAATTTAATGAAAATTTACCTGATATGCTATCTACAGTTGTAGGTTCTCTCCGTGCTGGTTTTAGCTTTCCACAAGCGCTCAAGACAGTGGTTGAGGAAGCACATTCGCCGATAAAAGAGGAAATGGAAATTGTCTTACGTGAAATGCAATATGGTAGTAGCGTAGAAGATTCGTTATATAATCTAAAGGAAAGAATGCCAAGTGAAGATCTAGATTTAATGATTCAAGCGATTCTCATCCAAAGGCAGGTTGGAGGGAATTTAGCTACCGTTCTAGAGAAAATTGTAGAAACGATTAGAGACCGGACAAAAATTCAACGGCAAGTCGTAACGCTAACCGCACAGGGAAGATTATCAGGGATTGTAATTGGACTATTGCCACCAGCACTTGCACTATTTATCTATTTAATAGAGCCTTCTTACATCAGTACATTATTTTCTCATCCAGTAGGGATTGCATTAGTGACGGTTGGTTTCATATCAGGAATCATTGGTTTCCTGCTTATTCGGAAACTAACAACCATTGAGGTGTAGTTATGATCTATATTACCTTTTTTTGCATGATTACATGTACGATTTATGGTCTTTACACACTAAAAGTAGAGAAATCAAAAAAGATAAATAATAGGTTGTCCAAATTAAAAAATGACCACGCAGCGGAAGAGGTTCTAGGTTCGAATGAAAATAAGAATCGAAAATTCCGTGAAAGAATCATTGTCCCTATTTGGAAAGAGTTTAAGAAAAGTTTCAAACGGAGAATGCCAGGGGACAAAGCCGTTGAATTAGAACTTAACCTATTGCAGGCCGGAAATCCCTTTGGAATGACACCAATCGAGTATCGTTTGATTCAGGTGGCATTATTCATCATCATCCCCTTTTTGTTTGGAGGGTATGGGATGGCTCTAAGTAGTAATGCTGCTGTTGCCATTCTATTTATTATTTTTGGTATGTTGGTCGCAATGATGCTGCCTAAGATGTACATCAAGCAAAAGATTAAAACAAGAAATCAACTCGCTCTTAGAGAACTGCCAGATGTACTAGACTTACTTACTGTAAGTTTAGAAGCAGGCCTAGGATTTGACTCAGCTATTAGTAAAGTTGTGTCAAAGAAGAATGGCGTACTGGCAAGTGAGTTTCATCGGTGCCTAGAAGAAATCAGACTTGGAAAAACAAGAAGGGAAGCACTATCAGGTATTCGTGATCGTCTTTCTTTTGATGAGATGAGAACACTAATAAGTAGTATACTTCAGGCCGAAAAACTTGGAATCGGAATGGTACAAGTACTGCGTATCCAATCAAATGAAGTTCGCGACCGCAGAAAGCAACGTGCTGAAGAGCAGGCCATGAAAGCTCCGATTAAAATGCTTTTTCCACTTGTCCTTTTTATCTTCCCAAGTATCTTTATCGTATTACTAGGACCGGCTGTTATCCAGTTTCTAGAGGCTTTTAAATAGGGGATAAGTCTAAAGGTATTTATCCTAACGGGGTAGATACCTTTCATTTTCTATGCTCTTATTTACAAAAAATGTTACAATAACATACAGAACTGGATAACGAGAAGGAGAACAAAATGAAAGTTATTAAATTTTTCGTGATTTTTATAGTTGCTTTAGGTGTAATTGGTTACGGTCTTTACCATTTTGGCACCAGCTTTGCTTCTGAAAAACTAGTTGATACGGTTACAACGGAGTTAGAAAGCAGTGGAGAATTAGAGAAAATCAAACAAACAATCGAAAGTGATCCAGAGCTAAGTGCTTTTATTGCAGAAGCTAAAACTGCTGACACAAGCAGTCTGCCATTTTCCACAAAAGAGGAAGCAACGAAAATTTTGATTAAAAAAGTCGGTATAACCGAATTAAATAATATCCGGATGAAAGTGCAAAATGGGTCAGCAACGACAGAGGAAATACTAGCAGATATTCAGAACAAATTAACTGAAGAGGAAATATTGGCTTTAAAAGTGATTGCTTATAAGAAATTATATAATAAGTGAAGGCTCTTTTCGTAGATTCTGTTGCTGTTTTCTTTATTTTGCGAGAAAAGATACCACGAAATAGCATGGAATCTGTCTTGGAGCCCATATACGAATAGCAACAATCTATACGAAACAGCTTAAGTAAAAAATGAGCCCTACACGATTGTGTAGGGCAATTTTTATTGCTATGGATTCATAGTATCCAGCTCATATACTGAAATATAATCAATTTTTTCTTCATCATATCCACCCAATAACTTATTGGTCCTCGGAATAAAAAAGGTTGATGAGTCTTCACTCCAACTTCCTAATAGAGCGATCACGGCAGGGAGTTCTGCTTTTTCTAAAATGCGAATATTTCTAGTGAGCTTTCCATCTTCAAGCATGGCTAAATAAACATTATTGAAAAACTTATCGTCTTCACGTACGACTGTATCAAATAAAAGTTTTTTCCCATCAGGCGATAGGCTATAGAAAGGGGTCCATGTTCCTTCAGAATCCGTTCCACCTGAAACGATTTTATTGATTTCTTGGTCCTTAATGTTGTAAACATAGATTCCTGATTCTTCATTATAAGTACCGTTAAAAATAATGGTGTCATCATTTAAAAAATCGTACCTGGCTATTTGATCACCTTTATGCGGAAAGCCCAATATCATTTCTTTTTTCTGATCAAACGAAACTTTATAAAGGGCGGTTCCATCTTTGCCAGTATGAGTAGACAAATAAATAGAATCTTTATAAATAGTAGGGCGTTCAAACGAAAAGTCTTTCTTGTTGAACAGCTTTTTAAAATCAAGACTCTTTTCTTTCTTTGTTTCCGTATCTATCAAAATATAGTTGTTGGTGCTAAAACTATAGTAACAGATGTAGTTACCTTCTTGATCAGCAAAGCCAACATCACCATCATTCTCTTTATAATTTCCCAGGTCTACAACTTCATTCGTATCAAGGTTGTACAACTTAATTTTGCCATTCTCCACACTCAATGCTTTTTTATGATTCTTTGATAACTCTTTCACCTCGATATCTTCTATCTTCACAGGATTGATTCCAGCTAGATCAGATTGGTATAAAGAGTTGTTTTTTACAAAATAAAGCTCTTCATTAGCCACTCCCAATAATTGTTGGTACGTAATCTTTTCATTAAGACTTACTTTTTCAGGCTTTGATAACGATACTTCTGCATCTTCCATCGTACTTTGTAATGCGACATCATCACTAATTACAATGGTCTTACCTTCACCTTGAGCTGTGTCGAAAACTCCGCATCCTGTCAAAACAGAAACAGCAAGTGTTACTCCAATTAGTCCTTTAACTACTTTCATATAAATAACCTCCTAATAATTAGCTTACAATTAGATTTTAGAAAATGAATGTTGCCAACTTTCATTTACTTGTTGCCAATTTGTTGCCAAGTAGGAAGTTTTATAGATATCGTAACAAGATCATTATCCATTCTCATGTCAATGGTCCCTTGATGGTCCTCAACCACTTGTTTGCTTATATAAAGTCCTAACCCAGTACTACCTTTTTCCTCTTTATTCGTCTTATTTCCCCTGTAAAATGGTTCAAATGCATTTTGCATTATTTGTTCATTACACTCACTGCATTTATTTGAAACCTCTAGTAAACAACCGTAATCCTTTTGCGTTAAAGAAACGGAGATAATGGAATCGTTTTTCCCGTATTTAATGCTGTTATCAAGTAAATTAATCATGACCTCACTTAGCATATTTTCATTTCCATTTACGAAAAGGGGGATGAGATCATATTGAATACTCATTCCATATTTCAATGCTTTCATTTCCAAATCTTCACACGTCTGCCTAACGATTAAATCCATGGAAACTTTATTCATTTCCTTCATATTACGTTTAGATAGCTCTATTACTTCTACTACCATTTCATGTAAGCGATCACTTTCGGTTCTGATTCTATTTGCTGCTTTGTATAGAAACAATTTATCGTTAAAGTCTTCATCGGACAGGATTTGCGCATAGCCAGATATAGTCGTTAAAGGTGTTTTTAGCTCATGAGTAACATTGTTGAAGAACTCCCTACGACTTTTTTCTAATTTTTCAATCGTTTCCTTCTCTTCTTGAATGGTGATGATTTGTTCCTTAATCTTTCTTTTCATTTCATTAAAATGTGACGTTAGTTCTTCGATTTCATCCCCTGTTTTTATGTAAAGTGTTGAGTCATAGTTTCCATTCGCAACTTCATGGAAAGACTGAGTTAATTGAAACAATGGTTTTGTTATTTTACTAGATAACACATAAGAGAATAGAAAAATAGTAATAAATAGAAACAAGATGAATAGAGTCATTCCAAAAAGAACATTTTGATTGCTCTTGAATAGATCATCATAGTTCTTTGAAACTCTCACAATTCCGTACTGCTCACCATTAATGTAGAGTGGATAGGAGAAATATACAATATTCTTTTTCTCTACTTTTGTTATGACTAGAGAAGCTTTATTGTCCCTAGCTTGCACTAAATCGGCATTACTGCTTTTCTTTAAAAAGGGACTTGGCTTTACATTCACAATGGTAAAATCGTGTCCTTCTCTAATCGCTTCAAATAAAAATGTCCCGTCGGAAGTATATAGCATGACATTACTCTGCAAATTCTCACTTAGCTCTTGAACAAGGGTGCCACCCGCTATTGAAAAAGCATTATTAGATAAGTTATTCAAAAGGACAAACTGCTTAGTGTACTCGCGTGAATATTTTTGAACCTGTTCCATATCCTTTTTAATTAAGTTTTCGCTATTTCGATTCAGCATTTCGGTTAAAACTAAAAGGGCCAACATTAATGACAAGGAGAAGATGAAAAGGTAGCCAGTTAGAAACTTTTTTCTAATAGAGCGTTTCTTTCTCATCGCTTTTCATCCTTCATCTTATATCCAATTCCAAATACCGTTTCAATAATGGAAGGAAGTTGCTCACAATCTAGTTTTTTACGTAGGCGCTGCACATGAACATCAACCGTTCGTAAATCTCCTTCATAGTCCATATCCCAGACAGAATCTAGGATCTCCTCACGAGAAAAAACACGATTTTTATTTTCCGCTAGCAATAGGAGAAGCTCATATTCTTTAGGCTTTAATTTTACCTCTTCATCTTGTTTATAAATTACACGAGAGTTCGGTTCTATTTTAATAAACTCATTGATTCGTAAATAATGGTCTTTTATAGGACTACTGTCGACTCTGCGTAAAACCACTTTTATTCGTGTTAATAATTCTCTTATATCAAACGGCTTCGTCATATAGTCGTCTGCACCGAGTTCTAGTCCAAGAATTTTATCGACCATGTCATTTCGTGCCGTTAACATGATAATAGGGATGTGCGGATGCTCCTGATTTACTGATTTACATATGTCGAAGCCGGTTGTATCAGGTAGCATGACATCTAGCAAAAGTAAGTCAGGTTGAATTTGATCCAGTAGTGGAAAAAACTCTGCACCAGAAAATGCACATTGTACAAAATATCCTTCTTTCCTTAGTGCATAGGCGATAATATCTGAAATAGAATCATCGTCTTCAACAACAAGAATTTTCTTATGTATCATCTTTTTTCTCCTTATATAATTATCCATTCTATTTTACTACCAAATTGTTGCCAAAGTATGTACAGAATACATAAAAGTCATCTCACATTCAGGAACATTTTTACAAATCAGAACCGGATAAATATGATATACTAATGGACAAATGCACATCTAGGGGTTTTAAGTATGGCAGCAAAAGAAAAAATTTATGAAGTAGATTTATATAAACCAGTTCGAAACTATTTTAAAAAGCAAGGTTTTGAAGTGTATGCTGAGGTGAACCATTGTGACGTAGCTGCAGTTAAAGAGGATGAACTCGTGATTGTGGAATTAAAGAAAAATCTTACCGTCGATCTTCTTGTACAAGCAACTGCTAGACAGCGTATTACTGACCTCGTATATATCGCTATTCCAAAGCCAAAGTATAAATTAAGATCGAAAAAGTGGATGGATATCTGTCACTTGGTTAGAAGACTCGAATTAGGATTAATTCTTGTTAATCTAAACAGAAAATCACCAACCATTGAAGTATCCATCTCTCCGGGACCCTTTGACAGAAAAGCAGTTATGCGAAGAAACAAGAAAAAAAGAGAGCGAATCCTAGCAGAGATAGAAGGCAGAAATGGAGACCATAATGTAGGCGGAAGTACAAAAACAAAAATAATGACAGCCTATAAAGAGAATTGTATTCAAATTGCGAGTTTACTACAAAAATACGGACCGCTTTCTCCTAAAAAGTTAAGGGAGATGGGAACAGGTGAGAAAACCTTGTCCATTCTACATAAGAATTACTATAGATGGTTTGAGAAGGTTGAGAGAGGGATATATAAAATAAGTGAACTTGGTAGCAAGGAAATTGAGGAGCACACCGAAATTAGTCACTTCTACCTGGGTCAACAAATAGAACAAAAACCAATGAAAGTAGCTGAGAACCATGACGATTAGATTACTTAGAGTAGGAACCACTTATATTCCTGTACAAAATGTCCAGGAATCAGTCGATTGGTATTGTAACAAACTGCAAGCCGTTTTAAACTACCAAGATGAAGATAAAGCCATTATCGATTTAGCTAATCAAAGCTTTTTTCTAGTAAAGGCAAAAGAAGGGGAAAAAGCAAATTTTGAGGATCAATTCGGGAAGGAACGTTTCTCTCAGACGTTTGAAGTGAATGGAATACAAGCTTTAGAGAAGCTGCATCAAGATTTGATTCACCTAGATGTAAAAGTAGGAGAAATTGAAGATAGAGGTCATGCAGGAAATAATTTCGTATTCTATGATTGTAATGGAAATGCTTTTGATGTATGGAGTGAACTTAGTCCGAAATTTAAGGCATTCTTAAATATATAAGCATAAGGACAAACAGAAATGGAATATACAGTTCTAACAAAAAAACAATGACTTTTTCTTAAATTATGCTAGAATAGGAATGTTGTTATACTTTTAAGAATGTACAATTATATAGAAAATCCGCTTAGCGGTAGAGGTTCTAGCTACCCTCTTTAAAAAAACTAAGGAAAACAGTTCTGCTTTCTTAGTGGTGCTGTTTTTTCTTTTTCCGAGGAGAATGTTAAATGAAAAAAGACAAAGCTGTTGTTGTATTTAGCGGTGGACAGGATAGTACAACATGTTTGTTTTGGGCGTTGGAGCGTTTTGAAGAAGTTATTGCCGTTACGTTTGATTATAACCAAAGACATGTTACTGAAATAGATTGTGCAAGAAATATAGCAAGCGAGCTGGGAATTAAACATCACGTATTAGATATGAGTTTGCTTAATCAATTGGCACCGAATGCGCTAACGAGAAGTGATATTGAAGTAAAAGATGGAGAAGATGGTGAATTGCCTTCTACATTCGTACCAGGGCGTAACCTTTTATTCATGTCGTTTGCGGGGGTTCTGGCTAGTCAAGTAGGAGCTAAGCATATTGTGACGGGCGTTTGTGAAACCGATTTTAGCGGATACCCAGACTGTCGTGACATTTTTATAAAATCGTTAAACGTCACTCTAAATCTGTCAATGGATGAGCAATTTGTCATTCATACTCCGTTAATGTGGTTAAACAAGGCCGAGACTTGGAAGCTTGCAGATGATTTAGGAGCTTTTGATTTTGTTCGTGAAAAAACATTAACGTGCTATAACGGAATTATTTCTGACGGATGCGGGGAATGCCCGGCATGTAAGCTCAGACAAAAGGGCTTAGAAGATTATCAGAATGAAAGAAAGGAGTTATAGACTATGTACGGATTTCGCATCGTTGATAAACTCCAAAAAATAGATGTAGATATTAAAAAGGATCAGTTAAAATACCATTCAAAGCGTGTAATGGTAAGTAAGGAATTTACATTTGATTCGGCACATCACTTACACAACTATGAGGGTAAATGTAAAAACCTCCATGGACATACGTACCGAGTTATTTTTGGAATCAGTGGCTTTGTAGATGATCGTGGTCTATTAATTGATTTCGGTGACATTAAAGAAATTTGGAAAAATGAGATCGAAATCTTCTTAGATCATAAATATTTGAATGAAACATTGCCTCCAATGAATACAACAGCAGAAAATATGGTTGTTTGGATTTATGAAAAAATGGAGGAATCTTTAAAGAACCGTGAAAATCAATATGATGGTGCAAGAGTAGAGTTTGTTCGTTTGTTCGAAACTCCTACTAGCTATGCAGAAGCAAGACGGGAGTGGATGATTGGTGAGTAAATTACCTGTTATGGAGATTTTTGGTCCTACCATTCAAGGCGAAGGAATGGTGATTGGTCAAAAGACAATGTTCGTTCGTACAGCAGGCTGCGATTATAGCTGCTCTTGGTGTGATTCTTCTTTTACTTGGGATGGTTCGGGGAAAGACTTAATAAAACAAATGGAAGCCGATGAGATTTGGACAGAACTTAAAGCTCTTGGTGGAAATGGTTTTTCTTTTGTAACGATTTCCGGGGGGAATCCAGCGCTATTAAAAAACCTTGATGAGTTAATTCATATTTTACAAGAGAACGACATTAAGGTTGGCTTAGAAACACAAGGTAGCAAGTGGCAAGATTGGTTTTATGATATTGATGAGTTAACAATCTCACCAAAACCTCCTAGTTCTGGGATGATAACCAATTTTGAGAAGCTGGACGAAATCATTAAGAATCTAAGTGGTCGAAGTATAAGTTTAAAAGTGGTAATCTTTGATGACCAAGATTATGAGTACGCTAAGCAAATTCATCAACGCTACCCGCATGTTCCGTTCTTTTGCCAGGTTGGGAATGACGATATTACAACTACTGATGATCGTGATCTTGTTAAAAGATTACTAGAAAAGTATACATGGTTAATCGATAAAGTAATGGCTGACGATGAATTAAAGAACGTTAAGGTACTTCCTCAGCTCCACACATACATTTGGGGGAATAAGAGAGGCGTTTAGTTATAGTTTGTCCTTTGCTACCTCCTAGAAGCCCACGAAGAAAAAAATCCCATATTTAAAGGGATTTTTTTGTATAAATGAAAGATTATATAATTCATCGTCATACAAATTTCAGGGGGAGGGAGGGAACGTTCGTTCGTTAGTCAGTTATCATCAGTACGGCGAGACAAAATGAAGGACAATTCTCTCGATGTAAGATTGGAGTTTGGCTTCATTCACTCGATGAAAGACACTTCGCTTTATGTATCATTCTATTTTGTCCTTCATCCCCACTACGAAAGACACTTCACTCTATTCACCTTGATATTTTGTCCCTCATTTGCTATTAAACTCCTAATAAGGCAGTGGGTGAATTTTTGATCAAACAGTAAACCTGGACGGGCGAACCTACATATATTTATATATATGCACGTACGTACTGTAGGGAGGAATTGCGTTGGCAGTTATAAAAGCTACAGAAGAAGATGTTAAATTATTGGCTCGTTTAATGCGAGCTGAGGCAGAAGGCGATGGGAAACTAGGAATGCTTATGGTTGGCAATGTAGGGGTAAATCGAGCGAGATCCAATTGTATAGATTTTAAGAATATTACAGATATTCGAAAAATGGTTTATCAGCGTCCAGGTGGATTCGAGGCAACCATAAAAGGATACTTTTATCAACCGGCTCGGGCAGCCGATATAAAACTAGCAAGAGATGTAATTGCCGGAAAACGATATCACCCAGCTAGTAACGCACTATGGTTCTTTAGACCAGAAGGCGATTGTCCAGCCCAATGGTTTAATCAAGCAAACACAGGCCGTCATAAATCTCACTGTTTCTTTTCACCAACACAAGTAGATTGTCCAGATGTATATAGAACACTTTAAACTATAATTGGATGCCCGCCCCATTCTGAGGTGGGTATATTTTTTTGCATCACAGTGTATATTTGACAATCATGTTAAAAAACAGTCAACTTTACCTATCATATTAGCAATAATAGTACTTTTTTATCATACCAATATGGAAGATCTTTCTGTAAACTAAGGATAAAGTATTTCGTCCCATTCACTACAAAAGGCAAAATCGTTGAAAAGCGATGACGCAAAGCCACAGGCCTAAAGTAAGCTTACCATGGCGGCTGGGTTGCTAAAGAATGAGGAGTAACGTCTATTGTTATTTCCCGAATTCTTGCAATCTATTTATTAGAATGTAGGAATTTTTTTATTAGCAAAAAAAGGGATAGTGGGTACGGAAACCTTTGCTATTAAAAGGAGGATGTAACATGATCAACAAAAAAGTACGAAATGTATTGGCAACTAGTGTACTCGCAGCAGCATTTTCTCTTTCGTTAGGGGCAGGAAGTGTGTTTGCAGATGAAACATCTACGGTGAATGAAGAAACCACAATCAATGAAGAAACCACAATCAATGAAGAAACTACTGTAAGCGATGATACTTCTGGAACTACTGAAACAGACACAACTTTAGTAACAGATGAACCTGCTGATGAAACCCAACCTACAGATGAAGAAGAAGTTGATGAAACTGAGGAACCAACACTGATACCAGGAGATTTTCTATACTTTATAAAAACATTCACAGAAAAAATTCAGTTAGCTCTAACTTTTGATGATGTAGAGAAAGCTGCTCTATTAGCTGAGATTGCTGAAAAACGTATCCTAGAAGCGGAAGTTTTGCTATCAAAAGGCGATGAGGAGTTAGCAGAAGAAACGTTACAAAAAGCCATGGAAGAGCTAGAAAAGGCTCTTGAGCTGGATTCAGAAGAACCAACTGATGGACAAGAACCTACTGGGACTGCTGATGAAGAATCAGAACAATCAGAAGATTCCATAGAAGAGGTATTAGGTCAAAACATTATTGCTTTAACAGCAGCAATGGAAAAAGTTAAGAATCCAACAGCAAAGGCTGCCCTTGCTAGAAACATCGAAAGAGCCAAGACTAAACTTGGTGTTGTAACAGAAGGAGATTCCGAGGAACTAGAACCTACTGATGAAACTGAAACGACTGAAGTAGCTGAGGCTACATCGACTGAAGAGGGTGAATCAACAGAAGAAGCTACACAAGATGAAACAACTGTAGTAGAAAATGAAGAAGAAGTTGTGGAAGAAGAATCAACGATAGCCGTTTCTACTAAAGGATTAGAAAAAGCTGCAGAAAAAGTTGCGAAGAAAAATGAAAAGGCAGCTGAAAAAATAGAAAAAGCAGCTAAGAAAGTAGAAGAAAAAGCGAATAAAGGCAAAGGTAAATCCTCGAATGATGCTGAAACCAAAGAAGAAGAGAATGAAGAAGTTGAAAACGTAGAGAATACAGATACTAATTCAGATGTAACAGAGGAACCAGCAGAAGTGGAAGAAATAGAGGAAGAGGAAGAAACAGCTGAAGCCGTTGAATCAGATGACAATGAAGAAATAGAAGAAGAAAAAGAACGCGGGAATCAAGGTAACAAAGGCAACAACGGTGGTAACGGAAATGGTAATAATGGCGGAAACGGTAATGGTAACAAAGGTGGAAATGGAAAAGGAAGAGATTAATAATGGTAAGCCCTATCCGAGTGATAGGGCTTTTTTTATGAGAGGATCGAATAAGTAATAAACTAACTACCATCTATATATATCCGAGGGGGAAATTACAAGTATTTTCATAAAATGGAAGTTTTCTATTGTACAATGGGAAGAAAGTCACTATGATGATGATAACAACGTATTTATAGTGTGATTGACCTAGTGTGAGGTGTAAATGCAATGAAACAACGTATGACTATTAATCTATCAAAGGTAATGTTGCTCTTCTTTGGATCGTTATTTATAGGTTTTTCCATTCAGCATATTGTTTTAGAGGATTTCATTCATGGATTATCCCTACCTTTTATCCTAAGCAACTTATTGGAATATGCTGCAATTTTAATAATCAGTTTACCATTAGTGAGCATAACAGCCATTCGATATATCCGGAATAAGAACCATTACGACAGGCAAGTTTTTGATCAACTAGAGCAATTCCGTGTTATTTTAGAAGACTCTCAGCTCGGAGCATTTATTTATGGAAAAAGCGGTTTTATTTATGTAGGGAAAGTCTTTCTAGATGTGTTAGGCCATAATCACGAAACATTTATCGGTAAAGCATTCGATGAAGTTCCAATGTTTGATAGAAATACAGGCAAAATTGTTATGGAAAACGCAAGAAAGCGCTTAAACGGGGAAGAGGTTCCTACGTTATATACAGTTCCAGCCGTTAAGAAAGACGGAACAAAGATTATCATTGAGGTTCGCGCATCTGTTTCACATTTAAAAGGACAACCTGTAATTATTGGCTCTGTCAATGATATAACGAGTCGAATGAAGTTAGAATCTCAATTGATTAAAAGTGAGCAAAATCTAAGGGAAGCACAGCGAATTGCCAATATTGGTAGTTGTGATTTTAATATCTTAACAGGAGAATTATATAAGACTGATGAAATTTACCGTATATTTGGCTTAGAAGCAGGGTCCAAATTTACGAAATATACCTTCTTATCTGCCATTCATCCTGAAGATAGGAAAAAAGTACCGAGAATCTTAAAAAGATCGTTTCTAAAAGGGGAACTTGAAGCAATTGTTCGGATCGTGAGGCTTGATGGAGAAGTTCGAACGATTCACTGCTTTGGTTCTGTTGTTTATAACGACCAGAAACAACCTGAAAAACTGGTAGGAACCATTCAAGATATTACTGAAAATATGTATATGTCAAAAAGGTTAGCAGAAGGAGAAGAAAAATATCGTTCACTATTTGAGAACAATATGGATTCTGCATTCATTTTAGATTTATCTGGAAAATTCGTTGAGGTAAACAAAACGGGTTTGTTAACATCAGGTTTTACAAAAGAGGAAATGATTGGGGAGCACTTTATTCCATTTATTCATCCTCGGGATAAAAAGAAGATCCTCCAGCATTTTGAAGTACTAATTGGCGGGAATTCAACTAGGTTCGAATGTCAAGTAAGACATAAATCTGGTGATTATTTATTATTCAGTATCAATGCTGTGCCGATTATCGTTGACAAAAAGGTTTCAGGAATCTTTTATTTAGGAAAAGACATCACTCAACAGAAGAAACAAGAGGAGCATATTCAGTACTTAGCTTATCATGACACACTAACTGGATTAGCTAATCGTCAGCATTTTGCCGATGAGTTAGAACGCCTTATTACCATTAATAAGGCCGAGGCGAGTCCATTTGCCTTATTATATATGGATTTAGATAGACTGAAAGTCATCAACGATCACCTTGGACATGAAGCGGGTGACCAATTATTGAGAAAAATAGGAACAAGATTGAAGAGTCAGCTTTCCGACAAAGGTACACTTTTTCGAATTGGCGGAGATGAATTCTCCTTCTTAATCCCTTCGTTTACAACTAAAAAGGAAGTTATTAAGATTGCTGAAGAAATGTTAATGATTTGCCAACAACCATATAAAATTGGTCGAAACACAATACATACTCATACGAGTGTCGGAATTGCTTTATTCCCTGAACATGGAGTGGAAGCAGAATCGCTCTTAAAAGCTGCCGATATGGCCATGTACTCAGCCAAACAAACAGGTGGAAACCAGTATCGGATTTATGACAAGGATATTATTTCAACCAACGATTATCGGTTTACATTAGAAAATGATTTTCAACGAGCACTTGAGGAACAGGAATTTTTCCTTGTTTATCAGCCAAAGGTAGACATAAACACAGGGGATATAAAAAGTGCGGAAGCATTAATCAGATGGAATCACCCAACGAAAGGCTTAATCTCCCCAGCAGATTTTATCCCTCTTGCGGAAGAAACAGGTTTTATTGTTCCGTTAGGGGAGTGGGTTCTAAAAGAGGCATGCCGCCAAGCGAAGGAATGGCAGGAAAACGGCTTACTTTCATACAGAGTTGCGGTTAACGTATCCGCTATACAATTCCAACGGACAAATTTTGATGAATTTGTTAGAGAGGTTTTAGAGGAGACAAACTTAGAACCAGAATGGCTTGAGATTGAAATAACCGAAGGAACTTTTATGGAGGAAGACACGTTTACTGCGCAGGCTGTAACAAAATTAAAAGACATGGGAATCTACATTTCTCTAGATGATTTTGGAACAGGTTACTCATCAATGATGTACCTAAAAGAATTCCGTTTGCATGCGCTAAAAATCGATCGTGGGTTTATCGAGGATGTGCATCTGAGGGAAGAACGAGCCTCCATTGTACAAGCGATAATCCAGCTTGCCCATGGTCTTCAAATGGACGTTGTAGCTGAAGGAGTGGAGACTCTAGAAGAGTTAACGTATATCAAGATGCTTGGAATTGACCATGTACAAGGATATTACGTTTCCAAACCTTTAATCGCAAACCAGTTTGAAAATTTAATAAAAGTCCCTAAATAAACAATTGCTGTGTCAAGTATTTTATGACACAGCTTTTTTATTTGAATAGATGTATGCGTTTTCTTTCCGTTATATATAGACAAATGTCTTCGTCTAGCGGAAAAAACTATTGAAACTTTTATGCTTTAGAGTGATAATAGTAACATTCCATGAAAAATTAAAGTGAGGCTATCAATTATGAAGGTTGTTAAGTTTGGGGGCTCTTCATTATCGACTGGGGAGCAAGTGAAAAAAGTTTTTAATATCGTTACATCCGATCCCGCACGTAAAATAGTTGTCGTTTCAGCACCAGGAAAACGCTTCTCTTCAGATATTAAGGTCACAGACTTATTGATTGAGTGCGCTGAGAAATTATTAAACGATGAGGATGCTAACGACATCATTTTATCTATTTTAGAAAGGTATGAAAATATTTCCAATGAGCTATCCCTTTCAAGTGATGTCATAGCAGGGATTAAGAAAGATCTTCTAGACGTATTGAATGGTGATAAAAGCAACTCTGCCAAATACGTAGAATCAGTTAAGGCCACTGGAGAAGACAATCATGCAAAGCTAATTGCAGCTTTTTTCAATGCTCAAGGGGTAGAAGCTAATTATGTGAATCCAAAAGAAGCTGGTTTATTTGTTACAGATGAATTAGGAAATGCTCAAGTATTACCGGAGTCTTATGAGCTTTTGTATAACCTTCGTAATCAAGCGGGAATTATTATATTCCCTGGGTTCTTTGGTTACAACAAAGCTGGTGAAGTGGTTACTTTTTCTAGAAGTGGCTCAGACATTACGGGAAGTATTTTAGCAAATGGAGTTAAGGCAGAGGTTTATGAAAATTTCACGGATGTTGATGCTGTTTATTCCGTAAACCCCAATATTGTTTCTCAACCAAAGGAAATTCGGGAATTAACTTATCGTGAAATGAGGGAGCTCTCCTATGCGGGGTTTTCTGTGTTCCATGATGAAGCGCTCATTCCAGCTTACAGAGCAGGAATTCCTGTGAATGTCAAGAATACAAACAACCCTAATGCTCCGGGTACGAGAATTGTTAATGAAAGAAGTAACACAAATGGACCTGTGATTGGAATTGCTAGCGATAAAGGTTTTTGTAGCATTTATGTAAGCAAATATTTAATGAACAGAGAAATTGGTTTTGGAAGTAAGCTGTTAAGGATCTTGGAGGAAAACGGATTGTCGTATGAGCACACCCCATCTGGAATTGACGACATTTCTATAGTGTTAAGACAAAATCAAATGAGCTATGAGGTTGAACAGAACATTATCAGCCGTATTAAGGATGAACTTGCTGCAGATGAGGTAAAAGTCGAACATAATCTCGCTTTAATTATGATTGTTGGGGAAGGAATGCGGCATAACGTCGGTACCACAGCCAGGGCATCCAAAGCATTAGCTGATGCAAAAGTGAACATCGAAATGATTAATCAGGGGTCATCAGAAGTTAGTATGATGTTTGGAATTAAAGAAGAAGACGAAAGAAGAGCTGTTCAGGCTTTATATCATGAGTTTTTTGTCGCTGTCGCAGTGGTAAACTAAAAAATACTTCGATACAAAAAAAAGAGACAACGCCTGCAAGTAAAAGGGTGTTGTCTCTAATAACTAGAGATTACTTTTCTCTACACCTTAAACTTACAAGTCTTTTAACTGCTACGTTCGATCGCGCTATCCCAATCAGGGAAATAGTGTAAAGCACTTCTCATGAGCTGAGGATGAGCTTTTTTTACTTGTTTCTTACTTAAATTTGCGCCACTATCCTTTAGTTGTTTAATTTGCTGAAGAACATCTGCATGACTCATCGATACTTCCATTATTTAGCCCCCTTTCATAAGATTTATTTATATATTCACCTTGATTGTAATTTTTATTCAAATTATGAGAATTTTTACAAAAATTTTTTTATTACTAGAGCTTCAATTAAATCTTTTTCTACTTTTTATGCTATAATTTAGCTAATTTAAGTGATAGAACGTTGGTGAAAACATGAGTTTCCACTTTTATAAAAATCAGACCTTTACGCAATGGAAAGTTAAGGTCTACTTAATTCTACTTCCTGTATTTTTTATTGCATTTGCCATTATTTTTGGATTGTTGGTCAAGGCCGGATCTATTAGTCTTCTAAATATGTTTACATTTACTTCTTTATGTATTGGGCTTTTGACATGTTTTCTCTTGCTTCTTATTAAGAAAAATACATTTCATTTTATTGAGCTTGCGATTTCTATTTTAGCTTCAGTTATTTACATACTTAGGATGTACGATACGATCCTGATGGACCTAGGCGTAGCTGGAAATGATAATCTAGGGACGGTTTCCTATTGGTATCCGATCTTCTATTTTCTATTATTTATTACGTTTAGAGGTCTGACAGCATTTGTTATTAGTGCTTGTATATTTATTACAACACTTCTACCTGGTTTCTATCATGTATTTTTTAGTGAAATGGCTAATAGTAATACCCTTGATGTGATCATTCAGTTTTTTAGCGCAAATGCGGGCTTTATTGTAGCGTTGTACTTTTTACAAAGAGTAATCGAAACCTTTCTAGAAGCAGAAGTGTCTAAGCATTATGCAAACACAGATTACTTAACGAAACTTCCGAATCGAAGAAAAATGGACTCTCTATTACAGCAGGAAATTGTACGAGCTGGCAATAGGGAAGAACAATTAACTGTTATCTTGTTTGATATCGATCACTTTAAAAAGATAAATGATACATATGGTCACGAAATCGGGGACCATGTCTTAGAAGAATTAGCTAATCTAGTTAAAGATAGTTTACGAAAATCTGACTTCTTTGGTCGTTGGGGAGGTGAAGAGTTCCTCTTGATTGCGGTTAATACACCTCTATCGAAGGGAATTACTCTCTCAAATCGTATAAAAGATTTAATCGCCACACACGATTTCAAACAAATAGAAGGTCTTACGTGTAGCTTTGGCGTTGCAGAGTATGTAAATGGGGATGAAGCAAAAGATTTATTGAGGCGTGCTGATAATGCTTTATATAAAGCAAAAGAAGATGGTCGGAATCAGGTCGAGGCTGGATGAGGACTGTTAACCCGCTTTGGAGATGATCAAAAACAAATGAAATAGCGTGCCAGGATTCGCAAATATTGTGAATGGTAGGCTATTTTTTTGTTGTGATTTTTAGGCAGTGCTGAATGATTTTAGAAACATTAAGTAAGTTGCTTTTGAGAGCGAGCCAATTAAACTAATACATTCAGAAAGATAATTCCCACCAAGGTTTTACATTTAACAATATCCACCGATGTTAGCTATTAGGCCGACTTCTGACAGTCCGGAGACAATTTCTGTGGTTTGAATCAGAAGAAGAGAGAACTTCTGACGGCACAAAGGCAATTTCTATGATTAGAGTCAGAAGAAGAGAGAACTTCTGACAGCACAAAGACAATTTCAGTGAGTAGAGTCAGAAGAAGAGAGAGCTTCTGACAGCACAAAGGCAATTTTAGTGAGTAGAGTCAGAAGAAGAGTGAACTTCTGACAGTTCGGAGACAATTTCTGTGGTTTGAGTCAGAAGAAGAGTGAACTTCTGACAGTCCGGAGACAATTTCTGTGGTTTGAGTCAGAAGGAGAGAGAACTTCTGACAGGACAAGGACAATTTCTATGATTAGAGTCAGAAGAAGAGAGAACTTCTGACAGCACAAAGGCAATTTCAGTAAGTAGAGTCAGAAGAAGAGTGAACTTCTGACAGGACAAGGACAATTTCTATGATTAGAGTCAGAAGAACCAAAAGGCTAGTACTCTGTTCTTCAATTTGAATGTGATGACAAACGAGCCAAGTAACTTTTGCCATACCTAACTAACCTCAGTAACATGAAGAACAAAATACATGATTCGTAAAAAAAGTACCATCCTAATTTATAGAGGGGGTGCTGATTTGGATTTATTTTTATTCAAAGTCCTGGTAAAAATGCCATACTTCGCTCAAATAACTTTAAACGAAGTACTAGAGGCTGAGAAAGAGTTTTATAAATTACTTCGAGAGTATTGGTATGATCATAATTTTTTAACCCCGAAGTGGTGGTTTCTTGTATTTCTTTCCATTCTTCCAGCCCTCTTTTGGTGGAAATTCGTAGACAAAAAACGGCTTACTGAAATTCTAACATATGGGTTGTTTTTAGGAGTAATTGCTACAATTTTAGATTCAATTGGCAGCAACGCCTTAGCGTGGACATACCCAATCCGTCTAACTCCCTATTTATACCCACAGTTATACCCATACGATGTAGGAGTAGTCATCATTCCATTTATGCTTGTTTATCAAAAATGGGGACACCAAATGAAATCATACGCCATCGCAAGTTTGTTATTGTCTTTTTTTATTGCATTTGTAGCAGAGCCCACTATGGTTTGGCTAGGAGTCTACAAAGAGTTTACCTGGAAACACATTTATTCTTTTCCTGTCTATTTTGTACTAGCGCTTATTTGTCGTTGGATTATCTTTTTTATAAAATTTCAGGAAGATAAGAATTAGTTAAGGTTTTTACAAAAGCAATATGAGTATATTGTCGTTCCTTCTACAAACACTATGAATACTTACTATTCTCGACTTCATAGGTGGCTCTCCATGAAACGACTAAACCGCAATAATAAATCGTTCCTAATATTGGCAGTTATACATACATCCCTACTAATCGCTGCTTTTATTAGAAGCAATGATCGTAAACGTTCATTTATTTCTTTAATGTCGGACATAGGGTTTGCATATCTTTTTGAATACATTGTATTAAATCTATTTAATGCTTATAAATACAAGCCCAAAATATTAAGAAACAATTACTTAGATAATATTCTTGGGGCGATTTTATCACAAGCAATCTTTGTCCCGTTTACCTCCCAATTTATAAGAACATTTAAACTGGGTTGGGTAGGGAAATTATTTTTTATCGTGTATTTCTATCTAGTTGAACAGTATTTTATTCAAACGAAAGTCTATAGTACTCTATGGTGGAAATCTTATTTTACAAGCTTTTTCTTGCCTGTGTTCTATAATTTGAGTGACTACTGGAAAAACCATTTAGAAAAAGGAACTAGATTCATACTATTCATTTCCTTATTTTTATCTATCTTAGTTACGGGAGTCAACATATTATATGTTATGGCTGTGGTAAGAAAATTCCGTTTTGGTTTGGGTAAAATTCATTCATGGAAAGAACATTTTATCCTAGCTCCGTTATATTCAATCTTGTTATCATTGCTTTCCGCTATCACTGTTAAAAAGGGAGGACTCATCCCAAAAGGGGTTTTTCTAGTATTCGCAAGCTTCTTAGATTGGGTTATTCATGAAACTAAAGTGGTGAAAAAGCGATTTCATGTTTCAACTTTAAATATTTTTATCCATTGTTTAATGCTGTATATTTCAACTCTCTTTAAAAATTTGATCTATAGTGAAAATAATCAACAAAGTTGACCACTTCAGCCTAATTCTGTTGTGGTCCATTTTTGTTCGTCTTACTTGACCAATAAGCTCTAAAAACTTATTTTATTACTATTACATATGTTTAAAAAGGGGATATTTTTAAATGAAAGATCGATTATATTATTTTGATCCATACATAAAAACATTTTCAGCAAAGGTAGTAAAACAAGGCCAAGATCCTACTGGAGATCACTTTGTTGTTTTATCTGAGACGGCCTTTTATCCTACTGGCGGTGGTCAACCACACGACATAGGAAAAATTAATCAACACGATGTGATAAACGTAGAAGAGGTTGACGGTGAAGTAAGACATTACACGGCAAATCCAATTCCGGAAGATACAAACGAAATTACGGGAGAAATAAACTGGCAGCGACGGTTTGATCATATGCAGCAACATGCAGGACAACATATTTTATCTGCAGCATTTGTTGAGCTATATGGATTTGAAACCGTAAGCTTTCACCTTGGTAAAGACTATTTAACGATAGATCTTGACGTTGATGACATAAAGGAAGAAATTCTAGTTCAGGTAGAGAGTTTAGCGAATCAAATCATCTTGGAGAATCGACCGATTGAAACAAGATGGATCTCAAAGGAAGAGGTCACGCAATATCCACTAAGAAAGAAACCGACCGTTGATGAAAATATTCGACTTGTCATCATTCCAGAATTTGATTATAACGGGTGTGGTGGAACCCACCCAAATAGCACAGGTGAGGTTCAGGCAATAAAGATCTTAAATTGGGAGAGACAACGAAAAAAGATCCGTGTGTCTTTTGTTTGCGGAAATAGAGTCATACACCAGCTACATCAGAAAAATTTAGTATTAACGAAATTGAGCCAACTTTTAAACGCTCCTGAATCAGAGATGGAAAATGCATTAAGCAGAGTGTTAGAAACCAAAAAAGAATTGGAAAAATCTTTGGAAGAAGCTCAAGACAATATAATGAGTCATAAAGTCCAAGTATTGATTGAACAACCAATGATGTTTAATGAACAACTTATTATTAAAGATGTACTTAATGACTATTCTCTTCAGCAGCTTCAGAAAATGGCCCGTATGGTCATCAGTAGAGCGAAAAGTGCAAATGTCTTTTTAGTATCTAAGACGATGAACAAAATTCAATTTGTTTTCAGTCGGGGTACCGCATCTAACCTAAACATGAAACAACTTGCTGCAGAGCTCTTACAAGTTATTGATGGAAAGGGAGGAGGCAGTGAATCCCAAGCACAAGGTGGAGGAGAAACAAATCTCTCAGCCGAAGAATTTTTATCATTAACATTGGAAAAATTAAAAGGCTAGCATAATGATAGGCGAGATAAATGTGTTTTCTTAAATTTTTGGATTGGAAGTAAAGCTGTCCTTCATTTTCCAGAGATGAAGGACACAATCATAGATATATTAACCATGTCCCGGAAGATTTATATGTAAAAAAACAGTTCTTCAATGGAGAATGTAATTTAATCAAACGATTGATTAAGAAATTTGCATCCCTATGATTTGACATGTCATATAGACTGGACTAAAATTTATTTTGAATTCAAGATATCTGCATTTGTGAGAATAACTTCGAGTTGAAGAGGGGGATTTGAATGCAACATATATTCCAAAAAGGTACCGATGAAACTAAACCGACTCTGCTATTGCTTCATGGGACTGGAGGAAACGAGCAAGATTTACTACCCATTGGGGGAATGATTGACCCAACTGCTTCTATTCTAAGTGTAAGAGGAAATATCTTAGAACACGGAATGCCTCGATTTTTCCGTAGACTTGCAGAAGGTGTCTTTGATGAAGAAGATCTTGTTTTTCGTACGAAGGAATTATATGAATTTTTAAATGAAGCATCTGAAAAATACGGATTTGATCGCAATCATATTGTTGCAGTCGGTTATTCCAATGGGGCGAATATAGCAGGAAGCTTATTATTTCACTATCAGGATGCGTTAAAAGGAGCGATCCTACATCACCCTATGGTCCCAAGAAGAGGGATTGAGTTGCCAACCTTAAATGGGGTTCATGTATTCATTACAGCCGGTGAAAATGATCCACTTTGTACCCCACAGGAATCGAAGGATTTAAAGACGTTTTTAGAAAATGCTGGTGCAAACACAAGCATTCACTGGGAATATAATGGTCATCAGTTAACCCGAACAGAAGTAGAGGAAGCTGCTGAATGGTATAAAAAAGTTTTTTAAAGTTTTTCCTACCAAAGTAGGGAAATATAGGTTATACTTTGATGTGACATAACTAAATAAAACGTAACCACAAGGGGAGCTATATGCTGAGAGTGAATAGTTTGTCTATTCTGACCCTTTGAACCTGTTAGTTAATGCTAGCGCAGGGATGTGGATTTGTAGATGCTTCTGTCATTCTGCTTTCATATTCTCCCTTGGGGTTCCGTTCACTAGGAAAAGGGGAGAATTTTTTTATGAAAAAAATAGGCTTACTAGCAATGATTGAAGCGGCTTTTTTTGCTGCATTCGCACTGATTCTTGATTTGCTACCTTCTATTAAACTCTCACCAGCGATTTCAATCTCGATCGCGATGGTACCTATTTTTATCTTAGCGTTTCGCTGGGGGTATAAAGTAGCGTTATTGTCTGGTTTTCTTTGGGGGTTATTACAGGTCGCGGTAGGAGATATCTATTTCTTAACACCTATTCAATTTGCCATTGAATACTTTATTGCATTTGCCTTTGTTGGGTTTGCCGGTCTATTCTATAAAATTATTCATTCTTATTTACAAAAAGGCGATAAGAAAACCGCGATGGTTTGGATTGTCGTTGCCACATTTGTCGGTAGTTTAGCGCGTTATTTTTGGCATTTCGTGGCCGGATTCATTTTCTGGGGAGAGTATGCACCAGAGGGAATGTCACCTGTATTATACTCGCTAGTTGTAAATGGAGGAACGATGCTAGGAGCTGCCATCCTATGCTCAATCGTCGTAGTACTTCTGATTTCGAGTGCACCACGTCTTCTTCAAAGAAAACCAACTTACATCAGCATCAATCAAAAAAATGCTTCATAGTTAAGAGAGCCGACACCTTGTATATGTGTCGGTTTTTCAATAGAGTATATTTGATCAAGCTGGTGGGTCTCCTATAAAAACTTGAATCTAACATTCTTAGAAAGTCAGAAGGTAGGGGAACTTCAGATGCTAAGTGATATCACCGTGGACGTACTGAGGTTAGTTTTAAGTTCGGACAGCACAACAAGAAAAAGCTAGCGTTGAGTCCGATGTCAGTTCAACTTCGAACAGTACAATAAGAAAAAGCTCGTGTAGAGTCCGAAGTCAGTTCAACTTCGCATAGCAAGAGGAGGAACCCCCAGTTTAGTGTCCGAAGTCGATACAACCTAAGAAAGTAAACCAAGGAAATACTCTTCGCTCAATTTTGAACCAGGGTCATATCTCTTATTAATTTTACACAAATATTCTTAATTTCGTCATCATTAGTCAAAATCCAATTGACATAAAGACTATATTGTTTTATATTAATTCCTATAAACTTAATAAGATTAATTTTCTTATCCAGAGAGGTGGAGGGAGTGGCCCTATGAAACCTCGGCAGCGGACTCGTTTGAGAACTGTGCCAATTCCAACAAGCTTTAGAGAGCTTGAAAGATAAGATGAGCGGCTTCCTATACGAGACCAACCTCTTCTTATTGTCTGGAATTGACGATAAGAGGAGGTTTTTTTATGTCCAACAGTAGGAGGGTGTTAAATGGAAGATACATTGAAAAAGGAACAACTTATCGATGAACTTCTTTATTTTGGAATCTATAAAAAAGGTAATAAGCAACTATTTGAGCTTCCGTTATCCGTTCTTGAGGAAGAATATGAAAAAGTTATTAAGGGAAAAGGTCATATTCAAAACAACGAATCGTAAAGGGGAGCGATCCAATGTGTACACAAATTAAGATACCGTGGAGAAACCAACACTTAATTGGTAGTATCCATTTTCCGGATTCTTATCTAAATAAAAGTAATGTATCATATCCTCTAATCATTATTTGCCACGGTTTTACGAGCAGTAGAATAGGCGTGGATCGTTTATTTGTTAAGTCCGCTAATCAACTGACGGCAGAAAGTTGTATAGTCGTTCGATTTGATTACAGTGGCTGCGGAGAGAGTGAAGGCAACTACGGAAATTCTGGTCTAGACGAATTAATCGAGCAAACGATAGACGTGATAGAGTTTTGTTCTGGAATAGATAAAGTTGATTCAAATAAGGTCACTCTTCTTGGACATAGCTTAGGAGGAGCAACTGCTCTGTTAACTGCGGTTAGAGATATTCGGGTAAAGCAGCTCATACTCTGGTCAGCGGTGGCAAACCCATATGAAGATATAGCGAAAATCGTTGGTATGAATAATCTTAGAAACTTAGAAAAATCTACCTCTATTGATTATCTAGGCTATAGCTTTTCAGAAAAATATTTCAATTCACTAAGAAAGTTCCACCCACTAGAAGAAGCAAAAAAGTTCAAGGGAGATGTCCTCATTATTCATGGCACTGATGATAAGGATATCCCCGTTCACTATTGCCATTCGTATGAAAAAGAATTTTTACTTAGAGCCAAAGATGGTTCGTGTACAAAACAAATCATTCATGGTGCGAATCATACTTATTCTTCTTCAGCTCACTTCAAGCAACTAATGGACACAACAAAAAAGTGGATTAACGACAAAATCATGATTGAACAGTTTGTATAAGAAAATCCCTAATTATGATTCTTGTGACTAATCGCTCAAGTGAATTTCCTTTGGAAGGTCGATTGACATGCTTTGAACATTCCTCGGTTCATTATTAATAAGATCTGATGAATAGATCATAACGAATATCGTCCCGCCAACTGCCTTCGATCTAATTAAAATCGGTTGATTGGTCATATTTTTAAAAGAAAAGTCGGGTCCATACCAACTCACAGTTGCATCGCGGCCTGGTGGAACGTATGGGACGCTCTTACTATGGGAGTACCTTTCGATAATGTCCATCCCAGCTCGGTCTACAGCATTAAATAAAGTGGAGGAAACTTGACAGATTCCTCCACCAATTCCCTCAGATAGCTCACCTCTAACAATAACAGGTGCTTTTAAATATCCTTTTGCCTCTGTTCGTCTACCTACTACTTCATTAAAAGAGAATTTTTCACCTGGAAAAACGACGTGATTGTTTATAGCTTCTGCTGATAGTCGAATATTATGAGAGCGAGTCTTATTATGACTATTGAAATATGTAACATAGTAACCAATTTGTTTGTTTTTAATATGTGAGAGTAGTTCACTATCTACCTTTGGATAAACGGATAGGGTTGGAATTTTCATATTGCTCTGACTGTTTTGGTAAAAGTATTCTACGAATTGGGATTTAAATTCTTTCTCATTAAGCTTAACTCCTAATTCCTCAGGTACCATTTGTCCAACATCATTTAACTTTGCATTCTTTGGAGAAACATATATTTTCTCTGATAGTTCCTTAGCTAGTTGGTCAACTTTTTCTAAATCTAATAGGGGGCTACCTGGTAATGGGAGTGAATAATCCTCTTTTGTAAAGGTTGGAAATAACAGTTCGTTCTCTTTTGCTGAGCCTTGGTGTATACCTGTCTGCATAACAACAATAAACAAAATGACTGAAAAAAATAAACGAATCAATCAAGTTCACCTCCCTAATATAGTATATGTAGTATTTTAGGGTTCAATCGGATGATAACAATTGGTTCAATTTTCCGAGGAAGCAGATTGTTCGCATTCTAAAGAAAAGTTCGAAATAATAAAAGAACAAACCATTTTGAAAAAGGTGTTACTAGATGAAGCAATATGATTTTACAAAAGGAGATATTTTTAAGAGTATGCTCCTTTTTTCAACCCCAATTATGATGACGAACCTACTCCAGGTATCTTATCAGTTCATTGATAGCCTTTGGATTGGAAACTTATTGGGAGCCAATGCATTAGGAGCCATCGCGGTTTCAGGAACAGTTATTTTCACCGTTCTTTCCTTTATTATTGGAATAAACAATGCAACCTTAACCATATTGTCCCAACAAAAAGGGAAAGAGGATGAGGATGGTTTAAAACGCTATTTAAATGCCTTTGTTGTCATATTAACAAGTTTATCGATTGTTCTAGGATTTCTCGGTTATGTTGGATCTGAAAATTTTTTACGATTTCTAAATACCCCTGAAAATATGATTTCAGATGCCACTACTTATTTACAAATTAATTTTATCGGAATTCTATTTCTCCTTGGATACAATTTTATTGCAACAGTACTGCGATCTGTGGGTGATAGTAAAACCCCACTTTACTTTGTCTTGTTAGCAGTAATTCTAAACACGATTTTGGACCCAATCTTCATTTCCGTTTTTCAATTAGGGATAAATGGAGCGGCCTATGCAACCATCCTATCACAGGGAATTGCTTTCCTTTACGGCTTAATTATAGTCCTTAGAAAAAAGCTAGTTCCTTTTACAATCCCATCACTGCCTAATAAAGAGGAGGTACTGTTGATTTTAAAACTAGGGATACCTTCTGGGTTACAAATGATGGTGATTTCAGCGGGTGTAATGGCCATTATGAGCGTAGTGAATTCCTTCGGGGAAGATGTGGTTGCTGGTTTTGGGGCAGCTCAAAGGATTGACAGCCTTATCATGTTACCCGCAATGGCATTAGGAACTGCTGTGAATAGTATGGCCGGTCAGAACATTGGTGCTAATCAGTGGGGACGAGTACATAAAATAGCTCTCTACGGTGTTGTTTACAATTTCGTTGCCATGATGATGATTGGAGTGCTAATTTTCTTTTCTTCACATATTTGGATTGGATTATTTATAGAAGATGAGGGGGCACTTTCATTTGGTACCGAATATTTAGTTTTAATCGCATTCTTCTATCCTTTTTTAGGGCTTAATTTTATTTTAAATGGAGTTGTTCGAGCATCAGGAGCTATGTTTCAAGTCTTGATTTTGAATATCATTTCATTCTGGGTACTTAGATATCCTTTAACGTATCTTCTTTCTGACCTTCTTGGCGAAAAAGGAATTGCCCTTGGGATGGGAGTTAGTTTTGTCATTAGCTCCATTATTGCCTTTCTTTACTACCGTTATGGAAAATGGAATCAACAGAAGTTATTTTCAAAAGAGTAGAATCTATTTAATCTGCAGGAATATATTGCCTGTTCCCCGAATGTTATTAAAGAGATAACAGGATAAGGGGGAATAAGGCTTGGATATTATTCGAACTCCAGATGAACATTTCATGAATCTAAAGGATTATCCGTTTCAATCGAATTACATTTCTATTAACGGTTTAAGGATGCATTATTTAGATGAAGGTGAGGGGGAAGTGGTCCTTTGTCTTCATGGAGAACCAACTTGGTCTTACCTTTATCGAAAAATGATTCCAACACTTTCAAAAAATCATCGAGTAATCGCCCCTGATTTTATCGGATTTGGGAAATCAGATAAATTCACAAGTATGGATGATTACAGTATAGACATGCATGTAAGTGCTCTAAAAGAGTTTATAGAAAAGTTGGACTTAAAGAATATAACCTATGTCGTACAAGACTGGGGAGGAATCATTGGTCTTATTACTGCAACAGAATTAGAGGATAGATCAGCTAGGCTAGTCATTATGAATACAGGACTTCCTACTGGAGATATTCCGGCTTCAGAAGGATTCCAAGTTTGGAGAAAATATGTGGAACGTACGCCAGATTTACCGATTGGAAAAATTATTACAAGAAGCTTAGCTGATAAAGATGCTATCTCTCCTGAAGAAATTGCAGGGTATGAAGCTCCTTTCCCAAATCACTCTTATAAAGCTGGTGCTCAAAAGTGGCCTCTTCTCGTACCAATGCAATATGATGATGAAGGAGCAGAGCGACTAAGACAAGCCCGTGTTGTATTAGCTAAATGGGAAAAGCCTGCATTAGTTATGTTTTCTGATAGTGACCCAATCACTCGTGGCGGGGATCGCTTCTTTAGAAAACTTATTCCTACAGCTAAAAACGAACCTGAAATCATAATTAAAAATGCTGGTCATTTCCTTCAAGAAGAAAAAGGAGAGGAAATTGCAGGTCATATTGTAGAATTTATCGGTAGACGTGTACGGGATTGATATAAAAAGAGACTTGAGGAAATTCTCAAGTCTCTTCATTTATCTAAACGACTTTCTTTAATTTTTGATTAGGACGCACCGGCCAACTTTCTACACCTTTTAATCCTTCAATATCATCTGCATAGAATACAGGATCTAATCCTTGTTTTCTTTGCTCCATGTAGTGATCTAGCGCCTTAAATGCAAATTTTCCTAGTAATCCGATTGCGATAAGATTCGTTAACGCCATGATAGCCATAGCTAAATCCGCGAAGTCCCAGACAATTTGCAAACTCGCCACTGCACCAAACACAACCATTCCTAGAGCAGCTAGTCGGTAGATGAATAGAGCTGCCTTACTTTTATGAACAAACCCTATATTTGCTTCTCCATAATAGTAACTTCCGATAATCGAGCTGAATGCAAACATGAAAATAGCGATTGCGACAAAGATGCTTGCCCATGGTCCGAAGTGCTCTGCCATGGATGCTTGAGTTAGCTCAATACCTTGTAAACCAGTTGTATATGAATCTGATAGAAGAATGATAAAGGCTGTTGCAGTACATACGACTAATGTGTCAAAGAATACGCCCAATGCTTGTACGAAACCTTGTTTTACTGGATGAGAGACAACTGCCGCCGCAGCCGCATTAGGTGCACTTCCCATTCCAGCTTCATTTGAGAATAAACCACGTTTTACCCCCATCATGATAGCAGCACCAACACCACCGCCAAACACTTGTTCAAATCCGAATGCACTTTTTACAATTAAAGAAAGTACAGCAGGAACTTGAGAAATATTTGTTATAACAACAAAACCTGCTAATGCAATGTAGAAAAATGCCATGATTGGAACGATGATCACTGAAAAATGGGCAATACGTTGAACTCCACCAAAAATAATAAATGCTGTTAAAACTGCTAAAAGAATCCCTACAAACGCCCCATTGATTTTAAACGAATTAGTAAATGCTGAAGCGATGGTATTACTTTGTACCGCGTTGAACGTTAATCCAAAAGAAATAATGATTCCAAAAGCAAAAATAGTGCTCAACCACTTTGATCCGAGTTGCTTTCTCATGTAGTAGGCAGGGCCACCTTTGAATCCTCCATTTGCATCCTTTTCTTTGTAGATTTGCGCTAGTGTACTTTCAACAAATGCACTAGCTCCTCCTAGAATGGCAACTACCCACATCCAGAAAACAGCACCAGGTCCACCAACTGCAATTGCCATTGCTACACCTGCAACATTTCCTGTACCAATTCTTGTTGCTGAACCAATAAAGAAAGCTTGAAGGGAGGAAATCGATTTTTCTCCGGGCAATCCCTCATTTTTGTCCTTTAGTACACGCACCATCTCACCGAACTTAAGTATCTGTACAAATCCTGTTTTGATTGTAAAGTAAAGTCCTAGACCAAGAAGTAAACCGATTAATATATAAGACCACAGTATATTATTTGCATGTCCAACCATTTGTTGAATGAATTCCATTTATAACGCCTCCTAGATGTCTAATATTGTGGATTTTTTGTGTTTTTGATAGTTTGAATTATCTAAAAATTTTTCTTATTGGTCAATGGTAAAAAGTTTACAACTTTAACGCGTTTAAGTGTAATAGTTTCGGTGTCCGTAATACCTCTAATGAAAACATTGTAAAATCAACATTTATCATTTTAAACCGTAAGTAAAAATGGTAAATTTTTTATATGAAAATTTTTAAAAAAGTTGGAGAGAGGTAGAGGAAATGCAATTTTATTTAGAGAATAGAAGTTTATTTTATGAGATATATGGGGAAGGTCATCCGATTATTATTCTTCATGCAATGGGAACCGATCATCAATCTATGAAAGCTTGGATGGAACCAATCTTTGATACGTTTGAAGGGTTTCAACGGATTTATATAGATATTCCTGCACATGGAAAAAGTATGATAGATGAGAAAATCAAAAGTACACAGGATATGCTGGAATTTATTTTAAAATTTATTGATCAAACACTGCCTCAAAAAGAGTTCTCACTCATTGGACATTCCTTTGGTGGCTATATTGCACAAGGTATTATGCACTCAAGAATTTCAAATGTAAAAGGGTTGTGTTTGTTAGCATCAGCACTTCATCAAAAGAATAGAACGGTCCCAGAAAGAGTGGTTGTTAAAAGGGATGAACATGAATTAACACAGATGGATTCAGATATACAATTAGCATTTGATACATTAATGGTTTATCAGACAAAAGATAATCTAGAAAAATTTTTAAATGAAGTTCAGCCAGGTCGTTTACTAGCAAACAAAGAGTTTCTCAGCTCAAATTGGCGTGAAAACGGATACTATTTAAAAGAAGAACCACTCTTGAACCAGTCGGAAGTAAGTCAACCCGCTCTTTTTTTACTAGGAAAACATGATTCTATCTGTGGGTATAAAGATCATTTAGAATACCTAAATAAGTTTAAAAATGGGACCGTTTCTATTTTGGATACGGGACATTTAATGGCAATTGAAAAGCGCTCGGTTGTACAGATGTTGGTGAAAGACTGGGTTATGAACCTATATTAGTCGCATACATAAAAAATAGAGACAAACACTACCTTCAGAAGGTGGTGAAAATCAATGGAAAGAGATGAGAAAAACTTTAAAACAAAGAGATCAATGGCTGATATTGAGCCAGGACTATTGCCATTGGATCCTGATGAAATGAACTATATAGAAGAACCACTCATAAAAGGTGGTGGAGATGCTAATTTATCACCGGAAACTGGAAAACCGTTAATTTAAGCCTTTCTAGGATCAATTCAGATATTGGATTGGTCCTTTATTTTGTATAAGTGGTTATTGAAACCAACAAATAATGGGAAGAATAATGGGCAACATTAAAATGGAATTGGGTTTAGGAGGAGAAATGACAAAAAAGGAAGCCTTTGATCTGCTAACCTTAATTGAAATCGTCTATTCGTATTGGGTGATGAAGAGTGAAGCTGTCTCTAATTGGCTGAAGCTTTGTGAAAGTATGGATCATGAAGATGTAAAGAGAAATCTTCTAAATCATGTAAAGCATTCACCTTACCCACCTTTACTAGAGGAAATAGCTGTTTTTAAAGAGGGGTCTATTTACTTATTAGATGGGATTGATGACCATCAAAACCCTTCGTCGAGGTGCCTACATGAATATTCTCAAAGAACCGAAAGACAAATTCATCATTAGAAGGTGAAACTATGAAAGCCCGGGATATCATAAAGTTAAGTATGATTATTTCGGTTGCATGCTCACCAACCCTATTTAGAAAACCTTCAGTTCCGTTTTGGATCGTCTACTTCATTATGAACGGGCTAATGAATCATATATTTCTCTAAAACACTATTGTTAAACATTGTTCGGAGGAGGTGTACATATGCCCCACTGGCTGCAAGCAGTCGTTTACATAACAGCAGCAATCATTCTTTTAAGAGTAGGTGGAAAGCGTGCCATCTCACAAACTACACCAAGTGAAGTAGTACTTATGATTGGAATAGGAACTGTATTGGTTCACCCTCTTAAAGAAGAAAACTCATGGGAAAGTGTATATAACGGCAGCTTAATTATTCTAGGTTTGATTTTTGTTTCTTATCTACAAATCCTGATTCCAAAAACGAAAAAGTGGATTATGGGCGAGCCATTATTGCTCATCGAAGAAGGTAGGGTTATTGAAAAAAATCTTCGAAAAGCAAGGATTCCGGAAGATGAACTTAAGATGAGGTTGAGAATTAAAAAGATAAATGATATTAAATCCGTCAAATCTGCTTCATTAGAAGTTAGTGGGGAGATTGGTGTAGAATTATTTCCAAACGAAACCTATGCTACCAAAAAAGATCTAGAAGACATAAAGTATGCTCTAAATGTGATCAGTACAAAACTAAATTGTCCCTTGACCTTTAATCCCCCATCACCGAAGGATTCGGATGACAATTTATTCAAACAAGTAAAAAAGGTTCAATATAAAGACCCTACTCAATAGAACACACTCTACAGTGTGTTTTTTGCTTTCCAACAACGTAATGGTTTTAGTAACCAACAAAATATGATAAATTGGATATGAATTCTTTTTTGTGTTGTGAATGGAGGATTGGGTATTTTTGACATTAGGTCCACGAGTCTTTAAAACAGGACTGGCTGTTACAATGGCCTTATACATATGTTATTTCTTTAAGTTAGAACCAGCGTTATTTGCAGGTGTTGCAGCTATATTCGCTGTGCAGCCTTCCATATACAAATCATGGAGACATATCATTGACCAGATCATTACCAATACGATTGGAGCACTTTTTGCTCTTTTCACGATTTACTATATAGGCAATGATCCTATCATTATTGGATTGGTTATTATCGTAGTCATCTCTATTAGCTTAAAATTAAAAATGGAAAATACGATATCATTAACGGTCGTTACAGTACTTGCTATTATGAGTGCGCCTGGAGAAGGGGATGTATTATTTGCGGCTAATCGTTTTGGAATTATTCTAATTGGGATTGCCTCTGCATTTTTAATAAATATACTAGTGTTGCCACCAAAATATAAGAAAAATTATATCGAACAGAGTAAATCTGTTTTTCAAAATATGTCCTTGTTAATCCGGACAGCTATTTCAAATGAAATGACCGAGAAATCTTTTCAACAGCATTCCAAAAAACTAGAATCAGATATAAAAAAGCTTGAAGACTTATTTAAAGTATTTGATGAAGAACGAGCTAAAATGTCAAAGCTAAACCCATTAGATGCACGGGAAATTGTTGTTTTTAAACAAATGCTAAAATCGCTTCAGCAAGGGGAAGAGCTTCTTCAAGTGATCGATGAACACTATTTTCAAAGTCATACGAGTGAAGAAGAAAATTTACTATTTGACCAGCAATTAGAGCAATTAATCAAGTGTCATGAGTATTTTTTATTAAAATATGAGGGAAAAGTGAAGTTAGAGGAACATCGGGTCGAAGATGAAGTTCTAACAGAAAGCGGAGAGTTCCTAGAAAATATCATGGATCACTACCGAAATAATCCGAAAGAAAAACTAAGGTTAGTAGTGATTGGATCAGCGATATTCGAGTACGCTTTCCACCTTCAGCGATTAAATAGATTAATTGAACAATATTTAAAATCAACAATTAAGGAATAAAAAGTAAGAGCATTACCTACTTAGTAAAGGTAATGCTTCTTTCTTTTAGGGCTGCTACTTACCTAGTTTATTTCGCTCTAATTCAATGTTTTCAATATCAATTCTTTCAAACAATGGTGTAATGCCTTCCAATGCTCCTGTAGGACTTATATAGCTCCAAGACGGTTCAGTAACACCTAGAAATTTTCGAATATCCTGACATGTAAAAGGTAGGAATGGTTCTAACAAGTTTGAGAGGTTTGCAACGATCACCGCGCATGTATACAGTGTTGCTGAACATTCTGCTTGGTTTTCTTTTATTTGAATCCATGGTTTTCTTTCATCAAAATACTTATTAGCTTTCCTGATAAAATCAAATATGCTCTCTAAAGCAGCCTTACCATCTCCTTTTTCGATAAGATTTCCTGTTTTCTCGTATAAATGGTAAATCTCAGTAACTATAGTTTGATCAGCTAGTGCAGAAGGAATGATATGATCATAGTACTTCTCAATAAATTTTAAAGTCCGGTTCACAAAGTTCCCGAAAGCTCCTAATAGTTCGCTATTATGACTATAGATAAACTCCCTCCAAGAGAAATCAGCGTCACGTTTGTCAGGGGCATTGATCGTTAAAAAATATCGAATGGAATCCGGGTGATACGACTCTAATATCTCTGGAACCCACACAGCCCAATTTCTACTAGTTGAAAGCTTCTTTTTTTCAACCGTCAAATACTCACTAGAGATGATACATTCTGGGAGCTTTAAATCTTTAAGTCCTATAAGAATAGAAGGCCATATAAGAGTGTGGAAGGGGATATTGTCTTTCCCGTGTACATAGTATGATTTAGCATCTTCACTCCAAAAATCGTCCCACGGTTGATTATAATCTATTGACCACTTTTTACTAGCTGTTAAGTAGCCGGAAACAGCCTCAATCCATACATAAATCTTCTTTTGTTGAAAGCCTTCAATGGGAACAGAAACTCCATTTTCTAAGTCGCGCGAAGCGGCGCGGTCTTTTAACCCTTCCTTTAAATATCGATCGGTAAGATGAACCGCGTTTTCTTTCCAATTGTATTTACTTTCTTGAAAAAACTTCTCAAGAGGGTTTTGAAGTTTGGACAAAGCAAAGTACAAGTGTTCTGTCTTTTTGACAATCGGCTCACCTCCACATAGTTTACATTTCTTGTTCAATAAGTCCAAAGGATCCAACAAGCTAGAACAATAATCACACTGATCTCCGCGTGCTGGATTCAAACAATTTGGGCAGGTTCCTTCAACATACCGATCAGGCAAAAATAGTGAATCAAACTCACAGTAAGACTGATCAATGTTCTTTTTATAAATGAGGCCGCTTTGTATAAGCCTCTTGAAAATTTCTTGAACCTCTTCATGATGAAAAGGATCGTCTGTTCTTGTGTAGAAATCATAGGTAAAGCCTAATTTATTGAAGCACTCAACAAACTCTTCATGATACCGCGTAGCGATTTCATTAGTTGATACACCTTCACTTTTTGCCCTTACAGCAATAGGGGTACCATTACAATCACTTCCTGAAACATACAACACATTTTTACCCTTTAACCGATAATACCTTGCTATAATATCACCAGGTAACAGACTTGCCACATGCCCTAAATGAAGGGAACCGTTTGCGTAGGGCCAGGCCCCACCAATAAAGATTGACATGATTTATTCCTCCTTAAAATTGGTTACGTACTTATAGGGAACTTTAGTGAAAAATGTATTTGTTTGAATCTTTGTAGATAATCACTAATTAATAAATGATGTATAAAAGTTGCCAACACAACAAAAAAGCCCGCCCCCTGACTATTGTCAAAGGACGAGCTTAGCCTCGTGATACCACCTTTATTCACTAATAGCTCACACTATTAGCCTCCATAAGTACGGAACAGATATGTTCTTATACTCTGACATTGATAACGAGTGTCAAATCTCGTCACTACCTACTACCATTTGGATTCAGTGTGATGCTCAGGGGCCATGTTCAGTTATCTTCGTCTTTACTCCTTTTCACCAACCGGAGCTCTCTGTAAAAGGCTACAAATAACTTACTCTTCCCATCATTGCATTTCATTTTAATTTTTATCATTATTGCAAACGTAAAGGAAATAATCAAGAGAAATTTTTCCAATGACCACTAAAATCATATCGGTCTGGTGATAGGGAGGATTATCAAGATAAAGATTCAACCCATTTAGGCTTCAAAACAAATAAATGCCTATATAACAACAGGCATTTTATGAATATAATATTACATCAGACATTAGAAGAGGAGGAATAATTAAAAGGGAGAAATTTAAATGAAGTTTTTGTTGTACGGAATTCCTGTTCTGTTTTTATTAGTTGCATCATTTTTTATCTTGGATAAATCTAAGAAAAACAAATTTATTGTATATCCATTTATAATTACCCTTGTATTTATCATCGTTCATATGCTGTTCATCTCTTATATGGGTAGTTGGGTATTCCTTGGTTTTATTTTTTTAACCTCGGCAAGTTTGTTTTTTACATTTATCTTATTTTTATTTGTTCGAAGGCGAAGATAACCGCCATAATAATAGAATAGTGGTAAGTGTACTTTCACCATACGGACCCTCACATACAATAGGGTGAGGTGATTTTTATAAAAAAATCTATATTGACCCAGGTCACGGAAGTGCCGACCCTGGGGCTCAAGAAAATGGTCTTCAAGAATAGATTCTAATCTTACAAATTGGACAACTAGTTCTTGTTTATATTCCTAATCGGAGAAAATAAAGAGCGGCTAAAGCAACTAGGAGAGGTTGTCACATGAATTACAAAGAGTCACCAATTCTTTAAGGTTCTAATCGCTACCTCAGGACCCAACAATCTAACATAGGTAAAAACAAGAATTTTGACGTATTTACTAAACAAAATTAATATGATTAGTAATAGACATGTAACTTAGCGGTGGTTTTGCTTCAAACCACTGCATTTATTTTAAATCTTGGGTTGTTAAACAGTTTAGATTGAAGATAAAAAACAAAGTCGGGGTATGATATATATGTGGCATAAAATGATGGAACCTATCAGTCAAATTACAGTAACATCAAACAAAAATAACGAGCCTGTTATCATTGAAGGTAATCTTGATAAGCTGTACTGTGTTGGAATTGGAACAGACGCAGCTGTATTTAGATCGTATGAAATACCGCAATATGCTTTTAAAGTGTTTGCAACAGACAAATTATTTAAAAAGGATATGGAGCTTAACGTATATGAACGAATAGGGGAGTCATCGTTTTTTCCTAGCTGTTATGGACAAGGGCACAATTTTATTGTATTGAGCTATGAGGAAGGCATCACGCTATATGATGCTGTTGTAAAAGGAATACATATTCCACCGCAGGTTATCGAAGATGTGGAGCAAGCTAGGAAGGAAATTTACTCTAAAGGAATGAACCCAAGGGACATCCATCTAAAGAATGTGATTATGAACGAAGGTAGAGCAAAGCTCATAGATGTGTCCGAATATATGAAAGAAGGAGATGACGGAAGGTGGGCATACCTTAAGAGAGGATATAAAGATTATTATCATCTAATAGATGGAAAAGCGATCCCCATTTGGATGGTCGAAAGCGTTCGAAAGTGGTATAACATTCATTCAGCTAAATTTGACTATCGTGAATTTACGGAAAAAATGGTTAAGTTATTTAAAATTAAGGAGTAAAGATCTAAAAACACGGGGAAATCATCGTTGGAGAGACTTTAAACGATTTTATTATGGAGAAATTTATGCTCCATTACAAATAAAATAAACACCCCATCTGGAGTGTCTACTTTGCAAAAACGTGATTTCCAATTACAACTGTAACTGGCTTTGAGCGTAACCATTTGTTAGAAGTTTTAGCGGGATTAAAGAAATATAAAGAACCTTTTCCTAAACCACGGAAAGCTAAGGCTTCGTTAACAGCACGTTTTGACTCTAAACTTGCAGGTTTATTAATTTGACCATTGCTAACTGGTGTAAATTGCTGCGCTTCATAGATTACACCTCTAACGGTATTAGGGAAAATGTTGCTATCTACACGGTTTAGAACAACTGTTGCTACGGCCACTTTACCAGCATAAGGCTCACCTTTCGCCTCAGCCTCTACTAATCTAGCTAATAGATCCTTTTCAGCTGCTGACACCGAGGATGCTGGAATGGTAATGCGTTGGCCAACCCACAAAGATCCGCTTGTTGTGTTATTAGCTCTCATGATCTGCTTGTATGGAACCCCATGTTTTAAAGCAATTTTCCAATAAGTCTCACCTTTAGTTACAGTGTGTGAACTAGCTGCTAACGTACTAGTATTTGCACTTAAAATTAGTACGAAAAATGTCACGAGGGATATTAGTTTTTTCATCCTTCTATACCTCCTTGATAAGTCCTATTAACCGTAACATGATATTTTGATAGATTCATTGGCGAAAATTTACCAAAAGGGGAAAATATCTTTGACTACTAGTGGGGTTTATTGGATAATTAAGGAAACTGATTTAAGTGATTCGTTGTTTTATTTTATAGGAGTACAGAAAAAAACGAGCGTTACACACGCCCGTTCACTTTAACGTTGTTCCACTGGAAGATGAACCGGAACTTTAAACCACCATAAGAAGAAAACTGCAATAGGAATAGAAATAAGATAAGCAATAATAGGCTTTTTATAAAATAAATAAAGGATAGGAAACATAATTACATCAAATGCCGCCGACCAGCCTAAATGCCACCCGTAATTATAATGGATGTGGTTTGTAAAAATAAAGACAAGCTCAACTAATACGTAAATGGCTACCCATCTTATATAATGTTTCAGTTGTTCTTTCTTTGTGGTTGGATAATTTGAAAGAAACAAGAGCGCCGTACCAGGAAAAACAATAAATGTATACAACATTTCTGTTAAGGTATGATTGCTTAGGAAGTCTGAATTAAATCTCCAAAGAAAATAACTTGCTGTAAGAAAGTTGTAAGTTAGGTTTCCTAAAGCAAAATAAAGCATAGTTGTATGATATTTTTGCCAATTTCTCCAATCTCCCCATCGCCATACGGCAAATATTACAAATATAGAAAGAGCAACATGCACCCATATCAATCCTTTATATAGTTAATTTCATCATGTTTATTTTATACAAAGATTGGACTTAGTAATCATTTCTAAGTGATAATCTCTAAGAAGTGATGGCTATTTGTTAGCTAAAAGCTTTGCATCAATCATATCAGTCATGATAAAGCAATATACTTTATGAAAACAACTTTCAAAAAGGATGATCTACGACATGAACGATGAAATTATACAGTATTATGTTGTGAACAAAGACCTTAATATGTCGGTAGGTAAAGTAGCAGCACAGGTGGCGCATGGAGCTACACTGTGTACATTAGACATGGTTAGTTCAAACGGTTCAAGATTTCCAGATTATTTTCACTACTTTGTTGATTGGTATAAAACGGGAATGAAAAAAGTTGTCCTTCGAGGGACTCAAAAAGATTTAGAAGTATTAAAAGAAAGTGGGTTTTATTCTATAAGGGATGCGGGAAAAACGGAAATTCCAGAGGGCTCGCTCACAGTGGTGGTTTTACCACCTATGCCAAAACTATTAAGCAAACGATTTGTTGAGCAATATTCAGTGTACTAAATTGGTACGCTGGATTTTCTTTTTTTGTAGAAGAAAGAAAAGAAATTAGGTAGAATAGGGGGAAGTAGATTGGAGCTTTATGAAGTTTTACTCTTTTTAGGTGCCGTTTTCGTAATTAGTTATGTCATTGAAAAGCTATTAATCAAACGGTTCAATATTAAACGAAGAACTAAGTTTATTTATAAGCATGTTAACAAACTTCATAAAAGAATAGAAATAACCGCGATTATACTGTTTTTTGTAAGTGGATTTTTCGTCATTGATTCTTACCCAACTGTTTATCCTTATTGGATACCTGGTTTCTTTATCTTAACTTATTCTATAAGGTCCTATATGGAGTGGAAGTTTCAAAGAGAAACAAGAGAATTTATCCTTAGTATTATGGCCTTAATTACAATGGTTGTTCTGTTTCCATTCGTCTACTTACTAATGTCTTAAAGCATAATTGAGCTGTTCTATAGAAGGAGAATGATCGTGATCGCATACTTATTCTTAGCAATTGCAATTGTTGCAGAGTTATTTGGTACATCTATGTTAAAAGCGTCTAATGGTTTCACTAAACTTCTCCCCAGTCTCGGTGTAATCGGTGGCTTCGGTATCGCCTTTTTTTCACTATCCTTATCGCTAAAGGTCATCCCTTTAAGTATTGCATACGCCATTTGGTCTGGGATTGGAACAGCTGCAACAGCTGTAATTGGTGTATTAATCTGGAAAGAAAAAATCAGCGGAACTAGTGTTGCTGGAATTATTTTAATCATCATTGGAGTTGTGTTGTTAAATTTAAAGGCTCCTGGACACGGAGCTATTGAAAAGCAAGAGATTAAAGTAGAGGAAAATCATGCATAATCATTGAAAATGGGGGCCTAAGAGGACTGAAAATTCGTATTGTTAGATACGAGTTTTCCAGTCCTTAGTTGGCCCATTTTAATATCTAGAAGAATTACTATAGCAATAACAATAGAATGGTTATGGTAAATATACTTAATACCGTTGTTACAAACGTAATGCTAGAGACTAGCATCGGTAGAGTGTTGAATTGAAGTGCATACATCGTTGTCGTTACAGCTGTAGGCATGGCAGTTGAAACAATTAATACTTTTTTCAATAAAGGATCAAAGGGAAATAACATCATGATGATGATTGTCAGTAATGGAGATATGACCATACGAACGATTACTCCATATAATACTTTTCCTTTTTCAAAATAACGGCCTAATTTTAGTTCAGCCAACTGCATGCCTAGAATGATCATAGCTACAGGAATAGCTGCGTCTGCAACAAGGTCAATGGCCGCGTAAGCCCCATTTGGAACTGGAATCTTCAGAACGTTAAACAAGATTCCTATTACTAAGGTGTAGGTTATCGGCATTTTAAAAACAGCCCCGATTGCAGGCTTCATTCCTTGTCTTCCACGAGCAGCATAATAAACACCAAAAAAGTTCATAATCAATGATTGCAAAACTAGAAAAGAAACGGCATAGGCAAAGCCTGCATCTCCAAAGGCGAATAATACGATTGGTGCCCCGTAATTCCCTGCATTCATAAAAGCCGTAGAGAGAATGAGAGCACTCTCTACATCCTGAGGATAGCGGAGGAGTTTAGAATATATTTTGTTCACTAAAATAAGTGCTCCTAATAACAAGAAAGCAAAGAGAGTCATGTACAAATATTGTTGATCCAGAGTTACCGTATAGAAGGTTCGAAACACTAACATCGGAGAGAGAATATAAACAGCGACGGTAGAGACTGATACAATATTCATTTTCTTCCACTTTTGAACAATAAAACCGATTAAAAAGATAAAAAACGTTGGCAAGATGACTTCGAAAATGACTGACATTTTGGGATTCCTCATTATGGTATTAAAATAAAAAGACTTACTCTTTCAAAAATTTACTATTAAAGTGTATCATATTAACAATAAATGTAGGATGAAGACGAATTATTGTGGAGGATTTACTTTTTTATATTAGTTTGTTGCTGTGAGAATGGGTTAGTAAAGGCTGGTTTAGGTGGGCTACAGTTAGAAGCCGAGTCAACTTTAGATAGAAAAAGTTGAGCAAAGTTAAACTACGCAATTAGAATACGAGGTAACTTCTGACAGGAGAAGTTGAAAAGAGCTTGAGTACAGTCAGAAGGTGAGGTAACTTCTGACAGGAGAAGTTGAAAAAAGCGGAGAACAGTCAGAAGGTGAGGTAACTTCTGACAGGAGAAGTTGAAAAAAGCGGAGAACAGTCAGAAGGTGAGGTAACTTCTGACAGGAGAAGGTGAAAAGAGCGGAAAACAGTCAGAAGGTGGGGTAACTTCTGACAGGAGAAGTTGAAAAAAGCGGAGAACAGTCAGAAGGTGAGGTAACTTTTGACAGGAAAAGCTGAAAAAAGCGGAGTTCAGTCAGAAGGTGAGGTAACTTCTGACAGGAGAAGTTGAAAAAAGCGGAGAACAGTCAGAAGGTGAGGTAACTTCTGACAGGAGAAGTTGAAAAAAGCGGAGAACAGTCAGAAGGTGCGGTAACTTCTTACAGGAAAAGCTGAAAAAAGCGGAGTTCAGTCAGAAGGTGAGGTAACTTCTGACAGGAGAAGGTGAAAAGAGCGGAAAACAGTCAGAAGGTGAGGTAACTTCTGACAGGAGAAGCTGATATAAGCAGTTTACAGTCCAAAGACAATCCAACTTCGGACAGAGGAAGATGAGAAAAGCCTGTTACAGTCCGATGAAAATAATCCAACTTCAGACAGCAAATGTGTGGACGCAACTCCATACACAAGAACAACACTACTTTAGATGGGGGAGTAAAAGTTGAACAACCTAAAGACCATTCCCGTTATTGAAACGGACCATTATTCATTGAGAGCCATGACGAAAGAAGACGCATCTGCCATGTTTGTATTTATGGGTGATAACGAAACGATGAAATTCCTTACACCTCACCCCGTTTCTAACATCGATGAAATGGAAAAGTCAATTGAGACTAGCTTAGATCAATTTGAAGTAGAAAAAGAAATCCCATGGGTAATTATAGATAAGAAGACAGAGGATGTAATCGGAATGTTCCGGCTCCACAAATTACATATGTGGCATCAGAAGGCCGAGATGGGTGTAGTTCTTCGAAAAGATTACCAAAACAAAGGGGTTATGACGGAGATCCTAAGCAAAGTTATGGAGTTTAGCTTTTTAACACTAGGTCTAAACCGTCTCGTAGGAGATATATTTGCAAAAAATAATGGATCAAGAAAACTTTTAGAAAAGTACGGTTTTCATAAAGATGGTGTTCTACGTCAAACGGATTTTGACGGGGAAGAGTTCCATGACACAATTGTTTATTCGATGTTAAAAGAAGAGTATTTTAAAAGAAATTTATAACCAACTTATAATAAGGGTATTAGTGCGTCGTTTGTTCTACCGAAAAAATAAATAGCAAGAATTTGTCATCCTACATATATAATAAGTAATAGAAACATATTCTACATTAAAAATGGATAAGCCTACAAAAATGCGAGGGGGGAGAAAATGGGGAAGATATTGAATCGGTGGTCATTTTTCTTATCCTTTGTATGCGCGGCATTAGTCATCATTTTATCAACGAACTACTTTAAACAAAGAATTCTGCATTGGACTGGTGTTCACCCCCTCGAGATTGTATTTTATCTTTCACTCACGGTTTTACTCTTTGGGGTAGCTGGTTTTTCTGGGGTATACAACTGGAAAGCAGCGGTCAGAAGTATTTTCACTGTAGGATTTAGCCTACTGTTATCGATATTTTTAGCCTACATTCTTTTTGTAGGCAATTTAATGGATTAGATAAATTCGGAAAATTCCGATTTATTCATTAGAGGTTATGTGGTACAATATCAAAAATATAATAATATAGTAAAAAGACTCCCACACTTGGAGTCTTTTTCTTTAAATAATTCTCTTTTCGTAAAAGTTGAAGAGATTTCACCATGCTAAGAAAGAAAGTACGTGAATCAATTCACTATACGAAAACAGCTGCTTCCCGATTTCATTCTAAAATAGAGAAAATTTCATATATGATAAAAGTAAGGAAGGGGAAATTACCATGCGTGACGTTACACTATTAGCGATTTTCAAACATCATATTGCACAAAAATACTTAAATCGTTCGGGCGTAGCACACGCGATAGCGGTTGCTTACCACGCCTTCCATCTTGCAAAAGAAAAAAACATGGATGTCGATATTGCCACAAAAGCAGGTTTACTCCATGATATCGGCCATTTTACATGGTATAAAAATGGGAAATGGGATTATGAAATGTATCGAAAGTACGATATACACCCCATTAAAGGAGCAGAAAGAGCCCATAAGCTACTTATTAGGTTAGGAGAAAATCCGGTAAGAGCTAAAGAAATAGCATTAGCCATCCTGTTTCATACAGATTCCTTTTTACCAACTGATATAAAGCGAAAACCTCTTCAACAAGTGGTGAAATGGGCAGATGAGAAGGACGAAGAAGAAGGAGGAAATCATCACTACCGATCAATTAAATATGATCGAGCTTTAAAAAGCATCGTGAGGTTAGATGAAATGGTGGATCAAGAGATTTCAGGAAACGTATATAAAGAGCGTAATGGATAAATTCCATTACGCTCTTTTTTTCTGTTCCTACTTATGATAATTCAACAACCAACCCACACCGTTCTTGTCGGTTAAATTCGCATGAAACGCTCCCCAAAAAGTTTCCTGTAGTTCAACAGACACATAACCACCATTTGATAATTGTTCATAAACAGCATTTATTTCTTCTTCCGATTCACATTCTAAAGAAATTCGGATATGGTCTCCTTGATTTACATCACTAAACACATCTGAGAAGTGAATGATGCTATTCCCAAGATGCAATTCCGCGTGAAGCACTTTCCCCTCATGTCCTCTAAACATCTCGATTTCATCCGCAAGCTGTAAATTCTTAATTTCTCCACCAAGAATCTTATTGTAGTGTTCCATTTCTATTTTACAGTTCTTAATAAATACATAAGGGTTTGCACTTTTCATAATCAAACCTCTTTCTATTATTTATACTCCTATTTTATCGTTAAATAGGAGCAATCAGACCCCATTTTTTTAGAAAAAAAGCATTTCTCCTTAACTGTAACATTATCGCCACAATCTAAAATAGACCTCATAAACGTTGATTTAATAACGTTTTTAGCCGCTGAAAAAACCAAAAACAAGCCCAAATTCTTTCACTAAGGGAATTTCTCCCCCTTGGTAGGGAAATCCCCCGATACGAGGAAAAACAAATCCGACCTACAATGAAAACAAGAAAAAGTTAATTGTTATTTGAGGGGGAACAAAACATGGAATCTAAAATTTCAACAAAGGAACGAACAGGACATTCCATCAATAACGCATTTGCTTCTAAATTTGCAAAATCAATGTTTTTAACAATCAGTGCGATTGTCATCTTATCCTTTATCGGAACGAGAATGTTTACACACGTTGATTTAAATCTATATGGATACATGGTAGGAACGGTTGTTTTTATCGGAGGATTTTTCTACCGCTTTATCGCTTGGGGAGAAAGACCACCAACAAAAATTTTCATAAAGAAGGGGATCAAGTTACTTTTAAGAAAATCGACCCCTAAAACATCGGTTGAACAATTAGCAACATATCGATTCATTTGGAACCGTGGACTTTACAGATGGACACAGCACATGTTAGTAGGTTGGGGTTGTATCCTTTCTTGCTTAGTAACCTTCCCACTTGTTTTTGGTTGGATGTACTTCACAATGCCAGAGAACGGATATTACACAGTAGTAGGCATGGGAATTGACATCATGACTATTAAAGCAGATGGTCCACTAGGCTACTTATTTTATAACGCATTAAACATTTCAGCGATCATGGTTATCGCAGGTGTATGCATGATGCTTTACCGTCGCTTAAAAAACATGCAAGCAAGAGCAGAGCAAACATTCGTATATGATTTCCTTCCACTATATCTATTGCTTTTTATTAGTGTGACAGGATTAGCTTTAACATTCAGCAACATGTTCCTACACGGATGGGGACATCCAGTCATGTCATTAATCCATCAATACTCAGTAATCGTAACGCTTATTTATCTTCCTTTTGGTAAATTAGCTCACATTCCTTTCAGACCACTTAGTGTATTCGCTAGAAACTACCGTGAGCACTACGGTGAGCAGTCAATGAAGGAATGTAAAGTTTGTAGCGAAAAATTTGTTTCAACTGAACAATCACAAGATGTAGTTGCTGTACTTGGTATAAACAACATGGAATTTAAAAAAGAAAATTTTCATCTTGCAGAATTATGTCTTCCTTGCCGAAGAAAATATCGAATTGCACAATTCTCAGGATTCCCAACACATGAAGTCAAGGTGAAGGAGGCAAATCAGAATGCAAAGGGATAAGTTTTTTAAAGAAGTTGAAAATTTACAGCATCCAAATGAAAAACTCGTAAAAACACATTGTAGCTATTGCGGAATGCAATGCGGAATGAACTTACGTGTAAATACAAAAACGAATCAAATTATTGGGGTAGAGCCTCGCTATGAGTGGCCAGTAACGGTTGGAAAAATGTGTCCAAAAGGGGTAACAGCCTACCAACAGGTAAATCATGATGATCGTATTTTAAAGCCACTTATTCGTGATGACAAATCACTAAAAGGAACGAAACAAGGATTCCGTGAAGCAACATGGGAAGAAGCTTATGACTTAATCATAGAGAATTTTCAAAAACTGCAAACTCAATACGGAAAAGATTCTCTAGGAGTTTTCAGTGGGGTGTCAATGACAAATGAAAAGTGTTACCTGACAGGAAAGTTTGCCCGTGTAGCACTACAAACGCGTTATATTGACTACAATGGTCGCTTTTGTATGTCAAGTGCCGCTGGTGGATTTATGAGAACGTTCGGGGTTGACCGTGGTTCAACATTACCTTGGACAGATATTCACGAAACAGACTGCTTATTTATCGCAGGAAGCAATACAGCTGAATGTCACCCAACTTCTATGTTCCGAATTTGGGCGGTCCAAGAAAGAGGAGGCTACTTAATTGTGGCTGACCCTCGTGAAACACCGATTGCAAGAAGAGCGGATTTACATTTAGATCTTCGTCCAGGTACAGACTTAGCACTAGCAAATGGAATTGTTAACTTACTAATCGAAAATGGTCATATCGACAAAGAGTTTATTAACAAACATACAAACGGATTTGAAGAAACAAAAGAACTTGTTAAAGAATTCACTCCAGAATATACAAGCATGATTACGGGTGTTGCACCAGAAAAAATTATTCGTGCAGCAGAACTTTACGGAAAAGCGCCAAATGCAGTTGTCATGTTCGCTCGTGGAATTGAGCAGCAACATAAAGGTGTAGATAACGTATCAGGATATTCAAACATGGCGTTAGTGACAGGTAAAATTGGTCGTGCTAAATCCGGTGTCGCAACATTCACTGGTCAAGGAAATGGTCAAGGTGGTCGTGAGCATGGTCAAAAAGCGGACGCTCTACCTGGTTACCGCAAGATTGCTAATCCTCAGCACGTGAAAGAAGTTGCTGAAGTATGGGGGATTAAACCTGAAGAAATGCCACCTGCTGGAGTTTCAGCTTACGAAATGTTTGAACTAATGTCAGACAAAACGATTCGCGGTTTATATCTACTATGTTCAAACCCAGCAGTGTCAGCTCCAAATTTAAATTTTGTACGAAAAGCAATGAAAGATTTAGATTTCATGGTTTGTTCAGACTTCTATCTATCAGAATCAGCAGAGTTCGCAGATGTTGTTTTACCTGCTACTACATGGGCAGAAGATGAAGGAACGGTAACCAATATTGAAGGTCGAATTATTAAAATCAACAAAGCACAGGAACCAATTGGAGAATCAAAACCGGACTGGCAAATGCAGGTGGAATTAGCAGAACGACTTGGTCGCGGAAAATATTTCTCACACCTAAAGTCAGCAAGTGACATTGGTGATGAGTTCCGTCTAGCAACAAAAGGTGGATATGCCGACTACTACGGCGCAACATGGGATAAGATCGAGGAGCAAGATGGAGTGTTTTGGCCATGTAAGGATGAAAATGACAAAGGTACACCTCACATGTTCTTGGATAAAAAATTCTACCATCCTGACGGAAAAGCAAAAATTTGCGCATTACCTTACCGTCCACCAGCAGAAGAGCCATGTGAAGATTTTCCATTGCGCTTAACAACAGGACGTGTCGTATACCACTACCTATCTGGTAACCAAACGCGAAGAATTCAATTTTTACGCGATATGTGTCCAGAACCATATGTAGAGGTTCATCCAGAAACGGCAGCAAAATATGACATCCATCATGAAGAGAAGGTTCGCTTGTACACTCGACGTGGAGAAGCAAAATACAAAGTGAAAATTACTGAAGCCATCAGAAAGGATACAGTATTTGTCCCTTACCACTTCGGTCATGATGACTCTATTAATTTACTTACGATTGCTGCTTTAGATCCAATGTCAAGAATGCCGGAATTCAAGGCTTGCGCAACACAGATTCAGAAACTCGAAGCAAAGAAGGTGCAATAGATGAAGAAGAGGCTTTATTTAGAACTTGAAAACTGTATAGGATGCCGTTCCTGCTTAGCTGCTTGCACACAGTGTGGAGGACATGAGGAAAGAAACAGAAACTATGTATATGACGTGAATCCTCTCGTGAATCGGCAAACGATGCCTCTAATGTGTCTGCACTGTGTGAATCCAGCATGTGCAAGAAGTTGTCCAGCTCAGGCGATTCAAATTCATGAAACTGGAGCCGTTCTATCGGCACTTGTAGAAAAATGTATCGGTTGTCAAAACTGTACGATTGCTTGTCCTTATGGGATTCCTAAGTTTGATACAGAACAGAACTTAATGTATAAATGTGACTTATGTATTGATCGTACGAAGGATGGAATTCCACCAATGTGTGCAAGTGTTTGTCCTACAGACACTTTACAGTGGCTCACTGATGATGAAATAGAGGCAAAACGTAAGCAATTTAATTTAGATAATGGAAAATGGGTAACTAGCCTACCTTATTTAGAGGGCGAAACGAACGTAAAAGTAAATCTTCCTGGTATTTTACAAGGAACAACTAAGCTGTTTTAGGAGGGATGAACATGTCAGACAAAAATAATAAAATCCCCTTTCAAGAAGATAATTACACACACAATATAAATCGAAATAATGAAAGAAAGCTTGATCGTCGTGGGTTTATGAAAACATTAGTAGGAGCTGCGGGAGTATTCGCAGTTTCCTCCCTACCATGGGGAGCAGTTGCTGCAAAAGAATTAATGGGATTAGGAGACAAAGAGTATCCCAATAAAAAAATCATAGATGTAAAATCAATTGCAATAGGGGATTCTACCGACTTTAAATTCCCAGGTGATCATGATGATGCCATATTAATTCGACTATCTGAAAATAAATATGTTTCCTATCAAAATGCTTGTACACATTTAAGATGTCCGGTGTTCTGGGTGAAAGAAGAGGGAGAGATGATTTGTCCTTGTCACCACGGTAAGTTCGATGTAAATACAGGTGCTCCAACAGCAGGCCCACCAAGAAGGCCTTTACCAGAAATTGAAGTCAAAGTAGAAAACGGCGCTGTATACGCAGTAAGGGTGAAACGTTATGAAGTTTAATTTCTATGCACTACTAATTATTCTTTTACTCAATATCGTCATTACCCAACACATTGTTCATCAGTATTACTTTCAAAATTACATGAACTCAATCATCTTAACAGTAGTAAATCTCTTGCTCTTCCCGCTAGCGATCTATATTTACAAAAAAGATAGAAAGCGTGATGCATGATGAATTCAGAAACTTATTTAGATTTTTGTTTTGTCAGAAACGCCTTTGGTGGATTTGCAGTGGAAATTGATGAAATGCTAACAAAGCTGTTTAAAGGGGTGCGAGTCAACTGGTACCTCGAAGAAAAATCAGCCGAAGGAATAGAAATGGTGATTGCCGAAGTAAAGGGAATGAGTAGATGGCAATCAGAAGATGAAGTCATTAGCTTTTTAGAACAGAATGGTGACAACTGTTTTTGGGAGTACTTACAAGGCTATAAAATGTTTGTTTATCCTGCAAAGAGAGGATGCGGTAGTTGTGGGGATCATTGAAATGGAATCCATTGATATGGATATGCTTGAAGATTTCGTATCATCACCGGTCGAGGTGTCCATTCAAGACGAACAAGGAAACGACAAAGCCGCTTTTTTGAAAAAAGAAGTAAAAAAGATTCAGCTTTGCCCTGATCAAACGCATGTACGGATTTATTTCGATCAGGATAAATTTCTAGCAGTTCCGAGAACCTCAACCGTATCAATGTTCGATAACCAATGGACTGCATTCGATATGTTTAGTGATTTATATTACGTAATCAGAAAGGTAAGATAAAAATGAGTAAAAATCAACGAATTACCCAGTGGAATCCAGAAGATGAACAATTTTGGCAATCCCAAGGTAAAAAGCATGCAAGACGAAATTTAGTGATTTCCGTTCCATCATTAATGCTAGCTTTCATCGTATGGCAAATTTGGTCAGTAGTAGCAGTAAGATTAAATGATGTTGGTTTTAGTTTTACAGACGAACAATTATTTACATTAGCAGCTATGCCTGGTCTAGTTGGTGCTACACTACGATTCTTTTATACATTTGCAGTTGGTAAATTTGGAGGCCGTAACTGGACAGTAATATCTACAGCAGTATTAGCTATTCCAGCAGTAGGGATAGGATTTGCTGTTCAAAATCCAGATACTCCTTATAGCATCATGCTATTGCTTGCGGCACTTTGTGGATTAGGTGGAGGTAACTTCTCATCTTCTTCAGCTAACATGAGCTTCTTTTTCCCTAAAAAAGAAAAAGGAACTGCACTTGGTATTAACGGTGGTCTAGGAAACATGGGTGTGTCGGTTGTTCAGTTTGTAACACCATTAATTATCGCAGCTGGTACATTCGCGGTTATCGGTGAAGGTCAATCAATGCCAACTGGTGAAACGATTTGGTTACAAAACGCAGCGTTCATCTGGGTTATCCCAATTGTAATTATGACCATTGCTGCATACTTCGGAATGGATAATATTCCGACTGCAACACAATCTGTGAAAGATCAATTTGTTATTGTGAAAAGGAAACACACTTGGATTATGACTGTTCTTTACGTAGCAACTTTCGGATCATTTATCGGATATGCAGCGGCATTCCCATTACTATTAAAATCTCAATTTCCTGAGTACATTTCTCTAGCATTCCTAGGAGCATTCTTAGCAGCAGCGGCTAGACCTGTTGGAGGATGGATTTCAGATAAATTAGGCGGAGCACTTGTAACGTCTTGGGTATTAGTGGTTATGGCAATTGGTGCAGGTGGAGTTATTTACTTTACAAATGGAAAGCATTTCGCTGGTTTCTTAGCATCATTCTTGATTCTTTTCATCGCGGCTGGTATTGGGTCAGGGTCAACATTCCAAATGATTCCCGACATCTTCCCAGTAAAAGAAGCAGCGCCAGTCCTAGGATTTACAGCAGCATTCGCAGCATACGGATCATTCTTTATTCCGAAATTATTCGGTTGGTCAGTAAATTCATTTGGTACTCCAGTCAATGCGTTCTACTTCTTTATCGCATTCTATGTGGTTTCAATCGTATTAAACTGGTATTACTACCAACGTTCTGGCAGTAAAGTATTATCTACAAAAGCGGCTTAATTACGATGACTCCATCCTGGTAATAAGGGATGGGGTCCATCGTCATTTTATGAACATATGGGGTTTGGCGAATATCTTACTAAGGATGTCTAATAAACTGCTAGTGTTGTCCAATAAATTAAAGCTCATGGCGAATAAAATCAAATGGTTGTCCAATAAAACGAGACTACCTTTTTTTACGAAGACAGGGGGAGAGTCCATGGAGTTTACAAAAGCAAAAAAAGAAATAAGTTCGTATATCATCCAATCACAGGAAGAAGAAATTAAACGTATTGCTCTTGAACTCCATGAAGGGGTTGGTCAAACGCTTTACAGTGTGTACACTGGATTACAATTCATTCAAGGTGGATCGCTTCAGCCTGAAATGAAAAATTATATCCATGAGATGGAACAACTACTAGAGAAAACGATACAAGAGATACGGCTTTTATCGGTTGAATTACATCCACCAACATTAGCTACACTTGGCCTAGTACCTGCTATGAAAAGCTACTTGAAGCTGTATACATCAACATACGGCATTGAAGTTGAATTATCCATGGTTGGTGAAGAGGTACCAATACCGGAAAACCACAATATAGCAGTGTTTCGTGTGATTCAAGAGGCGCTTGGTAATGTAGCAAAATATGCGGATACTACTCATGTAAGTCTCTCGTTTACATGGTATCCTAATGGTCTAGGGATTATCATTAAAGACTTCGGAAAAGGATTCAATGTTAAGGAGGCAATGGAAAAATCAACAGGACTTGCAGCAATGATTGAAAGAATGGACTTAATCAACGGAAAATGTGAGATTTCATCTGTGATTGATAGTGGGACTTCAATTGAATTATTTTTACCATTATAATAGTAAAATGTATGCTAATAGGTAGATACGGATCAAAAATATAGGCTCTAGGAGGTGACATCATGATTAGGATTCTATTATGTGATGATCATGCCGTTGTAAGAATGGGACTTAAAATGCTTTTAAATAACCACCCTAACATGGAAGTCATCGGAGAAGCTTCTGAAGGAAACGAATGCATTAGCCAGGCACTCGAGTTAAAACCAAATGTGGTGGTAATGGATCTAAGTATGCCTCATGGAAAAGATGGTTTATCTGCTACATCAGAACTAAAAAAACTAATGCCTGAAATAATGATCTTAATTTTAACCATGCATGATGACGAAGAATACTTATTTAGAGCAATCCAGGCAGGTGCATCAGGATGTATCCTAAAAAGTGCGCCTCATGACGAACTAATTGGTGCAATTGAATCGGTAGCTACTGGTAACGCCTACCTTCATCCATCCGCAACGAAAAGATTGATGGAAGAATACTTAGGAAGTGTAAAACAGGGAAATACGGATTCATTTAATCTACTTTCCGATCGTGAGCGTGAAGTTCTCACGTTAATAGCGAAAGGCTTTTCAAACAAAGAAATAGGTGAAAAGCTTGAAATTAGTGTTAAAACTGTTGAAACACATAAAGGGAATTTGATGGAAAAGCTGCAGATGAAAACCCGACCAGAACTTGTTGCTTTTGCATTAAAAAAAGGCCTGCTTGGATATGGAATGTAAAGGAAGTATTGAATGATGGAAAATTCTACTATGTATCAACCCATAGCTTTTGTATGTGAAGAACTTAGGACTGAAATAGGTTGTGATTTTGTCGGACTCGCCTTTCAGAACAATGTAGGTCCGGACATTAGGTGGCTTTTTGCAGCGGGAAACTGTAACGAAAAATATAAGAAAATCACTGTACGATATGGAAAGGGAATTGCTGGTCGAGTAATCTCTACTGGAAGTCCAATGAGTATTAATGATTTTCCGAACAACATACTAGGAAAAGCGTTGGAATATCCAATTATGTTAGCTGAAAAGCTTTTATTCGCATATGCTGTGCCCATTCATTATAAAGGAATCCCAAAAGGGGTATTATTAGTAGGGCGTAGAAATGAACAATCTATCTCTGATAATGAAGAAGCTTTGGTGAGGGAAACCGCACGAAAATTGGAAGAATTGCTTACTAGTCTGCTTTAAATTTGGAGGTGAGTCGATGGATTGGAATGAAGTAAATAGCTATACACAGACCACTCCAGACTTAAGCGGTGGAACTATACTTATTGACAGAGATGGCATCATCTCTTATGCAAATGATAGAGCTGATGCCTTATTTGGATATGCAAAAAATGGACTTAGAGAAAAACAAATCACATCCATCCTTCCAGAATTTAATTTCACACAGACAAAACCATCCTCCATGTTAAACGCCCGTGCAAAACATAATCAAGGTACGACCTTTATGATTTGTGTTATAAGTACGCCTTTAACTCTTGAAAAAAAGAATTTCTATATGCTGGAAATTCACTTGCCTAAAACTCAACATCCAGTTTTAGCACAAGTAAATGAGCTAAGAGAATTGAAAATTGCATTAGATGAATCAACGATCGTTGCCTATACAGACGACAAAGGAATCATTACATATGTGAACGAAAAGTTTTGTGAGATCTCTAAATATTCCGCAGAGGAATTGATTGGTCATACACATAGGATGGTTAACTCTGGTTTTCATTCAAAGGTATTTTTTGAGGAATTATGGAGAACCATCTCATCTGGAAACGTTTGGCATGGGGAAATAAGAAACAAGGCGAAGGACGGAACCTTCTATTGGGTTGATACGACGATTGTACCTTTTTTGAACGAGTCTGGGGAACCCTACAAATACCTTGCCATTAGGAAGGATATTACGCACTACAAGCAAGTGGTTGAGGATTTAAATAAATCGATGCAAGAGCTTGTGGATTTGAAGTTTGCTCTTGACACATCCTCAATTGTAGCCATTACCGATCATAAAGGGTTTATTAAGTTTGTAAATGATAAATTCTCCAAAATATCAAAGTACTCTAAGGAAGAATTAATCGGGAAAGATCATCGAATCATTAACTCTGCTTTTCATTCTAAAGAATTCTTTAAGGATCTTTGGCGAACGATATCTTCAGGTAACGTTTGGAAAGGTGAAATAAAAAATCAAGCTAAAGATGGTTCATATTATTGGGTTGATACGACAATTGTGCCATTCTTAGACGATTATGGAAAACCATACCAGTATTTAGCGATTCGATATGAGATTACAGAACGAAAAAAAGCTGAAGAAGAATTACAAAATATGATGACAAAAATCATTGATATTCAAGAAGAAGAGCGTAAAAGACTCTCTAGAAATTTACATGATGGGATTGGGCAGAATCTTTATAGTCATCTGATTAGCATTAACTTACTACAGTCCCAGATTGGTCATCCTTTATTAGATCACATGCAACAAGAGGCAACGGAACTAATTGAAGAAGTGAGAAGAATTTCTCAGGAGCTCCGCCCATCTGTACTAGATGACCTTGGATTAGTACCTGCTATTCGGTCATACTTATTAAGGTACTCAGATCACTATAAAATTGACGTGCAATTTGATTGCTATCTACATAGTCGCTTAACAGCAAATAAGGAAATTACGATATATAGAATCATTCAAGAGGCACTAACAAATATCAGAAAATATGCGAAGACCAATGAAGCATACGTGACGATTCGTGAACTGGACTCTTTAATACGTGTTCTAATTGAAGATAAAGGAAAAGGGTTTGTTCTAAATGAAACGAAGCGCGGCGTTGGATTATTCAGCATGGAGGAAAGGGCTCGAGCTGTAAATGGGGAGATCCACATTCAAACTAATATAGGGGAAGGCACCAAAATAATACTAGAAGTTCCTTTATAGGAGTCCGATTTAATGGAAATCCACCATCTTTACAATCATTTAACAAGATACCCATTGACAATAAATCTAAGAATTTGTAAAATTAAGTTATAAAATGAATATCTCCTAAAGGGGAGTAGCTTTAACAACAAAGTCGTCATTTCGGAGGCAAAATCTCTCGGCTTTGTTGGCAACTAACACGTTGTTAGCAAGACCTTTACCATAACGGTAAAGGTCTTTATTTGTATTAGAACCTTTACCAAATTGGTAGAGGTTCTTTTTATGTTAATGAGACAAATTAATTGGAGGAGATTATGATGTTATTAAGAAAATATATGTCGTTACTTGGAATAGGTTCAGCAAAGATTGATCTGTGTCTGGAAAAAACGTCTTTTCAACCTGGAGAAAGTGTAAAAGGATTGTTCGTTATTCAAGGTGGGACAATAGAGCAACAATTAAAAAGAATTGAATGTGACTTAGTGAGTACCGATTCGAGCGAAGAAGAAAAGGTCATCGAGACAACTACCATCTATACTTCAAAAACCATTCGTTCCGATGAGAAGCACGACCAACTAAGTTTCTCTTTCGTTCTCCCAGAAGAGTTAGATAAGTCATCAAAAGAATTAGAATATCGATTTAAGACAAGAATGATTTTTAACGAAGGGGTTAAGAGCGAGGACCAGGATTTCATTACTATTGTTTAAGGGTGTCAATTGGAGAATAAGGCTCACAATCCTAATAATACAAGCTATCTAAAAAAGGTGGAGATTAAATAATGAATAAAGCCTTAAAAAGAATAAAATTTGTCGCTAAATTTTGGAAATTCCTCCCTTTTTTAAAAGATTACTTCCTATCAAATGAGGTAAGAATTCAACAAAAAGTGTTACCTGTTCTTTTGTTAATAGGTTATATTGCCTTACCTTTTGACTTGATTCCTGATTTCCTCTCTATTTTTGGAGTAACAGATGACATCCTTATTGGGACCTTCATTTTACAAAGAATCATTAAAAACGCTCCTGAATCAATAAAAGGGAAATATGAACTCACCAAGCTCTAAGGTTATACCAAACTTAATTTAAGATAATTCTAGGAAACGAGATAAACTTTCGTTTCTTTTTTATTTTTACTTAATATTAGCTTTTCTATTAACTAAACCTGCAAGGAAGGTTCTGTTATATATTTGGCAAAAAACTCACCGGATATGAGCGACTGAAAAGGTGGATTATAATCATGGAATTTACGTTCCAAATCATCTTTTTTGGGGTGAGAAAATGCAGAATAATCAACTTGGAGCACACGAGGTCATTGAGTTACACGAGGTATTAAACGATGCTATTAACGGGATTAATCAATTTCATTTATACGAGCCTCATGTACAGGATGAAACATTAAGAGAGATATTAAATCATCAAATTGAGTTTTTAATTAAGGAATACAATCAACTCGTAAACGTCATGAATACAAATTCACAGAACCAAGGAGCTGTGTCATACCGCACATTTACAGGTTATGTACCTAGGTATGGCTTAGATGAACCTCAATCTTCTTATCCAAAGCCAACTGCAAACCAGCTTACCGATCAGGATATTGCGACAGGGATGCTTAGTTGCCATAAATCATCCGCCATGATGAAAATGACAGCAGCACTTGAATTTGCAAATCTTCAACTTCGAAATATGATGACGCAAGGTGCAAAAAATTGTTCTGACCTAGCTTACGAAACATTTCAGTATATGAATGAAAGAGGTTATTACCAAGTACCTATCCTTTCGAACCAAGCAGATATACTAGGTCAATACATCCAAGCTCCAAATCAACATAATCTACAGTATGGTTTTCAATAAGCTATACCAATCAAAATTCGGGAGGAATTTACATGCATACCACACAACACGGGATTCAACAAATCAATCAGTGCCGTCAAATGGCTCAACAATTAATTCACCAAACAGAACAAGGGAATCAAAAATATAGACAAATGCTACAACAAGAACAACAGAATGTGCAAGTGTTAGAACAAATTTTACAAAGTGAAAGACAAGCTGTTCAATCGATCCAACAAAGTTTACAAGACCACCAAACAGCTATCCAAAGATGCCAGGAAATTATTCAAGTGTGTAATCAAATGCAACAAGAATTGACGGGCCAAACAACGATGAATAATCAAGCTATGACTAGTTATCAGCCTATCTATAGCCAGACAGCATTCAATCAAATGCCTACAAATCAACAGCAGTACATGCAGTATCGCCAGCAATAATTCATGCGAAAGCCCTATCCTCTTTTTAAAAGGACAGGGCTTTTTCCAATAAATAAGCCTATTAATGATTTAAATAAACCAGCCCTTTTTCTTAAACCATAAAAACATACTAAACCCAATAATAAACATAATCGATAAGATCAGAAAATAACCCCAATCCCATCTTAATTCTGGCATGTGCTCAAAGTTCATCCCGTAAACCCCAGCGATAAACGTTAAGGGCATAAAGATGGTGGTTATAACGGTTAGTATCTTCATTACCCGATTTGTTTGATGTGAATTATAGGAAAGATAACTATCACGTAAATCGGTTGTAATTTCTCTATTAGCATCCACCATTTCAGATAGCTTTAGCAAATGATCATAAATGTCCGCAAAATATTCTTTATTGGAGATGATTTCATCGAGTCTTTGAGAATTAAGCATACGATAAAGCAAATCCCTCATCGGATTTACCGTGTTCCTTAATGATAAGAGATCGTGTCTTGCATCAAATAAGTTTTCTAATAGCTTTTCCATTGATTGTTTCTTTGAATTATCTTCAATTTCGTTCAATACATCCTCTAACTTATAAACAATTGGAAAATAACCATCCACAAGTTTATCCAATACGTGATAAAGGACAATTGATTGGTTCCATTGGTCAATCATCTTAGATAAGCAAACTTTGTCCCAAACATCTGCAATCTCCTTTGAGGGGAGGTGATGGAAAGTTACCACATAGTTTTTACCTATAAATAAATTGATTTCTTCCTTTTCTAATGTTTCATCATTTAAGCTATGTGTTACAAAAAACGTATGATCATCATAATAATCAAGTTTTGGTCGTTGAAGCTTATGTATACAATCTTCTATTGCTAAAGGATGGAAAGAAAGTGGATGATCCAGAAATCTTATCTCATCTTCAGTAGGTTGGATAAAGTCAATCCAATACCATTTAAAATCACTGGTTAAAATCGTACTAATCGGAAGATCTTTTTGTAGTTCATTTTGATGATTTACAACTAATGTTTTTATCATATTAACTCCTTTTTGCATTTAAAAACCAATTCTTATGAGTATTCCCTTACCACTTTAAAGAAAAACATCCATCATTACTGAAAAAGAGGAGGTAGGAATTTTTTTCCTGAAAGCTGGGTATGACTAAAGTATAATGCAATTTCTGGCAAAATCTATTGTTAAAATTGCTCTGTTAAAAACACTTTTTTTGACAGTATGGATAAAAGAAGCCATTTGAATAATAAACGCATAATTTAAAACTTTTATAATGGTTCAGGAGGATAAGTGTGGGACAAGGAAAGCAGTTTGCGGTGATCGGACTTGGTAGATTTGGAGGCAGCTTAGTAGAAGAATTCCACTATTTAGGGGTAGATGTTCTCGCTATCGACCGTAATGAAGAAAAAGTAGAAAAATACAGTCAATATGCCACACATGCTGTCCAAGCCAATGCCATAAATGAAAACACACTTAAAGAGCTTGGTTTAAAAAATATGGATCATGTGATAGTTTCTTTTGGCAATGATATTGAAACAAGCATTTTAACAACTTTACTTTTAAAAGAACTAGGTGTAAAACAAGTATGGGTGAAGGCATATAATCAATACCATCAACGAGTACTAGAAAAAATCGGTGCCGATAAAGTCATTCATCCCGAAAGAGATATGGCGAAAAGAATTGCTCACCATGTTATTTCTGAAAAAATAATTGATTATATTGAACTTTCTAAAGACCATAGTATAGTTGAAATTGTTGCTTCGGATAAATTACACGAAAAGACCTTACAAAACATTGATGCAAGGGCTAAATATGGCTGCAATATTATTGGAATACAGCGAGAAGAAGATATTATTGTTTCCCCATCTGCAGACGACTTGATTTACAAGGGAGATATATTAATTGTGATCGGCCATAATAGCGATCTACATCGATTCGAGGTTCAAGGTGTTTAAATGTCTTATACGGGTTTGCTTAGGGCAAAACCCTTTTTCTTTTTAAAAAATAAAATAGAGGGAAATCCACCCTGATTAAAGAACATATAAATTAACAAAGTCATATGGAGTGAGAATTGTGAAAGGTTATGTAAATGTAATGGAGGAAATCGTTAATGCACTTGTTACGATGTTGATGGTTGGACATGAATATCAGACCTTTTGCAAATGTGACAAGTGTAGAAATGATATGATTGCTTTAGCCTTAAATAATCTTCCAAGTCATTATGTAACGAGTGAAGATGGAAGAAAAATTGTCTATGAAAAGCTAAACACGACCGAGAACCGAAAGTGGATTAATAAAAGAATCATATCTGCCATTCACGTTGTAGGAAAATATCCAAAACATTAGAGAGAGAAAGAAAGGGGAAAAAAGTGAAAGAAGCGGTTGGATATATAATAAAAAAATTAACGGGTGCAGGTTTTGCCCTCACTTTAGGTTTTGCATTCTTTTTATTTTTAGTAAGATTTGATTTATTTGAGTATTCAGAGGGGTTATCAAATCCCTTTTACTGGGGAATTCTCTATGGATATGGAATTTTTGCCTCCATTATTATTGATTTTATAACGAATAAAGTAACTTTTTTTAATAAAAAAAGAACCATCATATTATATGCTGTGGCTGGCTTCACCTTTTTCATCCTTAATGGTATTAACCCATTTACTTTAATAGCAGGGTTAATCGGAGCAGTATGTGCCGCTATATTCTATTTAGGAACTTACTTATCTGACAAAAATACATACTTTAAATATAGTTTTGCCTTTGTACTGCCTTTATCACTGCTCTTACTGTCTTCATTTGATTTTTCTGAAAAGGAGGGCTGGCAAGCTACGACGGAGGCAGAATCTTTCCATGCAAGCTTTGATTATTTTAATGGAAAACATGAGATTCCACTTCAAGTAAAAGAGGGAGATCAAATTACATTTAAGCTTGATGTTTCCCCAACGAATGGAGGCGGGCACGGATTTCATGTTAAAAATGATAAGGGTGACCTGGTGGGATTAGAGGATAGCGGGAATAAGATGACATTCGTAGCAGAGTATTCTGGTATCTACCATATAGTGATAAAAGGGGATGATTTAAAAGGAGAGGTCGCAGTCTTTTGGGAATACAACTAACTCATTTAAAAGAGATTTTTTTCAAAACTTGTTGTTCTTTTCCATTAAATTATGTATGATTACAAATAAATTTATTGGTAAGGGGATATCACAATCATGGCAATCGAAACTGAACGTCTAGTATTAAGGCATTTAACTTTAGAGGATAGTAGTATAGTAGAAGAGTTGGCAAGTGATTACGAGATTGCAAAAAGCACGTTAACAATTCCATATCCATACCCTAAAGGTTCAGCTTCTTCTTTTATAGCTAGCGTATTGGAACAAGTAAAAGAAGGAAAACTTTATATTTATGCCATTACGCGTAAAGAGGATTGTAGCTTAGTAGGTATTATCAATCTAAGCATCAACCGTACTCATAATAAGGGAGAGCTAGCTTACTGGGTTGGTGTTCCTTATTGGGGAAAAGGTTATGGAACTGAAGCCGCAAGAGCTCTTATTCAGTATGGATTTGAACAAGGGGATTTGAACAAAATATTTGCAGCTGCATTTACTGATAACCCAGGATCTTGGAGAATTATGGAGAAAATCGGTATGAAATACGAAGGTACTTTCAGGCAGCATGTTCTTAAATGGGATGAATACAAAGATTTAGCCTACTATGGAATTTTAAAGCAAGATTATCTTGAAAACCTAAATAACCTATAGAAAAAGACACTATCGCTTGGTAGTGTCTTATGTATGACAATTGTTAATCTTTAAAATAGTCTTTTAATGCTTGTTTATTTTTCCCACTTTCTTCAAAGTAAGGATTTCCTTCTGACACATCATTGGAATCTAAATTTGTTTTAATCACCAAAGTTGGGGCATCTGTTGGCTCAGCAATAACTCGATCATCTAGCTGTTTAAAATCTGGCATCTTTTCATTACCTGGCTTTTTAGGATCCATAAAAGCACCTCCTAAAAATAGCTTGTAAAATGAATTGAAAAATATGTATCAAGTATTAAATTATTTCATAAAGTCAAAACGGTAAACCTTGAAATAGATCTATTTTTGGAGTGATTGATTTGACAATAAGCTTAAGGCCTATAACAAAGGAAAATTGGGAACAATGTATTGAACTACAATTACATAAGGACCAAGAGCCATTCATGGCATCCAATCTTTACTCGATTGCTGAAGTGCAGTTTCTAGAGGATTTTGAGGCTATGGGTATTTATTTTGAAGAAGCCATGGTGGGCTTTACGATGTATGGAGTAGACCCTGATGATGACAACTATTGGATATATCGATTGATGATTGATAAGGACCACCAAGGAAAAGGGTATGCGAAGCAAGCTCTATACCAGCTGATCCAAAGGTTAGGTACTGAAAGAAAAAGTAATCTTATTTATGTTGGGTATCATCCTTCAAACGAAGCTGCTCATCAATTGTATAGTCGAGTAGGTTTTGCACCTAAAGGAGAGGCACCTTGGGGCGAACTTTTAGCCTGCTATACACTATCACAATAATAAAGAAATAAAGCACTACGAAACGGTAGTGCTTTTCCCTTCTTAGCTATGATTTTGCTCATATTGAGGATCGTTTTTCTTAATATATGTTAGATCCTCCGCCATTTGAATGCTATTCTCAAACATTTTTTGTGCGATTATATACCTTGCAACTTTACTAGCTTCAAAATAAAGCTTATCATCCACCAGTCCAGTAACCGTATATTCGTATCCTTTAAAGCCAGAATTTAATGAAGTCATACCATACAATTGAAAAGGTTCAATAATTTGATTATCTTGGTCTTTTTTTAAGTAGTCTTGTAGTTGTTCATTTAGGTCTGTACATGTTAGCTCTAATACTTCAAATACTTGTTTTGGATCTTGCCGAAAGCTAACGGTGACTCTTTCGATAACCCTCATACGTTCAATATTATAGTTGTGAATTTGTTTCACTTCACCATTATTAATCGTTAGTAGTTTGCCACTCCATTCTCTTACCTTTAGAAAACGAAGTCCTAGGTCCTCAACCGTACCATTAAATGTGTTATTAATGGTAATAAAATCACCTTTATGCACCTGTTTTTCATAGGTTAGAAAAATTCCAGCTAATATATCCTTTATTAGACTTTGGGCACCAAAACCGACGATCACCCCGACAATTCCAGCTCCGGCCAGCACTCTTCCAAAGTCATCCACAAATTGGGATATGGCAAAAAAGAGAACACCGATTACGGCTGTTATTGAGTAAAAGAACGAAACATGCTTTCAATGGTTTGTTCCTTTCTTTCCTCTAGTAGACTCGTTCTTTCGAAGAAATTATGTAACAGTTTGTTAACAATAAACACAATTAACCAAGCAATTATGGCTACTATAATAATGCTTGTGATTTTATAATCATTAAGAAATCTAATAATTTCCATCATGTACTCCTAACTTAAACTTAAAAATATTAAGGAATAGACCTTATAAAACACCTTATTCTATTTTACACGAACACATGCCAATCAAGTCATTCTCAAATATGAACATAAACTTTGAAGATATTGCTCAAAATAAAGTGAAAAATTAAATGGAGATGATTGTGATGATTTTCTATGCTTGTGTGAAATATGATGAACATAACCCCGGAACTTATAAAGGAATAGAAGTAACAACATTAGGTAGCAACGATGTGGTGGCTTCATTTGAATCTTATGATCCGTTAGAAGATTACCGAAACTTTGTAAGTTGGTCCGAAGGTGTTGGAGAAGACAATGTTGGGATTTGTGATAGTTTCAAGCACTTTGCAAAGGACTACCAAACGGTTTCTGACGATGCATCTACAATGATGATATCGATGGTGTACGGTGACCACGGAGAATGCGGAACCCAATATTAAAAATGTGTAGTATGTAACAACCACTCTTGCTAATTCGTCTACTTCTATAGAGCGAATGGAAGGAGAGGGAGTACGCTTGAGATGGGTAGCTAACGTTGTTTTTATTTGTTTATATTTGCTTATTACTTTTTTCGGACTAGGCCCCGTTCTTTTAGCAGATGGAGTGTTGTCTGAAAGGATATTGACTGCAGCGGTTGTTCTATTTATGTATGTAGTGATTACGTACTTGTATGTCATGCTATTAAGGAAGCTTAAGATATAATTGAAGTTATTGAAGATAGGTGTTGATTATTAACTATGAATCATTTAGATGGCCATATTCTTTCAGGGGAATACGATGAAAACGGAAGAGAATTTTCTATTCAGCAAGTAAAAAGCTTTTCAACGCTTTCCGTTTTGACAGAAAACCAGTTGAATCAGCTACATAACTACTTACAGTTACACCAAGATGATCTCGAAGGACAAATCGTGACACTTTATGACCAAATGCCGGTTCGCCTATCCAAAGAGGAAGTACAGTTATTAATAAGTGACCTGGAGTTCATTAAGGACTTTTTTGAGTAAGTGAATAAAAAACCGTTTTATTATAACGACTTAGACTGGAGGCAAACTATACAAATTTAGTTTACCTTCAGTCTTTTTGTTAAGTTAATGATCTAAAAACCTTTAATTTATGCTACGGGGCGAACTAGAACATTATTTTGATTAACCGAGGAAAGAAAGAGTGCTATTCCAGCCGCGCCTGGTCCTATAACTGAGTAATCGCGGAAAGAAAGAGTGTTATTCCTACCGCGCCACGGTCAATAATTGAGTAATCGCGGAAAGAAAGAGTGTTATTCCTACCGCGACACAGTCAATAATTGAGTAATCGCGGAAAGAAAGAGAGTTATTCCTACCGCGCCACGGCCTATAATTGATTAAACGCGGGAAGAAAGAGTGTTATTCCTACCGCGCCACGGTCAATAATTGAGTAATCGCGGAAAGAAAGAGTGTTATTCCTACCGCGCCACGGTCAATAATTGAGTAAACGCGGAAAGAAAGAGTGTTATTCCTACCGCGCCACGGTCAATAATTGAGTAATCGCGGAAAGAAAGAGTGTTATTCCAGCCGCGTCACGGCCTATAATTGAGTAATCGCGGAAAGAAAGAGTGTTATTCCTATCGCGCCACGGCCTATAAATGATTAAACGCGGGAAGAAAGAGTGTTATTCCAGCCGCGCCACGGTCAATAATTGAGTAATCGCGGAAAGAAAGAGTGTTATTCCTACCGCGCCACGGTCTATTATTGAGTAAACGCGGGAAGAAAGAGTGTTATTCCAGCCGCGCCACGGTCTATTATTGAGTAAACGCGGAAAGAAAGAGAGTTATTCCTACCGAGCCACGGCCAATAATTGAGTAAACGCGAAAAGAAAGAGTGTTTCTGCGGGTGCGAGCTTTTACCCTTTTGGGCCGAATAGCTCCCTGAGGGGCTCAAGGTTTACACATTGCCCGTTGTAGTCGTCACGCTTCCTTCAATTAACAAGTATTCGTAAATAGTTTATAAAAAATCTAAATGGACCGTAAAATCTAGAAAAAGTTCAATCAAGACCTATTCGCGACCCTTATTTGAACGCATACATAAAAAGCCCATAATAAAGCGGGGCAATAATCAGTAATCCGAAAAACCTAAAGGGAAGAGGAAGTTCTTCCTCTTCTTCATACTCATGTAGAAAGAAGATTGTAAAAAGAATATCCCACAATAATCCGATCACGAAAACAATTTTCCAAAAGAAAGGTGAGAAGAAATTTAGGTCAGTTACGTAACCAAATAACCCAAACCAAGTAATAACGGAAATAATGAAATCCAATTTTGTTTTATACGTCGTATATTTTCGCTTTACCAAAAAACTAATGGCAGAAGTACCGAGAATCCCTAAATAGATCGTCCACAAAATGTCAGCTATCATACATCGTCCCCTCAAAAATCATTCCTTGTCTATAGTACATGAATTAAAGAACATTGAAAACTCTTAGCAGGTGAATTAAAAAATTTATATGGTATTAGCAAATCGTGTCATTTGTTACAGTTAAACATGTTATAATACAATATAATTTTAATACGACAGACTGTATGGCTTGGAATACACTTCTGGGGGAAAAGAGAAAAAATGAATATGTATGAGAAAATATTAACCATCATAGAAAAAAACGGACCGGTATCTTTTTCTTCTATTTGTAATGAAATAAATGATTCTCAAGGTTATGAAAATAACCAGGAGAAACCCATTAAAATAGCCCAGGTAAAATCAGCTGTATCGCGAAAAAAAGATTTGTTTTCAGTTGATGATAATATTGTATCAATTAGACAAGAAAAAGAACTCGTTTCATTAACGGCTAGTATTGGTGGATTTCCGGGGCCAACTCATTTAATAAGAGTTGATTTTATAAATGAAGTATTTTATTTCTTTGAATGGTGCATTGATTGTAAAGTCTCGGAGAAACAGAAAAGACTTGTCACGATGGGTTCGGTTGAACAATTTAAAAAAGAAATATATAAAATGAAAATTTGGGATTGGAAAAGGAATTATCAGTTAGACCATCTTGTTCTAGACGGGACGAGCTGGAACGTTAAATTAAAGACAAAAAGCAAAGTATATGAAAGTGAAGGGCTTGAATCTTTTCCATCTGAATGGACTAAATTTTCTCGCGCCATTAATAAATTGACGGGTATTTATTTCCATTAACAAATAATAATCTTACAGAAAAAACGACACTGCGTAGTGCCGTTTTTATTTTTTTACTATTACTTTATCGTAATTTTATTATGTAAACTAGATTCCTCAATCGTATCTGCATAGTAATTTTTTTGATAGGGGACGATATAAGTAACTTAATAATAGAAGGTGGAGACCATTATGGATAAAAAAGAACAGTTTATGTGTCAGGAAGATATGGATAAATTGCATCACCAATTAGTAGAGCAAATAGCTCGTATTAGTGTGGATGAAGAAGAGGAGAGAATGAGGGCTGAAATTGAATTAAATAATCAAGAGGGGTAGGCCCCTCCTTTTTCAATCATATCCACCCTCGGCTTGTGGGAGTTGCTTGTACTCTTCTTTTTCTTGTAATAGATCATGGATCTTATAAATTAGTGACTTGAATTTTTTACCATCGTCGGTTAATTCGCAGTACTCCTCTGAAAAGTGAAAATTTGTTGTATGATTCTCTACAGTTATCTCAATATAGAATTCATTGTAAGGGGTCTGGTTACAGGAATTACTCTGAGCCAAATATTTTGGGGAAAATGGTTCGGTTTGTCGGACCATTTCATATATGTTCTTCATTTCTTCTTCAGTAAAAACAATGTCCGTTGTTTTGTGTGTTCCTTTAGCAATAAGATCTTTCACTACTGCTCCCTCATAAGTATTAATCTCATTTTTCATCCCAATCCCATATTTTACGTGAAATCCAAATGATTCTGGCATTTCCTCAGGCATCGAATACAACTTTTCCTGCGGAACTGTATTGCAGCTTATTAGTAAGAATGAGCATAGCACGCAAAAAAGAAAAGAGTTCAATAACCTCATACAAGTTCAACTCCTAAGATTTTCTTACATTAAGTATAATGCCACTATAGAAATTGGTAAACTTTTCTTTAAGCACGAAGGGAAAGAAATCGAAAGGAAAGCTTGACAAGCACAGTGAATACACTATAATTAAACAATATCCGAGTAATTTAATATGAATTATATGAATAGGTGGGGAACCGTGTTTATTGAGATAAAGCAAGTAAATAAACAATATATGAATAAAGAGAACGAACCCGTAGACATTTTAAAAGATATTAATCTTTCTATAAATAAAGGCGAATTCATCTCCATTCTTGGACCTTCTGGATGTGGGAAATCAACGTTATTAAATATTGTTGCGGGTCTTACGAAAGCAACGAATGGGAATGTACTAGTAAGTGATAAGTTAATTGAAAAACCAGGTAAAGACCGCGGAATGGTGTTCCAGCAGGCAGCGCTTTTTCCATGGCTAAACGTAACAGAGAATGTGACTTTTCCTTTGAAAAAAGAGATGTCTAAAAAGGATGCACAAGACGTAGCGAAGAAGTACTTGAAAATGGTTCAGTTAGGAAAATACATGGATCATTATCCTCACGAGTTATCAGGTGGGATGCAGCAACGTGTTTCTATTGCAAGAGCGTTAGCCATGAATCCCGATATACTTCTAATGGATGAACCCTTTGGTGCATTAGACGAACAAACTAGATCTCGTCTGCACACACAGCTTGAATCCATCTGGACAGAGACTAAGAAGACGATTCTATTTGTAACACATAGTATCTCTGAATCTATTAAGCTCTCAGATAGAATCATTGTGATGGGAACAAAACCAGGTACAATCTTACAAGATATTAAGGTAGATATACCTCGACCACGAGATCAACATAAGCAGAAAATGCTTGAAATTGAAGACCATATTATGAGCTATCTGAAGAAAGAAATCGATAAAGTCGTAAGTGAGGAATTAGAGCAATGAAACCATGGATGAAACGAATAATCTTCTTTGCCGTCATTATTGGACTATGGGAATTAGGCTCTAGACTTGAACTGTGGCTTCCAACAATTTTACCCTCGCCAACAGGTGTATTTAATGCACTTGTAACCGGGTTTGAGGATAAAACGTTAATCTACGATTTAGTTGCGAGTTTTAAGCGATTATTAATCGGTCTCGGAATTTCATTAGTACTTGGGGGGGCATTAGGCGTTCTTTTAGCAAAATCTAAAACTGCTGATGAAACCATTGGAACGTTAATCTTAGCACTACAAAGTGTACCAAGTATCGTGTGGCTTCCATTAGCGATTATGTGGTTTGGGATGAATGAAGTCTCTGTTATTTTCGTTGTTATACTCGGTGGAACTTTTGTTATGACCTTGAATATGCGAATGGGGATTAAGAACGTTTCACCATTATATATAAGAGCTGCACAAACAATGGGCTCAACTGGTATAGATTTGTTTACACGAGTGATTTTCCCAGCATCCATTCCTTACGTTGTAACTGGAGCTAGACTTGCTTGGGCATTTGCTTGGCGTGCATTAATGGCAGGGGAGCTTTTAAGTACTGGTCCAGGGCTAGGATATACACTTCGTTATGCATCAGACTTTGGCGACATGGCTCTTGTTGTAGGAGTAATGATTATTATTGGAATTATTGGGGCGGTAGTAGACCAATTAATTTTCCAACGCATTGAAAAGTCAGTAATAGAAAGATGGGGACTAGAGTCCTAAAATTGGGGAGGAAGAAAGATGAAGAAAAAAGCTCTATTATTAATGGTATCTTTACTTGCATTTGTAGGAGTTCTTGCAGGTTGCGGTGGAGCAGAAAAATCAGCTTCAAAAGAAAAGGTCGTTATAGGGTATTTCCCAAATATTAACCACGTACCAGCTATGGTTGCTAAAGAAAAAGGTTACTTCCAACAACAACTTGGTGATGGAACAACAATTGAATACAAAACATTTGCAGATGGTAGTGCGTTCATGACTGCTCTTAAAACAGGAGACATTGATGCTGGTATTGTAGGACCTGGTCCTGCAATGAATAACTACTCAACGGGAGCGGATGTTCGAATTATTGCTGGTGCTTCAACTGGTGGTACGGTCGTTTTAGCAGCCAAAGACAGTGGGATTAAAAAGCCTGAAGATTTTGCTGGAAAAGTCTATATAACTCCAGCGGTAGGTTGTACACATGACGTGCAATATGAAACTTATTTAAATGAAATTGGTGTTACTTCTGAACGTATTGGTGGTACAATGAAACATCTAACAGGTAAACCAGCTCAATATTCTGCAATGTTACAATCTGGTAAGGTCGATGTTGTCGTAGCACCTGAACCATGGGCAGCACAAATTGAATTAGAAACTGGAGCAGAAGTTGTTATCCCTTGGAATGAAGTATCATGGGGAGAGACTCTTCCTGCAGCAGTCCTAGTTGCTTCTGGAAAAATGATCGACGAAAGCCCAGAAGTAATTGAAAGCATTGTATCTGCCCACAAAGAAGCCGTTGATTTTATAATCGAAAACCCTGAAGAATCAAAAGAAATTACGATTAAAGATATTAAAGCTGAAACTGGTCAAGAATTATCACGAGAAGTGGTTGACCTAGCTTGGGAACGTATTGGATTTACGTATGAAATTGATGAAAATGCAGTTCAAGAATTTGCTGACAGTTCATACGTTCTAAAGTTCTTAAAAGAACAACCAAACTTTACAGATTTAATTGATAAGCAATTCATCTCAAGTGAAACGGCTCGTCGCTAAGTAAAGTTCATCACTAAAAAAGGGTGTCAAAGAAGAGAATCTTTGATACCCTTTTATTGTGTCATTTATATTTTTACCTCTGTATAAAATTAAGGAGCATTGAACATCATGGCATATTTATCACGTCTAACATCAAGTTTGCCCAATTGGACTAGTGGTGTTGCACTTGCCGCTATTATAGCCATCATATCAAAACAACTGGGAGAACTTTTTCCACTGTTTGGGAGCATCCTATTTGCGATTACCATTGGGATATTTCTTAATAATACGGTGGGGATCCGTAGTAGTTACCATATTGGAATACAAATAGTCCTAAAGAAGATACTAAAGCTTGCCATTATCCTTCTAGGGTTGGGTCTAAATCTACAAATGATCATTAAAGTAGGTCAGCAATCATTATTAATCATCTTAACTTCTGTCATCCTTGGTATTTTATTAACGGTTTGGTTTGGTAGACTATTAAAGCTCGATCGGACGTTAACGCTCATGATTGGGGTTGGCACAAGCATTTGTGGAGCAACTGCCATATCGTGTGTAAAGGGGATATTGGATGCGAAAGATGACGAAACAGCATACGCCATTTCAACAATTGTCGTTTTTAACTTAATTGCGTTTTTTTCATATCCGCTTATTGGACACTTGTTCCAATTTAATGCTACTGCATTTGGTATATGGGCTGGGACTGCAGTTCATGATACCTCAACTGCTGTTGCCGTAGGTTATGCATATGGAAACGAAGCGGGTGAAGTATCAACTACGGTGAAGCTTGCTCGGACATTGTTTATCCTTCCGATTATGTTAGTCTTACCATTACTTATGAGGGGAAAGACTCAACCAACCTCAATGAAAGGCTCTTTAAAACAAGCATTTCCTTGGTTTATCCTTTGGTTTTTGTTAATGAGTGTATTAAATACAGTTGGAATCATTCCTGAATCGATTGCTCAATTATCTAATGATATTGCAAAGTTTCTTATCATTATGGTGATGGCTGCGGTAGGTTTGCAAGTAAATGTTAAGCAGTTTGCAAGCCTAGGGTTAAAGCCATTTATCGTTGGGCTTTTTGCTTCTATATCGGTATCAGTCATAAGTTTATTGATGATATTTTATTTATTATAAAATGAAAAAAAGATGGTTCTCTTCTGACAGAGTTCCATCTTTTTTATGTATGCTCGGTTTAATTTATATACAACTATGAGTAATCCCGATTCTTCACCCTACTTATAAGCAGTCAGGACCACTTCCTTACTAGTCAGTGTTTCTGTAATTTTCTTTGCAAATTTTACTGCATGTTGTCCGTCTCCGTGTAGACAAATGGTATCTGCATGGAGGGGCACTTCAACTTGATCGATAGATGTGACTTTTTTTTCAAAAATCATTTGAAGAACTTGGTTGATCGAAGCTTCATCACTCTCAATCAGTGCCTGAGGATGGCTCCTAGGAGTTAATGTTCCATCTGACTGATAAGTACGATCGGCAAATACCTCGTTAGCCGTTTTAAGGCCAACCTTTTCGCCTTCATAAATTAACGTACTATTATTTAACCCAAATAGAATCAAATCAGGGTTTACATGGTAAACTGCCTTGGCAACGGATTCAGCTAGATCCTGATTGACTGCGCACATATTATACAAAGCTCCGTGTGGTTTCACATGATTCATTTTCCCGCCTTCAGAAGTAACAAAGGCCTGTAGGGCACCGATTTGATACACGACTAAATCATACACTTCATCAGCGGTAACTGAAATCTCTCTTCGACCAAATCCATATAAATCTGGTAGGCCAGGATGAGCTCCTATAGACACTCCATGGTTTAGGGCCAACCTCACTGTTCTCCTCATAATAGAAGGGTCTCCAGCATGGAACCCACAAGCAATATTTGCAGAGGTAATGTACTTCATCATTTCTTCGTCGTTTCCTATTTTATAGGCACCGAAGCTTTCTCCCAAATCACAATTTAAATCAATTTTCATTATCAATCACATCCATCAGCTTTTCTTTTATCATCCGTTTAATTACACGTAATTCTCTCTCTTTCGTTACATATAAGCGTTGAGCTTCCTCTAAAGAAACAAGTTTGAATAGAATAGATTCACCAGGTTTCTTTTGGGCGAGTAGGGGGAGGTCAATTGAAGCTATTTGTGCAATCTTTGGGTATCCACCTGTCGTTTGTTTGTCAGCCATCAGAATGATTGGTTGACCATTAGAAGGGACCTGAACCGATCCAAATGTTACACCTTCTGTTATTAACTCCTTCTTTTCTTTTAGAAACAAAGGTTTTCCATTTAGTCTAAAACCCATTCGATCTGAGTTAGATTGAATGGTGAAAGTCTCTTCCATAAACGTTCGTTTGCTGTCGTCCGTAAACCAATCAAATTGTTTTCCTTCTAAGAAACGAATGACTGAATGATCGTATGTAAACCAGTGCGAAGAAAGGTTCCATTTAATAGGATTATTTAACCGGCTCTCAGCAATCGGAACCTGGTCATTTACTTTCAAGGGGGTCCCGCGGAGTCCTCCTATACCCCCTTTATCATATGTACTTTTACTTCCCAACACATCAGGGACTTTAATTCCACCATGAACAGCTAGGTAACCTCTACAACCGGAGGAGAGCCTACCAAAGGAAAGAGTTTGCCCCTTCCTAACCCAAAGAGGTCTCCCAATGGGCACGCTTTGATTATTAATACGAGGGTTCATGTCTGCTCCACACACACTGATCACTGCATCTTTTTCAAAACAAAGAATAGGACCAATCATCGTCATTTCAATGACAGCTTCATTAGAATTATTTCCAACCAACCAATTCGCAAGCCGGTATGAGTGGAAGTCCATTACACCTGTTGTTACAATTCCAAACTGCTGATACCCAAATCTACCAGAATCCTGAATGGTCGTATAAAGACCAGGTTTAATGACTTTTATTCCCACAGTGTATCCTCCCAACCTTTAAAATCATTTTTAGTAATCTCGAAAAATTGCACTTGATCACCAGCTACAATTCGGGAGGGTGGAGATAGTTTAGCATCGAATAGTGTTACGGGGGTTCTCCCAATTATTTGCCAACCACCAGGCGTTTCAATAGGGTATATCCCGGTTTGCATACCTGCAATTCCAACGGAACCAGCAGGAATCTTTAGGCGAGGCGAATCCTTTCTAGGCGTTGATAGGTTTTTATCCATCCCTCCTAAAAAAGGGAATCCAGGAGAGAATCCGAGGAAATAAACATCGTATATGTTTTTAGTATGTAAATGAATAACTTCTTTTTTAGTTAATCCATTATGTTTGGCTACAATATCAATGTCAGGAGCAAACTCATGCTCATAGCATACAGGAATTTTTACCATTTTACCGTTTCTCTTTAGATTATCTATTTTTCCTTCAAGTCTCTTTTTTATTTCTTGGATAACATACAGATAGGGCATATTAGACTGGACAAGCACAGGGTCATAATGAACCGTTAATGTGTGAAAAGCGGGGACTAGCTCTATATATCCTTGAAAAGGATTTAATTGAATACGTTTTGCAGCATCATGAACAAAGTAATTTGCTTCTTTTGTAATTTCTTCACCAAATTGGATGATGATAGCTCGATCCCCGAGAGGACTAATTCTGTAGTTCAAACTGATCACACCTCTTTAATTATTATACTTCCATATTAACGGAAGAAAGAACGAATGAACAGAATTGTGATCTACCATTCTAGTAGGTAAAGTTGCTACAGTCCTATAAATCTTGGAAAAGTGACCAATTTCCTGGTTTTTTCCCTAAAAACAGACATTTTCCCTTTAATTATATAGTTATAATATGGTTTACTTATATTAATAGAAGATTAGTTTAATACATTATGAAAATGAGGTGCTTGAACAACAGAACAATTTCTTAATCATTTCCTACAAAATTGAAAACAGAAAGGATGTCTACTGATGAGATTTAACACAAGACTCTATGTAGGATTTGGATTAATTATCATGTTGATGACCATTTTATTAGCCATCATCGTCAGTATGCTAAATAATCAAAATCAAGATATCAATCACTTGATTGATGACCGTTATGAGAAAATCAAGCTGATTAACCAAGCTCGTATGGAGATGAGAAAGGTTGATCGATTCTTTAATAGCTTTACCATTGATCTAAATGAAAATAATGATATTTCGTATATACAGTCGATTCGAGAATCAAACAAACTTATAAATGAAAATCTAGCTATCCTTACTTCTATTATTAAAGTGGAAGAAGCAAAGAAGGAACTCACCACTTTAAAAAAGCAGTTCCACCAATATGAAACCACTATGGACATCGTTATCTCTCGTATGATTAGTGGAGAATCGGAAGGTGTTGCCGCATCAATAAGTGGTCTGCAAAACCAACATATATATTTAATGAACACGACTGAGTCGTTGATCAGCATTCAAGAAGACATCATGGATCAAACACTTTTGGAGACTGACGAAACATATAAGAATGCCATAGCTATAAGTATTCTAGCCATTATAATTGTCTTAATCATTGGTGTTGGATTGTCTTATTGGACGATTAATACACTTTCAAAACAAATGAAAAAAGTAAAAAATGTAATGAGTAGTATCCAATATGGTTCTGAAAATTTACCCAGAATTCCAGTTATTAGTCATGATGAGATAGGTGAGATATCTAACGCCTATAACGAAATGGCAGCTGCATTAGAGAAGCACGAGGCAAACGAAAGAAAATATAAGGAAGAGATGGAAGAACAAAACTGGTTAAAAACAAAAGTCGCAGAACTTTCCACTCTATCTCAAGGGTTATTAGACCTTCATAACTTGGGTCAGGAATACATCCAAACAATCGTTCCCATGGTAGAAGGAGGATATGGTGTCCTCTATATAAAAGAAGAGAATAAAGAAAAAGAATACTTAAAGAAACTATCAGCTTTTGCTGAGAATAAGGTAGGAGATTTAGAACCCCTTTCAAATATGGTGGAGATAGGGGAAGGTCTAGTAGGTCAATGTGCAAAGGATAAGAAAATCAAATTTCTAAAGGATGTCCCAGAAGACTATATAAAAATAGCATCTGGTCTCGGACAAACTTCTCCTGCTAGTATCATCATTGTTCCAGTACAACAAGAGGGAGAGGTAATTGGTGTCATTGAAATAGCATCTATAACTGCTTTTTCTCCACTACATATTAAACTATTAGAACAATCCGTTGAACAACTTGGTATAACAATTCATCGAATTCAAAGACAGATGCAAGTAAGACAGTTGCTTGAAGAAGCTCAAACTCTAAATGAGGAACTTCAAAGTCAGTCAGAAGAACTACAGTTACAACAAGAGGAACTTCGCACAATGAATGAGGAGCTAGAAGCTCAATACAAACATTCTGAACAGAAGACAACAGATCTGCAAGAAGCGAAGACGGCTTTAGAAGAAAAAACAAGACAAGTTCTATTAAGCTCCCAATACAAATCAGAATTTTTAGCGAATATGTCACATGAACTAAGAACGCCTTTAAATAGCTTGCTGATTTTAGCTCAAATTCTTGTAGAAAATAAAGAAGGCAATTTAACGGAGAAACAAACGGAGTACGCCCAAACGATTCATTCAGCAGGAAAGGACTTGCTTCAACTTATTAACGATATTCTAGACCTATCCAAAATTGAATCAGGTAAAGCCGAAGTTCACATTGGAGAAACGGACATTCGAGATGTACTTACTTTTACAGAGAAACAATTCTCTCCATTAGCTGAACAAAAGAACTTAACTTTTAAAATTGATATATCTGAGGCAGTTCCAGGTGTTCTTTATACGGATGAGCAAAAGGTTTATCAAATCATTAAGAACCTCCTATCAAATGCTTTAAAATTCACGGAAAAAGGGTCTGTTGAATTAGAGGTAACCACCGAGGTAACATCATTAAATCAAGGCGATGAACCTTACGTACGATTCCGCGTAATAGATAGTGGGATTGGAATTTCAAAAGACAAACAAGAGCTTATTTTTGAAGCGTTCCAACAAGAAGATGGAACGACCAGCCGTAAGTTTGGGGGAACTGGATTAGGATTATCCATTTGTCGAGAGCTAGCAGATTTACTTGGTGGTTACATTACGGTTGAGAGTATGGTTGGCAAAGGTAGTATTTTCACATTCTATCTCCCAGAAAAAAACGAACCAACAGAAGAATTTCTTGAAGCCTATGAAGAGGTAGCAGTTAGCCTATCTAATCATGAAGAATCACAAGCTTCTAAGAAAGAATCGGAATTAGTTAATCCTCCAATCCATGCTTTAGAACATAATCGAGTTAGTGAGGAAATGTTAGAAGGGAAAAGAGTGTTGGTCGTAGATGATGATATGAGAAATATCTTTGCTTTGACTACTTCATTAGAAGCGGAAGGAATGATTGTTTCCTTTGCTGAAAACGGCAGAGAAGCACTCCAATCCCTGAATGATGACCCAAATGTGGATGTAGTGTTAATGGATATTATGATGCCTGAAATGGATGGATATGAGGCTATCCGTAGGCTGCGCTCTATCCCAAAATTTGAGGCATTACCAATTATTGCGTTAACTGCAAAAGCGATGAAAAATGACCGTCAGAAGTGTATCGATGCAGGTGCATCAGATTATATAAGCAAGCCTGTGAATCTAGAACAGCTTTTCTCTTTACTTAAAGTGTGGCTTTATAAGTAGGAGAACATAGGTTAGGTTTAGAGAAAAACCTTAGATAAAGGGTGAATGTATGGTTTTAAAAATTACAGAAGACTCCAATAAGGAGTATGATGCACAGGAGTGTAGCGAACTAGAACGATTAGAAATCAATTTATTATTAAGGGCCATTTACCTTCACTATGGTTTTGACTTTCAAAATTATGCTTTCTCCTCCATTAGAAGACGAATTTGGTACCGAATGAAAGCGGAGAAAATTGAAACAGTTACCGGCCTTCTAGATCGTGTTCTTCACGATTCAAGTATGATGGAAAAATTGTATTTTGATTTTTCCATCAATGTAACTGAAATGTTTAGAGATCCTAGTTTCTTTAAAAAACTAAGGACTAGCGTTATACCTCATCTAAGATCCTTAGAAAAAATTAGAATTTGGCATGCTGGCTGCTCAACGGGGGAAGAAGCTTATTCTATGGCAATTCTTCTACATGAAGAGGGGTTATATCAAAAGTCAAGAATATACGCTACCGACATGAACGAAAAAGTAATTGCACAAGCAAAAACTGGTCGTTTCCCTTTGAAAAAAATGAAGGGGTATACTAGTAACTATGTCCAGTCTGGGGGCGTCAACGACTTTTCAGAATACTATACAGTGTCAAACGATTATGCTGTATTTAGAAAAGAACTATCTGAGAATATCTTTTTTGCCCAGCATAATCTTGTAACCGATGGTTCATTTAATGAATTTCATGTGATTATCTGTCGCAATGTATTAATCTATTTTGATAGAGAACTTCAGGGAAGAGTTCATAAATTATTTTTTAATAGTTTAAGCCCCTTTGGGTATCTTGGTTTAGGAAATAGAGAAAGTCTATTGTTTAATAGCCAAGACCAACCTTTTAGTGTCATTGATGAAAAGGATAAGATATATAGAAAAAATTAAATATGAGAGTGAGGAAATATGGAAAATCAAACAGTAAATATTTTGATGGTAGATGATCGCCAAGAAAATTTATTGGCACTAGAGGCAGTTCTCACTTCTCCCCAATATCGGCTAATTAAGGCACATTCCGGAGAAGAAGCATTAAAGTGGGTATTAAAGGAAGAATTCTCTGTCATCCTTATGGACGTCCAGATGCCCGGCTTAAATGGTTTTGATACCGTAAAACTAATTAGGGAGCGAAAAAAGTCACAAGATGTGCCTATTATTTTTATCACCGCCCTAAGTCAAACTGTTGAAAATGTCCTTCGGGGGTATTCAGTTGGAGCCATTGACTATATCCTTAAGCCTCTAGATCCAATTATACTAAAATGTAAAGTAGAAGGATTTGTTTCCATCTATTTAAACCGTAAAAAAGTGGAACAGCAGAAGGAGATCATTGCTGAACGGACGAAAGAACTTGAACTTGCGTATGGACAATTAAAGAAAAATGAATCTATGTTAAGAGCGATTGGTGAAACCTCCATTGATTCTATTATTACTTTTAGTGAAAAAGGTGATATTGTTTCAGTGAATCCAGCGGTTAAGTCCATGTTTGGTTATACAACCGATCTCTTAATTGGAAAAAAGATCGATTTATTATTACCAGACCTCACGGAACAATATATTCACGATGTTAAAAGACAGACCATCATTGAAATGCAAGCAAGTAGAATTGACGATAGTCAATTCTATGTAGATATACAATTACAGGAAGTACAAACAGAGGATGGAATTTTGTTCGTGTGCTCAATCAGAGATATAACAGAGAAGAAGAATCAATACGTTCTTCTAGAACAACTCGTAAGAGAAAGAACGCATGAATTGATTAGCACAAATGAAAGACTTGAGGAAGAAATTCATGAAAAACAAGCTGCACTTTGGAAATTGGAAGAAAGCAGAGAGCGTTATAAATCGTTATTTGAATACCATCCAGATGCTGTTTTTTCTGCCGATTTACAAGGAAATTATATATCGTTTAATGACCGGATAATTAGTTTGACTGGGAGATCAACAGAAGAACTTACGAATATGTCTTTGACCTCAATTTTGAGGGAGGAAGATAGAGCAAAGGCAATCAATCATTTTAGAGAATGCAAAAAAGGCGTCACACAGGACTTTGAAGTAAATATTTTACATAATGATGGAAGATTAATTGAAACACACGTGAAGAACATACCTATTATTGTAAATAACCAAGTCATTGGGGTTTACGGAATTATAAAAGACGTGTCCATGGAAAAAAGGCTATGGCAGCAACTATATGAAAGTGAAGAAAAATATCGACAGCTTGTAGAGGAGTCTCCAGAAGCAATCATTGTTCGAAAATTGGATGGAGGCAACTGGTCATTTATTAATAAAACGGGTGTTAAGCTTTTGAAAGGAACCACTAGAGAAGATTTTATCGATCAAAATTTCAAAAAGTTTATTCATCCAGATGACCATGAAAAGGTTATGAATAACCTAAAAGTTGTAAAAGAGCGAGGAAAGCTGGAATCGACAGAAGTAAAGTTCTTAACACTCGATGGGGAAGTCATTGACGTAGAAATAAAGATGATTCCTTTTATTTATCAAGGTGAACCTTCTTTACATATTGTTTTAAGAGATATTACAGAACTCAAGAAGAGTCGGGAATTCATTCAGCAGTCTGAAAAGTTAACGGTGGCAGGTGAGCTAGCTGCAGGAATTGCTCACGAGATTCGTAATCCGTTAACGAGTCTAAAAGGATTTACACAATTGCTAGAATTTAATATCGGAAACGATAACGATTATGTGGATATTATGATTTCAGAAATTGACCGAATAAACACCATCGTAAGTGAGCTTTTATTATTGGCCAAGCCTAATAAAGTGGATTTCCAGGAAATTAGACTAGATACATTATTTAATAGCATCATAACGTTAATGAGTGCACAAGCAAATTTGCACAACGTTACGATAAACTTATCTTCAGTGATAGGGGAAGATTTCCCTGCCATTTATGGAATAGAAAATAAAATAAAGCAAGTCTTTATTAATCTTCTGAAAAATGGAATTGAAGCAATGCCTAGTGGTGGCTCCATTTCTATTAGAGTCCAGTCTGATGAGAATCATGTATTTATACAGTTTATAGATGAAGGTACAGGCATACCTGAAGATATTTTACATAAGATTGGAAAACCGTTTTATACGACAAAAGAATCAGGTACAGGTCTAGGGTTAATGGTTTGTTTTAGTATTATTGAAAGTCACCAAGGGGTTATGAAAATCTTGAGCAAAGAAGGGAAAGGCACAACAGTTGAAGTTCAACTCCCTATCTCTATGCCTAGTCTTTATGCTGTTCATTGAGGAGCGACAAAATGTCGTTCCTTTTTTATATGTGAACTTTCTAAAATTAGGCGGTTTAATTTGAATAGCTGTCCAAACGAACTTATCATTTTGGCGTATTTTATTGTATACCACCTGAAAGGAGTGAAGGAAGTGGAAAGAAGAAAAACTAGATTAGTGATAAATGCTGATCGTGTAGTAATTAATGCTGACGAAGTTGTTGTTTTAGACAACAGGGATAGAAGACGCTACCCGTTTGGCGATGTTGCCGGAGTCCAAGATCAAAGAAGACATCGAGATAATGATGGAGTGTTAGGAGCTGAAGACCGTCGCAGAAAACACCGAGATTACGATGACGTGTTTGGGGCTGAAGACCGTCGCAGAAAACATCGCGATTATGATGATGTGTTAGGGGCTGAAGACCGTCGCAGAAAACATCGCGATTATGATGATGTGTTAGGAGCTGAAGACCGTCGCAGAAAACATCGCGATTATGATGATGTGTTAGGAGCTGAAGACCGTCGCAGAAAACATCGCGATTATGATGATGTGTTAGGGGCTGAAGACCGTCGCAGAAAACATCGCGATCACGATGGTGTGTTAGGGGCGGAGGATAACAAGAGAAGATATTTCCCTTGGTAATTCAAGAAACGGAACGGAAAAAACCGTTCTGTTTTTCTGTTTTTTTTGGACAAGCTCTTTACGTTAGTACATTCCTATTACATAATAGAACTTAACAAACAACACCATGTATCAAGGAAAGGAATAAAAATGATTTATCTAATTACGTTAATTTTCTTTTTTCTTATTCACTTAATGGTTAGTAAGTTTCTTAAAATTCCTTATATTAAGAGAAAAGGTTTTGTCCAATCTTTAAAAGAACGAAATAAAATATTTGCCTTTATTATTTTGCTATTATATGGATTAGCTCTTTTTATAGGGATTACAGAAGTCTTGATGAAGCCAGCCGAAAAACAAGTTTTTGTTCTGTTATTCTCCATAGGCGCAATTGTTTTTGTTGTTGAAGGGATTGAAGAAGTAATTTTTAAAAAGTCTGAAAAGCGCTACATGGAATCTTTTATTAGTGCAATCTTCTTCTTAACCATCGCATTTTTAGCGTACTTAGGTTACTAATTTAGAGCTTTTAAAAATAATTTGCTGTCTGATTGACTCGGGCAATCAAGATGAAAGAAGCTATTCCCAAGGGATAGCTTCTTTCATTTACACTTCTTCAATTAAATTTAATACAGGAACATCTCTTTCGTCCTCTGGATTTGTTTTAGAATAAATCCTAGCCATTTTCGTATTTTCGTCAACATTTTGAATAATAACAGGAGTTCCGTCATATGTTACATTATGAATTTCTGCACTCTCTAAGATTTCTTTCGCACGACCAATATTCATCTTCAAGCCTCCCATATATTTAACATAATTACATTTTGTCAACTTTTCATATAAACTATCCCCATAAAAATGAATGAAAATTCGCTAAGATTAAATATAGTTAAAAGTTAAGGTAGAAAAATTCAAGAAATTTACATATTAACTTTCAGAATATTTAGTATATAATTAAATAGGAGGAAGCTTAGAGGAAACCGGTATCGGTTTTCTTAAGTAAACATTGGAGGGAATAGGAATGCAAGAGCATAGTCGCTGTCATCACCGTTTAAATAGTGAAGAAAATGTAGCTTTTACAACAGAAGATGGAATTGAAGTATATGTTGCAGGAGCAGCCTTCGAGAAATGCGTTACTTGTGGCCATGTAGATTTCCCATTAGAAAGTAAGGAAATGATTGATTCCTCATTAAAAGAAAAAAGAAGCTATCCGAATTCTCCTAGACAACTATATATAAATTTAATGAATTTATTGTAAAATTGTATACTATAAGTAAAAAGCCAGTTATTTTATCTGGCTTTTTTATTTTGATTCCTAATATAAATGTTCTTATGACAAGACTCTTTTGATCTTTCACTTTCACACTTTACAGTACTTATTAGAAATGATTGATACTCTTTTAACATTTTACTTTTGTAATATAGGTTTTAATTTACCAAATTAAGATAGGTTTTCACTATATATATAGTCAAAACCTTTGTAGAACTCTGTTTAACATGTTAAAATGCTATTGAAAACGTTTTATTCTCTTCAAAATGTATTTTTCAACTATTTCTTGTTATTTCGTTGAAACATAGGGTATAAGATAGAGGATGAAAAGATTTTACAATAATGTTTTTATATACGTTGGGGGTATTTTCCATGAAAAATCGATCCGATGGTCGACGACCTAATTGGGCAGATTTCTACGGTCCGAATCTCGGCTATGTTATTGAACTTTACGAAAAATTTAAAGAAGACCCTCTGTCAGTAGAAGAAGATATGAGGGATTACTTCGAAAGATATGGTAATCCTGCTGAACAAGAGGACACATATACAGCTCCAGTATCTTACGTTGAAACTTCGCTGCTTCCAATGGAAAAGATTATTGCGGCTGCGAACCTAGCCGATAAGATTAGAGGGTATGGTCACTTAGCAGCAGATATTTATCCTTTAAAGGACAGAGAACCTAACAAGGAATTAATTGAATTAGATTTTTATGATTTGACGAAAAAGGATCTAGAAAGTATTCCTGCAAACCTAATTTCTAAAGATATTCCAGGCCACATCCAAAATGGTTATGAGGCTATTGAATATTTGAAAAAGGTTTACACAGGAAGTATTGCATTCGAAATTCGTCATGTTAACAATATAAATGAAAAGAATTGGCTTCGTCACAAAATAGAAAGTGGTACTCTTCAACTGAACCTAACGAAGGACAGAAAAATTAGTTTATTGACTCGTCTAACAGAAGTGGAAGAATTTGAAAAGTTTCTCCATAAAACATTTGTTGGGCAAAAGCGTTTTTCCATTGAAGGACTAGATTCAATGGTACCAATGATAGATGAAATTATTGCAGAATCTGTACAAGACGGGGCAAAAACGATCAATATTGGAATGGCCCATCGCGGCCGTTTGAATGTGTTAGCGCATAATCTTGGTAAGCCTTATGAGATGATCTTCGCAGAATTCCAGCACGCGCCAAATAAAGAGCTAGTGCCTTCAGAAGGTTCGATTGGAATAAACTTTGGTTGGACCGGAGATGTAAAATACCACCTGGGTATTGATCGCCAAATTAAAGACGAAAACACTACGAAGGCCCGTCTAACACTCGCAAATAATCCAAGTCATCTTGAATTTGTTGGAGCAGTGGTGGAAGGTTTTACTCGTGCTGCACAAGATGAACGTACATCAAAAGGGTTTCCGAAAGAAGACTTAAAATCAGCGTTAGCTATTTTAATCCATGGAGATGCCGCCTTCCCTGGTCAAGGAATTGTTGCAGAGACTTTAAACTTAAGTCAATTAGAAGGCTATAAAACAGGTGGAACCGTCCATATTATCGCAAACAACACGATTGGTTTCACAACTGAATCTACTGACTCACGTTCTACGAGATATGCTAGTGACTTGGCTAAGGGATACGAAATGCCTATTATCCATGTCAATGCTGATGATCCAGAAGCTGTTATTGCAGCTGCAAGACTAGCATGTGAGTATAGAGAAACGTTCCAAAAAGATTTTTTAATCGATTTAATTGGGTATCGTCGATTCGGTCATAATGAGATGGATGAGCCGATGACTACAAACCCATTAATGTATAACATTATTCATAAGCACCCAACTGTTAAGGAACTTTATGGGAAAACCCTTCTAGAAACTGGTGTTCTTTCTGAAGAAGCTAGAAAAAACCTAAATGATCAAGTCTTACAAAAGCTCATAGAAGCACATAACAAGGTACCTGATAAGAAAAAAGAAGTTACAGATGCAAGTCCACCCGAAGTCGTTGAAAAAGGGTTACCTGTCATAGACACATCTGTTCCTTTAGAACAACTTAAGCAAATCAATGGTGAATTATTAAATAGACCAAAATCATTTAAAGTATTCGGTAAGCTAGATAGAATATTACAACGTAGAACAGAAGCACTAGAGACAAATGGAAAAGTGGACTGGGGATTAGCGGAGACGCTTGCTTTTGCTTCCATAATCTCAGATGGAACTCCAGTGCGAATTACGGGTCAGGATTCCGAACGTGGTACGTTTGCTCAAAGAAATATCATGTTACACGATCATGAAACAGGGGAGAAATTCTCTCCGTTACACACACTTTCAACAGCAAAAGCATCATTTGCTGTACACAATAGTCCATTATCTGAGGGTTCTGTTTTAGGATTTGAATATGGTTACAATGTGTTTGCCCCAGAAACGTTAGTATTATGGGAAGCACAGTACGGTGATTTCTCCAATGCTGCACAGGTTATTTTTGATCAATTCATTTCTGCAGGAAGAGCAAAATGGGGTCAAAAGTCTGGTCTTGTTATGCTTCTACCACACGGATATGAAGGTCAAGGACCGGAGCACTCAAGTGGTCGTATGGAAAGATTTTTAACTTTGGCTGCAGAGAATAACTGGACTGTAGCTAACTTAACGTCAGCGGCACAATACTTCCATATTTTGAGAAGACAGGCTGCGATTTTAAAACGAGAAGAAGTTAGACCATTAGTTCTGTTAAGTCCAAAGAGTTTGTTAAGACATCCACTTGTTTCATCCGAAGGAATGGAGTTTAGTGAAGGTGAATTCCGATCTGTTTTGGAACAATCTAATCTTGGAACTCATTCCGAAAAAGTAGAAAGAGTTGTATTTGGGACTGGTAAAGTGATGATTGATTTGGCAGAACATTTACAATCTGATGAGAATTATGATTGGCTTCATATCGTTCGAATTGAAGAAATATATCCGTTCCCAATGGCAAAAATTAAAGAGATACTAGAAAAATATCCAAATGTTAAAGAGATAGTATGGATACAAGAAGAACCGAAAAATATGGGAGCATGGAACTTTATTGAGCCAAGATTAAAAGAAGTAGCTCCGACAGGGGTTAACGTTTCTTATATAGGAAGACGAAGAAGATCAAGTCCTGCAGAAGGGGACCCAAATCTTCACAAAAAAGATCAAGCTCGTATTTTAAACGCAGCATTAACTCGCAAGGAAGAAGGGGGATTATAAGGTGGCTGATATCAAGGTACCTGAATTAGCTGAATCTATAACGGAAGGCACAATAGCTCAATGGTTGAAAAAGCCTGGTGATCATGTAGAAAAAGGTGACTACATTGTAGAGTTGGAAACGGATAAAGTAAACGTTGAAATTATCTCTGAACAAAGCGGTGTGCTAAAGGAAATTAAATATGAAGAAGGTGACACCGTTCGCGTAGGCGAGACGATTGCTATAGTTGAGGAAGGAGCAGGAGGCGCTCAGCCAACTCAGGAAACGAAAGCAGAAGAAGCACCAAAAGCTGAAGCAAAGAATGAAGTTGAGACAACTCAGTCTCAACAAACAACTTCAGAAAGTGACACTAACTCCAATAAACAACGTCCAATAGCATCGCCTGCTGCGAGAAAACTAGCAAGAGAAAAAGGCATTGACCTAAGCCAAGTTCCTACTAATGATCCACTAGGCCGAGTACGTGCTCAGGACGTAACTAGTTATAATCCAAATACTAAGCAACCTGAACCAGCACCTAATCCTCAAAGCAAACCTGCATCTACTGAGGATGTAACGAAACCTGTTGAGAGAGTCCGCATGTCAAGACGTCGCCAAACAATTGCAAACCGTCTTGTAGAGGTTCAGCAAACAGCTGCGATGTTAACAACATTCAATGAAGTGGACATGACAAATATTCTATATTTACGTAAACGAAGAAAAGATAAGTTCTTTGAAGAAAATGATGTTAAGCTCGGGTTCATGTCTTTCTTTACAAAAGCTGTTGTAGCAGCACTTAAGAAAAACCCACTTCTTAACGCTGAAATCCAAGGAGACGAAATTGTTATCAAAAAGTTTTATGATATCGGGATTGCAGTTTCTGCTCCAGAAGGATTAGTAGTTCCAGTTGTTAGAGATGCTGATCGCAAAAACTTTGCAGAAATTGAAGGCGATATCCTAGATCTTGCACAAAAAGCTCGCTCAAATAAATTATCAATCAGCGACCTACAAGGTGGTACATTCACGATCACCAATGGTGGAATATTCGGTTCACTACTATCGACTCCGATTCTAAATGGTCCTCAAGTTGGAATTTTAGGTATGCATAAAATTCAACTACGTCCAGTTGCGATTGATGAAACAACAATGGAAAATAGACCGATGATGTATATCGCATTATCGTATGACCACCGAATTGTTGATGGCAAAGAGGCCGTAACATTCTTAGCTAGAGTAAAAGACCTATTAGAAGATCCAGAATCCTTGCTGTTTGAAGCTTAGTATAAAAAACAGAGTCAAATGGCTCTGTTTTTTACTTTTGGAGCTAGATAAATACCTAGTAGCTACAATTGGTTCATTTTCATTATAAAACCACCGACACTTTAAGTGATCGGTGGTTGTTTTTACATTAACGATTTTTAAATGGCTTTAATCCACGCTTTTCAATTTCATCCTTCAAAATTCTAGCCCAGTCCTTATCCTTACCTGACTTCAATGCATCACGATACGAGACGACCAACTGTTCATTACTCATAATCTTCACTGTGCATACCTCCTGGTAAAAAGGATTGAATATTCTAACTTATTAATTTATTGTAAAGGTTTTTTTAGCTTTTGAAAACCCAAATTACGAAATTTACTAAATTTATTTAAGGTAAATTTAAAGCCTGATATCTAATCCTAAGAGATCTAAGTACTTAAACATATTTACAACTTAATTAAAAATGAAAGTATTCAAAAAGTTGAATCAGAACCTATATGTAAATCGTCTAAATTCATGGAAAGTTTGTATAAGTGGAAGAGTTATCTATATATGTCTTATAAAAATTTCCACATAAGTATTAATTTGTTATTATTATTAGGTATATTTGTAGAATTGAAGGTGATTAAATGAAGAAATCGCTAAAGATACTAGTTAGAGCGATTACCATCATAGTAGGGATTTGCTTTTTTATTTCCTTGCCATACTTTGTAAGTGTGGAACCGGGTGTGTATGAAGGAGAAGGGAAGTTAAGTTTATCCATTGAAAATGCAAAGTTACGCTTTGAAGCATTACTAATCGAAGGAAAACTAAGTGTTACAGATACTGACTTTTTAAAGTATATCTTAGATACGGATGTAAAGGAGCGATACTCTTATACATTAACCATCTTGGGTGTCTCAGTTATAGTCGTTAGTCTAGTTGGTCTAATCATAACGTTTATGATTGTCAGTTTGCCTTTAAAAATACGTGAGATGGTTAAACCCATAATCAATATGACAGAAGCCATTCCTGATTTATTAATTATCTTCTTGTTTCAAATAGGAGTTATTACTTTGTATAAAAGTACAGGAATAAAATTCTTAAAATTATATGGAATTGGTGAAAATCCCTATTTCATTCCGATTGTTACCATATCGTTTTTACCGATTTTCTTTCTAATTCAATTTATGATGAAAGTATATGAAGATGAAGAAAATCAACATTATGTTCTCCTAGCAAAAGCAAAGGGGTTAAATCGTGTAGCAATTAATTTGAAATATATTTTTGCAAACACAATTTCTTTTTTCGTGCTTAATCTCCGCACCATTGTGTGGATTATTCTATCAAATATTATTTTAGTAGAATTTATTTTTAACATTAAAGGGTTTTCAGAAGATTTATTTAGAATGATATTCTTTGGCTTTGATCCCATTACTACAATTCTGTATTTATTCTTATTTACTGCACCAATTTTATTAATAGATTTCCTTGCTATGATCATTACAAGGAAGCAGCGTATAAGAAAAGGTGAACTCAGTGCTTAAATGGCCAGATGAAAGGAGCTTTATATGTTTCACAAATATAGAAAGACAACCATTCTCACTATCATGCTTCTCCTATTTCTAGGTTTAAGCTTCGTCTATCCATTTATAGGACCTGAGGATTACGGTAAAGTATATTATGAACTTGATGAAAAAGCCAATGTAATAAGTAAAGCCCCTTATCCACCATCTTTTAAAAATCTTTTAGGTACTGATTTAGAGGGTCGAGATATGCTGTTACTTCTAGTTGATGGGGCAAAGTTTACGATTATAACTGCATTATTAATTGCGGTCCTACGCGTAATTTTAGGAGGAATTGTTGGAATACTTCTATCTATGTGGATACCGAAATCTTTAACTTATTTTAAAGATTTTTTCCTTACATTTAGATATATACCAACATTAATTTTAGCCATTGCTTTAATGATGCCCGTAACAGGTAGATTTACAGGCCTTCCATATAATGAAATTCTTCCTTACCAGATTGCCGTTCTTGTTATAGTTGCTTTTCCATCGGCAGTTATTTTTATGAGTGATGTTATTGAAGAACTAAAAACAAGACAATTTATAGAAGTTTCTTATTTAATGGGGGCTTCACGTCTTCATATCCTAATTAAACACTTATTGCCTTATGTAAAAACATATAGTCTACTACACTTGGTACAACAATTTTTTTCTACTCTAGTATTATTAATGCATCTTGGAATATTTGGACTCTTTCTTGGTGGAAGAACTAAATCCGGTGGAATAGGTACCGATCCTGATGCCCCACCACCTCCAGAATCATTATCTAATGAATGGGCGGGATTAATTGGTCAAAGTTTTAACAACCTTTTACAAGCTCCTTGGATGGTCATTAGTCCCATGCTAGCTTTTTTTGTATTATTATTTATTACGAATGTCATAAAAAAAGAAATTGAAGAATCTCTATCGAGTACAACAGTAAAAAAGAAAAAACGTGAAAAAAGCCGTACAAATGACATAAATTCTGACTTGCAGCAAACAAGTTCTTTCGTATTTATTGAAAAATAGGAGGATATAATGAACCTACAACTCGATCACATCGTACACTTTATTAATCGCCATCCCAATGAAGTTGTAGAGAGGTTACAACAGATAAATGTCCATGCTGTAATGGGTGGACAACATGAACAATGGGGAACTTTTAATAGTCTTCTATATTTAGAGAAAACGTATATTGAGTTCTTAGCGATTGAAGACAAAGAAAAAGCAAAGGAATCCAATAACCCTCTCATTAAACAACTTGTGAGAGAAGCAGAAAGAGGGGAAGGGGTATTCCAGGTATGTTTTAGAACAGACAATATTTCAGCTTTAAAACAAATGTTAGAAGATAAAGGATTTGTTGCTTCTTCAATCTTTGAAGGAAGTCGTAAAAGAAGTGATGGAAAAATCATTCAATGGAAGATGCTTTTTGTAGAAGATGAGTGTCCAGTAAGTTTTCCATTCTTTATTGAATGGAATCAGTCCGATCATGAGCGATTGAAGGACCTTAAAGAGCTAGGTTTCATTTCTGAAACTCATTCAAAAACCAATATCAATTCCATAGAATTCGTAGTTCCAGAACTAGAAGAAATCTACTCATGGGCAAAAATGTTTGATTCAGAAGTGACAACTACAGTAGAAACATTTTCGATTAAATCAGCAAGCATTACAATAAGTGATTGTAAGATCATCTTTACACAACCGACATCCACCGAGGGGACACACTTTAAGATACTGAAAGAGAAAGGAGCTCGTCCGTTCGAGATTTCTTTATCACCAAACTTAGTAGGAGAACCAGTGAATTTACTTGGTAGTTCATATTTATAGAGGACGCGGTAGCGTTCTTTTTTTGATTCCTAAATAAACATTATGTTAAAAGTGTTATATTACGAAAATATTGAATATTCTGTTTTATATGTTAACATAAATTGTAAGCGTTTTTATTGTTGTTAGGAGGTTGAATTGGATGTCACATTTATTAGAAATTACAGTAGGAAAGCTATTAGAAGAGAAAGCAAAACTACATCCTAATCACGAGGCTCTGGTTTATGCGGACCGAAATTTAAGAATGACATATGAGCAATTCGATTTGCATTGTAGACAAGTAGCTAAAGGGTTAATGAAACTTGGACTAGAAAAGGGCGACCATGTTGCAGTATGGTCTACAAATGCTCCTGAATGGCTATCTTGTCAGTTTGCAACAGGAAAAATGGGAGCTGTATTGGTTACAGTTAATACAAATTATCAGAAAGCAGAACTAGAATATTTATTGAAGCAATCCGATTCTACAACGATTATATTAATGGAGCAATATCGAGATACTACTTACATAAACATGCTTTACGAAATTGTACCTGAATTACAGTATTGCGAGGCAGGTAAACTACAATCTAAAACACTTCCGAATCTTAGAAATGTTGTGGTATTGGGTGAAAATCATTACCCTGGTACTTTCCAGTGGAATGATATTATAAAGATGGCTGATAGTGTTTCAGAAGATACTCTTGAGGAACGTATGAATTCACTCCATTTTGATGATGTCATTAATATGCAATATACGTCTGGTACAACAGGATTTCCTAAAGGAGTTATGCTCACTCACTACAATATCGTCAATAATGCCTTTAATATAGCTAATTGTATGAAACTATCAAAAGATGACCGTCTTTGCATCCCAGTTCCATTCTTCCATTGCTTCGGATGTGTACTGGGTACGTTAGCGTGTGTATCAGTCGGGGCAACTATGGTTCCCGTACAAGAGTTTAATCCTAAAGTAGTTCTTCAAACGGTCCAAGATGAAAAGTGTACAGGACTCCATGGGGTTCCAACCATGTTTATTGCTGAACTGAATGACCCTGACTTCAGTAAGTATGACTTGTCATCACTAAGAACTGGTATTATGGCAGGAAGCAATTGTCCAATTGAAGTCATGAAAGACGTTATTGGGAAAATGGGAGCTTCTGAAATTACAATTGCATACGGACAAACTGAATCTTCACCTGTTATAACTCAAACAAGAACGGATGATCCAATTGAGATTCGTGTTGAAACCGTTGGTAAAGCACTTCCTAATGTTGAAGCGAAGGTCGTTGAACCAGGAACAAACAAAGAGGTCCCAAGAGGAGTACAAGGAGAGCTATGCACGCGTGGCTACCATGTAATGAAAGGATACTACAATAATCCCGACGCAACAAAGGATGCTATCGATGAGGATGGATGGCTGCATACCGGAGATTTAGCCGTTATGGATGAGAATGGCTATTGTAAGATCACTGGTAGACTGAAGGATATGGTTATTAGGGGAGGAGAAAACATCTATCCTCGAGAAATTGAAGAGTTCTTGTACACTCATCCTAAGGTGTTAGACGTTCAGGTAGTTGGCGTTCCAGATGTAGTATACGGGGAGGAAGTTGTTGCATGGGTTATTTTAAAAGAGGGTCAAAGTGCTACAGCAGAGGAAATGAAGGAGTTCTGTAAAGGTAAGATTTCTCGACATAAAATCCCTAGGTATATTGAGTTTACAGATGCGTATCCAATGACCGCATCAGGTAAAATTCAAAAGTTCCGCCTAAGAGAGCAATCCATTGAAATGATTGAGAATTCAAGTAAACTTAACTAATATTATTCATGTTTCTCCATCTTTTCTCATCCAAAAGGAGGAAATGACTTCCTCCCTAATTCCAATGTGTGGAAAAAGATTTCAGCTTACAATCTAATTGAAGGTTGAAGTTGAAAGGAGAAGATCGAGATTTATGATCAATTATACGCTTTAGAAGTGATAAATAGAGAAAGACAAAAGGAGCTAAATAAGTTACCCTTCTATCTCTATAGAAAAGGAATTGAAATAAAATCAAATAAGAAACAACAATCTATTTGTAAAGTGCCTGTAATGGCTAAGTTACCTCAATGTCAGTGTCAATAATTAAAGAAGACCACTGTAACTAAAATAAATAATACAATATATAAGACCTTCAAAACGGGCCGTATATGACGGCCTTTTTTGATAGGTTTCTTTTAGTTTATTTATAAAATTTACTGATTTATAATAAAGGAAGAATAAGGGAGTCCTAAAGGAAGGATGTATGAGTTTGAAGAATACGTTTAAATTATTTGTTTATGGAACTTTAAGGAAGCATGGAAAATACCACGAATTACTTAAAGATGCCCGATGTTTAGTAGAACAAGCATGGATATACGGCGAACTCTATGATACTGGACTAGGATATCCAACGATGATGCCTTCTGAGGATAAAGTGGTTTATGGTGAAATGTATGAAATTAATAATGAGCAATTATGGCAGATAGATAAACTAGAAGACTATGTTGCCGGAAGAAGTAACAATCTGTATGAAAGAGTTACCTATAACGTATTTACGGATCAGGATTCTCTTGAAGCTTACATATATGTGTCGAATAGAAAGGACTTACATGTAACGCCTATTCCTCATGGAGATTGGAAGCTATATACCTTTTTAAAAGAAAAACCTGAAACATTTTATTACTTTGCGTATGGTTCATGCATGGATACCGAACGATTTAGACTAGCAAATGTTGATCACTATTTTAGTAATGTAATAGGCGTTGGTATGTTAGAACAATACTCTATGAAGTATTTATATTCAGTGTCTGACGGAGGCCGTGCAGACATTGTGGAGGACGGGGGATTAACAGAAGGTATTGTTTATGAGGCTCCATATGATGCTGTTCAATATTTGTTTAAGAGAGAAGGGTTCTATACAAGAGCCTACAGACCAATTTTTGTAGACATTAAGATGAAAGATACGATTTTAAAGGATGTTTTAACCTTTCATGTGTATGACAAAAGAGAAGAAACGGTCCCACCCCATCATTATGCTACGGAAATCTTAAGAGGAGCAAAAGGTCGAGTGAGTTCTAAATATTTTGAGTATTTAAGGAATGAACTAGTACGTCTTGGTATTGAGGATATTGAAAAAGTTGGAGGTTAATATGAAGGTAACAATTAGTAGATTAAAAGATGACCCTCCTTATCATTTATTACTTGATGCAGACCCCTCTAAAAGTTTAGTGGATTCTTATCTGGAGAGGGGTCATTGCTACGTATGTACTCTAGATGACAAAATGGTTGGTGTCTATGTACTTTTGCCAACAAGGCCGAAAACCATTGAGATTGTGAATATTGCTGTGGATCCTTCCTACCAAGGAAAAGGGATTGGAAAACTGCTTGTACATGATGCAATTGAAAAGGGATCAGAACTAGGCTTTACAACTATCGAAATTGGAACAGGTAACTCAAGCTTGTCACAGCTTGGCTTATATCAAAAATGCGGTTTTAGAATAATTGGAATTGATCGCGATTATTTTATTCGACATTATGAGGATGAGATATTCGAAAATGGGATCCAATGTACGGATATGGTCCGTTTAGCCAGATATCTGTAATGAGAATAATTTGTTTAGCTATCATTCTACTCGCATTTCTAACAGGTTGTAAGCCAGAGACTGTTACGGTCCATCCGGATTCTTATATACAATGGTATTATGATGAAAATAAGTTACAGTTCCACGTTCATCTTATAAACGAAGAAAATGAAGAAATAAAACTGGAACACTTAAAAATAATCATTAAAGATAAAAACATTGTTAAAGCATTAAAGCAGGATGATGGGAAAATCTCATTAGGTAACACTTATACACTTGGTCCGAATGAAAGTAGAATGGTCGAGAGCGAGTTAATTGATTTTGATCCAAAAGGGATAAACGAACAAATGTTAAATCAGGCTTTTTATATACAGTTATATGTCAAAGAGACATTAATCGAGTATGAACTAGACTCCCTTAATGTGGTAAGAGAAAAGTAGTCGTTTTTTCACACGACTACTTTTTATGTTTCTACATCAATAAAAAAAGTATGAATTAGAATTAGACTCTTTTACGATTTAGAAAGCTTCATTCTTATATACACTTAATATACAACGAATGGAGGAAGTATATCATGCAAACAGCTAAATTATATGAAACACACCTAAAAACGAATCATTTAGAAAAGGCCATTGAGTTCTACAAAAGCTTAGGCTTTACGCTGGCATACGTAATTGAAGAACGTAGGGTAGCCTTTTTCTATCTAGGGGATGTTTCACAAAAAGAGAATATGCTTGGAATTTGGGAAACTGAGGGAGATGTTCCAAAAAGACACATAGCTTTTACCATTACAACCGATGAATTAAAATCGTCCATACAATGGTTAAGTGAGAGAGGAATCGCTGCTGAAGAGGACTTTGGCTTACCACCGATTGAGCCTATTGTGCACAGCTGGATGCCGGCAGCATCTGTTTATTTTAGAGATCCTGATGGCAACTCTCTTGAGTATATTGCATTACTTGATGGACCTCCGCACCCAGAGCTTGGAGTGATATATTTAAGCAAATGGGAAAGTCTCAATAAATAAAATCAACATGATGTTTCATACGAGCCCATTTGGTGGTAAATAGACACTACCACCATCTCAGAAAGAAGGGGAATCGTATGGAACTATTTATAAGTTCATCCTATTACGAAGTGGTGTATGAGAACCATTGTTATAAAAACCTTGAATTTATTCGCTTAGATACCATTTGCGAAAAAACATATGTCACTCTAAAAAATGTTATTACGGGTGAAATGTTAACTTTCGAGCAAGCTTGTATTAGAAAAATTAGAAAGAAGATGTTTCATTTTCCTTTAAAACAGAAAAGTAGAGTTAGCTAAATTAATGCTTTTGAATAGCGATTAATCATATGTAGTTGCAAGACCCAATGCTTTTTCCATATAATAAGTGATATAGATCATTAGAGGAGTGTCCAAACATGATTCACTTAAAATGGAATGAGCGAGAAACGGTAAAAAAGGTTAAATGTGTACACACAGATGCTAAAAAGTATATCGTAAATCAAAAACTTACAGCAGGTAGCGTTTACGAAGTGAAAAATGAGACTGAGGAATTTTATTTCATCGTAGATAATAGCGGCAGAGTAGGCGGCTTTTATAAAGACTACTTTGTTGACGCGTAATCATTATACTTAACTTCGTTAAAAGGACTGTTACTTACGTAGCAGTTCTTTTTTTATCAATCCTATTGACTAATTACTTATTTAGTGTAAAATTCCACTATAAGAATAAAAATGGATTTTTTAACAATAGGAGGCTTCTATGTCAAAAAAAGTAAAGATCATTCTTTCTAGTTTCCTAGTAATAATCATTGGAATTGTAGCTACTATCTATGTAGAGTTTGCAGGCTTACCGTGGAAAAAACAGACTGTAGGAAATGAAATATTACATTATCTTGAAAACAAATATAACGAAGAATTTGTGATCGACAAGCGTTTTTATAATTTCAAAGACTCGTCTTACAATATTAAAGTTCATCCGAAAAATAACCCTTCTGTCCAATTTAATGCCGGAGAAGGTTACGGTGAATATCATTTTGTCGATTATTATGCAGAGGCACTCTGGGAAAAGCAGGCTACTGAAGATTTTAAAAGTATCATTGAAAAGCATTTTCCAGAGAAGCAGCATTTTAGAGCAAATGCCGTATATGGAGACGGGATGGACTTAGTTAAGAGGCCTCCAATCCCACACTATAGTAAAACAAAGGCTTTTATTATGTTAGGAATCAATATCCCGACAAATTTTTCTAAGTCAGAAGGAGACTTTAAGAAGATGCTGGCTGTAGTAAAGTCCATGCAAGAGGTCGGTGGGAATATTGAGTTATTTATATCTTATGGTCCTGAGGATGATAGTAAAAACATGACTTATGCAACATTTACTCCAGAGGAAGTTAAGAAAATCAAATCAATAGAAGATATTAAACGCTATTATAATAATGTACAATAGAAGGATAGAATACCATCTATCCTTTTTATTTTTGCGTTGAGTAGGTGTTTATGTGGCAGTTTATTTCTGGATTGGTATCGGAGGAGTCGTTGGCAGTCTTTTGCGCTATGGAGTTTCAATTTTAACTTTAGAATTATTGAATCGAGGATTTCCTTATGGAACACTTATAGTAAATCTCATCGGGTCATTTTTACTGGGTTGGTTTACAACAAACATCCTACAAAAGAACAAAATAAGTAGACACTTTAGTTTGGCTATTGGCACAGGTTTAATAGGCTCGTTTACAACTTTTTCTACATTAAGTAACGAAGTATTAACTCTTATACAGAACGGTTTAATTACGGAAATGGTTATATATATATTGGTAAGTCTTATCGGAGGATTATTTCTTGCTTTTATAGGATTATCTTTAGGAAACCACAAAGAAGGTAAACCCATATGATAGATATATTGTGTATTGCATTTGGTGGCTTCTTTGGTGCTATTTCACGATACTTTGTTGGAAGTCTACCAAAGAAACTTGGGATACAATCCTCTATACCAATCGGAACTTTAAGTGTCAACCTGATAGGTTCTTTTTTTCTAGGTTTTCTAATTGGGAGTGGAATAGAAGGCAGTCTATACTCCTTACTTGGGATCGCATTTTTAGGTGCATTCACAACGTTTTCAACTTTAAATGTAGAAGCAGCAAGATTATTCTTAGAAAAAAAATATACGACTGCCTCACTTTATTTACTATTTTCTTACCTATTTGGTGTTATTCTTGCCTTGGCAGGTGTGTATTTAGGATTAAATTAACCCGTTAGCTAATGCTAACGGGTTAATTTAGTCCATTGTTAGAATGTTTGATTTACATTTGGTTTTGCAGAGAATAGTAGGTTAGCCGTGATTAATCGATTTCTAACTGCAATTCCAATCCAAGAAGCAAGAGCGGCTTTAATAAGCCCAACAATAATAAATGGTGTGAACCCACCAGTCATAGCTGCAGTCCAAGATAAGTCTGCCGCAATCTTTAACCATGCAGTTCCAAAGCTTAATGTAATAAACATACCAATTACATTTGCCATTAAAGCATTTTTAATAGTAAATCCTTGCTTCTCCATAAACCAACCGATGAAAAATGCAGTTGGAACGAAACCAACTAAATAACCTCCAGTTGGGCCAACAAGCTTTGAAATACCACCAGAGAATTCAGCAAAAACTGGTACACCCGCGGAGCCAATAATTAAATATAAAATAACGGAAATAGTGCCGTAACGTGCTCCTAGAATAGTTGCAGCCAAACCAATGGCTAACGTTTGCCCAGTGATTGGAACAAGAGGAAGCGGGATCGTAACCTGTGCTAATACACCAATAATAGCGGCAAATAAAGCGGTTACAATCATGGACCTAAGTTTTAGTTGTTCTTTACTCATCTGTTATCTCCTCCACTTAATGTTAACTTATGTATGATTATCGTTGACAATTAAACTATAAATATAACAGAAAAATTTGTCAACAGGCTAAAATGGTTTTCAATGATAATTTAAACATATTTATCACTGATATTAATAAACTCCTTACAAAAACCTTGCCTTGTTATTACTAAGACATACATAGATATTCATGTTTAATATACAAACTTATAAAAAACTTTTGAAATTGGTAGGACTTGGAGTACAATATAATGCAAATGATCATGCATAGAAACGGAACTCTTTTAAATTGTTGTAATTGAATATATGACACTAGTAAGTAAAATCATTAATAATTATGGGGGAGAGAGAATGAAAGCACTTATTAATATTGATTATACGTTTGATTTTGTAGTAGGAGCTCTACCTTGTGGTGAGCCGGCCATTAAGATTGAAGAGGAAATCTCAGTCTTAACGAAAGATTTCATTACAAGAGGGGACTTTGTAGTGTTTGCCATTGACCTTCATCACAGGAATGATCCTTACCACCCTGAGACAAAATTGTATCCACCCCATAACCTTGCAGGTACCGATGGAAGAAAGCTGTATGGAAAGTTGAATAACGTTTACGAACAGCATAGATTGGACGAAAATGTTTATTGGATGGATAAAACCAGATATAGTGCCTTTGCCGGTACAGATTTAGAGTTACAATTACGAACAAGGAATATTTCAGAAATTCATTTGACTGGTGTTTGCACCGATATTTGTGTGTTGCACACTGCTGTAGATGCTTACAATAAGGGATTCACTATAGTCGTACATGAAAATGCGGTCGCGAGCTTTAATGAACATGGTCATACGTGGGCGTTAGAACACTTTAAGGGCTGTCTAAATGCAAACGTCATTTAGAGAATTGTTTTAAAAGAGGAGGGTCAACATGACTAGATTATACGAAGATGATAGTTTGGTTTTACACACCGATTTATACCAAATAAATATGGCAGAAACCTATTGGGAGGACGGCGTTCATAACCGCAAAGCTGTTTTTGAAATGTATTTTCGAAAACTTCCATTCGGGAATGGATACGCTGTATTTGCAGGACTTGAACGAGCAATTGAATACATCCAACAGTTCCGATTTACAGAAAGTGATATAGACTATTTGAAAAATGAAGTTGGTTACCAGGATGATTTTCTGCAGTATTTAAGTACCCTTCGTTTTACGGGTAATATTCGCTCCATGATTGAAGGCGAATTGGTCTTTGGAAATGAACCGATGCTTAGAGTGGAGGCTCCTCTTGCAGAAGCCCAACTTGTAGAAACAGCTTTGCTTAATATCATGAACTATCAAACGCTAATCGCAACCAAAGCATCTCGTATTAAACAAGTGGTCGGAGAAGAGACTGCCATGGAATTCGGAACCCGCCGAGCACAAGAACTTGATGCTGCAATTTGGGGAACTAGAGCTGCTTTTATCGGTGGCTTTAATGCCACCTCAAATGTTCGCGCTGGAAAAATGTTCGGAATTCCTGTAGCAGGAACACATGCTCACTCACTTGTTCAGGCATATAAGGATGAATATACAGCCTTTCACAAGTATGCTCGTCGTCACAAGGATTGTGTTTTCTTAGTCGACACATATGATACGCTAAAATCCGGAGTTCCAACAGCTATTAAGGTGGCAAAAGAACTCGGGGACAAAATTAACTTTAGAGGAATCCGTTTAGACAGTGGAGACTTAGCCTATCTTTCAAAGAAAGCAAGGAAGATGCTAGATGATGCCGGATTTACAGAAACCAAAATTATTGCGTCAAATGATCTTGATGAATATACGATTATGAACTTAAAGGCACAAGGAGCCCAGATTGATGTATGGGGAATTGGTACGAAACTCATTACTGCTTATGATCAAGCTGCTTTAGGTGCTGTTTATAAACTCGTATCCATAGAAAATGAAAACGGAGAAATGGTCGATACCATCAAAATAAGTGGGAATCCAGAAAAAGTATCAACACCAGGATTGAAAAGAGTTTATCGAATTATTAATAAAAATAGCAAAAAATCAGAAGGGGACTACATTACGTTGGAGGATGAGGAACCTGAAAAAGAAGAACGCATTAAGATGTTCCATCCGGTCCATACGTATGTAAGTAAATTCGTAACAAATTTTGAGGCTAGAGAACTTCATCAAGATATCTTTACGAACGGGAAACTTGTGTATGAAAACCCTTCTTTATTAGAAATGCAAAAGTATGCAAAAGAAAATCTTCAATTGCTATGGGAAGAATACACTCGTTCACTAAATCCTGAAGAATATCCAGTTGATCTAAGTCAGAAGTGTTGGGACAATAAAATGAGAAACATTCAAGAAGTGAAAGAAAGTATAAAAGCAAATAGAGCCAAATAATACCACTCAAGTTATTATTATGTTACTATAGCTTACAAAGCTGGAGGAGGCGTGATATGGAGAATCTACAAAAGCGAATTATGTCAGAATTAAATGTAAAGTCAGAGATTAATCCAAAAGAAGAAATAAAAGAACGAATCCATTTTTTAAAAGAGTATGTAATAAAAACAAAAGCAAATGGCTTTGTTCTAGGGATTAGTGGAGGACAAGATTCCTCTTTAGCCGGGAGATTAGCCCAACTCTCTGTAGAAGAACTAAGAAAAGAAGGCTATGATGCGAAGTTTATTGCTGTTCGCCTACCTTATGGTACGCAACAAGATGAAGATGATGCTCAAAAAGCTCTAAAATTTATCAAACCAGATGAAGAATATACCTTTAATATAAAGGAACCAGTGGATGCTGTTCAACATGAATATGATCATATTACAAAAGGTGAAATTCTAAGAGACTACCACAAAGGCAATGTTAAAGCACGTATGAGAATGGTCGCCCAATATGCGATTGGTGGTCAAGAGAACTTACTAGTAATTGGTACAGATCACGCTGCTGAAGCAGTTACGGGATTCTTCACAAAATATGGAGATGGTGGGGCAGACCTACTTCCCTTAACTGGACTATCAAAAAGACAAGGTAGAGCATTACTAGCTGAACTTGGAGCAGAGGAGAGCCTCTACTTAAAAGTTCCCACAGCTGATCTGTTAGACCAAAAGCCTGGTCAAGCGGACGAAACCGAATTAGGAATTTCTTACGAGGAGTTAGATGATTACTTAGAGGGGAAAGAGGTTTCTGCCGAGGTAGCTCAAAAGATTGAACAACGTTACATAGTTACTGAACATAAACGAAGACCACCGGCTTCTATGTTTGATGAATGGTGGAAATAAAGCTTGAGATATAATGTCTCAAGCTTTTTGAATTTCATATAAACACTTCTTCAAAACTGGTTTAAAGTTAGATAAGGGTTCTATTTACGACTAAAATAAGGACCACACCATCCGGTCTCATGTGTTTTTACATAAGTCCAATTAAAGTGTTTGTCTACAATATACACATCACTCTCATCGTGTAAATCATCTGCTGTGAAACCTGAAGCATTCTCAATGATAAAGGCAGTATCACTATGCTGATAAAATAGGAAACAGCTTTTCTTATGTGCTTGATTAAAAGCCTCATTGGCTAATTCTTCTGTTAGACAATTCCGTTTTCCGTAGCTAAACAGATGCCAAAGATACCCGCACGCTCCATCCTGATCGAATAAATAAATAGACTTTTTATCCGATTGACTCAAATGGTTAGCAAACTGCTTTTCCCATTCATTTCTTAAATAACCTCCCCAATTTCCTATTTCTATTACCCTGATTTTCTTTTGCTTTAATAAATCAACTATATCCATCGGGTCCTCCAGCCTTACGACCAATACGTAATTGTATCCAATAATCCTATTAAGATCATCAATGTACCAGCAAACTTTTGAACAATCCATCCGATTTTGCGACTTTTCTTCATTAGTAATCCGTCAAAGCCAAATAACCAAATGATACTAAGAACAACCAATACAGGTAGAGCTGTTCCTATTGCAAAGACGGATGGAAGGACAGCGCCGTATTCTGTACTTATTACAATCGGCATTAAGGTTAAGAAGAAAAGGGAAAACATCGTTGGACAAAAAGCCAAAGAGAAGCTTGCTCCCATGAGAAATGAGCCTATAATTCCATCTCCTTTAATGGTTGGAAAAGTAAATTTCTCAAAAATTCTAAGTTTAAGAAAACCAAGTAAAACAAGACCAATCACAATTAAAAGTGGTCCCATTAATTTTCTGATAACCGAAAAGTATTCAGGAAGGGCATATTGAAGTTCTTTACCTATTAACCAGACTGCAAGTCCAAGAATTGAAAAAACAACAACTTTACCAAAAATAAAGGAAGTAACTTCCACCCACTGCTTTTTGTACTGTAGACTTTTGGAACCATATAAAGTAATAGCTCCGATATTTGCCGTAAGCTGGCACGGTGCTACAGCACCAATTAGTCCTAGAACAAAAGCAGCTAGCAATGGGACTTGTTCCGTGGAATTAACTAGAGTAAAAAACGGTTGACTAAGCAAATGACTAATATCATTTAACCACTGATACATAATAATACCTCCATCTATTCACGAGCTTGAAGGTTATCCCAACCAAAACGGTCAATAAACCTAGAGAAATGCTCTCGTTTTTTTCCGTTGGAACGGTATAAATCGATTAACTGATCGACAGTCTCATATAATTCCTCAGGTGTTAATCCACTCTTAAATACACGTCCAATCTTGGCATCTATGCCTTTTGCCTTTCCGCCAATATAAAGGTCATAACCATCCTGTTTCTTAATTACGCCTATATCGTTAATAAGCGGTTCACCACAAGCATTCGGACATCCTGTATAAGCAGGGCGGAGAGGGAACGGAACAGGCTGACCAGCAATCCTTTTATTTAATTGTATAGCTACAGGCATCCCTTCCTCTTCTGCACCTTTACAAAAATTACAGGTACGGAGTGATTTTACATAAAAACCGACTGGGTAGCATTCAAGACCTGCATCATTAAAATCACTTTTCATCTGCTCGTATTTTTCTTCATTTATTTCAATATATAATTGTTGAAATACAGTCAATTCAACTTCTGAATCTTCGGGAAGATAATGAAGTAAAACGTTCAACTGTTTTGTATTTAATTTTGAACCAAACCCTATACCGGGATGTACAGCTACCTTGATGTTATTTTCCATGTTATAAACTCCTCAAGAAAGATAGTATTATAAACTAGTTTACTATAATAGTATCAAAATTTTATGCAGAAGATGTGATAATAAACAAGAAAACATCGACAAATTTTAGTCGATGTTTTTTTGTACTAATCGTTTATTTAATTCTTCATAAAATTGGTTTGGTTCGTCTACATTTAGGACGATTCGATCCACTTTTCTTTCGATTCCGTACATAAGGTTCATGGTTTGAGGTTCGTTAAGTAAAATTTCAAAAGTAGGTTTCTCACTGATGAAATCGGCCACCCTTGCATCAAATAGAGTGTCTAGCTCTTTTCTTGTAAATTTTTCTGGACCATCATAGTATTTAAATTCTTTAATCTGTTGGAGTGGAAGGTCCATACTTTTTGCTAATCCTGTTTGAAGATACAATTGCTTATCTGTTAATAAGAATGGTGTTAACCTTGTAGCATGGATTTCACCTAAGAAGTAAAGAACACCATAAACATTTAAAAACAGTAAAATATAAGCTACTATTTCATTCCATTGATGAAGAAGATAGTGTAAACCAACTGATTCTATAATCGTTGCATGAATAAGCATAATATAGACTGCTGTAGAACTTGTTTTCTTATGATACGTAAATGGTGTACCATGAGACACTTTTACTTTCTTTTTCCAACTAAACAGTGAATAATAAAAAACCGCAAACTCTGAAAGGAATATTTGTAAGACCTTTTGATTAGGAAGGTATTTGTCTAAAGCCAATCTTAGATTATACAGAAAAAAAGAATTCTCTAGGCTTAATTTCTTATATTCTTTTATTAGCTTCGGAAGCTTTGTTACGACCTTATATAGAATATAAAGCTCAAGCAAAATTAGTAATCCTTCAGATCCTAAAATAATGTAAGGAAGGAAAGAATATTGCTCCATTTCAGCATTCGGAATAATTAAATACGCAGCGCCATAACCAGCTAAAATTACGACACCTAAATACTTTAATGAATATCGTTTTCTTATAATAAGAAAATAAGTCAACAAAGGAATCACAATTAGGAAATCCAGAATGGATCCTAAAACAGCACCATCAGGGATGGTTTTATAGATTGGAAAGTGGTATAGAGAATAGTTCGCTAATACTACTAAACTAGTTAAAACTAAATATAAAAGAAGATTCCGTTTCTTAGAAATTGCCATATGTATCACCTCATACTTCCATTATATAGTAATAATGAATAATAAAAAAGTACTAAACCACATGGGAATAGTACTTTTGAATTAGTTTAATTTTTCTGTTAATAGGCGCTGAGCCATCTCAACAATTTCATCACTTGGTGGTTCAATATCCTTTAAAGGATATGTTAAACCAAGGGCTTCCCACTTATAAACACCAAGCTTATGGTAGGGGAGGACCTCTACTTTTTCAACATTGGACAGGGTTCCAATAAAATCACCTAATTTACGTAAATCTTCCTCGTCATCCGTAATAGATGGTACAAGAACATGACGGACCCAAATGGGTACGTGGTGATCGGAGAGAAAATGCGCAAATTCAAGGATATGGTCATTCGCCATTCCAGTTAAATTAATATGCTTTTTTCGATCGATATGTTTTAAATCTAGGAGAACAAGATCTGTATACTTTAACAATTCCTCCAGGTTATTTTGGAAATGTTCCGCATGCGAGAAGCATCCACCTGATGAATCAATAGTTGTATGAATTCCAAGGTCTTTACATTTTTTAAACAATTCAATTAAGAAGGGAACTTGAAGAAGTGGTTCGCCGCCACTTACTGTAATCCCGCCGCCTGAAGCATCAATAAAAGGAAGATACGATTTCAAATCATCAATGATATCAGAAACAGACACTTCCTTGCCAGTCCCAATTTCCCATGTATCTGCGTTATGGCAAAATTGACAGCGCAAAAGGCACCCTTGGGTAAAAACGACGTAGCGAATCCCTGGACCATCAACTGTTCCGAATGTTTCGATAGAATGTATGTTTCCGTTCATGATGAAATCTCCTCCTGTTTTAAGAAAAGGGGGAGCGCATTTGTTCATACGCTCCTTACACTTGTATTATTATTGTTACATCGATCCGTGGAATGTTCTGTTAATGACATCAAGCTGTTGTTCTCTAGTTAGTTTAATAAAGTTAACAGCATATCCAGACACACGAATCGTTAGTTGCGGATATTCTTCCGGATGTTCCATAGCATTAAGCAATGTTTCTCTGTTAAACACGTTAACATTTAAGTGGTGTCCTTGTTTAATGGAGTATCCATCAAGAATGCTTACAAGGTTCTTAACTCTGCTCTCATCATCTTTCCCTAAAGCTTTTGGCACGATTGAGAACGTGTTAGATATTCCGTCCAGGGCATAGTTATAAGGTAATTTTGCAACAGAAGAGAGGGAAGCGAGTGTTCCTTTTGTATCTCTTCCATGCATCGGATTTGCACCAGGAGCGAAAGGCTCACCAGCACGACGGCCATCAGGAGTATTACCTGTTTTCTTACCGTAAACAACGTTTGAAGTAATGGTTAAGATCGACATCGTTGTAAGAGAATCACGGTACGTTTTGTGTTTGCGAAGTTTACTCATAAAGCGTTCAACCAAATCTACTGCGATAAGGTCTACACGATCATCATTGTTACCGTATTTAGGGAAATCGCCTTCAATTTCAAAATCAACGGCAATTCCATTTTCGTCACGAATTGGTCTTACTTGAGCATACTTAATCGCACTTAAGGAATCAGCGACAACACTTAGACCTGCGATACCTGTTGCCATTGTACGAAGAATTTGTGAATCGTGTAGTGCCATCTCAATTCTTTCGTAGCTATATTTATCGTGCATGTAATGAATGATATTTAATGTGTTAATATATAATCCAGCTAACCAATCCATTGTTTGATCAAATTTCGCCATCACTTCTTCGTAATCTAATACTTCAGAAGTAATAGGGGAGAACTCAGGTGCAACTTGAATTTTATGCTTTTCATCTTTTCCGCCATTAATAGAATAAAGCAGGGCTTTTGCTAAGTTCGCACGAGCGCCGAAGAATTGCATTTGTTTCCCAATTTCCATTGCAGAAACACAGCACGCAATTCCGTAATCGTCACCCCATTCAGGTCGCATAATATCATCATTTTCATATTGGATGGAACTTGTCTCAATTGACATTTTTGCACAATATTCCTTGAACCCTTCAGGTAATTTGGTTGACCAAAGAACCGTTAAATTTGGTTCCGGTGCAGGCCCAAGGTTTGATAAAGTGTGTAAGAATCGGAATGAGCTCTTTGTGACTAATGAACGACCATCTGTAGCCATCCCACCGATAGATTCCGTTACCCAAGTAGGGTCTCCGCTAAATAATTCATTATAATCTGGTGTACGAGCAAATTTTACTAAACGTAGTTTCATGACGAAGTGATCAACTAAAGCTTGAGCTTCCTCTTCATTCATTAATCCGCTTTGAAGATCTCTATCGATATAAATGTCTAGGAAAGTTGAAACACGACCCAAGCTCATAGCTGCACCGTTTTGTTCCTTAATCGCTGCAAGGTAAGCTAGGTATAACCATTGGAATGCTTCCGTTGCATTGCTTGCTGGTTGCGAGAGATCAAACCCATACATCTCGCCAAGTTGTTTTAATTCTTGTAAAGCACGAATTTGCTCAGAGATTTCTTCGCGTAAACGGATGATTTCTTCACTCATCACTGGTGTAGTACCTGCTAAATCCTTTTTCTTTTCTTCTATTAAAAAGTCCACTCCGTATAGAGCTACACGGCGATAGTCACCGATAATACGACCACGTCCGTATGCATCTGGTAACCCAGTGATAATTCCGACTTTACGAGCCAGCTTCATTTCATCTGTATATGCGTCAAAAACACCTTGGTTATGAGTTTTTCTAAAGTCAGTAAAGATTCTTTCTATTTCTTTGTTTAACTCGAAACCATATGATTCACAAGCTTGTTGAGCCATTCTAATGCCGCCATAAGGTTGAAGGGAACGCTTAAATGGTTGATCCGTTTGAACTCCAACTACCTTTTCAAGATCTTTATTTAAATAACCAGGACCATGAGAGACAATGGATGACACAACCTCAGTGTCCATATCAAGAACTCCACCGTTTTCACGTTCTTTTTTCGTTAATTCCATTACTTGTTTCCAAAGTTCAGTTGTTGCTTCTGTAGGACCTGCTAAAAAAGAGTCGTTCCCTGTATAAGGAGTAAAGTTTTTTAATATAAAGTCTCTTACGTTTACTTCTCTTTGCCAACTACCTGCTGAAAAACCTTTCCATTGGTCCATAATGGTCCACCTCTTAATTCATTTTTATATATTTTTGAATATAACAGTTGTTACAATTACATCTTACTTAAAGTATAACAGTTTTAGTGTGAAGAACATCACATAATTAAACTTGTATTTTGACATTATTATGAACATTGACTTAAAACAAATAATAACGAGGAGAAAAGCACTAGGTATTTTCTTTGAATTTGATTTTGTGTACTATAATGAAATATCATTTTTTAAAAACTGTTATACAAAACACTATCGAATTTGATAACACTATTGTAACGTCATTAATAGTGTAAAAGTAGAGGGGAAAAGCCGTTTCATTTGGAGATATTTTGACAATTGATAATGATTATAAAGAAGGGGAAATATGTTTACATATATGGAAAAATATGTATTAGATTTTGTTGCAGAGGGGGGTGAAAGCTAGTAGATTTTATTTCTGTTCTAAGGAAGCAAAGCCAAAGGAGGATAAAGTCGCAACCTTATCCTCCTTTTAAAATGGTTATGAATGATTAGTCTACCACGATATAAGCAATCATCGGACCGTTACTATCTTTATCAGGGTGTGTTAGACAAATTAATCGATAAACTCCTTCATCTTTTAGCTGTAAATCAACAACGGTTTCTTGTCCTTTTTTGACAGTCCCTTTAATATCAGTTCCTTCAATTATGAAAGGATGCTCAGCTCCGTTTACACCCCAAATTTTCAATTTAACTTTTTCGCCTTTCTCAACGAAAATTGTCCCAGGGTCCCAACGGTAAGCTTCAATTTCCTTTCCATCATCCGTCTTGGATTTAAATTCTCCCGTAACCATATGAATTTCTCTAACTTTACTCTCTTTTGCCTCCTGATTAAAGGCTGTCACAGAATCTGAATTTAGGTAAAACCATAGCGTCGCTGTCGCTGCTGTAAGAAAAATAAGAAAGACAAATACCAATGAACTTCTTTTTAACACTAAAAAACGCATAACTACACCTCCATAGATTGTCCACTACTAACATATGCCAGGTAGGAGTAAAAACTTGTCTATATATTTTAGATTTTTTTAAGAGTTGAAATAGACTTCAATTGATATAAAACGCTCCTGTTATTAATAGATTTAACCATAAGCTATTTTTTAAAGGAGCGATTTCGAGATGGTACAAAAAAGGAAGATAGAAAATTTTAAAGGAAGCAATCTCCATGCAAAGGGATGGGTTCAAGAAGCCGCTTTAAGAATGCTGATGAATAATTTAGATGAAGAGGTAGCTGAAAGACCTGAAGACCTAGTTGTATATGGTGGAATCGGAAAAGCAGCCCGCAACTGGGAGTGTTACGATTCGATAAAAAAATCTCTTCTCGATCTAGAAGAGGATGAAACTTTACTTGTACAATCAGGGAAACCTGTTGGCATTTTCAAAACACATGCAAATGCCCCTAAAGTGCTAATCGCAAATTCCAACTTAGTTCCTGCTTGGGCGAATTGGAACACCTTTCACGAGTTAGATCAAAAAGGTTTAATGATGTATGGTCAGATGACAGCTGGAAGCTGGATTTACATTGGAAGCCAAGGAATCGTCCAGGGAACTTATGAGACGTTTGCAGAATTAGCGAGGCAGCGATTTAATTCATCATTGAGAGGCACCATTACATTAACTGCAGGTTTAGGTGGCATGGGTGGTGCACAACCTCTTGCTGTAACGATGAACGACGGAGTATGTATCGCAATTGAGGTTGATGAATCAAGGATTGAGCGGAGGATCCAGACAAAGTATTTGGATGTAAAAGCAGAAAGTCTAGAAGAGGCTATCCGACTAGCTACTAAGGCAAAGGATGAAGGAAAACCTTTGTCTATCGGCTTGCTAGGAAATGCTGCTGAACTACTTCCGCAAATGCTGGTTCTTAATTTCATCCCAGATGTTTTAACAGACCAAACATCTGCCCACGACCCACTGAATGGATACATTCCTAAAGGATATAGTCTGCAACAGGCTGAAGAATTACGAAAACAAAGCCCTGAAACGTACATCTCGTTATCGAAAGAAAGTATGGCTACTCATGTTAGAGCCATGCTCAGCATGCAGGAAAATGGAGCAATAACGTTTGATTATGGAAACAACATCCGTCAAGTTGCTAAAGACGAAGGAGTTGAACATGCATTTGACTTTCCTGGGTTTGTTCCGGCTTATATTAGACCATTATTTTGTGAAGGAAAAGGCCCGTTCCGTTGGGTAGCATTGTCGGGGGATCCTTCAGATATCTTTAAAACCGATGAGGTAATACTTCGCGAATTTAAGGATAATGAGAGACTTTGCAAGTGGATTCGAATGGCTCAACAAAAGATTCAATTTCAAGGATTGCCTTCTAGAATTTGCTGGCTCGGCTATGGAGAAAGAGCAAGGTTTGGGAAAATCATCAATGACATGGTAGCAAACGGGGAATTAAAAGCACCTATTGTCATTGGGCGTGACCATCTTGATTCAGGTTCCGTTGCTTCTCCAAACCGGGAAACAGAAGGAATGAAGGATGGCAGCGATGCAGTTGCGGACTGGCCAATCTTAAACGCATTAATTAATGCAGTTGGAGGGGCAAGTTGGGTTTCCGTTCATCATGGAGGTGGCGTCGGGATGGGGTACTCCATCCATGCTGGTATGGTAATCGTCGCTGATGGCACAAAAGAGGCTGAAAAGAGATTAGAGCGAGTACTAACAACTGATCCGGGAATGGGAATTGTTCGACATGCAGATGCTGGCTATGAAAAAGCTATTGAAAAAGCAAAAGAACATGGCATCCGTATTCCGATGATGGACTAAGGAGGGAGGATCAATGTCAAAATCTATTTTTATCGAACATGCCAATCAATTAATAACGTTGAAGGGGAAGTCAAATTCACCTCGTGTAGGAAAACAAATGAGCGATTTGCAAATCATTGAAGATGGGGCAGTCTATATTGAATCTGGAAAAATAGTAGAAGTAGGCAAAACGGAAGAGATAAAGAAGAAGCTCGGAGGTAAGCTAGAAGGGATAAAGCACATAGATGCTACGGGCAAAATCGTAACTCCGGGCTTTGTGGATCCACACACGCATCTCGTCTATGCAGGCAGTCGAGAAGAAGAGTTTAACATGCGGTTAAACGGTGCGAGTTATATGGACATTATGAACAATGGTGGAGGGATCCATGCAACGACGTTCATGACTCGAAACGCTTCATCCAAGCAGCTATTCAATGAAAGTAAACGGAGACTTGACCAATTCTTATTGCATGGGGTTACAACCTTAGAGGCAAAAAGTGGCTACGGGCTAGAATGGGACTCAGAGATGAAACAACTAACGGTAGCGAAGGAACTTAACGCTGTGCACCCAATTGATATTGTTTCAACGTTCATGGGAGCACATGCTGTTCCAAAAGAATATAAAGGTTGTCCTGATGCTTATATTGATTTAATCATTGAGGAAATGCTACCACACGTAGCTAAAAATGAGCTTGCAGAATTCAATGATGTGTTTTGTGAACGAGGCGTTTTTACCCCTGAGCAGTCTAGAAGAGTTTTGGAAGCAGGGAAAAGACTTGGGTTAACTCCAAAGATTCATGCAGATGAGATTGAACCGTATGAGGGTGCTGAACTAGCTGTAGAAGTAGGCGCAATATCCGCTGATCATTTATTGAAAATCTCACAAAAAGGGATCCAATTAATGGCGGATAAAGGAGTAATTGGAGTATTACTACCTGGTACCGCATTTTTTCTGATGACAGAAGCTGCCGATGGGCGAAAAATGATTGATCAAGGTGTGCCCATCGCTTTGTCAACAGACTGTAATCCAGGCTCCTCTCCAACCTGTTCAACTCCATTGATTATGAATCTAGCCTGTATCCACATGGGAATGACACCTGCTGAAGTGTTAACTGCGACAACAATAAATGCTGCATATGGCATCAATCGTGGCAACGAAATTGGTAGCATAGAAATCGGGAAAAAGGGCGATCTAGCTATCCTGAATGTGCCTAATTTTATGCAACTTCTATACCACTTTGGTATGAATCACACTCACACCGTCATTAAAGATGGCGAAATTGTTGTTCAAGGAGGAAAGCTATGCTATCCATCCCGCTAAATCCTCCGCCGTTTTACTGGCCCGAGTCTAGCAAAGAGGAAGACATGAAAGTTCACGAATGGATCAAACAATCTAAATCAATCATTGACGACAGAGAACAACATTGGGATGTGGTCTTATTCGGTGCACCATTATCTAGATCTTCTATCAGTGTTTCTGGGGCATCAGAATTTCCCTATGTGTTTCGACAAGCATGGAAAGGTTTTTCTACTTACAACATTGATGATGATTTGGATCTAAAAGATTTACGTATCATTGATATTGGAGATGTAAAAATGCACGGAACAGTTATTTTACTTTCCCATGAAAATATAAAAAACGTGATGTGTCAGGTTCACCAATGGTTTTCTAACACCATTTCTGTAACTGTTGGTGGAGATCATTCGGTAACAGCTATGCTAGTAAAAGGGTTAAAGGAACAGAATTTCAAGAAAACTATTGGGATTTTGCAGTTTGATACTCATTTAGATGTTCGTGATCTGTCGGTGGACGGGCCAACAAATGGAACCCCTATCCGAAATTTAATTGAAAGTAATACGATAATAGGGGACCACGTTTATAACATTGGTCTCCACGGGTTTTTTAACAGTTCATCACTCGTCAAATATGCGAAAGATAACGATATTCATTATATAACGCTAAAGCAAGCTAGATTAAAAGGTCTCCAAAAGACAGTAAGGGACGCTATTTGCGAGCTAGAAACAAAGGTCGACCAAATCCATGTAACAGTTGACATGGATGTATTAGATATTAGTTTTGCACCAGGGGTCCCTGCATCTACACCTGGGGGAATGACAACAGAAGAATTATTTGATGCGGTTCGTCTGTCAGGGATGAGCAACAAGGTAAAAAGTATGGACATTGTTTGTTTAGATCCAACAAAAGATACTCCATCACTGCCAACCGTTAAAGCGGGGATTTCAACATTTTTATCGTTTTTAACAGGGGTTATGAAAAGAAGTCCAATATGAATCTCCGACATTTCGGAGATTTTTTTCCGTATAAGTCACCCTCTATATAACAAACTAACTTCAGTAGGTTTTTTAAAATTAGGCTCAATACGTAACTTTGTTACTTTGGACACTGTATCTTTCGATTAGGCAGTTAAAAGAAAAACGTTTAAAAGCAAGATATAGTAGGAACATAGGCAACAGAAACCTAAGAATATAACGGTAGGTGAAAGGATGTATCATCTTTATACGCATAATGATCTGGATGGTGTAGGCTGCGGGATTGTTGCTAAGATAGCCTTTGGAGAGCAAGTTGAGGTTCGTTATAACTCTGTTATGGGCCTCGATCATCAAGTTGCCCGATTCCTAGATCGAATCAAACAAAAAAAGAATACGGATGCAAAGTTTTTTATCACTGACCTTTCCGTGAGCGATGAGAATGCAAAGGAAATTGAATCTTTTGTCAAAGGTGGAGGAAAGGCTAAATTAATCGATCATCACAAAACAGCCCTTCGTTTCAATGATTATAGTTGGGGGAAGGTTAGGGTTAATTATGATGATGGTCGACTTGCATCTGCTACCTCCTTATTTTACGAGTATCTAATGGAACATCGTTTAATTGAACCATCAACTGCCTTACATGAATTCGTCGAGCTTGTTCGTCAGTATGACACGTGGGAATGGGAAGAAAACGATAATATGAAAGCGAAGCAGCTAAATGATTTATTCTTTATGGGCTCCATTGATGAATTTGAAGAAAAAATGGTATTGCGAATCAAAAAGAATAAGCATTTTGAATTTGACGAGTTTGAGCAAAAGCTTCTTGAAATAGAGGAAGAAAAAATTGAGCGGTATACAAGGAGGAAGAAACGTGAGCTCGTCCAGTCCTTTATAGGAGATTATTGTGCTGGTATCGTTCATGCCGAATCCTACCACTCAGAGCTCGGAAATGAACTTGGCAAAGAAAATGAACATATTGACTATATTGCAATATTAAATTTAGGTGGAAAAAAGATCAGTTTTAGAACGATTCATGATCACGTCGATGTATCAGCAATTGCTGACCAGTTTGGTGGTGGAGGGCATGCGAAAGCAGCAGGCTGTTCAATGAATGAAAAAGCATACGAACTCTATGTAAAGACAGCTTTTGAGGTGGAACCTATGAGGCCCGATGCATTTCGAAATCAATTTAACTTAAAAAACACACCCCAAGGATGCTTGTTTGAAAACCGTAAAGAAGAGAAATTCTTTATTTTTAAAAGTGGAGAAGAGTGGCTTGTTGAGAATTTAGAAGGGGAAAGATTGAAATCCTTCCCTGATTTTAAAGAGGCTGAGAAGTATATTAAACGAAATTATTCCGTTTGGTTAGCCAGAGATGAAGCACTAGTAGAATTTTTAAGAGACTATATCATTAAAACGAAAAACAAGACAATACATCCTGAAACCGTCACTACTTAAGTGACGGTTTTTTCATATATGCACGCGGAAAAACTGGGATTTAATTGGTATTTCTATTTCAATATGTTAACAATTCGGTGATATTGGCGAAAATAAATAAAGAATCTGATAAAATCAGAAAGTATCTATCACTTGAACAAGGTGTGTATAAATGAAAAAATTTCTCTTTATTATACTAGTGTATACTCTTACAATTTCAAATACATTCATTGCCTCTGCTGAACATGGTGACGAAGTACAGATTGTCAGTGAGGCTGCTATATTAGTCGATTCACAATCAGGTGCAGTGCTATTTGATAAAAATGGTCATCACCAAATGTATCCTGCAAGCTTAACAAAAATTGCAACAGCCTCTACGCCATTGAGAATGGGGATTTGAACGATCCTGTAACCGTTAGTAAGCAGGCTACAGAAGCAGATGGAACTCGCGTTTACTTGAATGAAGGGGAAATTGTTCCTTTAAGAAAACTTATTCAAGGGATGCTAATTAATTCAGGCAACGATGCTGCGATAGCAATTGCCGAACATTTGGATGGAAGTATAGAGAGTTTCTCGAAGTCTATAAATACATTTTTAAAAGAAAAAGTAGGGGTGGAGAACACCCATTTTACAAATCCACACGGCCTATTCGACGATTCACATGTTTCTACCGCCTATGACTTAGCCATCATTACGAATTACGCCATGCAAAACCCTTATTTTGTAGAAATCTTTGGGACAAAGGAATTAACGTGGGATGGCCAATCATGGGACACGACGATATACTCTCACCATCGTTTATTAAAGGGAGAAATTCCGTTTGAAGGTATTACGGGTGGAAAAACAGGCTTTGTAAATGAATCAAAACAAACATTAGCTACAACAGCCAAAAATAAAAATATACATTTAACAGCGATCACGTTAAAAGCAGATTATAAAAGAGATATTTACAATGATACGATATCGTTATTAGATTTTGGGTTCGGGCATTTTAAAACAACCTTTCTTGCTAAAAATAGCGAATATAAAAATGGGGAAGAAACCTTCCATTTAGCGAAAGATACATTTATTACAGAACCGCTAAAAGGGTCAAAAATGAACGTAACCGAACAAGGAAAGTTAACTGTACAAAATGAAAGCAACGAGACGGTACAGACAGTAGCATTAGCTGTTAAACAAGACGAACCTATTATACAAGAGGAAAAGAAAGCTGTCGAAAAAGAAGTACAGAGAGATTATATGAATGGAATCTATGTTTTAATCGTATTTGGTTTAGTTGTAGGTTTCGTAACGATTCGAAAGAGAAGACTTTTCAGATAGAACTAAACAGGATAGGGACTTCTAAGTAAAACGAGCGATGGACATTTAAAATCCAACGCTCGTTTTATTGTGGCTTGAGGTTTGATGCGATGAGCAACATGATGAAAGATATTACGATGATCATGATTACCCATAGAGAGGCCAATGCCGTGTTTCCCGATTCTAATGCTACATAAATCGCTGTAGGCAATGTTTGTGTTTTCCCCGGAAGGTTACCAGCAAACATTAGGGTTGCACCGAATTCACCAATTGCCCGTGCAAAGCTTAAAATCGCGCCAGAAATAATGGCTTTATACGACAATGGTAGAGTAATGAAAAAGAACACTCTCCATTCATTGGCACCATCTACTCTTGCAGCATGCTCAATTTCTTGGTCAACGGAACTAAATCCTGTCTTACAAGATTGATACATTAGAGGAAAAGCTACAACTGTTGAAGCGATTACAGCTGCCCACCAGGTGAACATTACCGTTTGATTAAACAAAGACTCGATAAACTGACCAATTGGACTACCTAATCCAAAAATCATGATTAATAAAAAGCCAACAACCGTAGGAGGGAGAACAAGAGGTAACAAAAGAATCGTTTCGACGACTACTCTACCTTTAAACTTTTTATTTTTCATGAATTTCGCTATCAAGACACCAGATATGATAACTACCAACAATGCTACCGATGAAACTTTTAAAGAAAGGACAACGGGTGACCAAAAATTATCTATCATAAAATCATTCCAATACTATAAAACCGAATTTTTCAAAAACCTGTTGCGCCTGTTCCGATTGAAGGTACTCATAAAACAGTTGCGCTTCTTCCGGATGCTTTGATGAACCTACAACTCCCATTGGATAGATAATAGAATCGTGAAGTGACTGGTCATCTTGAGAAATCATCTCTACTTTAGTAGACTGCCTTGCATCAGTTACATATACTATTCCCGCGTCAACATTTCCTGTCTCAACATATGTTAACACTTGTCTAACATCTTTAGCCATAACTAGTTTCGGCTGTACTTTTTCCCAAAGATTTAATGATTGAAAGGTTTGTTTTGTATAGTATCCAGCAGGAACCGTTTCTGGAATGCCTATGGCAATTTTTTTAACCTCATTTTGAGCAAGGTCTTTAAAACTAGTTATTGAAGATGTTTTTGGAAAAATTAGCACAAGCTGATTGCCTACTAGATCTGTGTTCAGTTCTGCGTCTATCAATTTCTCTTTTACTAGCTGATCGAAATGTTCTTCTGAAGCAGAAATAAAGATATCTACTGGCGCACCTTGTCTTATTTGTTGTTGTAAAGAACCTGATCCAGCAAAATTAAAGATTATCTCTATGTTTTGATGCTGCTCTTCAAACATCGTTTTAATTTCGGTTAATGTGCTGTTTAAACTAGCAGCAGCTGATACTGTAAGAGTTACCTTTTTCGGTTGCGATTGATCTGGTGCGCATGCCGTTATGAGTAAAATAAGTGCTGCTAAACATATGTACTGAAGCTGTCGTGTCATTGAAGGTGAACCTCCACAAATAAAATCAACTTGAATTATATCACCATTTTCATGATTTTAATAATAAAATTCTGCGGCAGGGGGGGTAGTTCAAGAAGAGTTCTGAAGAAAAAAATAACACCGTTCAGCTAAAGAACGGTGCACTTGATGTATATGAAAACAGACTTAGGTACGTATTACTGATTAACTTTATCCTCAACTTGACGACAAACTTCTTCCGCGCTAAGTCCATTCGCTTCAATGACAGAACCTTGTGTAGACACATCGCTCATGCCCATCACATTCGAGTCAAGGCCTGTGACTACGCAGCAATCACAACCTTCTGCATCAGTGTTTTGACGTAGTTCAATTACATCGTGACCCTGCTCTCTTAAAGCTTGTTGGATATTCGTAAGAGATTGTTCAACTCCAATTTTCGCCATAACTAACACCTCCTCCCATATAGTAGGATGCCAAAAGGGATTTAAATTATTCCTGCTGAATAAAAAAGTCTCAACAATGAAAACTAAGCAGGGAGGTGGCATTACAATGGCAAAACGCAAAGCAGATCCATCAACAATCGGGTTGGGTTCTTCGCAAGTTGAAGGGCAAGGGACCACCAATCGCGAATTTGACGGGACTAGCAAAGACTCAGCTAGAAGAAAGACTAAGAAGAGGGACGTGTAATATTTAGTGTGGCTCGCCAGGTATGTTGTGTGGCGGGCTTTTTTTGGGGCTGTTTTCGTGATTTCGCGGAAATATTTTGTTTTTCGCGATTATATCAGTAAAATCGCGATTATATTAAAATTTTCGCGATTATATTAAAAAAAATCGCGATTATCCTAACAAACTTCGCGTAAATAATTTCAGGTAACATATTTTCAGTAAATGAAAAAGGGATTTTAGCCAATTATATAGAAATATTGGGGTATGAAAGGGGAGGTGAAGCATCATTGATCGTTAAAAAACTTGAGTTACCTATAAGAATAAGAAAATTGGAAGCATTGTTGAGGAGATTAAGTTCAACACATCATAAAAGAGAGTTAATTGAAGCTGATTTAGCAAAAATCTACGCAGGTTATAAAGGTGAAAATTCCATTCAATATTTCCTAGACTTACTTCCTAAACAAGAGTTCTTCATATTCCACGATTTGCGAATTCCAAATGAAAACCACTTCTTTCAAATTGATATACTAATCCTTTCAAATTCATTTATCCTTATATTAGAAGTTAAAAATATATATGGTACCTTATATTTTGATCAGAACTTTAATCAGTTAATCCGAACTGCCAACAATAAAGAAGAAGGTTTTCCAGACCCTATAATCCAAGCAAAGAGACATCAACTTCAATTAGAAAATTGGTTGAAATATAGGGCTAAAACGAACCTCCCAATTGAATCATTTGTTGTCATTAGTAATCCCGCATCTATACTAAAAACAGATAACAACAATAAGAATATTGGAAAAAAAGTGATACATGCTCATGTATTATTAGATAAAGTTGAAGAACTTATAAGGAGATATGCTAACCAAACTTTAGATAGTAAATCGAAGCAAAGGATTACAAAGCTATTGTTAAAAGATCATAAACTTGAAACCTTTTCAGTCCTAGAAAAGTATCAAATATGTAAAGAGGAAGTAATAACTGGAGTGATATGTCCAAAATGCAATAATCACAAAATGACTCGAAGTCATGGCACATGGTACTGCGAAAATTGCCAAACCAAAGACAAACTAGCTCATATCCAAGCGATTTATGATTATTTTTTACTTTTAAGTTCCTCTATAACTAACCAACAGGCTAGGGATTTTCTTCTTTTAGCATCAGAAGATACTGTAGCAAGATTGCTACAACAAATGAAACTCCCACAAACAGGGGCTAAAAAGGGCAGAGTCTATTACCCACCAACGACTTATTTATAAAACAAAAAAATGCCACAGCTAGCAATGCAACACAAAAAAAGAGCCCCCACACAAACCCTGCAGGGGACCCTCTACACATCATCCTTACTTATACATTTCCTCAACCTGCTTCTGAATATCAGCATTCTCTAAATACTCATCATACGTCATTTGTTTATCGACAATTCCGTTTGGTGTAATTTCAATAATACGGTTTGCTATTGTTTGAATAAATTGGTGGTCATGAGATGAGAAGACCATTGACCCTTTAAAGTTAATTAAACCATTATTCAAAGCTGTGATGGATTCTAAGTCTAAGTGGTTCGTAGGCTCATCTAAAAGCAATACGTTTGATCCACTTAGCATCATTTTTGAAAGCATACAACGAACTTTTTCTCCTCCAGATAATACGCTAGCTTTCTTCAATACTTCCTCACCGGAGAAAAGCATTCTTCCAAGGAAACCACGAAGGAAGCTTTCGCTTTCGTCAGCAGGGGAGAATTGACGTAACCAATCAACTAGGTTAACATCACTGTTCTCAAAGTACTTTGAGTTATCTTTAGGGAAGTAAGCTTGTGATGTCGTGATACCCCATTTGAACGTACCACTATCCGCTTCCATTTCGCCCATTAAAATTTTAAATAAAGTTGTTTTTGCGATTTCATCTGTACCAACAAGAGCAATTTTATCGTCTTTGTTCATAACAAAGCTGATATTGTTAAGAACTTTTACGCCGTCAATCGTTTTTGTTAATCCTTCAACACGTAAAAGGTCATTCCCAATTTCACGTTCAGGTGTAAAACCAACATAAGGATACTTACGCGAAGAGGGCTTAATGTCATCCAATTGAATTTTATCAAGCAATTTTTTACGAGAAGTTGCTTGTTTAGATTTAGAGGCATTCGCGCTAAATCGAGCAATAAACGCTTGAAGCTCTTTAATCTTTTCTTCTTTTTTCTTATTTTGATCTGAAGCCATTCTTGATGCTAACTGGCTTGACTCATACCAAAAGTCATAGTTCCCAACATAGATCTGGATTTTTCCAAAGTCTAAGTCAGCGATGTGCGTACATACTTTATTTAAGAAGTGACGGTCATGGGAAACCACGATAACTGTGTTCTCAAAGTTGATTAAGAACTCTTCTAACCATTGAATCGCCTTGATGTCCAAGTGGTTGGTAGGCTCATCCAGAAGTAATACGTCTGGTTGACCAAATAACGCTTGAGCTAAAAGAACCTTAACTTTATCAGAACCAGTTAAATCGGCCATTAACTTCGTATGAAGTTCTTCACCAATTCCAAGACCTTTTAAAAGGATAGCTGCTTCAGATTCAGCTTCCCAACCGTTTAACTCTGCGAACTCACCTTCAAGCTCAGCAGCCTTCATCCCGTCTTCATCTGTAAAATCAGCCTTCATATAGATTGCGTCTTTTTCTTGCATAACTTCAAAAAGTCTTTTGTGACCCATGATTACCACTTTTAACACTTCGTGCTCTTCAAACTCATAGTGATTTTGTTTTAAAACGGCAAGTCTTTCACCAGGCCCTAAATGAACATTACCTGTTTGCGCTTCAATCTCACCAGATAAGATTTTTAAGAACGTAGATTTACCGGCACCGTTTGCACCGATAAGTCCATAACAGTTACCAGGTGTAAACTTAATATTTACTTCATCAAATAATTTTCGGTCACCATATCTTAAACCAACATCAGTTACTGTAATCATTTTTATCCTCCAAAAAAGCAATATGTTTCGATTATAACATTTACAAGACATGAAAGGGAATGTTTTTAATACCAGTACTAGTAATTCAAGACAACATATTCGAATATAATATTTATATATTATTTTCGGAAAATTTTAATTTTTTAACAAGGAAAATTGAAACGAGGTAGAGAATTACTAAATTACATAAGGGGGTTAGAAAAGCGAATGGAAGTATTAATAGAAAAACGTAAGAAAAAAAGAAATGTAAAAAAAATAGCCGTGTGGACATCGGTTTCAATTTTAGTATTACTATTAATTGCAGTTATCGTTGTAAGCGCATACATAACGCGGTCACTTCCAAATATCGACGGTGAAGTGGACTTAGGGGTGTTAATTGAGCCAGTTACCGTAATAAGAGACGAAATTGGCGTGCCACACATTAAAGCTGAAAATGAACATGATCTATACATTGCACAAGGGTATACGCAAGCTCAGGACCGCTTATTTCAAATGGACCTTAGCAGAAGGCAGGCTTCCGGTCGTTTAAGTGAAGTAGTAGGTGAAGCTGCTGTTGATCGAGATAAATACTTCCGCACACTAGGGTTGAGACGAGCAGCAGAAAAGTCATACGCTGCTTATTCCGAGGAAGCGAAGAAAGTAATGGAATTATTTGCACAAGGCGTTAACTTGTATATGGATGAGCTAAGGGAAAATGGGAAATGGCCAATCGAGTTTACGATTCTTGGCTATGAACCAGAGGAATGGACACCTGTTGATTCCTTAACAATCGGAAAATTCATGGCATATGATTTAGGTGGGCATTGGGAGAGTCAAGCCTTCCGTCATTATTTACTACAGAACTTCCCAGAAGACAAAGCTTATGATCTATTCCCATCCTACCCGAAGGATGCACCATATATCATTAGCAAGGAAGACTTAAATATTGAAAAAAGTTTCGCTACTGTCATTACTCCACACGAGTTTAATGGGAGTAACAACTGGGTTGTCTCAGGGGAAAAGACCAAATCTGGAAAGCCTATATTAGCAGATGATCCACATTTATCTTTGGCAACTCCATCTATTTGGTACCAAATGCATCTGCAAGCCCCAACGGTTAATGTAAGTGGAGTTATTTTTGCAGGAATTCCTGGAATTATCCTCGGACATAACGAGCATATCGCTTGGGGAGTAACCAATACAGGACCGGACGTACAGGATTTATATATTGAAAAAAGAAATCCAGATGCCAAGGATGAGTTTTTATATAATGATAATTGGGAAAAAGCAGAAGTCATCAAAGAACCGATTAAAGTCAAGGACAAAGAAACCATTGATTATGAGGTCGTAATCACTCGTCACGGACCAATTGTATCAGAGTTTGCAGCTGAAAGTGGACAGGACACAGCCTTATCATTGCAATGGACAGCTCTACAACCTTCTAATGAACTTGAAGCAGTTTTAAACATGAACAAAGCAACAAACTGGACTGAATTCGAAAAAGCTCTTGAACAATTCCATACACCTGCACAAAATTTTGTTTTTGCATCTACAGATGGAACCATTGCTTATAAGGCAAATGGAAAGATTCCTATCCGTAAAAAAGGGGATGGACTTCTACCTGTTCCTGGTTGGACGGATGAATACGAGTGGATTGGCTACGTACCTTACGATGAATTGCCTAGAACCGTGAATCCAAAAGAAGGCTTTATCTCAACAGCTAATAACAAGGTCATTAACGACGAATATCCTTACCATATTAGTCACAACTGGGCACAGCCTTATCGTCAAATGCGAATCCAAGAGTTCTTAAAAGAACACAATGATATTACAGTAGAAGATATGCAAAAGTTACAAATGGATCAAATGAACCTACAAGCTCGTGAGTTTGTTCCTATTTTCTTAGATCAATTAGAAGCTAGTGATAACAAGAGAGTAAAAGAGGCATTATCCCTACTTGATGAATGGGATTATAAAGATGACAAAGATTCTCCTGAAGCTCTCATTTTTAATATTTGGATGAGAAACATACCGAAGATTCTTTTTGATGATCAAATATCCGTTGAAATGCTTGACTTATTTAAAGGGCAAAAACAAGTCATTGATGAACTCATAAGAAGAGCAGATGAGGGAAATCCTGGTCCATGGATAGAAGATAAGGGTGGTTTAGTAAAAGTATTAGAAAACGCTTTGACGCTTACTTTAACTGAGATTGAGTCTAGCCAAGGAAACAAAATGTCTAGTTGGAAATGGGGAGATTATCACCAGGTAGCATTTGCGCACCCTTTAGCTGGTGTAAAACCACTCAATTACTTGTTTAACCACAAGGGGCCTATCGCTGTTGGAGGAAGTAGCGTAACGGTTCAAGCAGCAGCTTATCGAGCAGACGGAACGGTTAATCACGGCGGCTCCTGGAGATTTGTCATCGATACAAATGACATGAACACGGGATACCATCTTGTTGGTCCAGGGCAATCTGGTCATGCACTAAGTAAATGGTATGATAACCAAATGGACGATTGGGTGAATGGAGACTACCATATGACGAAACTAAGTGAATATAACGGAAAAACTCTTACACTAACTCCTTAAAAAATTATTAAATGTGAAAAAATTCATAGTTTTTTCACATTTATCATGTAGAATAGAGTTAAATAGTTAGTAGAGAAGGAGTTTTAGTCATGGCTAAGAAACAATTAATTGATTTAGTAAATCGTCTTAAAAATTCCGGCATTAAAGTTAGCTTTACAAAACCAAGACCTAAATCCTTAATCGCTCTTCAACAACATGAAAAGTTAACATCTTCTACAAACTAGATTTTATAAATAAAGGAAGCGGTTTTTATACCGCTTCCTTTATTTAATTTCCTTCATAATCGTATCGAAAGCTTCATTACGATCAAACTCTTCTCCCATAGGAAACTTTTTAATAAATTTATTATTTTCATCAACTAAAAAAATGAATGATGAATGGACAAAGAATCCGTCTCCTGGGTCACGATATTGGAATTGAAAGGTTCCTGCAAGCTCTGCAATTTCCTGCTGGTCCTCCTTCAATGTAGCGTGGTCACCAGTAATATATATCCAATTTCCATCATCTTCAACTTCGAATTTATCCATGTACTCTTTCAACACCTCTGGAGTATCACGGTAAGGGTCGATGGTGATGGTTAAAAATTGAATATCCTTTCCAAAAACACCCTCTTTTTGTAGATCCTTTTTCAACATATTCATTTTTAAGGTAGTGGTTGGACATATATCAGGACAATGAGTATAGATAAATTCAACTAACTTTAATTTTTCATCAGACTTACTAAAATCATATTCTTCCTTATTCATGGTAATAAGCTTAATATCATCTGGAATGGTTGCATTTGCGTCTCGAATAATAAAGAATGAAATACCTGCAGTTATGCCAAAAACAACTAAAAGTGTACAAATCAAGTAGATTTTTTTCATTATGTTCGGTTCCCTCCTAAACTAGGCTGCCTCGTTGTCCTTGTTCCGTAATCAATTACTAATAAATCTTTACTTTTACGAAATAAGCCTAATATTAAGATAATGAATCTTGGAGGAAATTCCTATGGACATATTGTGAACATATTTAAATCAACGATTTTTATTTTAGAAAAAATGCCCGTATTACAAACACCCAAAATTACTTATTATCATGATGGTTAACTATACTCATAAACTTTTCTAGAATAGGATGTTAAAGAGTAAAAAGTAAAGGAGGTTTTTTAATGAGTGGTGGATATGGTGCAGGCTTTGCTTTAATCGTTGTTCTGTTTATCCTTCTAATTATCGTAGGTGCTGGCGGATTTGTAGGTGGCGCTGGATACGGTGGAGGATACGGCGGTGGCGGTGGATTTTACTAAAATCCTATAATTTAAAAAGCTTTTCAACTTGTGATTTCCCTCTAATATCATAATGAAGTTTTTGAAAAGCTTAGTTTGTTTAAAAACAAAAGCGAGAGTGCGCTTAGGCATACTCTCGCCTTTTTTTTGGATAATGTTTTTAGCTCATCGCGATCCAAACGCTCTTAACTTCTGTATAGTTGCTTAGAGCATAAGATCCCATTTCACGTCCGATACCGGATTGCTTATAGCCACCGAATGGGGATGCCGCATCAAAAGCATTGTAGCAGTTCACCCAAACTGTTCCAGCACGAAGATTGTTTGCGATATAATGTGCTTTTGCAACATCCCTAGTCCAAACTCCAGCAGCTAGACCATACTCACTATTGTTTGCACGAGCAATTAACTCATCTAGATCTTCATATGGCATTGCAGAAATAACTGGACCAAAGATCTCTTCCTTCGCGATTGTCATTTCATCATTTACATTTGCAAAGATAGTAGGGGAGACAAAGTAGCCTTCTTCATATGGCTTAGTTCCACCAACTAAAAGCTCAGCACCTTCGTTTAATCCTTTTTCAATATAGCCAAGAACGCGCTTTTGTTGTTCTGTCGAAACAAGCGGTCCAATTTCAGTATCCGCATGAATTCCTGAACCCTGTTTGATTTTTGAAGCATGGCTTACCATGTCTGCCACAACATTATCAAACTGTTTCTTTTGAATGAATACACGAGATCCAGCACAGCATACTTGACCTTGGTTGAACATAACTCCATTTAAAGCACCTGGAATCGCTTGTGATAAATCAGCATCAGGTAGAATAATGTTCGGAGATTTCCCGCCTAGTTCAAGCGTTACACGTTTTAGTGACTTTGAAGCTCTTTCCATAATTAACTTTCCAACTTCAGTTGATCCAGTAAATGCAACTTTATCAACTTGAGGGTGGTCAACAAGTGGTTGGCCCGCCGTTTCACCAAAGCCAGGGACAATGTTTACAACACCTTCCGGGAATCCAGCTTCTTGAATTAATTCTGCTAAATATAAAGCGGAAAGTGGCGTTTGCTCAGCAGGTTTTAAAACGACTGTACAACCAGTTGCTAGAGCTGCTCCTAGCTTCCACATTGCCATAAGTAATGGGAAGTTCCAAGGAATAATTTGTCCAACAACGCCAACCGCTTCATGGCGAGTATAGTTGAAGAAAGGACCATTTACAGGGATGGTTTGACCTACGATTTTCGTAGACCAACCAGCGTAATAACGCATATGTTCAACAGCTAGAGGAATATCTGCATTCATAGTTTCACGGATTGGCTTACCATTATCAAGTGTTTCTAATTGAGCTAAGTCTGCTCCGTGTTCTTCCATTAGGTCAGCTAGTTTGTACATAAGGCGACTTCTTTCAGCCGTCCCCATTTTAGACCAAGGACCTTCATCAAATGCTTTACGAGCTGCTTTAACAGCAAGGTCTATGTCATTAGCATTAGCTTCATAAACAGTTGCTAGTACTTCACCAGTAGCAGGGTTATATGTGTCAAATGTCTTTTGAGAGGTACTTTCTACAAATTCACCATTAATAAAAAGCATTTTTTTACCATTTAGAAAGTTTTGAACTCTTTCTCTTAATTGGACCGTTAATTGACTCATAAAATTCCTCCTCATAAGTTTACTATGTACACTAGTCGACACAACAAAAATGTAAGCATATGATGATAACGCTTACATAGATAATGTTAACACTCTATAAATCTAGCAACAACCAAATGTTGTCCCAATTTTCTGATATTTTATGACAGCAATTTTCGACTCTCTTTGAATCTAATTGATTTATATAAAAAAAGAAACCCCCAATCCTTGTGGACGGGGGAGTGTTGAGAGTTTATTCAATATTGCAAAACTCAATAGGGCAGTTTTCACAATCAATCTCTTTTTTTATAAAATCAATATTATGAACGGTGATAATCTTTTTATTTACTGAGATCACGTTAGCTTTTCGTAAATCAGCAAGCATACGACTTACGCTTTCTCTAGCAGTACCACAAAAATTGGCTAAATCTTGGTTTGTTAGAGGAATGTTTATTTGGATTCCATCTTCTCTAACTACCCCGTAACTATGACAAAGTCGAATAAGAGTGGAATATAAGGCACCTTTTTTCCCGTTTAAGACAAGATCTCTAAATTTAGTAACCGTTTTTCTAATATGGTCATTCATCCATTTGAGAAATTCAGCAGCTAGTTTTGCATTTTTAAAAAGAGCTCTCTCTAAATCTTGTAAATTCATCACGGCAACTTCCCCATTTTCGATTACCTTAGCATTAAAAATGTACCTAGGATCTTGAGTAAAGAGGGTAAGCTCACCAACAATATCATTACTACTACATAGCCTAAGACTCAGTTCATTACCTTCTGCGTTCGTTTTAGAAATTTGTACTTTTCCAGACAAAACAATGTACATCTCTTTCGCCGGTTGTCCTTCTTGAAACAGATAGCTACCTTTTTTTATGGTTATGACTTTTTCTGCTGAATTTAGCAATTCACTAAGTTCGTAAGATAAATCATCCTTGTATTTAGTGAAAACCATCTAATCAACTCCCAACCCAGCTGAACTTAATTTATTCTATATTAACACTAGGAACATAGAGAAAAATTCCTTCTTCTTTAACATTCTGTGACAAATTTCACTTCATCTATGAGTAAAAGAGTGTAGTAAAAATGAATTGACAAGAGGGTCCCATATAACATAATCTAGAAGAGTAAATAATTAACAGGCATTTTAAAGGAGTATGTTTTATGTTAGGTGTTGTTCTTAACTAAACCGTAACTTTATACGGTCATTCCAAGACCCTTCCAAAGAAAATTATTCTATTGGAGGTCTATTTCGCATTGTCTTTTTTGGAATGGTGTTAAGAACAATGGTCATAGCAAGCATACAGTTAAGATAACTGCTATAGCTGTGTTTATGCACGGCTTTTATTTTGCAGTTTATTAGTTGCTTCCTACCTTCAAGACCGTGATGACATTGTTCATTGTGGTCTTTTTTGTTTTCCAAATAACCTTTCCTATAACATTGCGTCCTGAGTGGCCAGTAATTTTCGGTTTAGTTCAATGTAAAGTGTCAAATTTTAAAAAAACATATTATTGGAGGATAAAACATTGAATTTAGAAACCATACAAGGACTTGAATTTACTCATATTAAAGAAAGAATCGCCCAATTCGCCTTATCTGAATTTGGAAGAAAAAAGGTGTTTGAGCTCGCTCCTTCATTCAACCAGAAACAAATCCAATCATGGCTAGATGAGGTTACGGAAGGGGTTCAAATCTTAAAGAAAAGTTCAAGTGTTCCTGTTCACGGTCTTGACGGAATTGAAATAGTCCTTAAGACGATTAACAAAGGAGTTCCCTTAAAGCCCGAATTATTATCAAAGCTAAATGAATTTCTAGATTGCTGCGAAAAAATGAGAAGGTTTATGAAGGATAAGGAGTTCCTAGCACCACGTGTAACATCTTATATCTATTCAACTGAGTCCTTGCCTCAGCTTTCATCAGAAATCAATCGTTGTATTCGAAACGGGCAAGTAGATGATTACGCAAGTAAAGAACTATCAAAAATACGAAAGCAAATCAGCATCCAAGAAGAGCGCTTAAAAGAAAAATTAAATCAAATGATAAAATCATCTAAATATAAATCCTATCTTCAAGAAAGTGTGATCAGTCAAAGGGATGGAAGATTTGTAATTCCAGTTAAAAAGGAATATAAAGCTAAGATAAAAGGGGCCATTTTAGATCAATCGGCATCAGGGTCAACCGTTTATATTGAACCCGAGGAAATCACTAGCTACCAAGAGCAGCTTTCATGGTTAAGATCTAGTGAAGAAGCTGAAGTGGATCAGATATTGTTTTATTTAACCGGTTTAGTTGAAGCAAATCAAAAAGAAATAAATCTGGCAGTGGAAATTATGGTTCACTACGATGTCCTTTTTGCAAAGGCTAAATATAGCAAACTGATTAATGGAAAGAGCGTCAACCTTAATCAATCACACTATATCCACTTAATTAAGGCAAAGCATCCCCTCTTAGGCGAAAGTGCAGTCCCACTAACCATTGAGTTAGGACGTAACGATCAACACGCCCTTGTTATTACGGGACCCAACACTGGCGGTAAAACCGTGACCCTAAAAACAGTAGGCCTTTTAACATTAATGATACAATCTGGAATTCATATCCCTGTTGAAGATGGAAGTTCAGTTAGTATCTTTCAAAATATCCTTTTGGATATTGGTGACGGACAGAGTATTGAACAAAATTTAAGCACGTTTAGTTCGAGAATTAAAAATATCATTAACATTCTAACAGAGACAAATGACCGTTCCCTAGTTTTGTTAGATGAGTTAGGTTCAGGTACGGACCCAGCAGAGGGAATGGGGCTTGCAACCGCCATTTTAGAGCAAATCTATGATAAAGGCTCTACACTACTTGCCACCACACACTATAGTGAGATTAAAGAATTTGCCAATCAACATAGTGGTTTTGTAAATGGCTCCATGGAGTTTGATCTTGAAACCTTAAAACCAACGTATCGATTGATTATAGGAAAGGGTGGTGAAAGCCAAGCCTTTGCGATAGCCTTAAAACTTGGCATGCATCCGAAAATCCTGGAAAAGGCACATTTCATCACCTACAAAGAACAGAAGAGCTATCAGCTAGATGAATTCATACCAACTAAGGAATTGGAAAAGCAAATTATTATTAATAAACACCTAAAGAGAAAACAAGAAGTTGAAAAAGAACGAAATGAAAGTATTACTTTGTTTAACAAAGGCGATAATGTCGTTATCACTCAATCTGGTGAATATGGTATCGTCTATAAGGGGCCTGATTCCAAAGGATTCTATGTCGTACAGGTGAAAGGTGAAAAGCAAACTTACAATCATAAAAGACTAAAGCTAAATATACCGGCAGCTGAATTATATCCTGAAGACTACGACTTTGATATAATTTTCGAATCAAAAGAAAATCGAAAAATTGATCATGCCTTAAAAAGAAAACATATTGAAGGTCTGACCATTAATCGAACTGAAGAAATATAAAAAGTTAGATCCCTTTTGGACAATACCAAAAGGGATTTTCTATTTATTTACCATATTCAATCGTTACATAATTAAGGACCACTATTGAAAACGCTTTATAAACTGTCAAATTTCGTTCATATGTGAATGCTTAACAAACGGGGTATACAGGTATATGATTACACTATACTTCACTTTGTGAAAAACATCACATAAAACATCCGGGATGCAATCTAATGGAAAAGAGGGAATAGAATGATTGGTCAGCCTAAGCCACTTGATGAGGCCATACAAATGGCATTAAATAAGCGAGATATCTTATCAGAGTCCAGAATAAAATATCTTCTGAAATCTGCACTAGCAGGGATTTACATTGGATTTGGAATCATGATTTCGTTCAGATTAGGGGAATATTTTCACGATGGAACTTCGCCAGCAACCATGATGATGGTAGCGATCTTCTTTGGAATTGCATTAGTGTTAATCATGTACGGAAAAGCAGAGCTATTCACAGGAAATACCATGACTTTTACAATGAGTTCGTTAAAAAGAGCAACTTCTTGGAAGGACACCTTAGAAAATTGGTTATACTGCTATTTTGGAAATTTAATGGGGGCCTTTTTCTTTGCCATCATTATTCTACTAACCGGATTATTTTCATCACCAGATAAATCTCAGCTTTTGATGGAAGTAGCCAGCTATAAAATGAATACGAGTATCATAGAAGTTTTTTTCCGCGCCATACTATGTAACTGGCTCGTTTGTTTAGCGGTTTGGATTCCGATGCATGTAAAAGGGGACGGCGCTAACATAGCTGTAATGATGCTATTGGTGTTTGGATTTGTTATTTCTGGATATGAGCATAGTGTTGCGAATATGGTTCTTTTTTCGATTTCTTTAGTTGTATCTCATCCGGAATCTGTGACGCTCCTAGGCGCTATACATAATCTTATTCCTGTTACGTTAGGAAATATTATTGGGGGTAGCCTATTTGTTGGTGCTTTATACGTTTATATAGATACTCTTCCAAATAAAAAAAATACTACCGTTGAACCACCATTAGAACAAGAGGTGTCCACTAGAATCATAACTAGATTAAAATAAAGTAATTAAAATAAGTAAAATTATTACAACGTTCCAGAGGATTAGTGGTACAATAAGGTTTGTTTTTTAATGCTAGGGCGAACCGCATCTTATAAGAGTAATGATCACGGGTTACTCTATTAATAGGTGTCGCAATCATTTGGGGGATACATAAGTGGGAAAAGAAGTTAAGAAAAATATAAAGACCTTGCAATTTTTTTACTTATTGGTCTTTTTTGCTATGGGGGGCCTATATCCTCTTCTAAGTGTTTACTTAAGTGAAGTGGAAGGATTAAACGGTTATCAAATTGGGATGATTATGTCGGTTGGTCCAATTATGATGATTTTCTTTCAACCACTTTGGGGAATTTTTTCAGATGCATCGAATTCCCCAACAAAAGTATTGTCTGCTACAACTTTGATAGCAGGGGCAAGTGCTATAGGATATATTGTATTTGATCAGTATTATTTGTTTTTAGCCGTCGCGATTATGGTGGCAATTTTTCAAAGTGCTATTATACCAATATCCGATAGTATCTCTTTGAAATACTCAACAAAAGTTAAATACAATTACGGCAATATTCGGTTATTTGGATCACTCGGTTTTGGGGTTGCTGTCTTTGTGATGGGACGCGTATCTGAAAATAATCCAAGTTTCATTTTTTACGCATTTTTTATTTTTTTAGCAGGAGCCTCTCTTTTAGCGATTAAGTTGCCAAAAGAAAAAGCATCTGGACCAAAAAAGTTATTATCAGGAGTAAAAGAGATTATTACATTAAAGAAGTTTTTGTTCTTTTTAGCAATTACCTTATTAATTTTTGGCCCTAATTTAGCAAATAACACTTATTTCGGCTTGTTTGTTGAAGATAACGGTGGAACATACACAGGAATCGGCATTGCCTTTTTAGTGGCGGTCTTATCAGAAATTCCGTTTATGAGATTTGCGAGTAGTTGGATTCATCGACTCGGTTTACTTCAAGTCTCTGCGATTGCTGGAATCGTTTCACTCGCTCGCTGGCTTTTTTATTTTACAGAACCTAGTATTACTTTAGTTTATGCAACAGCAATTCTACAAGGCTTTTCGATTGGACTATTTATTCCTGCAGGCCTTCAATATATACGGGATATCACCACTCCACACTTAGTGGCAACGGCCATCACTTTATATTCTGCTATTGGGAATGGATTAGGAAACTGGTTTTGTACATTTGTTGGCGGTATTATTTATGAGGAATTTTCGATATTTAGTGTTTATTTGTTTTTTGCAATCCTTTCTGCTATAGGGGTTACATTAAACCTATTGCTTATCAAAGAGGAAAAGAGCAAAGCTAGCCTCGAACATGCACATGCAAGGTAGTATATGTGGCACACCCTAAATGGTATTAATGGGTGTGCTTTTTTTATGTTCTGAAAACTTCATTGCTTGTAGCACCGGGCGTAATGTTGATAACTGTTTGAATTTTTTATAGTCTACACAGTTCAATTTTTAGAACTTCCTTGAAAAAGAAATTCCACTTATGCCCTCAACGTTTGTCCATTCGTTTCCCATTAGACAAACATACAATGGTAATGGACAACAGCATGGAGGTGAACCGAATGAATTACTATAGAATGTGTTGCGACGGAATTGGAAGACCGGTGAGAATTAGAACGCATGATGGAAGAATGCATGTCGGAATTATCGATCGAGTAACTCCTTCAAGAGTTTTTTTAAGACCAATGGGTGGAGCACGAAGAAACTATGGTGGTGCAGGTTATAATGGCGCAGCTTATCCTTATGGTGGATGGGGATTAGGCTGGGGCTTTGCTGCTGGTATCGCTATAGGAGCAATCGTGTCTCTAGCGTTCTTTTGGTGGTAAGATTAAAAAACTCTCTTTTCTAAGTTGTTTATAAATAGACAAGGATTTTTTTGAAAAACATGGAAAAAGCTTTTATGCTGTTTTCCATGTTTTTTCTATACATACATCATTTCTTTTTACTAAGTTTTTCAAAAAACTTTTACATTCGCCCATGCGAAACAATCTATGCCTTCATAAAATACCCATAGATGTCATAGGAGGTGGAGTTAAATGAGCGGTGGAGCTTATGGTGGCGGTTTTGCTTTAATCGTCGTATTGTTTATCCTATTGATTATCGTAGGTGCTGCTTACGTTGGTTGGGGTTATTAATTAGTGAATAAAGCGTAATGAAAGGAAGTGTTAGAATGGGTTACGGCTATGGTGGCTTTGGTGGCTGCGGATATGCTGCGCCTGTTGGAGGAGCTGGATATGGCTACGGTGGAGGCTTTGTACTAATCGTAGTATTATTCATCCTATTAATCATTGTAGGTGCCGCTTGGTTATAAAAAGCAATGGAAAAACCTGTTTCAGAAAAGAAACAGGTTTTTCTTTTTTAAAGCATGGAATGATTTAATTTCTTTAGTAAAAAATAAACAAAGAGCCAAAAGAAAGGGGACTACATATGGATCAGAAATCAAATAAGGACAACCTTAAAGTCGCTAACCGTTATTATCAGCCTGAAGATTATAAAAAGAAGGATGAGTTGTCATCAGGTCTAGCAACCACACACGAACAAGTAAGCGACACTTGGACTGAGGGAGAAATCCAACCAGTTATTGATGATGTTAATGGAGAAGACATTCCTATTGAGCGTAAAGGTTACGACAAATAAATTAAAAGGGAGGAACCCAAATGTCACCAAAAGAAGCACAACATGATATGGATCAGTATAAGATGCCCAATGCACTAAAACAGAAAAGGACAGAGTCTTATAGAGTTGGCTATACTGCATCAACAGGGAACCAAACAGATGGAGAACCTGAGTTAGGGAAAAGATCTGATTATAAAAATTAAACCAAAAAAGAAGTTGCTACTAAGGCAACTTCTTTATTTTGCTCTCGCTATTACCCCGTTATGAACTTTAATGTACCCGTGTTTTAATATATCCAAGCCATTTTCATACATATAAAGGCCCATTTGTTCGATAGTCATCAGCTCGCGATACGTATGGTTCATGACATCTGCCATGATTTCATAATAGATTTTCGATCTAAGTTGAACCCTTGGTGTTGTCATAATAATATACCCAGAAGGTTTTAAAAACTTTCTATGCCAATCAACCACTTCTGATTTTAATTCATCTGGAAAATGTTCCAATAATCCTACACTAATAACAATATCAAAATCATTACCAAACGGAAGTTTTCGAATATCTTCAACTATGTAATCAATCTCAAAATCACTTTTATAATAAACCTTATGGCCACCCGTCTGAGGATTGGTACCTAAAAATGGGTACGATTCTGGAAAATCACCAAATCGTGTATCTTTACAAAACGGATCATAATCGACCATCACAATTTCTCCGCCAGGATACATAGCGGACAATTGCATCGCTTCATAACCTTCTGCAGCACCAAGGAAAAGAATCTTTGGCTTTTGAACATCCAATCCTTCAAATAATGCTCGTTTACCACGTGGATCCCAAATTCCATCTTCAACACGATGAGCATAGTTCCAAAGGTGAATTCTCACCATCTCGCCAAGAGCGGATTTCGTTTCATTTAGCTTAAATTTTTTAAGACTATTCATAAATTCTTTTTTGGAGCGATCCATTTCTGTAGGAACATCCTTAACAAACCAATCATGAAACGACTTATTAAACATAGTCCAAGATGTATGCGCAGGAAGGGGTTCATTGTTTTTTTGTTCCCATTCCTTCTTTTCTTTTGCAAATGATTTAACCTCAAAAGGTCTCCCGACATCTTTCCATGAGAGCTGCGACCAATCATTTACTGTATTAAGCTTAACAAATTTGTTATATTCTTTTTCTGAAAAGCGAGTTCGAAGATCTACACGAAAAGAAGGCTGTAATCTAGTTTCCTCCATCGTTAATTCTTCAAGGTTTGGAGCCAATTCCAAAGTTAAATCACCTCTATTGAAAGCGTTATCATTTATGTATTCACCAAAGGTAAGGTATATACCTGCAAATTAGTATTAATTTTCTTAATTTTCTATAAAAAATTCTAAAATAGTATGGTATCTATAGCGTGAGATTATAGCTTTCTGGGTTTCGGATAAGAGTTGGAAAACGTGGTAGGTGTGTATGGAGTTGGGCTATGTTCTGACTCGGGCAAGGGGAAAGAGGTGGGTTGTTGTCAGAAGTGGGGTCTTGTTCTGACTTGAGCAGCTGGATTTGCAAGGGTCCTGTCAGAAGTGGGGGCTTGTTCTAACTCGAGCAGCTAAATTTGGAAGATTATTGTCAGAAGTTGGACCTTGTTCTGACTCGAGCAGCTGAAGTTGCAATGATTCCTGTCAGAAGTTGAGTCTGTTCTGACTCAACCAGAAGAATTTGCTTGCTTACTGTCAGAAAGTGGACCTTGTTCTGACTCGAGCAGCTGAATTTGCAAGGGGTCCTGTCAGAAGTTGAGTCTTGTTCTGACTCAAGCAGAAGAATTTGCTTGCTTACTGTCAGAGGTTGGACCTTGTTCTGACTTGAGCAGTTGAATTTGCAAGGGTTCCTGTCAGAAGTTGAGTCTTGTTCTGACTCAAGCAGAAGAATTTGCTTGCTTACTGTCAGAAGTTGGACCTTGTTCTGACTCAAGCAGAAGAATTTGCGTGCTTACTGTCAGAAGTTGGACCTTGTTCTGACTCGAGCAGCTGAAGTTGCAATGATTCCTGTCAGAAGTTGGGTCTTGTTCTGACACAAACAGATTGAATTTGCTTGCTTCCTGTCAGAAGTTGGTCCTTGTTCTGACTCGATCAGCTGAATCTGCAAGGGTTCCTGTCAGAAGTGGAGTCTTGTTCTGACTCGAGCAACTGAATCTGCAAGGGGTCTTGTCAGAAGTTGAGTCTTGTTCTGACTAAAGCAGAAGAATTTGCTTGCTTACTGTCAGAAGTTAGACCTTGTTCTGACTCGATCAGCTGAAGTTGCAATGATTCCTGTCAGAAGTTGGTCCTTGTTCTGACTCGATCAGCTAAATCTGCAAGGGTTCCTGTCAGAAGTGGAGTCTTGTTCTGACTCGAGCAACTGAATCTGCAAGGGGTCTTGTCAGAAGTTGAGTCTTGTTCTGACTAAAGCAGAAGAATTTGCTTGCTTACTGTCAGAAGTTAGACCTTGTTCTGACTCGATCAGCTGAAGTTGCAATGATTCCTGTCAGAAGTTGGGTCTTGTTCTGACTCGAGCAGTAGAATTTGCTTGCTTACTGTCAGAAGTTGGACCTTGTTCTGACTCGAGCAGCTGAATTTGCAAGGGTTCCTGTCAGAAGTTGAGTCTTGTTCTGACTCGAGCAAAAGAATTCGCTGGCTTACTGTCGGAAGTTATTTCTTAATCTAACTTGTACAGAAAAGATTAAAGAAGCCTCTTTGTCTATAATTTAACGTGTTTTCAGACAAAATAGCATACCAGTTAGATCCCAGATTGGTACGCTACTTTATCTACACAAAACTACTATTTCCAAAAATCTAACTCTTCTCTTTTAACATTTTCCTAGCAAGTAATTGCTTAACCTCGTTATAACTTAGCCCAGAATTAGCGTTTAATTTTTTCACTTCTTCAATATCTGTTCCCGCCACTGTGTATTTTTTATTTTCGTTCTGCTTCATAACCATCATCACACTCCTATTGTTAATATCAACTTTGAGGATATAAATGTATACATAGTCCCACTTATTACTATGTGAACTAGTAGTACCCTAGTAAAATAAATGAATTACCACCAGAAAAATGTTTTTTTAAAAGAAGGCTATAGAATTAGAAACAATTGCCCATACTAATAAAAAAAGGGGGCGGTTCCAATTTTTTTTAACCGAAAAGCACAAGAAGAAAAACCAGAAGATATCATGATGGAAATAGAGGTGTATACATGCAGTGATGATGCATGTATCGGTTGGATGAGAAAGGATTTTGCTAGCTCTGATTTAAAATGTCCTTTATGTGGAAACGAAACTGCACTTGAGGTTCGTGAGTTACCAAAAATCTAATTTTAATAACAAGCGTACAAACAAGGCTTACTCATTATGGTAAGCCTTGTTTCGTTATTCCATATTTTGATCTCCATAAAAATTATCAAATGCATTCATGGCTTCTAGCTCAGAAGTAAATAACGCATCATCATCTTCAATAACGTGAAATGTTTCATTCAAAAAAAGTGCTACACGGTTCGGATCCTTAGGATGCTGCACAATCTCCGCTGCTTTCACGTTAGACACAGAAGGGGTATGGGGATTATTGTAAATCACGTAAACTTCATCTCCAATTTTTACATCTTTCGGATCTATTGTTTCCACTTTGATCACCTTTCTTTGTAACCTCTATAGATTCTCTCTTTGCTGCCCTATTTCTCCTTCAGCAATAATCGCATTAGCTGTTTCTAGTTGTTCATGTTCATTTACAGAGTCTCCTGGATAATTCTTTTGATTTGGAAATCTCCCATCATTTTCTATCGTAAATTGTTCTTGTTTTGGTGCTTGTGTTAAATAATCCTCACTCGTCTTCTTCTTCATGAAAATCATCTCCTTACGTTAAAGTTTCTCTCTAATGATGAAGCTTATTCATTGAATAAATCTTGTTCCCAACATGAAATATTAATCCTCCTTGTGGTAAAAATAAAACGACCATTCCGGTAAAACGAAGAAGGAGCACATTCAAAAATGAATAATACGTTGATACAAAATATCGAAAAATATGCACTACCTTTTAAGAATAAAGAAGATTTACAAGCGATTGTAGATTCAGTTGGGGATTCAAAGTATGTCCTACTAGGTGAAGCCTCTCATGGGACATCTGAATTCTATACAATTCGTGCAGAACTATCTAAGATGCTGATTGAACAGAAAGGCTTTAATGTAATCGCTGTTGAGGGAGATTGGCCTTCATGCTTTTCCATTAATGAATATATTAAAAGCTACAAACAAACCACATCTATGGACGCATTAAAAGAATTTAACCGATGGCCTACATGGATGTGGGCCAATGATGAAATTAAAACCTTTATTGAATGGTTACACGATTATAATAAAAAAGCTCAATCAAACGTCGGCTTTTATGGAGTTGATGTTTATAGTCTTTGGGAGTCGATGGATGAGATATTACACCTTCTTGAAAAAAATGAATCTGCGGATTTGGAAGCTGCGAAAAAAGCATTTTCTTGTTTCGAAGCTTTTGATCGAAAGCCAGAATATTATGGTGTTTCTGCAGCTTTTTACGGCGAAGACTGTACGGATGAAGTTGTAGAACTGTTACTAAAGATAAGAAATAATCGCCATCAATATAAAGAGGGACCCGAGACTTCGCTTAATTTAGCTGTCAATAGCTTAGTAACAGTCAATGCTGAAGCATACTATCGCTCGATGGTAAAAGGTGGGCCAGAAGATTGGAATATTAGAGATCATCATATGGTGAGCACCATTGATGAGTTAACTAATTTTTACGGACCTGAAACAAAAGTAATTGTTTGGGAGCATAACACGCATATTGGTGATGCAAGGGCCACAGACATGGAGAAAGAGGGACTTGTAAATGTGGGGCAAATATTAAGAGAAAAATACGGGGAAGAAAAAGTATTTGCTGTTGGATTTGGCACTTATAAAGGGACAGTTACTGCGGCAAGGGAATGGGGGAAGACAGTTGAAGTTATGAAAGTTCCAGAAGGGCAGAGCGGCAGTTGGGAGGATTATCTTCACCAAGCTGAAGGCATAGATAAGATACTTATCTTCAATAACGAGAATAAAGAACTATTCAGAGACTGGATAGGCCACCGAGCTATTGGTGTAGTATACAATCCTGAATACGAACAGTATGGCAACTATGTACCTTCCCGTATTTCAGAACGATATGATGCATTTGTATTTGTTGATGAAACGAAAGCCTTATCACCAATTGAAATGGGACAGCCAGTTATATAAAATGTTTTAAGACATGATATCAACCTCAGATACATGTCTTTTTTTATTAAAAATGCATTCATATTAACGGTAAATCATGGTACGTTAGTGTAAGTACAATTAAGTGAGGTGCTGGAGAGATGGAGAACACGAAATTGGTATTAGGCAGGTCTATTTCTTCATGGATGGAAGAACACCCCCTATTAGTGGACATGATTGAAACGAAGGAAGTCCTTTGGGAGAATGAGTGCCTTCAAGCTTTTGTTGAAGGAGATATAACCTATGATCATATCACTGAAGCAGCGGAAAGATTAAACCGTTTTGCACCATTGCTAAAAGAGGCTTTTCCGGAAACAATGAAAAATGACGGGATTATCGAGTCATTCCTTATCCCAGTAGAAAACATGAAGAATAAGATTACCGAGGAATATAGCCCGATTGTTGGAAAGGTATATTTAAAAGGGGATCATGATTTACCCATTGCCGGATCGGTAAAAGCACGTGGAGGAATATATGAGGTCCTAAAACTTGCAGAAAATCTAGCAATGGACAATGGACTATCTGTTTCAGATGATTATAGTGTGTTATTAACAAAAAGATATAAAGAGCTATTCTCAACCTACTCCATCTCAGTGGGATCAACAGGAAATTTAGGCTTAAGCATCGGTATTATTAGTGCAAAGCTAGGGTTTAACGTCACTGTACATATGTCCCACGATGCTAAACAATGGAAAAAGGATTTGTTAAGAGATAACGGAGTACAAGTGGTGGAACATGCTTCAGATTATAGCAAAGCTGTAGAATTGGGAAGAGTGGCATGTCAAAAGGACCACAAATGTTTTTTTATCGATGATGAAAATTCTATTGATTTATTTCTAGGATATTCTGTCGCAGCCATGAGACTTAAAAAGCAGTTAACGGAAAAGAATATTCTCGTTGATGAGGATCATCCTTTATTTGTATATCTACCTTGTGGTGTGGGAGGGGCTCCTGGAGGCATTGCCTATGGGTTAAAAATGTTTTTAGGAAATCATGTTCATGTCTTTTTTGCTGAACCCACACACTCTCCATGTATGCTGCTGGGACTTATGACAAAGCAGTACGAAAAAATTAGTGTACAAGATTTTGGAATTGATAATTTGACGGATGCAGATGGTTTAGCAGTTGGAAGACCTTCCTCTTTTGTGGGAAAAACGGTGGGACCCTTTTTAACTGGTATATTTACGGTACAGGACGAACAACTTTATAAATTGCTATTTTTACTTTCTCAAACTGAACAAATCAATCTTGAACCTTCCGCTTTAGCTGGAATGTATGGACCAATCCTATTAAATAGATCAAACTGGTATGATGCGAACTTTTCAAGAGAACAGTTACAGAATAGCACTCATATCGTTTGGGCAACAGGTGGTAGTTTAGTCCCGAATAAAATGATGATTCAGTATATTGAGCAAGGAAAATCCATATTTTCAAATCAATAAATGTTAGCAGAGAGAGCTGTTTGCTTCTCTGTTTTTCTTTTTTGTGAAAACGTTCACAAAATGATCAAATTCATTCCGTGTATTCAGTTACCATGGTGATATACTAAGAGTGTAAAGGAAATACAATAAAGAGAGAAAGAAAAGTTAACATCTTAGGAGACTCAACCATATAGTGTTCGTTCCGAAAAAGCTGAAAAGTTAGCGTGAACGAAGAAACTATAAATTCCTTTACAACGGAAGCGAATAAAGAGAAAGGAGAGAGCCGTTACTCTGTTAATCAAATTTGTAAGGTGAATGAAACGAATGTAATAACGCTTTAAGTTCAAAATGCTGTATCTCTTCTAATACCCAATAATCCAGAGGGAAGAGAAAAGCTCTTCAGCCTACATGAGAATATTAAAGTCGAATCGTACGCTGTAGAATAATTCTCAACCAAAAGATCTTCCTTCAGAGTTAGAAAAAATAGAAGAATTGGGATTATTTAAAAACGAGCAATTGAATGTGACTATAAACATTTGTGTAATAAAATCTAAAATTGGTGCAATTTTTACAGCAGATAACGCTCACAATATCCTTTAATAGTCTAAGTAGAGCTTCCAGATAGGAATGTGTGTGGAAATAGAGTCAAATTAAAATTGAATATGTTTGTTTGAATGAAGGAATTACCTCTCACAATGGTATGAGGGCATCCAACGTAATCCTTTAATATGTCGGAACAAACGCACATTAGCTAAAGAATAGTCATACAGGCAGTAAATAACCTTGGTGTAGTAAGAAAGTAAGAAAATGATTGTAGCTAATGTCATGGTTGAGTCCCCTAAGGTGTTAATACTAACTCTCTACTAAGGTAGAGGGTTATTTTTTTAACTTTATAAAAAAGAAATATGAAATTTTTAAATTTTCCTTTAAAATAGACAGGAATATCATGGAGATAATGGAGGAAAATATGACGATTCATACGATTAAAACAGAAAATAAACATATACATGGTTCATTTAGTAAAGACTACGAGCCTATTTTGACGATTAAATCGGGAGATACCATTCGCTTTAACTCCCTTGATATTGGATGGGGCTATTCCTCTAATAAAAAGGAAGAGAGAAAACGTTATCAATCTAGAGAAATGGAAGAGGAGTGGGGACATCCCATCATTGGCCCTTTTAAAATTGAGGGAGCCAAGCCTAACATGACTTTAGAAGTTAAAATTAATGATTTAGTGCCTGGATGGTATGGTTGGAACTGTGCTGGAGGTTCAGTTAACTGGCATAATACGAAGCTTGGCTTAACGGATGTGGAACAAGTTACTTTAAATTGGGAATTGGATCGTGAGAAGAAAATTGGAAGGACCGTTCTTAATGATCAAACTTTAAGTGTACCTCTACAGCCTTTCCTTGGTCTCATGGGAAATGCCTTTGAAGTAGAAGGAGTGCACTCAACTATTCCGCCACGAAATGTCGGTGGGAATATCGATTGCAAAGAATTAGTTAGAGGTAGTAACTTATATTTACCAATTAAAGTAGATGGAGCGCTTTTCTCAGCAGGAGATGGTCACGCCATGCAAGGTGATGGAGAAGTATCTGGGCAGGCGATTGAATGTCCCATGGATTTAGTTGATTTAACTCTAGTCGTTCATGAAAATTTCTCTCTACAGTCACCAAGAGCAAACACACCTTCAGGATGGATTACATTTGGATTTCATGAGGATTTAAACGAAGCGATGTTGCTTGCACTAGAGGACATGATCGTTCTTATACAGGAGCAGTATAACGTAAATAAAACAGAAGCAACGGCATTAGCAAGTGTCGTAGTAGATTTAAGAATTACGCAAATCGTAAATAGAGTAAAGGGTGTTCATGCCATTCTCCCTCATGGAGCCATTAGATAAATAGAAAAAACCCGACTAAAATTAGTCGGGTTTTCATGATTATTCGTAGCTCTTTTCTAATTCATCTACTAATGAACCAACATAAGCAACAGCCTTGCGGATAGGTTCGGGTTGAGACATATCAATACCAGCCATTTTAAGTAGTTCTAGAGGCTTCATTGTTCCACCAGCCTTTAAAACATCTAACCAACGGTCCACTGCTGGTTGGCCTTCTTCTTTAATGTTCTGAGCCATTGCGGTAGAAGCTGTTAAGCCTGCTGAATAGGTGTATGGATATAATCCCATGTAGTAATGAGGTTGTCTCATCCAAGTAAGGCTCGCACCTTCATCCATCTCAACCGTGTCTCCCCAGAATTCAGAAAGAACATTTCCTTTTAGCTCACAAAGTAGTTTTGCTGTAAGAGGTACGTTTTTGTCAGCCAAGTCATATACTCTTCTTTGGAATTCACCTTCTAATAGGTGAGTAACAAAGTTGTGATAGTACGTACCTAAAAGTTGTAATACGACCCAACGCTTCATTTGCTTATCATCTGTATTAGACAACAAGTAATCGCCTAATAGCATTTCGTTCATTGTTGACGGTGCTTCGACGAAGTAAGTAGAAGGTCTTGTGTTCACAATTCGTTGGTATTTATTTGCAAGATAGAAATGGCCTGCATGACCAAGCTCATGTGTAAGGACAAATGCACCCCTCATTGTATCTGTCCAAGTAATTAAAATGAATGGGTGAGAACCATAAGGACTTGAACAGAATGCACCTGTTGACTTTCCTACGTTATCAGCTAAGTCAACCCATCTTTCTGCAAGGCCTTTTTCCATGATTTCCATATACTCAGGACCCATTACTTTTAAAGACTCAAGAATGACTTTACTCGCTTCTTCATATGTTGTGCTCGGATTGAATTCAGGGTCTAAAGGTGCTTTTAAGTCACAAAACGACATCTTATCAAGTCCAAGAACTTTTTTCTTAAGTTGAGCAAAACGGCGCATATGTGGAGCAAGTTCCTTTTGGATAATGTCTAATTGGTTATGATACATTTCAGTTGTTACCTGTTGAGGATGTAATAACATCTCTGTAACAGAATTATACTTCCTTAGACGAGAAATGGTAACTTGTTTTTTCACCTCAGTTGCGTACGTTGCTGCATACGTATTTTTATATTGCTTTAAGGTAGCTACGAAAGATTCGTATGCTTTACGACGAACGTTCGTGTCAGGTGAAAATTCATATCGATCTTCAAATAGTGCAAATGAGTTAGGTAATTCATTGCCTTTTTCATCTTCAAAAGAAGAAAATTGCATATCAGATGATTTGCTTGTTTGATAGATGTTATAAGGAGCACCATGAACTTCTCCTAGTGCTGCTAACACCTGCTCTGTTTCTGACGAAAGCTTATGTTTCTTAGTTTCTATAAGATCTGAAATATTCTTTTTATATACAACTAAACGGTTTTCCGAATTAACGCTTTGTAAAAGCTGTTCTTCAGGAATTGCTAAAATTTCTGAATCAATAAAAGAAAGCGCGGCTCCAACCTTTGCTGTAAGAGAACGGAACTTAGCAGCATTCGCTTGATTTTCAGGGTTTGTCCCATCCTCAGACTGACGAAGGGAACCATATGTAACAACCAGAATTAATTTTTCCATTAACTTTTCACGAGCCTCTAAGCAATCAGCCAGAATAGAAGGACTCTCTTGTAGTTTTCCTTCAAACGAAGAAAATTGAGGTAGCTGATTCTCGATATCTACTATAGCAGCTTCCCATTCCTCATTAGAACGAAATAAATCATCTAAATTCCAAGTTAAATTAACTGGGACTTCATCGCGGTTCAGACGTTTCTCAACTGTTTTTTCCACTTCAATTCCTCCTTAATAGTAAAAGGGCATTTATTTCGAAACCCTAATTAAATTTCATTATAAACGATTTTAATAGATTTTTCTAAATATTTTTAACAAAGATTTTTTAAAGCGGACTTACTGATAAAACGAGAAACTGTTATAAGACAGAAAAAGAGCAATGAGTACCGACCGCTCATTGCTCTTTACCTTTATTCTGATTTCTTAGATAGACAGTAATCACATTCCATTAAATAAGATTCTGCTTGTTCATTTACAGTCTGACCACACTCTGGACAAACCTTCTTAGGTAGATTTCTAAAAAACTCAACTGGACTTTGTAACATCATAATTCCTCCTTTTTATATTACAGTTATTATTTTGTTCATCTGTTATAGTACAGTATACACAATAAAATTAAAAAAGTGTACCTTTTTTTAAAAAAATATATAAATTTTTTATGTTTAACATTAGAGTAAATAAGAAATTAAAAAAAAGAGACGGATTTTACTTGAACTCGAAGAAAGGTAATTCAGGAAATATTCACCTGATTTTATAATTATTCTTCCATGTCTCGGAACTTTCCATTACAATCATAGGAGTAACACTCGTTAACAAAGGGGAGGCTTCAATTTATTAATGCAAGAAATTTTTGTGACTTATAATCCAGTCTTAATTGTATCTGCAATCCTTTTAACGATTATGTCGTCGTACACTGCCCTGGATCTATTTACGATTTTGAACACATCCAAAAGCAATAAGCGTTTTCTGTTTATTGGTGGTGTTTTCTCAATGGGGATTGGGATATGGGTGATGAACTTTATAGGAATGCTTGCGATTAACATTAACGGTTCTATCACTTACGATATTCCGATTACTCTGTTGTCCATCATGCTAGGCATTTGTTTTACTGCGATGGCCTTTTATTCAGTTATAAATAGAAGTATAACAAGAGCAAATTTATTCTTAGGTAGCTTCTTCTTAACATGTGCGGTTTTGTCTATACACTTAATTGGAATGCATGCCTTACACATGGTTGTTAAATATGATTTGCTCATTTTAACCGTATCGAGCGTTTTAATCTTTATTTCTTTCTTTTTCGTATTTTGGATCCTGTTTAATTCAAAAAGTTTCTTAAACACCAATCAAATATGGCTGAAACCATTAAGTGCTGTTATTGTTACTCTAGCCATTGTCGAAGGACATTTCTTATTAATAAAAGCAACTTCGTTCATAGAGCAAAAAGAAGGAACTTATCAACCTTTTCAGGAATCATTTCTGATTTATGTCGTCCTTTTTGTTTCGATTTTAATCTTGGCAGGCTTAATTAGTTCAAGTGCTCTTATTAGCAAAAAGTTGGCTATTTCAGACACTAACTTAAAAGATATTAAAGATGCGCTAGACGAATCATCGATTGTCGCGATTACTGACCCAAAGGGAAAAATCACCTATGTAAATGACAAATTTGTTGAGATTTCGAAATATGAAAGGGAAGAACTTATTGGTCAAGATCATCGTAGTCTAAACTCCCATTACCACTCGAAAGAATTCTTTAAGGAACTATGGAGTACGATTGGGGCAGGAAACGTTTGGAAGGGTGAGATCCGTAACAAGGCAAAGGACGGAAGCTTTTACTGGGTCCAAACAACCATCGTACCTTTTTTAAATCATAAGGGTAAACCGTATCAATATGTTGCAATTAGAACAGATATTACTAACCGAAAGGTAGCGGAAGAAAAGTTAAAGTCTAGCTTAAGAGAAGTAAATGATATTAATTTCGCTCTAGATCAATCGTCAATCGTTGCTTTTACAGATGCAAAAGGCGTTATAAAAAAAGTAAATGATAAATTCTGCGAAATCTCTAAGTACTCTCGAGAAGAGCTTATTGGTAGTGATCACCGCTTATTAAACTCTGGATTTCACTCTAAACAATTCTTTAAAGACCTATGGAAAACAATTGGTGAAGGTGACGTTTGGAAGGGTGAAATTAGAAATAAAGCAAAAGATGGTACGTATTATTGGGTAGACACCACCATTGTTCCATTCATTGGTGAGAATGGGAAACCCTACCAGTATTTAGCTATCCGAAATGATATTACGGAAAGAAAGAAAACGGAAGAGATTCTTCACAGACAAGATAAATTGGCAGCTGTAGGACATCTTGCAGCAGGTGTTGCTCATGAGATTAGAAATCCACTTACGTCCATGAAAGGCTATGCAGAGTTTTTACTAGAAGATGAAATGGATGATCAACGGAGAGAATTCATTGAAATTATACTCGATGAAATTGGCCGAGTGAATCATATCGTGGAAGACTTTATGGTCTTAGCAAAACCAAAAGCTGTTGATCTTAAGGAGAAAAATATTATCCCTATTATTAAGACCGTCCTTAATTTATTGGAGTTTGAAGCAAGAAAGAAAAATGTGCGGATGTGCTTTGAAGCAAATGAAGAGATCATTCAAATTGAATGCGACGAGGATCGACTTAAGCAGGTCTTCCTCAACTTCGTTAAAAATGGGATAGAAGCCATGCCAGATGGTGGGGAGATTCGTGTCAGAACGATGGTATCTGATGGTCAAGTTCAAATTTCCATTCAGGATACAGGCGTTGGAATTCCTCCAGATAAGCTTAAGAAAATTGGAGAGCCTTTTTATACAACAAAGAAAAACGGGAACGGTCTTGGGTTAATGGTAAGTTTCAAGATTATCGAAAGTCACAGTGGAAAAGTATATATCGAAAGTGAATTAAACAAAGGGACGACATTTAACATCGTTCTTCCAGCAAAAACTGCTTAACTGCATAGGACATGAAAAAGAACCCCAAAAATCTGGGGTTCTTCTTCTTTATACTTATTGTTACGCCCAAGCTGCGCCAACAATTATTAATAGGATGAATAGCACAACGATTAGAGCAAATCCTCCAACGCCTGCGCCACCTACAGGAGCACCGTATCCATATCCATAACCATATCCTGCACCATAGCCACAACCTAATCCATGATTAAACATAAAACATTCGCTCCTTTCAAAATTTTGAGTTATTTCTGGCATCATTATTGGTTTAAACAAATGCTGTACCGACAATGATCAACAAGATGAACAGTACAACGATTAATGCGAAACCACCGTTATAACCGTAACTCATTTGATAACACCTCCATATGTGTTATTCAATATTATCCTATGGCATAGGTAGGATGTCCGGATGGGCTATCGCCTAAATTAGTCGAAAATAGTGAAAGTGCCGTGACAAATATTAACTATTTAGGCAATTTTAATAAACCCTATGGTCCAGTTTTCAGTTACAATATAAGTATAGAAATAGACTGGAGGGGAAATCATGAGCGAGGCAAAACAGGTTAAGACGATTTGTGGCTATTGTGGTACAGGTTGTGGCTTAATTGTTGAAGTCCAAGATAACCACATTGTAAAAATTAGAGGGGACAAGGAAGCAACGGTAAACAAAGGGCAAACTTGTGTAAAAGGTGCATTTGCCTATAAGTATGTACACGCAAACAACAGACTAAAGCACCCACTTATTCGAAAAGGTGGAGAGCTCGTTCAAGCTACTTGGGAAGAGGCCTACTCCTTTATTGCGAGCAAACTATCGCACGTAAAAGAAAGATGGGGTCCTAATGCAATTTCACTATTTGCTTGTGCCCGTTCTACCAATGAATCTAACTATGTAACTCAAAAATTCATGAGAACTGTAATCGGTAGCAATAACATTGATGGATGTAACCGAACCTGACACGCTCCAAGTGTCGCCGGTCTGGCGACTGTTTTTGGAAGCGGTTTCCCTACCAATACGTTAGAAGATTTTGAAGAAGCAGATGTTTTATTATTAATGGGGTCAAATACGACCGAAGCCCATCCAATTATCGCCAATAAGATGAAAAAAGCGGTTAAGACCGGGTTAAAAATCATTGTCGTCGATCCTCGAAAAATTGATATGGTAAAAGTTTCGCATCGCCATCTCCAAATTGAAGTTGGAGCAGACATCGCATTAATGAACAGCATGATACACACCATCATTGAAGAAAAGCTTTATGATGAACAATGGGTACGTGAACATACAACAGATTTTGAGCAACTGAAAGAACAAGTGAGGAACTACACACCAGAATTCACGAGTCAAATTACTGGACTAAAGCCAGAAGAGATTGTCCAAACAGCTCGTGAATATGCAACGGCAAAAAATGCAATGATTGCTTATACTCTAGGGATAACCGAGCATCATTGTGGAGTCAATAATGTGTTTGACATCGCAAATCTAGCCTTGTTGACTGGCCACATTGGTAAAAAAGGGAACGGAATTATGCCATTACGCGGGCAAAATAATGTTCAAGGTGCAGGAGACATGGGATGTTTACCCAATATGTTAACTGGTTCTGTTTCAATCACAAATGATGAATACCGTGCTAGGTTTGAAAAATCATGGGGAGTTCCAATCGATCCAAATGTCGGGGATACTCAAACAAGGACCTTTGAAAAGATGGAAAATGGAGAGGTAAAAGCCCTTTATATTATAGGGGAGAATCCACTTCTTGCTGATGTCCATTTGAACCATACAAAAGAGCTATTCAAAAAATTAGATGTATTAATTGTTCAGGATATATTTTTGACTGAAACAGCTAAAGTAGCAGATGTTGTATTGCCAGCTAAATCATGGGGAGAGGTTGAAGGGACTTACACGAATACCGACAGGCGAATTCAACGAGTAAGAGAGGCTGTCAAAGCAGATCCTGATGTAAAAGAAGACTGGGAAATTTTATGTGAACTTTCTACACGACTCGGGTATCCGATGGCCTATAAAAATAGTGAAGAAATCTGGGATGAGGTTCGGACCTTAGCATGGGAAATGTATGGCGGGATCTCCTATCAGCGCTTAGAAAATGAATATTCTGTTCATTATCCATGTCCAACTGAAGATCATCCAGGCACATTTATCTTACATGAAAGGTTCCATATCCCTTCAAACAATAATGAAAATAGGGCTCCATTTGTACCAGTTTCGTACACCCCGCCTGTAGAACCAGCAGATGAAGATTACCCCTTTATTTTAACAACGGGAAGAAGGTACGAATCCTACAATACTCATACACAGACGAGATTTTATGCAGACGGTGTAAAAGTGAAACAAACGGAAGAAACCATTGATATACATCCTGATGATGCTCAACAACTCAGAATCGAGGACGGACAAATGGTGGAAGTTTCTTCGAGAAGAGGCTCCTTACAAGTAAAAGCAAAAATAACGGATCAGGTTGTTCCAGGTCTAGTCTTTATGAGCTTTCATTGGAGTGAAGTTCCTACGAATGTACTTACCATTAATGAATATGACCCTATTTCGGGTACTGCTGAGTATAAAGCATGTGCAGTTAAATTAGTGAAGATATAGTGGAGGAGTACTACTGATGGAAAGAAAGATAATGCTGAATATTTTTACAAAAGAATTGAGAAAAGATATTCATTACCCGGGTTGGAAGAGAGAAGAAACGCCTTATACAGTGAGACATATTTCAGAGCATAACGAGCATGGGTTTGTCCTTTTTTCCAATTTGAATAAACAAAATATTCATAGCGTTATTCAAGATGAATTAAACTTCTTTAACTCCATCAACCAGCCCTTTGAATGGAAGGTATTTGATTACGACCAGCCAGAAAATTTAATCGAGGCGCTAACAGAATACGGATTTGAGGTTGAAAATAAGGAAGCGTTAATGGTATTAGATATTGAAGAATCAACAGAATTGCTTAGCTATGAATTTTCTCCGAACATTTTCCAGATTACTGATGAAAAGGGTATCAGAGATCTTATGGAGCTTGAAGGGAAGATTTGGAAAACGGACCATCAAGAGTTAGGCGATAGACTTATAAGAGATCTGAAGGCTAACGACGGGAACCTATATATATATGCTTCTTATGTAGATGGCAAAGCTGTTAGCGGAGCATGGATGTACCTTGAGAGAGGAACTTCTTTTGGCAGCCTTTGGGGCGGTTCCACTCTACCAGAATTTCGTGGAAAAGGCCTCTACACCTCTTTAATTGCAATCAGAGCACAAAAAGCTAGGGAATTAGGGTATAGATTTTTAACAGTAGACGCAAGTCCTATGAGTCAACCGATATTGGAGAATAAAGGATTTAAATGTTTAGCCTATTCAACCCCTTGTCAATCTCCGAAGTAAACAAAGAAATCCCCCTAAAAATTATAAAGGGGGATTCTTTTTTTGCTTTTACTTTTTAACCTTATCTCGATCTTCTTTCTGGACAAAAAATCTTTGTACAGGCTTACTAATCTTCCCAAAGCCTTCTTCAAACTTATCAACTATATGACTTGCCCTCTCAAAGATGACCGAGCGAAGATGTTCTAGCTGTCGAGCTATTTTTTGAGTTAGAGCTTCTTGTTGCTCTAAGCGTTCCATAACCGTATTATGGAATACTTCTTGAAGCTCCATCTTTTGCGATAATTCTTTATATAATTCCTCTTGATTGGAAAGCTGATCAGAGAAATCCTTTGAGAAAACCTCATGATTATCAATTTTTTCAGTTAGTTTATTAAGAGAGGTGTCCTGAAAAGAAAGTTGCTCTAAAATTGCTTGGTTCATTAAACCTTCACTTTCGAGATTTTGCAGAAGAAGATTATTGGTTTTCTCCAACTTTTCAAGCCTATTTGCAATCAAAGTGTTTGCTTCTTCTTGTTTACTGAAAGCTTCCAAAAATCCTTTTGTCATTTCTTCATGTTGGTGCATTTTCATTAGTAAATTCTCAAATTGATTGTTCTGTACATGGGCTGAATGTTTCATTATATCTTGAACAGTTTGGACCGAGTGCGAGAGGGAATTGTTCACCTCATCTTGTTTTTGCAGTACATTCTCAAGGTAGTTATACCGATATGAATGCTGGTTTGGCAATTTAATCGAAGGGTAAGATTTATATATTTTTGGCTCTAGGTTCTTGTTTGTAAAAACCGTCATATAGTCACTCCTTTTTCTAAACAAGTGGGTGTAGGGCATGGTGCTATATTATCGTATGAGTGACTAGAAGTAATTGTCGATAAACGGTTACTAAATTTTATCTTCAAACCCTAGTAAATAAGCCCATTCTGTAGAATAGATGCAACCAAGCAGGACAAAATACTTTTAAAAAAGGGAGTTGAAAAATGTGGCCAAAAAAAGAGTAGATGAAGATACAAAAATAGCACCTGGAATGGATGACCAGGAAGAGTTAGAGCAGAGTGCAACAGATGAAGAAATTGAAAAAGGGGAATACACAAGCGTTACAACCTTGTCATATGATGAGGTCGACCCAAGTTAAAGTTAAAAAAAGTCAGGTGCAAGTACCTGACTTTTTTTGTTATTCTTTATACTCAGCATCATAGGAATTCTCACCCGCATGAACAGACAACAAAGTGTCAGCATAACCAACAAGCCTGTTAATGATTTCATCTGAAATAGCATAGACAAGAGGGGATATAGTAGGTGAAAATAACTCCGGATCATCAAAAATAATCGTTGTATTTATAAAAATTTCTCGATTTCCAAGAAGGTTGTAATGGATGATCACTTTTCCGGCAGCACCATTCGTTCTAGGGTCCTTAAACCCTGGTAAAAAAACATACCATTCCTCAGCAGATGGAGAACGAAAATTTTTTGTAAATGTCATCCCACCGATTACTTCTTGAATTCTCTGTTGGTGTTCCCCCTGAACTAAGTCGAGAAGTTTTTTCCTCATTTTCTAATACACCAAATTAATCGGCAGGAGCTTCTTGAACGGCAATTTGATATGCATCCAAAATAGAGTCCTTCTCAGTAGGATCCGTAACACTAACTAAGTATTGTTGTTCCCCCTCATCTTCTATACGCATAAGTAAGGTCTCATCCCCAAACCTTAATAGAGCATAAGACTGATCTCCCATATCAAATAGAGCCTCTACCGCATATTCTTTTTCTTGTCCATTTTCATCCTCAACTAAAATATGATCTCTTGCACCAATATTATCCAAAACTATTCACCTCCAACTATTCATAAAATTACTTTAACCTCTTTAGACCTGTCTTATTACAATAATAGAGTCAAAATTATTCTAGTAAAACAACAATTTCATACTAATTACATTGTTTTATCTGAATTTAGATAATTTTTAGAAATATTAAATTTATTTCGGTATACGAAAAAACTCTTGAAATCTGTTCGAAAAGTAGGTAAATTATAAATTGTCAGAAAAACATTTTTCGTTTTTAAAAGAAAACGGAAAAAGGGGTCAAGGGCTGTTTTCTCTAAAAAAATAAAAAAAAGGGGAGAGGACAAAACATGAAAAAATATTTATCATTTTTATTAGCAGGATCACTTGTAGTTGCTCTAGGAGCTTGCTCAGCTCAAGAGGAGACTAAACAAGAAGAGAAAGTTGAAGAAACGGCTGGTCAAACAGAAGATAATGCAAAAGCTGTTCGTTCAAGTCTTCTTAGCTACCAAGGTGAAGTTACAAAAGTTATCCGTTCTGTAGAAGGAACTTTAGCTGACCCAGAACAAGATCCAACAGCAGCAGTAGCAACATTTGGCGACGACGTTAAAGCAATTGCTATTCCAGAAGAATTAAAAGACTATACTACTGATATTGAAGCAGCACTTGAGAACCTGACACAATATTATACTAAAAAAGCAGAATTACTAAAGGCTCAAGCTACAGATATGAGCGAAGCTGAGACTTTCAAAGAAGAATACATTACAAATATGACTAAAGTATTTGATGGAGTAGAACTTTCACCTCCAGTATTCAGCAGCTTATTCGGTTAATGCTACCAACCCGAGAATATACGTTTCTCGGGTTTTTCTTTTCTAAGGATTTGTTACAACCTGTTATAATGAAAACAACCGAGCTTATCTTTAAAGGAAGTGTTGAAATGATTGATTTAAGAAGCGATACCATCACGAAGCCAACAGAAGCCATGCGAAAAGCTGCTTACGAAGCGGAAGTAGGCGATGATGTGTATGGAGAAGATCCTACTGTATTAAAACTTGAAGAAAAAGCTGCTGAGATTTTAGGAAAAGAATCTGCTCTCTTCGTTACTAGTGGTACACAAGGTAATCAAATTGCTGTATTGACTCATTGTCGACCCGGAAACGAAATTTTACTAGAGTCAGAGTCTCATATATTCTACTACGAGTCTGGTGCTGTAGCAGCTCTTGCAGGAGTTCAAACAAGAACAATTGCTGGTGATAGAGGAGCTATGAATCCTATGGAAATTGAAGCATCCATTCGTTCTGTCGACCAGCACTTTCCAGAAACAGGTTTGATTTGTTTAGAGAATACTCATAATCGAGCAGGTGGGGCTGTACTCCCTGTAAGTAATATGGCAGTAATCTATTCTATTGGGCAAAAGCACCACATTCCTGTTCATGTTGACGGAGCAAGACTTTTTAATGCATCAGCAGCTATTAATCAGCCAGTAACTGCATTTACTAATTACTGTGATACAGTCCAAGTGTGCCTATCAAAAGGTCTTGGAGCTCCAGTTGGTTCTATCTTGGCTGGAGGTAAGGACTTTATTGCCTCAGCAAGAAAATGGCGTAAAAGACTAGGTGGAGGATTAAGACAGGTTGGAATCATTGCTGCACCTGCTTATGTTGCTTTAACTGAGATGAGAGAGAGATTATCTGAAGATCATGAAAAAGCGAAACAACTTGAAGATGGTTTGAACTCTGCTGGATTAAAAGTCATAAATAAAGTTGAGACAAACATTATTGTTGTGGATGTAAGTGAATTTAATATTACATCAGAACAATTCGTAGAAGATTTAAAGAACGAGGGAGTATTGGCTGTAACATTTGGACCAACATTGGTCCGCTTTACAACTCATTATGACGTGAATCCACAGGAAATTGAACAAACAATTGTGCTAGTTAACAAATTAGTTTCTTCTTACTAATATGTTGTGTTAAGTTTATTTTTTATCCGGAACCAAAACTAAAAATTTGGACTATAAGGATGGACTCAGCGGTTCATCCTTTTTTGTGTTTACTCGTGTATGTTTTAGGCCCACTTACTCATAATATACGTGTAAAATAAACTTGAGCAAATGAGGCGTAATTATGGGTGCAATAGATCGCGGTGAATATCGATTCCAACCAGAATTTAGTGTAATAAAACAGAACGGTGCTATTCATGTTTATCACAAAGGTGAATTTGTAGAAGAGTTAAAATTCGAATTCAAAGGCAGTTTCCCTAAACACGATCAAATCGAGGAAATAGTTGATGATTATTGTGATAAGAGAGAAATTTAATGAGACGGTCAATTATTTGACCGTCTTTTATGTAGTTTTACTGGATAAAATGCATACTTTTCGTTTTTACCTCCATAATATGGGTGAGGTGAAAATAATTGAAAAAAATGTTTTTAAGCACACTCCTAGTCTTAACCTTGTTTACTTTTACATACAACTACAGTTTTGCAAAAAAGCCAGAGCTTACTGAAGAATGCAAACAAAATATAGAAGAAACTAGAAAAGAATATTCAAGGATAGTTATGCAAGACCTTTTACATAGTTTTGATCCATTTAAGGAAAAAAATGAGGATGAGTATCTTTATTTTACAGCAAGAGAGTTATGGAAAAGTCAGTTACTGGTTGGGAATAACGAAGCATTTGATTCCTTAAAAAAGTTAATGTCAGGTAGCTTCCGAGGTGAAAAGAGATTATACTTTGTCACCAACGAACCAAACACGGGGTATATCCTATACAAAAACATTGATAGTCAAAATGTAATGGAAACAATCAATCGAAAAAATTCTGGCTGGGTTCTATCTAAAAAAGAGATAAAACAAGGAAGAGACATCTCGATGGAACCTGTTAAGTGTACAGATGAACATTTTATGCAAAAAATGTTTGACAATCTATATCCTTAATGATGGTTTTAATCACATTGGAAAAATGATTGCTTACTTAGTTGAGTATCAACCGGCAGAACTTTTCCACTAAATGGTTTATACGAAAATGCTTTTGAAGGACATAATAGGAACGATAACCTGGAAAGGAAGGGATACTTATGTCATTAGAGTGGTTTGACCGAGTAAGTGGAGAGCTACAGGACCATTTAGAATCGATTTGCGAAAAATATGATCAGATTGGGCATATGTCTGTCGACAGAGGGGCAAAGCATCCACGTATGGAATTTTATGTTGACACAGAGGATGATGATCGAGAGTACTTCTGCACTTTATATTTCGATCCTCATAATGAAGAATTTTATATCGAATCCATCGATGTGGATCTAGGACAAACCTCCAAAACAATCCTTTCTGATATTGAAGATATAATTGATGCTGTTCACGAAAGCTTGCATGATTTCTTAAACGATGAAGATTTTGATGATGAAGATATTTACGATGATATGGAAGTAGAATATAGCGCAGAATTTGACGACGATGACTACGTTGACGATAGCGAGGAATATTATATCGCCGGTGAAATTGATGATGATGACGATGTATTTGAAGAAATTGATGTAGAGTGGGAAACACCTGAGGTAACTGCTTTTATTTATGAAGATGAAGTTGAGGTTACCTATCAATTTGGAATTGTCGGAGAAACAGGTGACGGTGTATTAAGACGAGTGAACCGGATATGGACAGAAGATGATGAACTAATTAAAGACGAAACAAACTTTATCTTTAGCAAGGAAGAGGCCGGCACTATCATTTCATTAATTGCAAGTCATATGGATTCCATGACTGAGTATAGAGAATAGATGTAACAGGCAGATCACTTTAGTGGTCTGTTTTTTTTGAACTGAACAAGATAAACAACTAGAAATTTAACGACATTTACCACCTATTTAAAACGCTAAAACAGATAAATATAAAAATGTAGTATGAGTTTTAATTGACTAAAGGAGGAACAAAATCTTGTTTACTTATAAAAAACTCAATATATTTTTGGGGTTATTACTTGTTCTTACATTAAGCGCTTGTAATGCCGAAAATAATCAAGCATTTGAAACCCAAAACACGTACGACGAGTCCTTACTCGTACCAGGGCGTGGAGACGCTATTCGCAAACAATACTCAGACTATGGAAGACAATTTCAATATGGCGTTAATAATTTTGATCGCACTAGAAGAAACACGAACCAAACGAATATGAATAGATCTACCACTAATGGTGAGCAACAAAAACAAGGAGCATCTATAAATAGTGCTGGTCAGAATGATTTACCTGCGGAAGCTGTACAGGAAATAAATCATGGTTTTATCACGATTGACCCAAACTCTTATAGTACTTCAACACCAAGTAATAAGTACCCACATAGTAAATATATTTCAAAAAGACAGTTTATCTTCTATGGTGGGGTTTTCCCAGGACAAGGAAAGGAACAAGCTGGACAACCGGGCCAGGGACAAGCTAAGCAACCAGGACAGGCTCAACCCGAACAACAACAACCGAACGCGGCACCTACTCAACCACAGCAGCAACAGCCGGAAGCAGCACCTGCTCAGCCACAACAGCAACAGCCGGAAGCAGCACCTGCTCAGCCACAGCAACAACCGAAAGAAACTGCACCAACACAGAAAGAAGAACAACAAGCAGCACCAACTGGTCAAGGAATTACATCAATCGAATCTAGAGTTATTCAACTAACAAATGATGAAAGAAGAAAAAATGGATTACCTGATTTAAAACCTGATACTGCATTAAGTAATGTTGCAAGAGAAAAATCTAATGATATGCAGAAGAATAATTATTTCTCACATACGAGTCCGACATATGGTTCACCATTTGATATGATGAGGGACTTCGGAATTTCCTATAAGTCAGCAGGAGAAAATATCGCACAAGGACAACGTTCCCCAGAAGAAGTTGTACAAGCTTGGATGAATAGTGAAGGACACCGCAAAAACATCCTTAGTCCAAACTACACACATATTGGTGTAGGCCACGTAGCAAACGGAAACTACTGGACACAGATGTTTATTAGTAAATAAACCGAGAGAGAGTGATCAGTAATCTGATTACTCTCTTTTTTTCATGAAAAATTGATCGACTTATACTTGGTGAATATAAAATACAAAATATTCAGAATAAAGGAGGAGATTCCACTATCTTTCTAGAAGAAATCTGTTAAGTCATATCAAGAGTTCTTTTTATCTAATATGTGTAAATATAATAATCATATAATTTAATAGGAGGCTTAATTTTATGAATTTTAATTTCTCAGAAGAACAACAAATGGTAAGGAAGGTTGTTAGAAGCTTTGTAGATAAAGAGATTATGCCCTATATTGGTGAATGGGACCAAAATGCACATTTTGAAACAAGTATCATGAAACGTTTAGCTCAACTAGATTTAATGGGAGTGTGTATTCCAGAAGAGTACGGTGGGAGTGGAATGGATTACAATTCATTAGCAATTGTATGTGAGGAATTAGAGAGAGGAGATACTGCCTTTCGTACTGCTGTTTCCGTTCATACTGGTCTTAATAGCTTAACATTACTACAATGGGGGAACGAATTTCAAAAAGAAAAGTACCTAGTTCCTCAAGCCAAGGGAGATAAAATAGGTGCATTTGGCCTCACAGAACCAGGTGCGGGTTCTGACGTAGCAGCTATGAACTCTACTGCTGTAAAAGATGGTGACCACTACATACTGAACGGTCAGAAGACGTGGATTTCTCTATGTGATGTTGCCGATCATTTTCTAGTATTTGCTTATACGGATAAAAGTAAAAAGCATAAAGGAATATCAGCTTTTATTGTAGAACGTACGATGCCTGGATTCTCATCTAAAGCTATTAAAGGAAAGCTAGGAATTAGAGCTGGGAATACTGGAGAATTATTTTTCGACAATGTTAAAGTTCCGAAGGAGAATCTATTAGGAGAAGAGGGCGAAGGATTTAAAATTGCCATGTCAGCACTTGATAATGGAAGGTTCACCGTTGCTGCTGGTGCTTGCGGTCAAATATTAGCATGCTTAGAAGCTAGTGTTCAATATTGCCATGAACGCAGTACGTTTGGAAAAGAAATTGGAAAACATCAGTTAGTTCAACAAATGATCGCTAAAATGGAAGCTGGATTACAAATGTCTAGATTGCTAGTTTATCGTGCAGGATGCTTGAAAAATGAAGGAAAACGAAATACTCGTGAAACATCCCTAGCAAAATGGCAGGCTTGTGATTTTGCAAATGAAGCTGCAAATGATGCTGTTCAAATACATGGTGCATATGGGTACTCGAGTGAATATCCAGTAGAAAGATATTTAAGAAACTCAAAGGCTCCAGTCATTTATGAAGGAACTCGTGAGATTCATACGGTTATGCAAGCTGAATATGTACTTGGCTATCGTGAAGACAAACCATTAAATAAAACATTACCAGCGTGGCCTTTTACAAGCACCGTAAATAATGTCTAACCGCTATGGAACGGAAACAGCTGTAATTTTGTTGTTGCATTTTTTTGATTTTCTAACAATCTCATCTTATTGGTATGAGGAGTGAACTTATGAAAGTTACAATCGTAGGAGCAGGTTCAGTAGGTGGCTTTTATGGAGCATTATTAAAAAGGTCTGGTCAAGATGTTACTTTTATTGCTAGAGGTAAGCACTTAGAAGCGATGAAGGAAAATGGTTTGAATGTTAAATCTTCTTCAGAACAGTTTTCAATTGACGCTGAGTTTTCAGGTGATTTCGAAGACTTAAAGGATACTGACCTTATCATTTTTACAGTTAAATCTACCGATACTACACAAACGATTCAGAAAATCAAACCCAATATATCAAGTAATGTAAAAGTTTTAACCCTACAAAACGGTGTAGATAATGAGGAAGTTCTGGCTCATGAATTCGGGGTTGAAAATGTGTTTGCAGGTGCTGCCTATTTATCGGCTAAAGTAGATAAACCAGGAAGTATTGTTCAACTCGGAAAACATGCACTTGTCATTGGAGGGCTTCACGAGTCACAAGACGAATTTGTGCAACAAGTGGCTAACATGTTCCAAGATGCAGGAGTTACCTGTTTCGTCTCCGATGAAATTATGGCTAAGAAGTGGGAAAAGCTACTTTGGAATGTAACATTTAATCCATTATCGGCCGTAACAGAAGCAACTGTAGGTGAGATACTGGATGATTATGAACTCAAAGGTTTAGCAGAGCATGTACTTGAAGAAGCTTTAACAATTGCTAAAAGATCTAAAATAAATGTACATGATGATATTGCAAATCGTGTATTTATTGATGCAGGATCAGTTCGTGGCCATCAAACCTCCATGCTTCAGGACAAATTAAAAGGGAAGCCGATGGAGGTTGAATCGCTTTGTGGTTTTTTCGTTCGGAGAGGTAGGGAACTAGGTGTAGATGTGCCTGCGTTAAGCACGATATATTCCGTCCTTTCTTTTATGGATAAAAAGAGGTGTAAAGAATGATTGATGAAAAGGTTCGTTTAGCACCTTTTAATCAAATGATTACGGATGAGAAAGGTTATGTAAGAGACTTCCTGTTTAAAGAAAACTTTAGCCTAATGAATGATTGTTTAAGCAAGAACATTATTGATCTATTTGAGCACTGGGAGGTCCAAGGAGATGGCACCGTTTTAGCCACAAAAGAAGATAATAAATATATGCTTCTTTCTAGTGATTTTGAGGAAAATGGAAAGAAGCTCCGAATGTACATGATTTTTGATGGGACTCTACTGTTTGAACTTAAGGATCGCGTGAAGGAATTGGATAAATATAACCGAGAATTAGACGCTATCATAGAAAGCTCTTATGATGGGATTTACATTACAGACAGTGAAGGCAATACGTTAAAAACCAATTCAGCTATCGAACGGATTACCGGGATCCCAAAACATTATTATGTAGGAAAGAACATCCATGATTTGCTTAAAAGAGGGATTCTTCAAGAATCCGTTTCGCTGAAGGTAATGGAACAAAAGAAAACCGTCACACTTGTACAAAAGAACTTTAATCAGAAGGAAACATTGTTAACAGGAAACCCTATTTTTAATGACAATGGGGAAATTGAAAAAATTGTTACCAACATACGAGACTTATCAGAACTTAATCAGCTGAATGCAGAACTAAAGAAAGTGCAGCTTCTGAATGAGAAATACAAGGAAGAATTAGAACGATTAAAAGCAACTTCGCTTCATGATCCAGAGATTATTTTAAAAAGCCAGAAGATGGTTGAAATTTACGATATGATTGTTCGAATCGCAAACTTTGATACCACAATTTTAGTACTTGGAGAAACCGGGGTAGGGAAAGACGTACTTGTCCGTCACTTATATGCATCAAGTACAAGGTACAACCAGGGACAATTTATTAAAGTAAACTGCGGAGCAATACCGAAGGATCTTTTAGAGTCTGAGTTGTTTGGGTATGAAGGAGGAGCTTTTTCCGGAGCTAACCGTACCGGAAAGGCTGGAATGTTCGAACTTGCGGATAAAGGAATCTTATTTTTGGATGAAATAGGGGAACTTCCATTGAGTCTTCAAGTAAAATTACTTAGAGTGATTCAAGAAAAAGAAATTATCCGTGTCGGTGGCACAAAAGTTAAGAAAGTAGATGTACAGCTGATTGCCGCAACCAATAGAAACCTAAAGGAAATGGTTGAAAAAGGGGACTTCCGTGAGGATTTATACTACCGCCTAAATGTTCTTCCTGTTTCAGTTCCACCTTTAAGAGAGAGAAAAGATGACGTCATTGCGTTAGCACACCATTTTCTCGACAAATACAATAAAAAATACCACGTAGCTAAAGTCATTGACAGAGAATTGCAAGACTTTTTCTATGATTACGAGTGGCCCGGAAATGTAAGGGAGCTATCGAATCTTGTTGAACGATTAATTTTGACAGCTCCGACCGAAGTGTTATCCGTAACAGACTTACCAGAAGACTATAAAAAGCTAAAGAAGATCGAAGTTGCTTCAAAGCAAGAAGAATTATCGTTAAAGGACGCTGTAGAAACGGCTGAAAAAACAGTCCTAATAAAAGCTCTACAGCAATATAAAACCACGTATGAAATTGCTAGAAGCTTAAAAACAAGTCAAGCCACCATTGTGAGAAAGCTACAAAAGTATAACCTTTCTACAGAATAACTCACAGTAATTCAAAAATGAATTATCCGATTCAAAAATAAATTAACAGACAACCATTGAATAGTCTGAAAATATTGAAAAATATAATACAAAAATGAATTAAGTGACAAATTAGTGAACTTTTTATGTACTAATTGTCGCTTATTTTTTTTGGCACGGAACTTGCATTATTAAAAGTAGCATTGCATGAGTTTTTTAGCAAAAAGAGTTAAGGAGGGGAGATACATTGGAAAGACCATGGTTTAAACATATAGTTGAAGGAAATCCACAGGAGATTGATATTCCCGAAATTTCTTTAACTCAACTATTTAACCAATCAGTAGAGAAATTTAGAAACCATACCGCCATTACATTCTTTAATAAAAGATATACTTATGGAGAGCTAGATTCGCTCGTAAAAAGGGCAGCTAGTGGACTGAAAAAGTTAGGGGTCGAAAAAGGGGATCGAGTAGCTCTGATGCTTCCGAATTGTCCTCAGTATCCCATCAGTTATTTTGCCTCACTCATGTGTGGAGCAACCATTGTACAAATTAATCCGATGTATAAGTCATCCGAATTATTACATGTATTAAATGACTCACAAGCAAAAGTACTAATTGTTCTCGATCAGCTTTTACCCATTGCGGAGTCAATCTTAGATGATACACCAGTATCAATAACCATTGACGTTTCTTTTGAAAGCGGTTGCAAGTTTAATCAATTACTTCAGGACCCTGGCGACGATGTTCCATCTACCAAGATTAACCCAAAAGAGGATGTGGCTGTTCTACAGTATACAGGTGGAACCACAGGCAGATCAAAAGGAGCAATGCTAACACATTACAACTTAGTGGCAAATACGTTGCAAAGCTCCGCAACCTCACAAGTAAAAACTCGCCCTGGAGAGGAACGGGTGTTAACGATATCTCCTTTATTCCACGTATACGGGATGACAAGTGGCATGAATTTAACATTTTATAACGGTGGGAATCTTATCCTCGTACCTAAGTTTGAAGTAGAACAAGTGGTTAATATCATTGAGCAAACCAAACCTACAGTGTTCCCAGGTGTACCTACCATGTATATCGCTTTACTTCAATATTATAAGACGAAGAAATTCGATTTAAGCTGCTTAAATACTTGCATTAGTGGCTCTGCACCATTACCGGTTCAAGTATTAAATCTTTTTAACAAAGTCAGTGGCTCAACCGTAGCAGAAGGGTATGGCTTATCAGAAGCGGCACCTGTTACACATCGGAATCCTATTTCAGGCTTACAGAAACCTGGAAGTATAGGAATCCCTATCCCAAACACAGATGCAAGAATTGTTGATATTGGAACAGGTGAACATACATTACCTATTGGAGAAGTAGGAGAGCTGATTATTAAAGGACCTCAAATAATGAAGGGGTACTTGGGAATGCCAGAAGAAACGGCACAAGCTATTCGGAACGGTTGGTTGTATACAGGAGACCTTGCAAAAATGGATGATGATGGTTTCTTCTATATTGTCGGCAGAAAAAAGGAAATGATTCTGGCAAGTGGCTTTAATGTCTATCCAATAGAGGTAGAGGACGTCATTTACAGTCATCCGAAGGTGTTAGAGGCCGCAGTCATTGGTGTACCCGATGAGTATCGAGGAGAAACCGTCAAAGCAGTGGTCGTACTTAAAGAAAATGAAACACTAGAAGAAAATGAATTAATTAGTTTCTGCCGTGAAAGACTAGCAGCTTACAAAGTTCCAAGTATCATATCTTTCGTTGATGAGTTGCCAAAAACGGCAGTAGGGAAAATTTTAAAAAGGAAATTACAAGAACACTATTCTAAATCATGAAATGAGGGGGTAAAAGATGGATATCTTAATTCAGCAAATATTTAATGGACTAACAATTGGAAGCGTTTACAGTCTTGTTGCTTTAGGATTAACACTTGTTTATGGAATCTTGCATATTCCGAACTTTGCCCATGGAGCGTTATACATGGTGGGTGGCTATATTACCTTAACAATGATGACATCTTTAGGTGTTCATTATTGGGTGGCTATATTTGCTTCCGTAATCGTAATTGGTTTGTTAGCAGTACTAATGGAGCGTATTGTGTTCCACCCTTTACGTCATGCTCCACCTATCCATGACAAAATTGCAGCTATTGGTGTACTTCTTTTCTTAGAGGCGTTAGTCCAACTAGTTTGGGGAGCAGAATATCGTCCAATGCCAACACCTTATGGTCAGGTTGTAGAATTCTTAGGTCTAACGGTTACGATGCAAAGGATTCTAATCATTGTAACTGCTGTAGTGGTTATGATTCTTCTACATCTTTTCTTAAGAAAAACAATGATTGGTTCCGCTATTATTGCGATGTCTCAAAATCGTGAAGGAGCTTTTCTAGTAGGGATTAACGCAAATAAAGTAGCGATGATTACATTCTTTATTTCTGGCGGATTAGCTGCCATCGCTTCATCTATTTCATCACCAATTAATCTAGTATTTCCAGGAATGGGACACTTAGTTATATTAAAAGCTTTCGTTATTATTATCATTGGCGGAATGGGAAGTATTCCTGGAGCGATTATTGGAGGTTATATACTAGGCTTTTCAGAAAGTTTAGGGGCAACCTTTATTTCCAATGATTATAAGGATTTAATTGCCTTCCTACTTCTTGTTGTCATTTTAACAGTTAGACCAAAAGGGTTATTTGTTAAGGGGGTTCAGTAATGTCAAAACTATTGACCCAAAAAAACGGTATGTTAGTTGCCCTGCTAGTTGCGGTTATCTTTCCTCTAGTTATAGATAATCAGTATTACCTACACGTCTTTTCATTAGCGTTTATTTGGACGATTGCGGTTTATGGATTAAACCTCATAGGCGGATTTACTGGTCAACTTTCTTTAGCACATGCGGGTTTCTTTGCTATCGGAGCATACTCTGTTGGAGTATTAACGGTAAAAGTAGGGATTAATTTTTGGCTGGCACTTGTGTTAGCATGTCTAATTACAACATTTATTGGAATGTTGATCGGACTCATAGCACTACGGACAAAAGAGCATTTCTTTGCCATCTACACACTTTGTGTTGGTTACATCATTTACCTAATTATTTATAAGTGGGAAGCCGTAACGGAAGGGGTTCGTGGATTGATCGGGATCCCCACACCGGCACCAATTGGTCCGATTACTTTTGAAACTCCACGCTCCTTATATTATTTGATTCTATTTTTCTTAGTTCTTGTCATTTTCTTAATAAGAAGAATCATTAATTCACTTACGGGTAGAACCTATATTGCAATTCGAAACAGTGAAGAATTAGCACAAACCATCGGAATACCGACAATGAGACATAAACTAGTATCGTTCGTATTATCTACATTCTTTGCTGGACTTGGTGGAGCACTTTACGCTGCGTTTATCCGTTTTTTAGGCCCAGATATCTCTTATATTAATGTAACTTTTGATATGCTTACGTATCTTCTAGTTGGGGGAATCGGTACACTCTCTGGACCTCTAATTGGAACACTACTAGTAGTATGGGTTTCTCAATATTTGCAATTCCTGCAAGATTACCGAATGCTTATTTTTGGACCATTGCTAGTTATTCTAATTATCTTTTATCCACGAGGAATCGTCGGTGGATTCCAGATGTGGAGTGCTAAACGCAAATTAAAAAGGGCCCAGAAGATAATTATTGACCAACAAATGAAGCCTTTAGCAGTAGAGGAGGAGAAGTAATGCTATTACAAACGGAGGGACTAACCAAGTCATTTGGAGGACTTACGGCTGTAGACCAAGTCGATTTTGGAATTGAAAAAGGAAAAATTACAGCCATTATTGGCCCCAACGGAGCAGGAAAATCCACTTTTTTCAACTTGATTAGCGGATTTCACCCACCTTCACAAGGAAAAATCGTTTATAACGGTACAGATATTACAAAAATGAAGTCCTATGAAATTGCAAAGCTTGGGATTGCCAGAACCTTTCAAACTACTCATCTGTTTGAACAATCTACTGTTCTAGAAAACGTAATTATTGGTCATAGACTACGTACAAAATCTGGCTTATTTGATGCTATTTTTAGAACTCCGCGCCTGAAGCGTGAAGAAGCGGCATGTAGGGAAAAAGCAAGTGAAGTAATAGAATTTGTTGGCCTAAAAGATGTTGAAAATCAGCTTGTTTCTGATATTTCCCAAGAGGCTAAGAAAAGAACTGCCTTTGCATTGGCATTAGCAACTGATCCAGAAATTGTATTTCTGGATGAACCAGCAGCAGGCGTAAACCCGGAAGAAACAGATGGGTTAGCTGATCTAATGAGAAAGATGGTTGATAAGGGCATAACGGTTTGTATCATTGAGCACAAAATGCAAATGATTATGAGCCTTGCTGATAAAATTATGGTTTTAAATTACGGGAAGAAAATTGCAGAAGGAACACCTGAAGAAATCCGAAACAATAAAGCGGTAATCCAAGCTTATTTAGGAGGTGGTGATGATGCTACAGCTGACTGAAGTATCGGTAAACTACGGACATTTTCAAGCCTTAAGAAATGTTAATCTCACTGTTAATGAAGGGGAATTAGTCGTTTTACTAGGAGCTAATGGGGCTGGTAAAAGTACCATTTTCCGAACGATTAGTGGTCTTAGCAAACCAACAAATGGATCCATTCAGTTCATGGGAAAAGATATAGGAGGCTTGTCAGCAGATAAACTTGTGCAGATGGGGATTGTCCAGTGTGCTGAAGGAAGAAAGCTTTTTCCTCAGATGTCTGTTTACGAGAATTTAATTCTAGGTGGATTTGTTGATAGAAGACATAAGGATAAAATCAAGCAATCTCTCGAAAAAGTGTTTGATATGTTCCCAATCTTAAGAGACAAGAAGGATGATGCAGCCGGAAGTTTAAGTGGTGGACAACAACAAATGTTAGCGATAGGAAGAGCATTAATGTCGAATCCAAAAATGATTCTATTAGATGAGCCATCCATTGGATTAGCACCACTGATCGTAGAGCAGGTATTCGGTGTCATTCAAGAGATTAATAGAAATGGCACGACTGTCCTCTTAGCCGAACAAAATGCTAATGCTGCCTTAAAAATAGCTGACCGAGGATATGTTATCGAGAGTGGAAAAATCGTCCTTGAAGGACAAAGTAAAGAATTGTTCGCAAACGATGAAATTCGCAAGGCTTATATTGGTGCTTAAAAACCCGACCAAATGTCTTAAAGGAGGTGAGCCTCTTTACTAAGAACTTACCTGGAGAAGCAAGATGGTTTCTTTGGAAAATTTAATTAAGGGGGAAAAACAATGAGTCAACTGAAAAAAGGTTTATTCTTTATGTTTCTTTCATTTGTTCTTTTACTAGCTGCTTGTAACAGTAGTACACCTTCTTCACAGCCAGAGGAAGACGATAAAGGAAATGACAATGATGCTACAACTGAAGAGCCTGCTAAAGAAACAAAAACGGTCAATATTGGATATAGCGGGCCTCTAAGTGGACCTGCTGCTTATTATGGCCAGAATACTCTTAGCGGTGTTGAGATGGCGGTAGAAGAAATCAACGGCAGCGGTGGTTTCGAGGTAGATGGTCAAAAATATACGTTAAACCTTGTTTCTCTTGATGACAAATACTTACCGAATGAAACTGGATCAAATGCTAAGCGTCTAGTACAAGAAGATAAAACTCCTATCATCTTTGTCCCTCATAGCGGTGGTATTTTTGCTACTCAAGTATTTAATATGCAGGATAAGTTCCTTATTGGTGCCTATTCAAGTGAACCGAAAATTACGGAAGCTGGAAATAATTTAACCGTCCGTATCCCTCCTAAATATGATGCATATATCGAGCCATTCTCTAAATATCAAATGGAGCGATTTGGTAAAAAGATTGCATTCCTACCAACTGCAACACAATACGGTAAAGATTGGGCAGCTGTGTTAGAGCCAGGTTGGAAAGAACTAGGTGGAGAAATCGTTTATAAAGGATCAATTGACTTCAGTAAAGACACTGACTTCTTTACAATCGTAACAAATGCGCTGAAAGAAAAGCCTGACGTATTATTCGTAGGTGGACCTTCTGAGCCGACTGCTCTTGTTATAAAGCAAGCAAGAGAGCTTGGATTCAAAGGTGGATTCTTAATCATGGACCAAGCAAAGCTTGATGAAATTGAAACAGTATTAGGTGGATCAGATCTCATTGAAGGATCTGTTGGGGTTCTACCACTTATCCACTCTAGATATGAAGGTAATGAAAAGTTTATTGATGATTATAAAGCAAAACATAGCAAGAACCCAGGGTCTGAGGCTGGTTACCATTACCTAGCGACTTACATGTTTGTAGAAGCAATGAAAGCTGCAGGTTCTGTAGATGATGCTGAAGCTATCAGAGCTCATATTGAAGAAGGATTAGCTAACGTGCCGAAAGATAAAATGATTTATGAAATTACTGAGGTAGAAGAGAACGGTGGATTAATGACAGAGCTTCGTATGGCTGTTGTTGAAGATGGAAAAATCGTTGATAAATCAGTGGAATAGTTAGGTAATTAGTTCATCACATAGATGGTCGCAAAGTCAACGCGATCATCTATGTTTTTAAATTTATTGTAGCTACATAGTAGACAAAAGATACCTTACGAAAGGGGAAAGTCATGACTACCAATCAAGATTCAACCGCTTTTAAAAGTAGTTCCTTTTGGGATTACTTAGGATTTAAAACCCTTCAGTTTGAAAAGGAAAATGTCGTCATTGAATTGGATATTCAAGAACATCATCTCAATGCTATAAACACTCTTCATGGTGGAGTACACGCTGCTATGATTGATAATATTATCGGTGCTACTATTAATTCGGTAACCAAATTACCTTCCACGACGATTAATTTAAGTATTAATTACTTTGCTCCCGTTGAAACAGGCATAATTACGGCAAGAGCTAATCTCTTACAAATTGGCTACCGTATTGTCACTGGAGAAGGCGTTATTACAGACAGTAATGGGAAAATCATCGCAAAAGGAACAGGAACATTTAAAATACTTCGACCAAAAAACGACTCCCCTAATTCATAAGTGAATTAAAGAATTCAAAATTGACTCAAAAAACCTTCAAAAATTTAAAAATATCATTCTATTAATTCAAATATGAATCAATCGAATGTTTTGATATAAACAATAACCGAATCCTTAAGTTTCCTTTAATTGGCATGCTTTTTGCATATTTAAATAAGTGTGATAGTAAATCATGTTTGTTTACTTTTAACTTTACGAAAATCTCTTAAATAGCTATACCTCGTTAGACGATAACCCCTTGAAAGGATGAGAAAACATGACTGAAGTTGTCATTGTATCAGCTGTTAGAACTCCAATTGCAAAAAAAGGTGGAGCACTAGCATCCCTTGACCCATCTATTTATGGCGGCATAGTAATTAAAGAAGCACTAGAAAGAGTAGGTTTAAATGGAGAAGATGTTGACGATGTTATTCTTGGAAATTGCTTATCTGGTGGTGGGAATACTGCTAGACTTTCCTTACTTCAAGCAGGGCTCCCATACACCGTTCCAGGAATAACGATTGACCGCCAGTGCGGTTCAGGAATCAATAGTGTAGCACTAGCTGCTGAAGCCATTCTAGCTGGGAAAGCAAATATTGTAGTTGCTGGCGGAACAGAAAGTATGTCCAGAACTCCATACCTTCTTGCTCCACAAGAACGAGCATATGATCGCATGCCTCCTCAATTTGTTCAACGAAGACTTTCACCCGATCATATCGGAGATCCTCCTATGGGAATCACCGCAGAAAATCTAGTAGAAAAATACTCAATTTCAAGAGAAGAGCAAGATGCATTTGCTTTAGCTAGCCAGCAAAAAATGGCTGCTGCACTGGAGCAAAACTTATTTGCAGAACAAATTGTCCCAATTCCAATTCAAACAAGGAAAGGCGAAGTTCTATTTACAAAAGACGAACACCCTCGACCAACTATTACTGAAGAAGATTTAAAAAGACTTCAGCCCGTGTTTAAAAAGGGAGGATCTGTCACGGCAGGGAATTCTTCAGGTGTTAACGATGGAGCATCTGCACTAGTATTAATGTCCGCTAAGGAAGCAAGTGAAAGAGGGTTAGAACCTTTAGCATATGTTACAAACTGGGCAGTTGCAGGAGTAGACCCGAATATTATGGGAATTGGTCCGGTACCGGCTGTACAAAAAATACTTGCACAAACCGGAGAGCAACTAGATGATTATGATTTAATCGAAATCAACGAAGCGTTTGCTGCACAAGTATTAGCGTGCCACCGAGAGTTATCATTCAACATGGAAAAAGTAAATGTTAATGGTGGAGCAATCTCTCACGGTCATCCGATTGCTGCTACTGGTGGAATGCTGGTGACAAAGCTCGCATACGAAATGAAGCGCCGAGGTGTAAAAAAGGGATTGGTAACAGCGTGTATCGGTGGAGGTCAAGGAATTGCACTGACACTTGAGAGAAAATAAACACCATGTTCGTGTATACCCGAGCAAATGGAGGTTTCTGATGAATTTTCAATTAGATGAAGACATTCTCATGATTAAAAGAAATATAAAAGAATTTATTTCTAATGAAATTGAACCTTATGCAATGGAAATAGAAGAAACAGATCATATCCCTGAAAAAGTAATTGCACTGTCCAAGGAAATGGGGTTATTCGGACTTAGTATACCAGAGGAGTACGGTGGTCTTGGAGTTGGGATGGTCGGCAAATGTGCTATCTACGAAGAGATTGGCAAAACTCATAATGGCTACACGACGCTAATCGGTGCCCATACTGGAATCGGTTCAGTCGGAATCGTTGAAATGGGCAATGAAGAGCAAAAACAAAGATATCTCCCAGAAATGGCAAAGGGGAACTTATTAGGTGCATTCGCATTGACGGAGCCCTCAGCAGGATCACACGCCACAAATATTAAAACGTCAGCTGTAAAAAAAGGCGATAAATATATCTTAAACGGCACTAAACACTACATTACGAACGCTACTGTTGCAGATGTATTCACCGTAATGGCAGTGACAGACCCTAGTAAAGGTAGCAAAGGTATTACATCTTTTATCGTTGAAAAAGGGTTTCCTGGTTTAAAGGTCGGAACCGTTGAGCGAAAAATGGGGTTGCGTGGATCTCACTCAGCTGAGCTCATTTTTGAAGACTGTGAAGTCCCTGTTGAAAATGTTCTTGGTGAAAAAGGTCAAGGATATGTAAACGCTTTAAAAATATTAGCGAATGGCAGAGCAGGGTTAGCAGCTAGAAATCTAGGATCCTCTCAAAAGCTTCTTGATATGTCAATGGCATACGTTCAAGAGAGAGAGCAGTTTAATGTGCCTATCATTGAGCATCAAGCTGTTGCACATATGGTAGCTGAAATGGCTCTCGATATCGAGACATTACGTTCCTTTACGTATAGAGTAGCGTGGATGGTAGACCAAGGCGAAAAGGTCATTAAGGAAGCGGCTATGCTAAAGCTTTTTGGGTCAGAAGTTTATAACCGAGTAGCTGATAAAGCCGTTCAGGTTCACGGTGGAATCGGATATATTAAGGATTTCCCTATCGAGCGATATTTCCGTGATGCGCGTATAACAAGGATTTACGAGGGGACTTCAGAAATTCAAAAGAACATTATTGCTGCACAGCTACGAAAGGAATATTCAAGGTAACGAGGGAGGAGGTTGAAGAGGATTGAATGAGGAAATCGTTATTGTTAGTGCTGTTCGGACGCCGATCGGGCGATTCGGAGGGGCATTAAAAAACATCAGTTCAGGTCACCTCGGTGCTCTAGTGGTCAAGGAAGCTGTTAGCCGAGCACAGCTAACTCCTGAACAAATTGATGAAGTCATTCTAGGTGAGGTAAGACAATCTACCGAATCGTCAAACGTTGCTAGAGTATCTGCACTAAGAGCTGGTATCCCTGAAACAGCCCCAGCCTTTACAATCAACCGGTTGTGTGCCTCAGGAATGCAAGCAGTCGCTTCGGCTGTTCAGCAGATCTTCTTTGGTCAAGGGGAGATCATTGTAGCGGGCGGAACCGAGAATATGAGCAGATCGCCTATCTATCTAAGAAACTCTAGATTTGGTGAAGGATATCCTTATCTAGTTGACTCAAACACAGAAAATGGTCAACAGCCTAATGAGACTTACGGTTCACACTTAGGAATGGGAATGACTGCTGAGAACGTTGCGGAACTCTATAGCATTTCGAGAGAAGACCAAGATCAATTCGCTCTTGAAAGTCAACAAAAAGCTGCTCGAGCCATTCAAGAGGAAAAGTTTACTGAAGAGATTGTTCCGGTACAAATTCAGGAACGAAAGAATATGTTTCTCTTTGAAAAGGATGAGCATCCTAGGCCAGATACAACCATCGAAAATCTTGAAAGACTAAAACCCGCATTCAAGGAGACTGGTACTGTAACAGCCGGTAATGCATGTGGAAGGAATGACGGGGCTGCTGCTATGGTCTTAATGACTGCATCAAAGGCAAAATCACTTAGTTTAAAGCCACTAGCTAAAATAGTCGATTGGTCAACAGCAGGCGTTTCACCTAAATTAATGGGAATTGGGCCTGTTCCAGCAATCGAAAAATTGCTTAAAAGAACAAATAAATCTTTACATGATATTGGTCTCATTGAATTAAATGAGGCATTCGCCGCCCAAGCACTTGGTGTTATTAGAAATGCGAATCTAGACCCCGAAAAGGTAAATGTAAACGGCGGCGCAATTGCATTAGGTCATCCACTAGGAGCAACCGGATGTAGGATCATGACTACTCTCTTACATGAAATGAAGAGAAGACAAGAGCAATTCGGAATTGCCACTCTATGTGTAGGTGGAGGTCAAGGGATGGCGGTCATGCTAGAATTGGTATAATCTTTATTGAATATTTAGAAAATACTATTATTTCTACTTCAATTTGTTATAAAATTTAGAGGTCCACCAATCAATGTACATGAGTAATCTCAATTTTCAAGGAGGATACAAATGTATCATACAATTATTGAACCTCGAGTTTCCGAAACAGATGGAGTAGGTCATATTAATAACACTACTATTCCAGTATGGCTAGAGGCTGGGAGAAATCAAATCTTTAAGCTTTTTACACCTGATGATTCTTTTGAAAATTGGAGAATGATTATTCTTAATATGAATGTAGATTATGTAAGCCAAATTTATTTTGGTAGAAAAGTAGAAGTATACACATGGATTAAGAGAATTGGAAATTCTAGTCTCGAATTGTATGAAGAAATTCACCAAGATCAAAAGCTATGTGTAAAAGGAACTGTCACGTATGTTAATTACAACACGAAACAGAAACAATCTGAGAGAATTCCTGATGAAATTCGCTTAGAGTTAGAAAGACATCTTTATCAATCACATTAAAAGAAAAGTATATTTCAAAATTTTCACAATACCAACCGTTTAGTACATTAATCATTGATTGGAGTGGATTTTATGTATTTACGTTTAACAGATGAGCAAAGAATGGTACAAAAAACGATAAGAAAATTCGTGGAAAAAGAGTTAATTCCACTAGAAAATGATGTTTTGAGAAACGAGAGAGAAGGCAAACCAAGTTTACCACCTGGGAAGTTGAAGGAACTTCAACTAAAGGCTAAGGAAGCTGGTTTTTGGGGGATCAATACGCCTGAAGAATATGGCGGAGCAGACCTTGGACAAATGATGATGGCCATCGTATTGATGGAGGTTTCAAAAACTTTTGTTCCTTTCAGCTTTGGTGGGTCTGCAGATAATATTCTGTATTACGGAAATGAGGAGCAAAAGAAGAAATACTTAATTCCTACTATTAATGGTGAGAAAAAATCATGCTTTGCGATGACAGAACCTGGTGCAGGATCTGATACTCGCAATATTAAAATGACTGCGGTTAAGGATGGCAATGAATGGGTTCTTAACGGTGAAAAGACATTCATTACAGGTGGAAATGAAGCAGACTTCGTGATGGTTATCGCGATTACGGATAAGGAGAAACACCAAGCCACTGGCCGTGATGGTGTAACGTGCTTCATCGTTGACCGCGACATGGGCTGGAAGTCAGAGTACATTCACACAATGGGTGAGTGGGGGCCAGCAGCGTTAGTATTTGATAATGTTCGAGTTCCAGAGGAGAACATCCTAGGTGAAGTAGATGGCGGATACAATCTAGGGTTAGAATGGATTGGATTTGCTCGTTGGGTAGTAGGGGCAAGAGCAGTAGGGGCAGCAGAGCGCCTATTACAAATGGCGATTGATTATTCGCAAGAACGTGAGACATTTGGTAAGCCAATCGCAACCAGACAGGCAATTCAGTGGCAAATTGCTGATTCTGCCGTAGAAATTGAAGCAGCAAGATGGCTAGTGTTAAATGCAGCATTCACACTTGACGAAGGAGAAGATAACCGTCACTTAGCATCTATGGCAAAGCTATACGGAGCAAATATGGGTAACAATGTAGTCGACCGTGTTCTTCAAATCCATGGAGGCATGGGCTATACAAGAGAGCTGCCTATCGAGCGCTGGTACCGTGAAGCAAGACTATGGAGAATTTACGACGGTACAGATGAAATTCAACGCTTAATTATTTCTAGAAATCTATTAAAAGGACATGTTAAGTTAGGTCAGTTTATATAATTTATAGATAACTAATTAAAAATGCATTTAGGATGGGGCTCTTGAATACTCGTAGTGAGGCAAAAGAGATTGCGTCACAACATAAAGAGCCCTAGTAAAAGGAGGATTCATAATGGCAGGAAGATTTGAAGGTAGAGTTGCTTTTGTTACTGGTGGTAGTAGAGGGATTGGAAAAGGAATTGTTCAACTTTTTGCTGAAGAAGGAGCAAAAGTAGCTATTATCGATGTAAACGAAGAAGCTCTAAGTGAAACTGCGAATGAGTTTAAGGATAAAGGCTATGAAATTTTTACGAAAGTGGCTAATGTAGTAAACTCTGAGCAGGTAGACGCTGCTGTAAAGGAAGCTCATGATGCTTTTGGTTCTATAGACATTCTTGTTAATAATGCTGGTGTAATCCGCGATAACCTCTTATTTAAAATGACAGAATCTGATTGGAACACCGTTATGGATGTCCATTTAAAAGGTTCCTTTAACGCAGCAAAAGCTGTTCAACAATACATGGTTGAACAGAAATATGGGCGTATTATAAACATTTCATCGACTTCAGCATTAGGAAACAGAGGTCAAGCGAATTATGCAACTGCGAAAGCTGGTTTACAGGGCTTTACAAAAACGCTAGCCATTGAGTTAGGCAAATTCGGTATTACAGCGAACTCAGTAGCACCTGGTTTTATTGAAACAGAGATGACGAAGGAAACGGCTGCTCGAATTGGAATTTCTTTCGACCAATTAATTGCCGCTAGCGTTGCCAACATTCCAGTAGGAAGAAGCGGAAAACCAGAGGATATCGCGAACGCAGTAGCGTTCTTCGCTGATGAAAAGTCCTCTTTTGTGAACGGGCAGGTCATCTATGTTGCTGGTGGACCGAAAAACTAAGGGGTGATGAATATGTTTTTAGAAAGTATCGGAAAAAGATCTAACAAGGTAAAAAATCAAGTAGAACGCGGCGCAGTGAAAAGATTCGCTGATTCAATTGGAGATTCTCATCCTATTTTTATCGATGAAGAAGTAGGAAAGAATTCAAGATATAAAAACAATATAGCTCCACCCACCTTCCCTAGAGTATTCGATTATGGATCGATTGAAGGGTTGAATCTTCCTAACAAAGGGCTTATTCATGGTGAACAAACCTATCATTATGAAAGACCTCTTTTAGTAGGCGAGGATGTATTATGTTATTCAGAAATAAAAGATTACTACGAAAAAGAAGGGAAAGCTGGCAAAATGGGATTCCTTGTTTTAATGAACAATGGGGAAGATCTTGAAGGGAATACCATTTTCACCTCAGAATCAGTAGTCATTATCACTGAGGCTGTAAGAAAGGGGTTGTCGGTTTGAGTATTTTAACACAATTAAAAGTGGGGGACTCTCTTGAAAAAGTAGAGCTTGCACCTGTATCTAGAATTGACCTAATTAAGTATGCTGGTGCATCTGGCGATTACAATCCAATCCATACGATTGATGAAGAAGCAGCTAAAGCTGGCTTACCTGGTATCATTGCTCATGGCATGTGGACAATGGGAAATCTCGCAAAACTATTTACCCCTTTTTATGAAGAGGGTTTTATCCAGGATTACTCCATTCGTTTCAAAGGGATGGTCTTTATTAACGATGTTGTAACATTACAAGGAACATTAGAGGAAGAGAATGAGAAAAATCTCACCTTTAACGTTGCAGCGGTTAATCAACATGGAAAAGATGTTCTACAAGGTAAAGTAGTGTTTGCAAAATATGACTGAAGTTATTTAGAGTAAAGTAGTTTCTACTTTACTCTTTTATAAAAACTTAATGTAAGCGCTTACCGTATTCTTATAAAATTGATTTGGAGGGAATTTTTATGAGTCTACACCCACAGGCAAAAGCTTTATTACAAATGTTTGAAGCGAGAAATGCTCCTTCACTTGAAGAGGTTTCCCTACAAGAAGCGAGGGGAATGTTTGAACAATCAGCTAAACTATTAAATAAAGCGGAAGATATTTTCCATGTTGAGGACCGAAAAATACAAGGCTACCAAAGAGAAATGAAGGTTAGAATATACACACCTAGCGATAATGATCGGTTACCTGTACTCGTTTATTTTCACGGAGGAGGATGGGTAATTGGAAATTTAGAGACTCATGATTCCCTATGTCGTTCACTTGCCAACCAGTCAAACTGTAAGGTTGTTTCCGTAGATTATGGCTTAGCTCCAGAAAACAAATTTCCTGTCGCGGTTGAAGATGCTTATTTAGCAACAAAGTGGGTAAGTGAACATGCTGATGAGTTAAATGTTGATAAGAACAATATTGCTGTTGGCGGGGATAGTGCGGGTGGAAATTTAGCAGCTGTTGTGTGTTATCTAGCTAATGAAAGAAAGGGACCTTCGATTAGTCAGCAATTATTATTTTACCCATCAACAGGATTTGAATATACTGAATCTTACGAAAAATATGGTGAAGGTTATTACTTAACAAAGTCTCAAATGAAATGGTTTAGAGAGCAATATTTAAATGATGAAACAGATACATTAAACCCTCTAGCAGCTCCAATGCTTTTATCTGACGAGGACACTGCTTTGTTACCAACCGCTTATATTGTTACAGCTGAGTTTGATCCACTTTGTGATGGTGGTGAAAACTATTCTAGAAAGCTCACTAATGCAGGAGTACAAACAACCTACATTTGCTATCCTGGAATGATTCATGGCTTTATCTCTATGGCTGGAGTTTTAGATGACGGGAAGAAGGCCATAACAGAGGCTGCACTATACTTAAAAGAACAATTTGCTAATAAAGTGAAATAATATTCTTGGAATGAGGTGGTTGCCTGGATGTGCAACCATCTTTTTTATTTTGTAATTTTCTTAAAAATCATTAATTTCGGATTGCGAAATACTTATCTTCGATATAAAATGAATCATAGGCTTACACTCTATAAAAACGATTGTGATCATACAGATAATAGGCTGGTGTCATGGTGGGCTGGATACTTAAAGTTTTTTCAAGGTTGGGTGCCAGTGTTGGGTCTGTCCATCTATGTGCACTCCAAGCATCTTGACCTTGTCGAGGACTGTAAAGATGTTTAGATCACTCCGACCATGTTCAAATCAATTATGTCGCGGCACGAAAAGGTGGTTGCTTACCGCGAACAGAGTCATCACCCTTATACCGCCGCACGAAAAAGGTGGTTGCTTACCGCGAACAGAGACATCACCCTTATACCGCCGCACGAAAAAGGTGGTTACTTACCGCGAACAGAGACATCACCCCTATAACGCGGCACGAAAAAGGGTGTTACTTACCACGAACAGAGACATCACCCTTATACCGCGGCACGAAAAAGGTGGTTGCTTACCGCGAACAGAGACATCACCCCTATAACGCGGCACGAAAAAGGGTGTTACTTACCGCGAACAGAGACATCACCATTATACCGCGGCACGAAAAAGGGTGTTACTTACCGCGAACAGAGACATCACCCCTTTACCGCGGCACGAAAAAGGTGGTTGCTTACCGCGAACAGAGACATCACCCCTATAACGCGGCATGAAAAAGGTGGTTGCTTACCGCGAACAGAGACATCACCCCTTTACCGCGGCACGAAAAAGGGTGTTCCTTACCGCGAACAGAGTCATCACCCCTTTACCGCGGCACGAAAAAGGGTGTTACTTACCGCGAACAGAGACATCACCCTATACCGCGGTACGAAAAGGGGAGTTCCTTCCGCGACTAGAGTCAATACCCTTATGTCGCGGCACGAAAAGGGGATTTTTCTACCGCAATTATCGCATAATTCTTCAACTCGCGGTTATAACCCTAACCCAACCGCTGACTGATATAAACAAATACATATATATTGGAGACCAACAATGAATCGCAAACTCTTTTTATACGTAAAGGCACTTTCAGATTTTGGAATGTTTATGGACTTAATCGTTCTAAATGTGGTGATTTATGCTGCAACCGGAAGTACCGCCTGGCTCGCGGCAACAATGGCTGCCCGAACATTTGGTGGAGTATTATCAAGCTTATTCTCAGGGGTGCTTGCTGACCGATTTAACAGAAGAAAGATCATGATTATTAGTGATATTCTGCGTGCTGCTATCATTCTAGTGCTTATTCCTTTTCCAGACCCGACCATTATCATTATCGTTTCGTTTTTAATAGGATTTGTGAATAGTAGTTTTGCAGTCAGCTTCAGCGCAGAAATTCCACAGATTTTTGGCGAAAAGAATATCTTACAAATCAATTCTCTTATATCTCGACTAACGTCATTAAGTTTAGTTACTGGGTTTCTAGCTGCTGGTTTGATTACAGACTTTCTTGGCTATGAAATGACTTTAATGATTGACGCGGGTACCTACATTTTGTCGGCAATCGTTCTCATTAAACTAAAATGGGACTCAAATTCAGTGAATACAACTACACAAATCAGTAGCGGAGTTATGTCAAAATTAAAATCAGTTTGGACAGATATAAAAGAAGTGAACTCTTATTTGTTGTTAGCACCTATGCTTATGTTCGTAAACATCGTATTTTTAGTAGGAGCATTTGCTGGAAGTTCACATAATTTAGGAATCCCGCTCTTAGCTGAACAGCTCAACCCAGATAGGCAAAGTTTCTATTATGGAATGATTTGGGGTGTATGGGGGATTGGATCTGTTGCTGCGACTTTAATTTTACCAAAACTGAAATGGTTAAAGGATCAAAAAATTTATGTTGCATGCTTCATTTCCGCACTCCTGATGTCGACAGGATTTATTATCTTTTTATCTAATAGCAATGTTTGGATTATTTTTGCCTTTGCTATGTTTACAGGGGTCTTTGATGCAACCTTTACCACCTTACATGCTACAATTCTACAAAAAACCGAGAACCATATAAGAGGCAGAATTTTCGGAGTAGGAATGCTGTTGAAATCTCTTGGGTTTGCAGGTGGATTTGTAATAGCACCTATCCTATTAGAATATATGGCGATGCCCAAGATGGTTTTGGTTTTACACGGAACCCTTATTACTACCACTTTAATCGTTGTTACAATTGTTATGATGAATATTTTTAGAGGAAAAAAGATTACATTGACGAAGAGTGCCTAATTTATTTGAAAAATGACTCTGTTCACCCGGAGTCATTTTTTATTGTTCATTTAAGCTTAGGGGCCCTCATATATATCATTTAAAAATGATTAACGAGGGAGATATAATGGCGATTTTAGTATTGGGTGGAGCAGGGTATATTGGGTCACATGCTGTGCATGAACTAATTGAGCAAAATGTCAAAGTGGTTGTAATGGATAACCTTGAAACGGGCCACAAAAAGGCGATTCACCCTAAGGCAAAATTCTATAAAGGGGATATTAGAGACCGTGATCAGTTGGTGGAAGTTTTTAACCAAGAAGAAATTGAAGGGGTTCTTCACTTTGCTGCTTCCTCGCTTGTGTGGGAGTCTATGATCAAACCAGTAAAGTATTTTGATAACAATGTATACGGAATGATGGTTTTATTAGATGTTATGAACCAATTTAATGTAAAGAATATCGTGTTTTCTTCCACTGCTGCCACATACGGTGAATCAGATGTCGTTCCCATTCATGAAGATGTATCTACACGTCCAACCAACCCTTATGGAGAATCAAAACGAATGATGGAGCAAATTATGAAGTGGTGTGAACTGGCACATGGGATTAAATATGTTTCTCTTCGCTATTTTAATGTAGCGGGAGCGATGCGGGACGGAATCATTGGGGAGGACCATGATCCTGAGACACATCTTATACCGATTGTCCTTGAGACTGCTCTAGGAAAAAGAAAGCATGTCACCATTTTTGGATGTGATTACGATACGAAAGATGGAACGTGTATAAGGGATTATGTCCATGTTGATGATTTAATTCAAGCCCATATTTTGGCACTTCAATACTTGATAGCAGGGAACGAAAGCACTGTTTTTAATCTTGGTAGTAATGAAGGGTATTCTGTAAAGGAGATTATTGAAACAGCAGAAATAGTCACCGGTAAAAAGATTCAAACCGTCCTAGGAGATCGAAGACTAGGAGATCCTCCTATATTAGTGGCATCTTCCCAAAAAGCCAAAAACATTTTAGGTTGGGAACCAAAGAAATCAAACATTGAACAAATCATTTATGATGCTTGGATATGGCATTCCAAAAACCCGAATGGATATAGAGAGTAGTATACGCCTTCCAAAAAGGAAGGCTTTTATTATTTCTTTCGAAGGTGGAATATATTTCTTCCATTTGTAAACCTTAATAACAAGTTTCGTCTATGAGGTGTACATATTGTTTTTACAAAAAAGAGATGAAAAAAAACTAATTATTTTTGCACTAATCTTGATTGCTCTTTATTTATCTCCATTGTTCGTATTAGGTGAGAATGCCCATATCCGAGTGCACGATAATCTTGACTCAAATCTCGCTTGGTATAAAGTGCTCTCAAATAGTGGGGAAATATTTGGCTCATTAGATTCAACCATTCCGCAAGTTATCAATGGTGTTCCTAGAAATACGTATGGTACGGAACTGAGCGGAATTGTGTGGCTTTACCACCTTTTCCCTACAATGATTGCTTATGCACTAAGCCAGGCTATTACCAGATTCGTAGCATTCCTAGGAATGTATGTACTTTTAAAAAAGCATTTCCTCCAAGAGAATAAATGGGCACTTATCCGTGTTGGTGTCTCCTTAACATTTGCCCTAACCCCTTTTTGGCCGTCTGGAATGCTTAGTACATTAGGAATGCCACTAGCGCTATGGGCATTTTTAAACATTCGACAGGGTGAAAAACATTGGAAGAATTATTTAGCCTTAACGCTACTGCCCCTTTACTCTAGCCTTGTTTTAGGGTTTTTCTTTTTTTTAACGGCCATGGGATTCTTTTGGCTATGGGAGGTCATTAGAGGTAAGGGCTGGAATTTAAGCTTTTTTGTTTCTATTATCTACATGACCTTTCTGTATTTAATCGTTGAGTATCGATTAGTAGGTTCGTTTTTATTTTCTTCAGAACCAAATAGTAGAGATGAATATTTTCATGCACGGCTTTCATTTTGGCATTCGGTCCGACTGAGCTTTAAGAATTTTGCGCTTGGGCACACCCATGTTATGACTGTTCATGGATTGATTATCCTACCTGTATTATTCTTAGCTCTCTATTTAATCATTAGGAAAGGCTTATGGAAAAAGGAAAAGCGCTTTACCTTTTTACTAGGTCTTAATTTTGTGTTATCGGTATGGTATGCCTTTTGGTTTTATAAAGGTTGGTTACCTTTAACAAAGAAATTTCATTTTATGGACACGTTTAACTTTGCACGGTTTCATTTTCTAAGACCTCTTGTCATATATGTTGGATTCGCTCTCGCACTGAAGATTATCGTTGAAAATACAAAGAAATGGCGACCTGTAGCTACGTTTTTGATCGTTGCACAAATCCTCGTTTTATTTGCATTCAACGATGAGTTTATTCATCGAAAGAAGCCGTCTGTAAAAGAGTTTTATGCCGTTGAATTATTTCAAGATATTGAAGACTATATTAAGCTTCCTAAAGAGAATTACCGTGTTGCTAGCATCGGGATACACCCAGCAATAGCACAGTACAATGGATTTTACACACTCGATACGTATAATAATTTTTACCCATTAAACTATAAATACCAATTTAGAAAAATAATTGAAAGAGAATTAGAAAAAAATAAGACCATTCGAACCTATTTTGATGAGTGGGGGGGACGCTGCTATATTTTTACAGATGAGTTAGGAAAGCATTATATGTTTAAAAAGAATTCGAAAAAGCAGTTGAAGAATCTCGAACTTAATATTCAAGCCTTTAAAGAAATCGGTGGAAGATATATTTTTTCTGCCATCCCAATCCTGAACGCGGAGGATAACAAGCTTTTCCTAGAAAAAACATTCACTTCTGAAGAAGCTGCTTGGAAAATCTATTTATATAGGGCTATTTAGGTTCGGACAAGTTTTTTACATCAGGGAGGAACACAATGAACCAACCAATCCTAACCATTGTAGTGCCTTGTTACAACGAGGAAGAAGTATTAACATACACATTTTCTCAACTCTCAGGCCTACTGAAAGAAATGATTAATGACAAAATCGTTTCCAATAGGAGCAAAATCCTTTTTGTCGATGATGGTAGTAAGGATCATACTTGGCCAATTATTTATAAAGAAAGTCTTAAAAATGATTTGGTTCGCGGATTAAAACTATCAAGGAATGTAGGTCACCAAAACGCTTTGCTTGCTGGGCTTTATACCGCAAAGTCCGCTTCAGATTGTCTTATTTCAATCGATGCCGATTTGCAGGACGATATTGAAGTCATAAAGGATTTTGTAGAAAAATTTAGTCAAGGCTACGAAGTTGTTTACGGGGTAAGGAATGATCGAAGTAGCGACTCATTTTTCAAACGCTCAACGGCGCAAGGCTTTTATAAACTCATGAAAACCATGGGTGTTGATTTAGTTTATAATCATGCGGATTTCAGATTGTTGAGTAAAAGGGCTGTAGAGGAGTTGGAGCGATTCGATGAAGTGAATATGTTTTTACGGGGAATCGTCCCATTAATCGGTTTTAAATCTACCTCGGTTTATTATGAAAGAAAAGAACGGACAGCAGGGGAAACCAAGTATCCCTTAAAAAAGATGTTATCATTTGCTTTTGACGGAATTACGTCCTTTTCAGTAACTCCGATCCGATTTGTTATGTTTGTTGGATTGACATCATTTTTTGTAAGCATGTTTTTTGCACTATATTTCTTATCATTAAAATTTTTCGGCAACACCGAACTAGGATGGACTTCTCTTATTACATCTATATGGTTAATTGGGGGATTACAGCTAATTGCCATTGGCTTAGTAGGGGAGTATATAGGAAAAATATATAAGGAGTCTAAAAGACGCCCTAAATATATCGTGGATATTGATTCATTTAATCTACCCATTAGGGAACACCGTAACCCAGGGAGTGAAATCACACGTAATAATACAGGTGTAATCACTGCAAAAGAAGGTTAAAGGTCTCGTATGAATCAAATCAGCCTAATATTAGAAAAAACATTCATTCGATTTTTACTAGTAGGTGTCATTAATACTTGTGTCGGGCTCTCAGCGATATTCCTCTTCATGAATGTGATTCATTGGAATTATTGGACTTCCACCCTATTGGGCAACGGAGTAGGAGCCATTGTTAGCTTTTTGCTTAACCGAGGGATTACGTTTAACAGTAAGATATCTTACTTAGAAGGCGGAATTCGATTTTTTATGGTTGTATTATCTAGCTATTTTGTTGCATATAAATGTAGCGAGTATGCAGCAAAAATTATTTTTAGTTCGATTTACTTAAGTGACTTTATTTCTGAAAAAGAACTAGCCGTTCTGCTTGGAACGGGCCTATATACGATACTCAATTACTTTGGTCAAAAATACGTAGTTTTTAAAAAAGAATAACCTACCAATTTTTCACAGAAATGTTTTCCTGAAAATGTGGTGAAAATAGTTTTGCAGTACACCATTTTGAAGCGAGGGAAAATGATGAGAGAGGTATTACAGCATGTCAAAGTTGTTTTAGAGCAGGCTTTTGATCATCCAGAAGGTCATCACTTAGACCAATGTATACGGGAACTAGAAGAAGTTCAAAAGATGGCAGGCCCTAAAGCACAGATGATTGGTGATGTGATTAACGCTGTTACAAATGCCCGCAATGCTCAGAACCAGCTGTTTTATACAGGAGACATTTCCTCTACAAATGCCTTTGGAGAAGCTTATCGTGCTATCGATCAAGCAATCGAATCTTATCTAGACGAGCAGGATCAATATAACTAACACACATAAAAATAACCACTACTCAGTGGTTATTTTTATGTATTCTGACAAATGCCTCTTGAACAGCTTCCTCAATAAATTCATCTGTTCCCTTTAAATCAGGAACTTTCTTTTCCCCACTAAGCAAGCTTTCCGTGATTTCATGAATATCTTCTGCAATGGAGAGAGGGATTCGCTCCTCATTAATCATCTTTTTTAACTCATTAGCTAACAGAATTTCCTGTTCCATCGTTCACACTCCTTTATTACTAGTGTGCCACGAAGGGATGAATATAGACGTTGATTTTGTTTGTTAGAAGTCGATTTGATTTAGAAGGGAGGATTCATTTCGGGTCATTTTTGGGAAAGTTAGAGGGAGCTAGGCTTACGCGTTTCAAGGTTGGGGAAAATTCGGACTCTTATGCTCTTGGCTGTTCTTGGCCTGTCCGAAACTAGAGCAACTTCGGACTCTAACACTCTTGGTTCTCCTTGGCCTGTCCGAACCAGGAGCAACTTCGGACTCTAGCGCATTTGTTTTCTCCTTGCCCTGTCCGAACATAGAGCAACTTCGGACTCTAACGCTCTTGGTTCTCCTGTCCTGTCCGAACCAGGAGCAACTTCGGACTCTAGCGCATTTGTTTTCTCCTTGCCCTGTCCGAACATAGAGCAACTTCGGACTCTAACGCTCTTGGTTCTCCTGTCCTGTCCGAACCTGGAGCAACTTCGGACTCTAGCGCTCTTGTTCTCCTTGATCTATCTTAAGAAAACAAATCTTCTAGGCATCCATACCAAAAATTCACACTTCAAGTAAATAATAGTGTAATTTTACACTAACAAACAATATAATACTCATAGGAAATATAAAATATGAAATTATCGGAGTGAATTTTATGATCAATAGAGCAACAAAAGCTTCAATTGGTTTCGTTATCGGGGCATTTATAGGAATCCTAATGGGGTTCCATACAGGAACCAACTTAGGGGGAAATTACTTCGCTGACTTTATTTTTCATGGGTTACGAGGATATGAAGCGACAGGGTTTATTGGGGCGATCCTCGGGGCATTACTTGGTGGAACTTGTGGTTTAGTAATATCACTCACTATAGGTTTAGAAAAAGTTAAAAAACACGATAGTTCCCAGTTCTTTATTTTTATGTAAGGTGGAGGGAAGAGTCCCTCTCTTTTCCGCAAAATATATCTCCAACTAAAATATCTCGAATTAAAGACTTTTTGTTTGCATTTTATGATTTCATCGTACAAAATGAACTTATACAACGAAAAACAAAAAAGGAGTGATTCGTTTGTTAAAACCAATCAAAGGACAGCATCATGTGTCCGCCATTACTGCCGATGCAAAAAGAAATTATGATTTTTATACAAAAACACTAGGTCTTAGACTCGTGAAAAAGACCGTTAACCAAGATGATACTTCTGTATATCATTTATTTTATGCGGATGAAAGAGGGAATCCAGGAACGGATTTAACGTTTTTTGAAATACCACGCGCTGGACAAACACGTTATGGCACGAATAGCATTTCAACTACCTCTTTGCGTGTCCCTAATGACGAAGCTCTACAATACTGGAAAAAGCGTTTTGAAGAAAACGGGGTAGAGCATGAGGATATTTTAACCCATAGTGGTCGTGCTACACTTGCTTTTAAGGATTTCGAAGGACAACGCCTAATGCTGGTTTCTGATGAGCATAATGAAGGGGTAGCTGGTGGAACACCATGGGACAAGAGCCCCGTACCAGTTGAGCACGCTATTATTGGACTTGGTCCAGTCATGTTAACAGTTGCTAAGCTAGATAATACGGCTAAGATTTTAACACATGTATTAGGCTTTCGTGAAAAAAGAACCTATAAAAATGGAGATCATGAGCTTGTGGTATTTGAAACGGGTGAAGGAGGCACTGGTGCTGAAATTCACGTTGAAGAACGGCCCGACCTCCCAGTGGAGAGACCTGGTCGTGGAAGCGTTCATCACGTTGCATTTAGAGTTGAAAGTCAAGAAGAGCTTAATAAGTGGGTAGATTATCTAAAAGAACTACGAATTCCTAATTCAGGTTTTGTGGAGCGTTATTACTTCAAGTCCTTATACTTTAGAGAACCGAATGGAATACTATACGAACTCGCAACAGATGGCCCTGGCTTTGAGGGAGATGAACCTTTTGAACATTTAGGTGAAGGCCTCGCCTTACCACCATACTTCGAAAGCCAACGTGAAAGTATTGAAGCAAAATTAAAGCCTTTAGATACAAAAGAATAATTCCTCGAGGAGCAGCACGAATTAGGTGCTGTTCTTTTTTGTTCTTCAACAGAAGGAGGGAGTCTCAATGGAAATAGCGTTTGGCATTTAAACATTTAGGTAAGCGTCAAAAAAAAGAACTATCCATTTGCTATCAATGTGATATCATCATGTTAGGAGGTGTAGAAAAATGTCGGAATCCCATAAAGTACAATTTAACGTTAGACTATCTGAAGATACCGTTAGCAAACTAGACGAAATTGTTGAATATTATCAGGAAAACACAAAAATTGGCCGAGTATATAAAGGGGATGTATTGACGGATATAATTGATAAATCCTACGAGGTTATGAATAAGCAAAAAGCAAATAAAAAATTCTAAGCAGATATTCTATGTATGAAGAAGGTGTATAAAATACATCCTGTCTTCAACTTGAAAGCGCCAGTCTTTTAACCTTTTTAATCAGGTGTTCATCTAAAATCATAATTCTGGATGAGTGCACATTATGTTCATTGTATGAAAACGTTAATTCATGGTAGTATTCTGTTAGATTGCGGACAGACTTAATTAACTCAGGACAAAAGCTTGATGATCGATTCATTAAAATATTTTCATATTTCTCAACGAGTCTTTGCGTTTTTTTAATAATAGTGTGTCCGTCCTTCATTTTATACATATCCTTAAGCTCTTTTACATAGTTGTCTATGTCCTTTTGAAGAGTTATTCTTACATGAGCATTCAATTCCGTATTATCATTCGGAACGGTATCAAGAATGAATTGTTGAAGCATAATAAGATCAGATTTCATAGGCCTTTTCAAAAAGTTCAAATAAATGACTAAGGTGTTGTATGCGTCATACATAGGATTATGCTTTTCACCAATGAAAGGTAAGTCATATAATTTCAGAGCATTCTCAACTGAAAACTGCGTCTTTGTCACTCTTTTTGTAAAGATAGCTTGAAAATCAACATAACGTTTTTGAATTTTATCAATTGTAGTGGTGGATATTTGATGAGCTTTCCCATCCAACTCTAACCGTGTTATGTCACTTTTAGACCAGGAAAAGAATCTCGAACGTTTTATTCCACCAACCCATGTTAGGAAATCCGCAAACACTTCTTTAAACAGGTGTGCATCAACCAAATCCTCATCCTGAATTCCAGTAAGCTTTTTGCAGAAGTTACTCAAAGGTTGAAGATTTCTAGGACGGATATAACGGTCAAAGTATGAAATTTGTTCCGTTTCAATATCGTACTTAACGGCACCTAACCGTATTGCTTCCATATCTTCGAACAGCATTCCTCTATTAGAACAAAGCATTTCAAAGTCAAAAAATACAAGCTGTTTTAGATCTGCCATTAATCTTTTTCGCCTCCTTTCCTCAACAGGAAATTATAAAGGAGGAAAGAAAAATAATAAAGGCAAAATATTTACCATAGATGCAGAGAATGTCGATTACCGTGAAGTTTTTGTCCTTTTTTGCGCTTGCCAGGGAAATTATTTAAAAAATCAGGAATCTCCCTAAAAAGAAAAAACATCACATCTAGTTGATGTCATGTGGATTTTAAGGTTTATCTATATTTCTTAAACACATTTTTGTAGAATTAAAAACCAAAGAAAGTAGTTACTAACTTTTTCTTTTTTCTTTTCGGCTGTTCAACATGTTCTGTTATAAGGGGAATAGAAGAAGTTTTCTTTGTTTCTAGCTTAGCTAAGCGTTCTGTTAATTCTTTAATTTGATTTTGCATTTCTTCGATCTCCCTACGGTGGTGTAGCAGTTGATAGGTTACAGAAGAATCAGCCTTCCTCTCCAAACGCTCTTCAATATACTCAACCTTGCTCATTAAGTTTTCAACCTTCTTATCCTTTGCCCTTATGGTAACAATTCCTTTTCTTAAGGCTCTTCCATCTACGGTTATACTTCTCTTAGGACTATCCAGTTGAACCTCACTCTGGAAAGAAACCAAACGCTGAATATCGCCTTCATTGTAAATGAAGTGGCCAAACTCATTTTTTTCCAATCTTAAGCCTAGTTGTTTAACCCAACGTTTAACAGTACTTGAAGATACACCAAGAAGCTGAGCAACACCATTTGTATTCACCCTTCATCAACCTCCTTGAAAAAGAAGATTCTGTCTTTATTCAAAAAATCCTATCTGGGTGACAAAAGAAGTTATGTTTCTACAAAGAAAGTGAAAATACTACTTCATCTGCTAATTGTCGCCCTAAACTATTTTTAAAAAATGACTCACATAATCAGAATCTTCAGGAGGCGATAGCATTTAAATCAGTACGGTTTATTTAGCTGTAACTCACCATAATACATCTAAAACTTCATCGTTAAATAAATTCGTATCAATATTACAGGTTTGAGCATCGATCCCGTATTGCCAGCCAGCAACTAATGCGTTATTAGGAGTTTCTGGTTGAAATTGTGGAGCATTCGATTGGGTTGTAATCCCGATGTTAGGAGAAGCTGTCCAAATGAACGTATTTTCTAGTATTTCAGAATTACTGTCTGCTGCTGCCTCATAAGCTGAAGTTAAATTTCGGTCACCATCAAATATACCGTAAATACCCGGTTCAAATTCAGATTGATTAATAGTCTCGTACCAACCTTGTATAAAGCCTGAGTCAACTGGGTAGGTAGGCTCAATGTCTGCAAATATCGCGACCCCTGCTGGAATACTTAGTTCCCTAGCTAAATTAATCGCAGCATTTGCCTCATTTTGTCCATTTTCATAACCCGTTGCATCACTAAATTGATTCCAAATCACAAGAATCTCAATACCATTTCCTTGAAGCAGTTCAACCTCCTCTGAAGTTAGACCCGCAGACACACCTTCTTTATCTCCAAGATATCTCCCCCAGACTTGAGGGTCTCCAAAGTTATTTCTCACACAAGCAAGCAAGTCGTCTGTGGTGAGACTCGCTGAGTCTACACCCCAAACGACTTCATCGCCATTTTCATCGGAATCTCCGTTATCATTATTTTGACCATTGTTCTCTTCATTACTGTTTTGGTCATTGCTATTACTGTTGGTACTTTCGGTGTTTTGTTTCTTCTGTTCATCTATTGAATTGGTGATATTATTAGTCACGTTGACATCGACCTTTACATCGATATGATTGGTTATGTTATTTTCAACCTGATTACTGTTGCCTTTTACATCATTCTCAACTGAATTATTAACTTCAGACTGATCTCCATTTATCTGGTTTTGGACGTTATTAATGATGTTACTTTCTCCAACTACCCCGTTGTCTTGTGTAGTTTCATTTGCTCGTTCATCAGCTTGGGTAGTTCCTGTAGTAGGTTCGGAGTTACTAGAGTCCATGAAGAAAAAAGTAAAAGCGAGTATCGCTACAGCAGAGATTGCTGTTGCAATATAGGGAATGATCCTTTCTCTCATTATCCGATAACCTCCTTGTCTATTCGTAGCATCGTATGCAACAAGGCGGTAACTCGTGAAAATGGTTGGATTTTTTGAAGTTAAAGAGGGTTTAAAAGGAGGGTAAAAATTAGTTTATAATAGGGTTATTTTGTATAACGATTAGCGTAGCTAGATGCAACAAATGCATCGGGTTTTATTTTCGGTTCAATTCCCATTGACTCTAACCTAGTAACCATTTCGTTCACAAATGCGCGAGTCTTATTTCTTGGACCTGCTCCTATATCAATATGTCCTTCCATAGCAAAGGTGGCTCCTTGATAAATATAAGGGAGGACGATATCAATCATTCGAGTTTTTCTCTCCTCCGTAAAGAGGGATACAATTTCCTCAGTCAGGGACGTTTCATAAGAAATCCTTTCATGAAGATGCTCCATTTTTCTTGGAACGGTGATCTTTCGAATACACGCCCAAGCACCTTTTCCTTCATTCAGAATCACAATCCCAGTTATAAAGACAGTGTGTTTTGCGTGTACCTGCGAATCGGTTCCTACCATTAAACGGAAATTACCGCTTGGTTTTAATTTCATAAATTTAATAATTCGATTAAACACTTCGTTAAATGACATGTTGTGTTCTTGCAAGTTTTGAAACATCATCCCATGATTGTCATTACAACTCACATCATCACCTACAATTCTCATTTTAAAGTAATTTAATTTTTTCTTCTTACAACCATTATATTTAGACGTTGTACTATTGTTGTTAGAAAAATTGTAAAATTAAAAATGTCATTATGTAATAAAACTTAACATAGTATTATCTTCTGTCATCTGGAGATAACTCCCGTTTAATATTGCTGAAATACAAGAAAAACTCTGAAAACCCTTACAATAAAAGCTTTTTAAAAATTATTAGAAAATTTAAAAAAGATGTTGACAGTTGGAAATAATTCCTTCAGAATAAACATCAATAACACATGTTATATTTTCTAACATATAAAAGTAAGAGTATATAACATGAAAAATAGGAGGGAGATTGAAAATGGATCCGATTTATTTAATGAACAGCTTGTGGGTCATGGTAGCAGCAGTTTTAGTTATTTTTATGTTAGGTGGATTCATCCTACTTGAAGCTGGTTCTACAAGAATGAAGAACGCAGGTCACATTGCTGGTAAAACGATTTTCACGTTTGGTCTTGCATCACTTGTCTTTTGGGCAGTGGGGTATGGATTTATTTTTGGAGGGAACGGTAATTTCCTTGTAGGAATGACTGATTTCTTTTATTCAGGACAGGAAGCTGAAGGAGCAAGTCTTAATTCATCGGTATTTTTCTTATTCCAATTAGCGTTTGCAGGAATCGCTATTACGATTGCTTTAGGAGGATTTGCTGAGAGAGCAAAACTATCCGTATATCTTGTCTTTACCTTATTATTTTCCGCATTAGTTTACCCTGTCGTTGCTCACTGGATCTGGGGTGGCGGTTGGTTAGCCGAACACGGAAAACAAGACTTCGCTGGTTCAACAGTTGTACATTTAACTGGAGCGATGGCTGCATTAGCAGCAACTATACTCCTTAAGCCGCGGATTGGTAAATACAATAAGGATGGTTCTCCAAACAACATTGCAGGACATAACCAAGTTTTCACTGCTCTAGGGGTGCTGATCTTGTGGGTTGGCTGGTTTGGTTTTAACGCAGGGAGTACAGTAGCTGTAGATGCAGGATTCTTCGGATTTGTTGCTTTAAATACTAACTTAGCAGCAGGAGCTGGTGCGGTTGCAGCACTCATCATATCTTGGGTAGTACTTGGTAAATCTGATGTTCCAACGATGTTAAACGGAGCATTGGCCGGACTTGTTGCAATAACAGCATCTTGTGCATTCGTTGAGACTTGGGCAGCAGCGATCATTGGATTCGTTGCTGGAATTCTAGTATTCTATAGCGCAAGATTTTTTGAAAAAAGAAAAATTGATGATCCCATCTTCGCATTATCTGTTCACGGGGCAGCTGGGGTCTGGGGAACCATCTCGACTGGATTCTTTGCAGCACCAGAGTTAGCGACAGTTGGGTTACCAGGTCTATTCTACGGTGGTGGATTTACACAACTAGGCGTTCAAGTAATGGGGGTTGTCGCTTCAGGAGCATATGCATTCATCGTTTCTTTCGTAATCCTATTTGTAGCTAAGAAAGTAATGAACGGTTTACGTGTAACAGAAGAAGAAGAGATTATGGGATTAGATATGAGTGAGCACGGAAGCTATGGGTATCCTGAACAATTCTCACCATCTAGCCAAGCAAAATTAAGCTCATAATAAGTCGAAAGCCTCTGCAAGGGGGCTTTTGCTTTTTACTCATATTGGGTTTGAGCTAGAGGTTCCATGCTCTTTTCCTATATAATAATATCAATTTATTATAGTTTGTCTGCAAAAGGGAAGTGTTAGCATGACTATTAAATTTAACTCGTATGAGTCTCTAAAAGAATGGAAAAATAAAAATCTTTCTAACTCTCTGTCTAATACACACTCATTAAACAACTTTCATGATGAGGTGATGAAGGAAGTATATAAACTAGCATTAACTCGTTTGGAAAAAGAGTTGCCGCCCTGTAAAAGCACTTGGTTTATCACAGGAAGTGGAGGAAGATACGAACAAGGTGTAATAAGCGATCAAGACCAAGGCATTGTCTATGAAGAGACCAACCCTAACTCGGAGAATTTTTATAAGCTCTTAGGAGAGGAATTGTCATTTGGATTAAATGAGGTTGGGTATCCTTACTGTCAGGGGAACGTCATGAGCTCAAACTCACTATGGTGTAAATCAGTAGAGGCATGGAAACAACAGCTTTTCGAATGGATGGAAGAGGGAAGTTTGAATTCTATTAGAAACCTCCAAATCTTCTATGATGCTCGGATGTTAACAGGGCAAAATGAGTATATATATGAGCTGAAATCTCTAATTCATGAATACTGTAAAGCTAACCCGATCCTATTAAAGCGATTTATGGAAAGTGTTATGCACATAAAGAACGCAATTGGGCCACTCGGTCAAATTATCGTGGAAACAAACGGAATACACCAAGGATCTATAGATTTAAAATACTCTGCATTTATCCCTTATGTAAACGCTATTCGAATTCTTTCCATAAAAGAAGGAATTCATGAAACATCGACCATAGATCGAATCAATTGTTTAATAAGCATGAATAAATACAAGGAAGAATTACAGACATATAAAAATCATTTTGAACAATTATTGGAATACCGCCTATCACTTTATCAAATTGATACTTATGAAGATACACACTATTTGAACATTAAAACACTAACCAAAGAGCAAAGAAAAGAAATCAAAAAGATTTTAAAAGAAGGACGAAAACTCCATCAATACGTAAACAGGATTATTGAAAAAGGGTGTTCATAATGGCATTTGAACCGTTTATTCATTTTATGAGAGGGCTCCAAGGGAAAATATCTTCGAACGGCATGGGTGGAATGCAAGGGCAGAATTCTCACCATATCGCTTTTCTAAGACAATTGCAAAAAGAATTGAATTTAGAAACACAAATGAAAGTTCCCTTACATGAATTGAATGTCGTTGTCTTTGATATTGAAACCACTGGTTTTTTCCCAGACAAAGGTGATGAAATTATCTCCATAGGGGCTGTTAAAGTGACCAACGGGAACATAAACAAAGAAGATATATTCTATTCTCTAGCTCACTGTGAAAAGGATCTTTCAAAAGAATTGGTACACTTAACAGGTATAACCAATGATCAATTAAAAACCGCACCACCACTTTCTGAGGTGCTTGTAAACTTCTTTAATTTCGCCAAAAACAATACTTTGATTGCCCATCATGCCAACCATGAAAAAAGCTTTCTCCAGAACGCATGTTGGAAACTTTATCGCTCCCCCTTTAAGCATCGAATTGTTGATACATCCTTTCTTTATCGGATAGCCGAACCTGATCTACGATTAGTTTCTTTAGAAGAAATATGCGAACACAATGGGATACCCATTAAAGACCGCCACCATGCATTGGGGGATGCGAAACTAACCGCAGAACTTTGGTGTAAATACATCGCAAAGGTTCAGGCTATTGGTTGCAACACATTGACAGATGTGTACGAACGTTTAGCTAGACTGTAGTAAATCCAATAAGGCGAACGAGATTCTCCTGCATCGGCAGGAGATTTTTATTTAAAATTCTTAAGTTATGTCATAAAAAAAAGCCTTATTTTTACTAACAACCGAATAGCATATCATTAGACTAAGTAGAAAAATCTGTTAAGTAGGGGGTTACTAATGGATATTAAGAAAGATGTTCAAAAGCAATTTGGTCGAAGTGCACACTCTTATGTTACAAGCTCCATCCATAAAGATGGAGATGATTTACAGAAGCTTATTCACCTAGCAAATACGAATGGGACAGAAGCTCTCTTAGACATCGCAACAGGTGGAGGTCATACGGCAAATATTTTTGCCCCACTAGTGAAGAACGTAACCGCTCTAGATTTAACTCAAGAAATGCTTTCAGCCGCTGAGACATTTATAAAAGAAAATGGACATCAAAATGTTCAGTTTGTATTAGGAGATGCAGAAAAGCTTCCTTTTAACAAAAATAGCTTTGATATGGTAACTTGTCGAATTGCTCCACACCATTTTCCAAATATAATAAATTTTATTAAAGAGGTTAACCGTGTGTTAAAGCCTGGAGGTCAATTTTTGCTTGACGATAACGTTGTTCCTGAAGAGGATGAATTGGATAAATTTTACAATACTATTGAAAAAATTAGAGACTATAGCCATTTTCGAGCATGGAAAAAGTCAGAATGGATCCAAATGCTTGAAACAAATAACTTTGAAGTTCGTGAATGGTTCCAATTCAAAAAGACCTTTACATTTGATTCCTGGTTTGACCGAATGAACGCAGGGGCTGATAAAAAGGAACAATTGTGCAAACTAATCCTTGGGGCATCCAATCAAGCAAAAGAGCGATTTAATATCATCATCTCCGATGGAAAAGTACAATCCTTTCAAGGAGAAGCAATCGTCATGAAAGCAGTTAAGCAAGTTTAAATTCTGAACCTAAATCAATTTAGGAAAAAACTGAGTAAATCTATTCAGTTTTAGTAAAACTAAGAAAGGTTTATGTATAAAGTTTTAGCTAATTTTATGTGTATCAGTTTTTCGACACTATACGAAACTAACTTACAGACATGAAAGGCATGATATCATGAAAATCTTCAGGTTTCAGATTGATCCCAAATTTAAAGCTCAGTATCTTGCAGAAGACTTAAAGCTTCAATTAGAAGTGAATCGCCATAATAATGTAAGCATTTCCTCCAACAATCATACAAACGAAATTGTCGTTGGAGTTCCGGATGATGGTGGAGAAACTGGCGAGATTGTTGGAAGCTTTATGGAAAGCTATCAAACTGGGGTTATCCTAGAATAACTATTTCTAAGCTCTTCTACCTATTGAAGAGCTTTTTTGCTACTATTAAAAGCAAGATTCGAAAGTAAAGGAGAATTTATCATGGATCGGTTAGAAGCCCTCTATCAAGAGGCAATTGAACATACAAAAGATAAGGTAATCGAAGATATGATGTTTTACCTTGGAAGTCAAGAACACATGCCTTCTATTCACGAATACTTGAGAGAGAGAGGCCAGTATATTGAGCAAATTTGGATAAATGTTTGGTTAAATAAAGCTACAGGCAAGGTGCCCCGAAAGGATAAGAAGCTTTATTTAAGTGAAAAAGGCCACGAAGTTGAGGGAGTAGATAAGAAGATTATTAACCATCTCTTTAGAGAAGAAATTAGGACGTACCAACCCTTCCCAGTAGAAGATTGGATCATTGAAACGTTTTCTGATGAACATGATTGGCACGAGTTATACGAAGATGCAAGGGTTGATTTCTTAAAGCACGAAGAAGAAAAAGAACTTTTAGCAGAGAAGAAAAAAGTCTACTTTGAATTAGAGGTTGCTGTAAAAGATATCGTTGAAGAAAATTATGAGCATTTTTATTACCATGTTCGCCATGTTGTAGCAAAATCATTGGATTATCATCTTAAACATTCAATCAAATATAAAAAGCTAGATGTATTTGCACTAGAAGAAAAACTAATCGAAGAAGGTCACTTTTCACCTGATGATTATTCAACGATTGAGACATTCCTTGAGGAGTTAACAGGGGATATCCATAAAACTTCCCATTGGGGGAGAAGTTATTATACATATGAAACGTATTATTTTATCTATGAAAAAATTATTAATGATGCAATATGGGATTTCGTCCCGAAAAAGGTGCTTGAAAACCTAACTTCAAAAATCGTTGAGGCTTATGAACATTTTTCTAATGAAGAGTTAACTGATAAGACATTAAAAAAACTGTTTCCTCAACAATTTTCTTATTTGAATAATGAGTTTATGAGGGAAATCCAAGATGAATATATCGTTGATCTTTTACCTTTAGCCACTATTCCTTTTGAATATGAAGTACATAGAGAGCTTTATGAACAGGCGGTTACCGAAAGAGAAAAGAGAAAAGCTGAAGAATTAGCGGAACTTAAGCGGAAGAAGGAAGAAGAGGAGCGAATGCTCGAGGATATATTCGGGCGCGAATATAGTCCTTCTTTAGGTAGAAATATCAAGTATGTTCTTCATATTGGCGAAACCAATACAGGCAAAACTCATCACGCCTTAGAGCAAATGAAGAAAGCAGCTAGCGGCCTATATTTAGCCCCACTTCGCTTATTAGCTCTTGAAGTATACGACAAATTAAACGCTGAGAGTGTCCCTTGCTCGTTAAAGACTGGGGAGGAAGAGAAGATTGCCCCAAATAGTGAGCATATTTCATGTACAGTTGAAATGTTCCATGAGAAAGACTTCTACGAAGTTGTCGTGATTGATGAAGCGCAAATGATTACTGACAAAGACCGTGGCTTTTCTTGGTATAAAGCAATTACAAAAGCGAATGCACATGAAGTCCATATAATCGGAAGCCGAAATGCAAAAACTATGATGCTACAACTATTAGGGAACTCAGATATAGAAATTCGCGAATACAAAAGAGATATTCCTTTGGAGGTAGAGCCGAAAACTTTTTCGATAAGAGATACGAAAAAGGGCGATGCTTTGGTTTGTTTTTCAAGAAGAAGGGTTCTTGAAACAGCTTCAAAGCTTCAAAATGATGGCCACACGGTGAGCATGATCTATGGAAGCATGCCACCAGAAACAAGAAAAAAGCAAATGCAGCGCTTTATTAATGGGGAATCAAGAGTGATTGTCGCAACTGATGCAATTGGGATGGGTCTTAATTTACCGATTCGTCGAATTGTGTTTCTTGAAAACGAAAAATTTGATGGGACGAAGAGAAGAAGATTAACCTCACAGGAAGTTAAACAAATTGCAGGCCGTGCAGGTAGAAAGGGTATATATAATGTAGGGAAGGTAGCCTTTACCCAAGATATTAAAATGATGAATCGTCTGCTAGAGAAAGAAGACGAGCCTGTTCATACATTTGCAATTGCCCCTACGAACTCGGTTTTTGAACGATTTCAGAAATATTCCCATGATCTCGGCTACTTCTTTGAATTATGGGATAAGTTTGAGAGTCCGAAGGGTACGAAGAAAGCTACTCTTTATGAAGAACGTGACCTATATGAGCTGATTCGGGGTACGGAAATTGAAGCACGTCTAAATATGATGGACTTGTATGGTTATTTACACTTACCATTTTCCAGTAAAGAACCGAGTTTGACTGAACAATGGAAGAACACAGTGATTGCAATCGTTAAAGGCTCCGAGCTTCCTGAACCACAAATCAAAAGACAAAGTCTAGAAGAACTTGAGCTATCTTACAAGGCTCTTGGTCTTCACCTTTTATTTTTATACCGACTAGGTGAACGAACTGAAGCTGTTTATTGGGAGAGAGTAAGAGAGGAAATTAGTGATGAAGTTCATGAAAAATTAAAAACGGATATTAGAAAAATGGTCAAGAAATGTAAACGATGTGACAAGAATCTTCAGTGGGATTATGATTTTCAGATTTGTGATGAATGTCATCAACTGCGTTATAGAAGATACTAAAAAGAGCAGCCTGTATATGTACCCCAAAAGTAATAACTATTACTATTCGGTGATCGTACATTAAAGGCTGCTCTTCTCTCTTATTTTTGGTTAAAGGAATCTGTTGCATCTCCATCTTTTAACGGAACTAGATTCTCAAATGTTTGGTTGTCATGGTTGGACCGGCTTCCAACCATGTCTTTAAATTCAGATGCATCTGAAGCAACTTCTTTTCCGATATCATTCTTAATCGCATTTGGTAAATATGGATCATTCTTTGGCATTGCTTTTCACCTCCATATTTATTGTGTGAAAAGGGACCAAGAATATCCAAGGTATACGCATTATATGGTAGACCCATTATGTCCTCTAAGCACTATTTTAATCGGGATACATACTCCTTAACCATATCAGGTGTTACTAATTTACGAGTAGGAAGAGTAGCGACCTTCCCGCGCTTTGATAGTTCATTCATTCGCTTTGTTACCTCATTAATTTTATCAGTGGTAAAAGGTGATCCTTGCTTACATAGAGTTACTGCTTCTTCAATAAAATATTCCCGTTTTTCATCTAGAGATATGAATTGTGTGATCGTTTCATTTTGATTTCCTACATGTTGACTAATTGCTTTATGTACACTCATGGTATTCACTCCTGATTGATGTATTGTTTATTCAAGTCTATCAAACATTTTAACAAGTTTTTTGTCTTTCGTTAATCTTTTACCATAAACTTTATCATAGTTTGAGCAAATACAAATAATATTATTGTATTTGAAGGATATATACATCATTGAACCGTATTTAGACATATAAGGAATTATGGAGAGGATGTATGAGATGACAGAACAAATCGCAATCGTTACAGGCTCCTCTAGCGGGTTCGGATTATTAACTTGCATAGAGCTAGCAAAAAAGGGATTTCAAGTCATAGCGACGATGAGAAACCTTGCTAAAGGAGATACTTTATTACAACTTGCTAAGCAAGAAGGAGTCTCGGGTCAAATAACCTTACAAGAGCTAGATGTAACACACGATGCTTCCATCACTCAATTGAAGTCGTATCTAGAAGGGGTTGGCCGTGTGGATGTGCTAGTAAACAACGCAGGTTATGCCGGTGCAGGCTTTGTGGAAGAAGTACCTATCGAAGAATATCGAGAACAATTCGAAACGAATGTGTTTGGGGTAATTGCTGTCACCCAAGCAATCTTACCGATCATGAGAACGCAAGGTTCTGGGAAAATCATTAATGTAAGTAGCATTAGTGGCAGAATTGGTTTCCCTGGACTTTCACCTTATGTCGCTTCAAAACATGCGCTTGAAGGCTTAAGTGAATGTTTACGATTAGAAATGCAACCATATGGAGTAGAAGTAGTCCTTGTAGAACCAGGTTCCTATAAAACTAATATCTGGTCAACCGGAAAACAAGTCACAGAGAAATCTTTACAGGAAAGTTCTCCTTACTATACATATATGAGAAAGATTGAAAATCAGCTAGAAAAAGGGGAGGCTTCATTTGGTAATCCAGAAGAAGTAGCCACTAAAATTGCTGAAATTGCTCAAGCAAAAGGATCCACTCTTCGTTACCCGCTTGGAAAAGGAGTCAAACTCAGTGTATTTTTAAAGACCAATCTAGCCTGGAAGAGATGGGAGAGTATCTTTCTGAAGAAATTGAACTAAATCATTGTTAGATCCTTACTTAGATAGTTGCACCATTTGTACCCTCCTTTCGCAAGATGTTTTAAACATATAACAACCTTTTTCCCATAAGATGGTATAAAGTAATTTCAAAAAAGAAATTGGGAGTCAAAAATTTCTTTAATGTTGGAAAAGGTGTGATGATATGGCGATACATGTTGTAAAACGAGGAGACACATTGTGGGCTATTTCAAAACTTTATAATACGTCGATTCAAACCATCGTACAGGTTAATGGGTTAGAGTCTATTAATCAGCTTGTTCCAGGTGTTGCTTTATATATTCCAGATGAAGTCGTAACCAATCGACTCTATAGTGTGAAACCAGGCGATACACTATGGAGGATATCGGTTCAATTTAATACGAATATTTCTGCTATCATAGCAGCAAACCCAGGGCTCGATCCGAATCGATTGTTTATTGGTCAGTCGATTAATATTCCTTCCCCAACAAGACTAGAAGTGGCCACTCTTGGATTTGTTCTTCCTTATTATCCTCAGACGGTTCTTGCAAATATTGAACAATTAGCAGGAAATCTAACCTACTTAGCCATTGTGTCTTACACTATGACAGACCAAGGCTATGCCTATGTTTTATTGGAGGATCGAGAAATCGTTGCGAGGAGTAAGGAATTAAATATATCACCCTTGCTAATGATTAGAAACTATCGAAACGGAGATTTTAGCGCAGAATTGATAGGTAAAGTCCTGGAGAATCCTACCTATCGTAGAAATTTAATTTTAAGTTTGGTGAATTTAGCAAGACAAAGAGGGTACGATGGCGTCAGTATTGATTTTGAATTTATTCCACCGGCTAGGCGAAATGATTTTAATACATTTCTCGCAGATCTAAAGAGAGAGTTAGGCAATCTGATCCTACATGTAAATGTTCATGCAAAAACGCAAGATATTCCGACAAATCGAATTATTGGCGCGTATGACTATCGTACCATCGGAGCTATTGCCGATATCGTAGCGGTTATGACTATAGATTACGGCTATCCAACGGGTCCTCCTGATCCAGTTGCACCTTATTGGTGGATTGAAGAGGTTATTCGGTATTCTTTAACAGAAATTAATCCGAGAAAACTGCAAATATCCCTTCCGTTATACGGCTATGAAAAAATCGTTCCACCAACCTCAACTGGAATTTACACAACAAAGTCATTTTCCGTATTGGCTGCACAAAACTTGGCCATATCCACAGGCGTTAGCATTCAGTTCGACACAAGAGCCGCATCTCCTTGGTATCGATACTGGAGCAACTCCACAGAGCATGTGATATGGTTTGAAGATATTAGAAGCTACTCAGAAAAGCTTAAGCTAATAGATTACTACCAGTTACTAGGGGTTACATTCTGGCAACTAAGCTTACCGTCTCCACAACTATGGACTTATATGAGCAAAAATATTAATCCTATAAAAATTAGAAAATAGAAAAATGAACTATATATCAAGTGTCTAAACGTAGCCATTGATCGAGAATATAGGGAATTCAAACTTCATGAATAAGAAGGTGTAAAAGATTAAGCACATTCATCTTAAAATTATTATTAGTTTATTGATTATAGTAGCTCTAGCAATGATTCCTTATACTCGAGTAAAAGCACCTGAAGTTCTTGCAACAAATGATAGGGGAACGCTAGAAGAACAAATCAGTCATATTTTAAACCATGACCCTAATTTGCATGGTTCCATTTCTGGAATAAGTATTCGCTCAGCCAATACAGGTGAAATTCTCTATGAACACAATGGGGAAATTCGATTAAGACCTGCATCCAATATGAAGATCTTAACTGCTGCCGGCTCTTTATCAGTTTTAGGTAAAGATTACACGTTCTCTACAGAGGTCCTATCAAACGGAAAAATTAGAGGCAATACACTAGCAGGCGATCTCTTTCTAAAAGGAAAAGGTGATCCCACACTTTTGATATCAGACTTTGATAAGATGGCTAAAGATTTAAAGGAATCTGGTTTAAAACTAATTGTTGGAGATCTTATTGGAGACGATTCTTGGTATGATGATATACGATATTCTAGTGACCTAATTTGGAGTGACGAGCATACGTATTACGGAGCGCAAGTATCTGCTTTAACCGCGTCTCCCAATGAGGATTATGACGCAGGAACGGTCATTGTAGAAGTAAGTCCGGGAAGGAAAGTGAACGATAAAGCTAGCATAACCATTACTCCAAATAACGAATATGTTAGTGTCGTGAACACTTCCAAAACCGTTGAACATGGAGAAAACCAGGATATCACCATTACTCGTGACCATGGAAATAATACGATTAGGATTGAAGGGACTATTCCTTTGAAAAATGGATATGAAAAAGACTGGATTTCTGTTTGGGAACCAACAGACTACGCTTTAGATTTATTCAGACACGCACTAGAAGAACAAGGAATTAAGATTGCTGGAAAAGTAGAAAGAGGGATGACTCCATCTGACGCAACACTTCTAACCTCACACCAATCCATGCCTTTATCGGAGTTACTCATCCCATTCATGAAATTAAGTAATAACGGTCATGCTGAAACACTTATTAAAGAGATGGGAAAAAAAGTTGCAGATGAGGGAAGCTGGGAAAAAGGGTTAGAAACCTTAAATACAGAGCTCGCTAAATACGGTGTTAATCCAGATACAATGATCCTCAGAGATGGCTCAGGGATTTCTCATGTAAGTTTAATTCCTGCAAATGAAATATCTAAGCTACTCTACACCATTCAACAGAAGGATTGGTTTGACGAATTTTTATATTCCTTGCCAGTTGCAGGGGTTAAAGATCGGATGGTTGGTGGAACATTGAGAAATAGAATGAAAACAGAGCTTCTAGCTGGAAATGTTCAAGCAAAAACAGGTACGATTTCAACGGTAAGCTCCCTTTCTGGTTATGTTAAAACGAAAAATGGTAAAACACTTATTTTTTCCATTCTCCTCAATAACCTAATGGACGATTCAAAGGGGAGAGCTGTGGAGGATCAGATTGTTGAAATCTTGGCAAACACTTAAGAATTCAGATCGGAGAACTTACTAGACCAAGTAAGTTCTCTTTATTTTATTTTTATAATGTAAACTTTTTGGAACCTTTTACAGTACTTATTGGTCTAATGGTCGAAAGGGGGAATGGTAATGGTCTCTGAAAACGATGTACTTCTTGCGCAAAGAGGAGACAAGAGAGCATTTGTACGATTAATTGATAGTTGCGAACAGTCCCTATATCGTGTATCTAAAGGAATATTAAAAGAAGATTCAGATTGTGCAGATGCCATTCAAGAAACGATTCTTAAAAGCTATAAATCTATAACCAAACTAAAGAAACCAACTTATTTTAAAACATGGATAACCCGAATATTGATCAATGAGTGTTACGACCTACTTCGAAAACGAAGTAAGGTAATTCCCATGGAGTCATTAGAAGAACAATTACCTGATACTGGATATAACGACAGCTATTTCTTAGAGTTATCTGATTCATTAAGTAAGATAGATTATAAACATCGAGTAGTGCTGACGCTATTCTACTTTGAGGATTTTAGCATAAAAGAAATCTCAACTATTCTTAAGATTAGAGAAGGTACTGTGAAGTCAAGATTAAACCGTGCAAGGACCAAACTCTCATCACTTCTGGAGATGGAAGAAAGGAGACTGGAAAATGGAGAATAAAAACTTTGATCATCACCTTAAAAGGAAAGTAAAGGCAGATGAAGTGGAAGTACCTGATATGGTTAGAAATCGTATTAATATCACTTTAAATGAGCTACCGGAACGAACTGAACATCGTCGTGCTCCTTCCTCCATGATGAAATATGTCCTAAGTGGAGCTATTTGTTTACTCATTACATTCCTGTCAATATCCTATATCCTAGATCGTAACTTCATTTTCCCTGGTTCAAGTGGTGGGGCTCCTAACGAGAAGGAGGATGCTGTCATTTATGACTTTACTTTTTCAGGTAAAAGCGAGCATTGGAAAGGCACTTATGAATTTTATGGGAAAGGAGTATTCTATCCAGATGGAGATACCACGGCCTATGATAGTGAGTCAGAAGACACCTTTACTTTAGAATTTAAAGGAAACCTTGACGAATTAAGGAATACAACGGTAACCTACACCTATAAAGTTAACGCTAGTGAATCTGGAGGCTCGGTTGAAAACCCAACATCAAGAGTATTTCAACATCATTCTTCTGCAAAAGGTGGCTCCATGGTTGAGGGAAATCAGATTATTGAAGTTACGATTGAATGGGCTGGACAAAAGGAGAAACTATATTTAGAACGAGTACAGCCATAATCATTGGACACAGCTTTTAGTTGTGTCTATTTTTGTTTAGATACTACTGTTTTAGAAGGATTTCTCCTTTTCTTGTAGAAGAAGTCTTAACTACTGTCCGTTAAGCGGAATGTCTTTCATAGAATTGCTGAAGGACAATACCAACTGGTGCCTTAAGCAAATTGTCTTTCATACAGGGGATGAAGGACAAGGCGGAATGGTGCACGAAGTAAAGTGTCTTTCATCAATTAAATATTTTATCATACACAATCTGGAGGTAGCCATGAATCGATTAGCTTGCAATCTCTCAACCATTTTTACAGAAGTACCTTTATTAGAACGGTTTGAAAAAGCAAAAAAAGCTGGATTTTCACATGTAGAATGTCAATTCCCATATGCTATTTCAACAGAATTAATCATTAAAGAGATGAATACTTATAATCTGAAAATGGCACTAATCAATTTCCCTCCCGGTAATTGGGAAGCGGGGGAACGTGGAATTGCTATTTTTCCTGATAGAGTAAATGAGTTTAAAAAATCAGTTGAATTAGCTATAGAGTATGCAACGAGTTTGGAGGTTACGAACATTCATTGTATGGCAGGGATTTTACCATCATCTCTAGATGAAAGTATAGCTAGAAATGTGTTTATTAAGAATATAGAATATGCGGCTGAAAAATTAGCTCAGCACCATATGAATCTACTACTTGAACCGATTAATCGTATGGACATGCCCAATTACTTTCTGTCTAATATTCATGAAGCAGTTGGAATCATTAAAGAAATAGGCTTACCAAATATCAAGTTACAGTTCGACTTTTATCATATAAAGAGATTACAAGAGGATCTTTTTTCCTCATTTGAAGATAACTTTACATTCATTGGCCATGTACAAATTGCCGATTCACCCGGTCGGAATGAACCTGGTACAGGAGAGATTCCTTATGATCAAGTCTTTCAATTACTAGAAAGAATAGGATATAACGGGTTAATTGGTCTAGAGTACACACCTAAAGAGAGAAGCGAAGACAGCTTTAACTGGGTTAGTGGTCTGAAAAAAGGAGGCATTCTATTGTGAAGATCGGGTTTATTGGATTAGGAGTAATGGGTTCAAGGATGGTAAAGAGATTAATAGAGGCTGGGTACCATGTAACGGTCTTTAATCGAACTGCTGCAAAAGCTGCACCTTTAGAAAAGCTAGGTGCTTTAAGAACTGACAGTATCGCTGATTTATCAAAAGATGTTGATGTTATATGCAGTTGTCTGTCTATGCCATCAGACTGCCTAGATGTATACCTAGGAAAAGAGGGTGTCATCGAGAATGCTAGTCAAGGAGCTATCTGTCTTGATTTTTCAACCGTTGGGGTAGAAACAAGTCGTCAAATCGCCACTCAAGCTCACGAAAAAGGGATTCAATACCTAGATGCGCCGGTAAGTGGTGGACCTGAGGGTGCGGAACAAGGTTCCTTAACCATAATGGTTGGTGGAGAAAAATCTTCATTTGAAAGTGTTTTGCCTGTACTTAGAAAGATTGGCAGAACGATTGAATATCTAGGACCTACAGGTTCAGGAAGTATAGCAAAACTTATTAATCAGTATCTTGTCGCCGTCCATTCAATTGCTGCCTCAGAAGCAATGGTAGCAGGAGCTGCATTCGGGCTCAAAAGTGAGCAACTCTACAATATATTAAAAGTAAGCTATGGTGAAAGTCGAATTTTGAGAAGACATATGGAACAATACGTGTTAGACCGTCAATTCGATCCTGGTGGAGCTTTAAAATATGTTCATAAGGATATAGCTCTAGCAAACCCCTTGTTCAATAAGGCAGGGATAACGGAGTATTTGGGAATGTTTGCTGAAAAATCATTCTCAAGTGCCATTGAACAAGGTTTGGGAGATCTTGATATGTCTTCTGTGATACTGCCTCTAGAAAAGGAATGTCGTGTAACAGTTAAGAGAAGCGACAACTAACAAAATTGCCCCAAGCTCTCGGGGCAATTTTTATACAGATTTCTTTTCATATTTATTTAAATAAAGTGGAGAATCTTCTCGCCATTCTGCGTACAGAACCTCTTTATATTCTGTAACCCCCTGTTTAGATAACTGCTTTTTCAACCAATTCTCATCAAATCCCACTTCCTTTAAATTATCGTATAATACCTCTCCATCTAGAATTAACGTAATAGGTAAATGCGCGGGTTGTGTGGGTAAATTTAAATCACTCATCTTTGGTGTATCATTTTCAGGCTTAGGAAGTACACTAACCATTCCGTTTGTTTCAAGAATGGCGTACTCTACATCTTGAAGTGAAAAATACCCCTGTTGTCGAATTAGACTTTGGAGTTGGTTAATGTCCAATCTACTACTTTTTAAGGTATCATATTTTATTTGTCCCTTATGAATGACAATATTAGGTTCGCCTTCAAGTACCTTCCTAGTTTTTCTATACTTCTGTGTAATTAATTCAGTGAAATAAATTAAAACTCCCCAAAGAACAACTGCAAATAATATCTCTAAGATTTTCACTTCATGATCATACACGGCATTTCCTACAAGTTCTCCTAAAACTAATGCAGAAATAAAATCAAATGGGGTAATTTGTGAAAACTGTGTTTTCCCCAGGGACTTAGTAACAATAAATAAAATGATGAATCCAAAAATTAATTCACTTGCAGTCATAAGATAGTGATTCATATTATGTTAGTCACCTACTTCTCTTTAGTTCCTTAACCATTATTGCCCTCATTTTTGTAGCTATATACTTTTCAAATTCTATTCATTAAAAAGAGAATTAGCCAAAAAATAAAGCTTGCCAAAATATTCATATTCTATTATTATAAATCTCATAAAACTATATATTGAAACTATATTTTATTTCATTACTATATATTGTGTTTTGCCTTAAAGATTAGATGCCATTAGGCTTAATAGGGAATCTGGTGAATTTCCAGAACTGCCCCCGCAACTGTAAATGCAGACGAAATAAGCAATCCACTGTACAAGCAAGCTTATTGTGAAAATAGGTACTTGTATGGGAAGGGCTTAAAGTAGGATGAAGCATAAGTCAGGAGACCTGTCTATCTTAAGTGTGTTTCACTTTCTCGGGGATTGGGAAGATGAAACGGTGGCGACAAAAGGGGTTTTCCACGTTTCCTTCTCCTTCTTGCTGTTATCGTTTGATCCGCTCAATAACCTTGAGCGGATTTTTTTTATGCAAATGAAACAAGCGAACAAGGTTGACTAAAGAAGGTAAACTCGTGTCGTCCCTTTTGCATAATACATAATGGAATCTACTATTGGAGGGAATTACTATGAGTACAGAGATTCAAGCAAATTATGAATATGTGCTTAAAACGATTAACCTTGCATCAGCTAAATTTGGAATTGATGCAACGGAACTGAAAAAACGATTGAATGAATTGAAAGGTAGAGAGAACGAAGCGAATCAGCAGGCTCTTTTCTATGCACTCAACCGTATTGCAATGGATGAACCAAATTGGACGTTTGTTGCTGCTCATTTATATTTAAATGAACTTTATGAAAAAGCCGCTCTAAACAGAAACTATGAGAGTTCATTAAAATATGGTAACTTCTATCAGCTTATTAATTTGCTAACTCAAAAAGGAATCTATTCCCCTGATATTATAAAGAACTATTCAGAACAGGAAATAAACGAATTGGCTGAAGCAATAGACCCGGATCGTGACACTTTATTTAATTATATTGGCTTGTTTTTATTTGCTGATCGCTATCTTGCGAGAGATCATGCTCGCAATTTATTTGAACTTCCACAAGAGCGCTTGATGATCATCGCCATGACTATAATGGCGAATGAAGATCGTAGTAACCGCTTAGAGCATGTAAAGGAAGCCTATTGGGCGTTAAGTCATTTATACATGACCGTCGCAACCCCAACTCTATCAAATGCCGGTAAAAGCTTTGGCCAGCTGTCATCATGCTTTATAGATACGGTAGATGATTCTTTAGACGGAATCTACTTAAACAATTGGGACATTGCTAGATTAAGTAAAGATGGTGGAGGAATTGGCATCTATTATGGAAAAGTCCGGGCACTTGGCTCAGATATAAAAAAATTTAAAGGGAACTCTTCAGGAGTTGTTCCTTGGATCCGTCTCATTAATGATACGGCTGTGAGTGTGGATCAACTAGGCCAAAGACAAGGAGCTGTAGCCATCTATTTAGATGTATTCCATAAAGATATTATGAATGGCTTCTTAGATTTAAAAACAAATAACGGGGATGAGAGGAGAAAGGCACATGACATTTTTACAGGTGTCACCATCCCAGACTTATTTATGAAAAAACTAGAAGAGGTAGATGAAGACGGAAGAAGTGTAGGGGAGTGGCATACATTCTGCCCTCATCAAGTGAAACAAACAATGGGTTGGAAAGATGAAAACGGAAACCCATTAGGGCTAGAAGATTTTTACGATGAAACTAACATAAAGCAATTCACAGAGAAATACCTAGAAGCTGTAGATAACCCTCTTTTACCTCGTAAGACCTATCGTGCTATGGAGATTATGGCTAGAATCATGGTGTCTCAGCTAGAAACAGGAACACCATATATGTTTTATCGAGATGAAGTTAATCGTCAAAATCCGAATAAGCATTTATTAGGAAAAGGACGCACAAGCGTGTACTGCAGTAATTTGTGTACGGAAATTACTCAAAACATGTCACCAACAACCATTGTGAAGGAATACGAAGATGGAGAAGGAAATATTGTCATTGTTAGAAAACCAGGAGATTTTGTCGTTTGTAATTTATCTTCTATCAATCTAGCTAAGGCTGTTCCAGCAGATGTACTCGAGCGCTTAATTCGTGTTCAAGTAAGAATGCTCGATAATGTCATTGATTTAAATACCATATCAGTTGGACAAGCTCAAAGAACCAATAAAAAATATAGAGCTGTTGGGTTGGGTACGTTCGGCTGGCACCATTTATTAGCATTACAAGGTATTCACTGGGAGACAGATGATGCTGTGTCATATGCAGATCATTTATATGAGGAAATTGCTTATTACACGATTCGCTCTTCCATGGAGCTAGCTAAGGAAAAAGGATCTTATCAGCAATTTAACGGTTCAGAGTGGCAAACGGGAGAGTACTTTGACCGCAAAGGGTATGTTTCTAACCGTTGGAACGAATTAAGAGAGGAAATTGCTACGAATGGAATCAGAAACGGATGGCTAATGGCAATTGCTCCAAATTCTTCAACTGCTAAAATTGGCGGTTCGACTGACGGAATAGACCCTCTTTATGCAGTTGAATACGCAGAAGAGAAGAAAAACTTTAAGTTTAAAGTGACTGCACCTGATCTTAATCATATTACTTATAACTATTACCGAAGAGCTAGACATGAACTTGACCAGCTATGGAGTATTAAACAAAATGCTGCTCGCCAAAGACATATTGATCAATCTATTAGTTTTAACTTATACGTTAGGCACGACATCAAAGCCAAAGAACTGTTGAACCTTCATTTAGAAGCGTGGAAACAAGGATTAAAAACAACTTATTATGTGAGAAGTACTTCTCAATCAGAAATCGAAGAATGTGAAGCATGTCATAGCTAATATCAAACAGGAGGTTCCTATATTATGACGGTCCATACCCCTTTAAGAAAAATTAAACTATTAAATCCAGAATATCCAAATAAATCGACCGGTTTAATTAATGGACAGTGTTCTGGTCTTTTAAATTGGAACGATATTGCCTATCCACAAATGTATGACCTATATCAAACGTTGCTATCTAACTTTTGGAAAGCACAAGAGATTAATATGCAGGATGACATTAAACAGTGGGACTCTTTAAGTTCTACCGAGAAGGACGTTTTCTTACGGATAAATACACAGCTTGCTTCGTTAGACAGTTTACAAACACCTACGATGAGTCAAGTGATGGATTATGTAACAGATTCTAGTTTTAAAGCGATTTTTGCCGTTATTGCACAACAAGAGGCAGTACATAACGAGTCCTATTCATATGTGCTCAGTTCATTGGTGCCAACTGGTGAGCAAAACATAAGATTTAATGAAGCCAAAAATGATCCGATTGTGCAAAAGCGGAACCAGTTAATTTTAGATGCATATGAACAATTTAGGCAGAACCCTACACCCATAAATCTATTTAAGCTTTGTGTGAACTCTATTAATCTCGAAGGAATATATTTCTATGCTGGTTTTGCATTCTTTTATCATCTTGCAAGACAGCAAAAAATGCTAAAGACGAGCACGATGATAAGTTATATCCAGAGGGATGAAATGCAACATGCGTATTTTATCGCCCAGGTTATTAGAATTCTTTTAACAGAAAATCCTGAGCTTCATACAGCGGAACATATTGATTATGTATATAAAACTATTCAGCAAGCTGTAAAGTTAGAGATTGAGTGGGCACATTATATCTTAAAAGATATTAAGGGCATTGATTTGAAGGAATTTGAAGGGTACGTAGAATATTTAGCCAATAAACGCCTTCGTCAGCTTGGATTGAACAACCTATTTGAAGAACGAGAAAATCCAATGCCATGGATTCAGGTATTTAGCGATGAGATGATTAATGAAACAAAGTCTGACTTCTTTGAACAAAAATCAAGAACATATAGTAAAGTAACCCACTCAAATGGGTTTGATGAGTTATAAAATGAAAGTCGCAATCATTTATACGTCCGTAACTGGCAATACTAGAGATCTCGTAGACACCATTAATCAAATTTTTCTAAGACATTCTTTCAATGTTGAAGTTTTTTCGGTAACTCAATTTCCTTATTTAAACCAATTAAATCGGTTTGATGCTATTGTCGTTGGTACGTATACATGGGGAGATGGAGATGTTCCGATGGAAATGAAAGAACTTTTTCACGCATTTGAAAAACAGGATGTAAAAAGTGTGACGACTGGAATAGTCGGTACAGGTGACTCTTTTTACCCTAAGTTCTGCGGAGCCGTTGATGAATTTAGAGATATGTTATATGTGCAGACAAATTTAGCTGCAACTCTCAAAATAGAATTAGTTCCACAGTTACTCGATTTAAGTCGATGTGAACGCTTTGTAATGTCTATGATTCTTCGCATTGAAAGGATGCAGGAAGAACGGAAAAAGCAAGATAGGTTCCTCTATTCATAAATATAAGAGTGAAACGTGATGCGGGTGTTAGAGAGATCAATTTACACCGTCAAAATCTAAAAGTTAAATGAAGGGTTTATACCCAAAATACGCGTGGTGATTTTTAAAAATCACCACACATTTTTCTCTGAAAAATTAGAAACTTTCGATTGGTACAACCGTTTGACTGTGTTATATTTTTACTAAGCTTAAGATGAAAAGGATGGTCATAGATGAAAAACATCATAACGAATGAAATCGAGAGACTACGTGACGATTTTTATGCCGTAAGTACATACATAGGTGAAAACCCTGAGCTAGGTCATGAAGAGTTTAAAGCGAGTAAGATATTGACACAAACTCTGGAGAAACATGGTTTCATAGTAGAGATGGGGACTTGTAATCTACCAACTGCATTTACAGCAACTTTTGATAGCGGCAAGGAAGGTCCAACAATCGGATTTATGGCCGAATACGATGCTTTACCAGAGGTCGGCCATGCGTGTGGGCATAATTTGATTGGAACGATGGCGATTGCAGCAGGGATTGGCTTAAGTAAAGCAGTAGGAGAAACTGGGGGAAAAGTCATCGTATTTGGTACACCTGCTGAGGAAACAAAAGGCGGAAAAGTAACGATGGCGGAAGAGGGCATTTTTGATTCTTTAGATGTTGCTCTTATGGTTCACCCGCTTGATCGTTATATGAAAAGTGGTTCCTCATTAGCTATGGATGCAATTCAATTTGAGTTTTTTGGAAAATCAACTCATGCAGCGGCAAGTCCACATTTAGGTATTAACGCATTAGACGCTGTTATACAAACATTTAATAGCACTAACGCTTTAAGACAGCATATTACTCCTGATGCTAGAATCCACGGCATCATCACAGAAGGTGGGAAAGCAGCCAATGTCGTCCCCGATTATGCAGTAGCACAATTTTACGTTCGTGCTGCAAAAAGAGAGTATGTTAATGAGCTTGTTGAAAAAGTGACGCGTTGTGCAGAGGGAGCTGCTCTACAAACAGGTGCGACAATGAAATCTTCATACTATGAGCTTTCATACGATGATATGATTACAAACAATCATCTTTCGGACGCTTTTACGAAAGAATTAATATCATTAGGAATAGAAGAGAAGGAAATCCTAACCCAAAGAGATGGATCAGGATCACTTGATATGGGAAACGTTAGCCAAGTGGTTCCGTCAATTCATCCATATATCAAAATTTGTAATGAAGCTTATTCATGTCATACTCATGAATTCCGTGAAGCCGCTATGAGTGAGCAAGGGAAAGAGGCTATGATTTTAGGCGCGAAAGCAATGGCTTTAACTGGCTATGAAGTTTTAACAAATGGGCAGCTTTTAGCTGCTATCAAAGATGAGTTTGAAAAACAGAAAGCTGTTTTTGCTTAAGGAACTTGCTTTCAGTAATATGGGAAACCACAAAAACACAAGTCCCGAGAAGGATTTGTGTTTTTTGTATGACCCCAAGTGTTATAAAGCAACTAATGAAGGGAAGACTGAATAAAAAAACAAAGTCTAGGTGAAATAATGAAAATACTGTGTATTGATGGGGGCGGAATTCGCGGCGTTTTTGCAGTAAGTATTTTAAAAGCATTAGAAGAGGAGCTGCAGCAACCGATTGGGGGACTTTTTGACATCGTCGCAGGCACTAGTACCGGCTCAATTATTGCGGCATCCATTTGTTTGGAAAAAGACATGAGCGACGTCCTAGAAAGTTATAAAAACTATGGGGAAAAAATTTTTGTTCGTCAAGCAAAGGTAGGACTCTTTAAGAGTGTATACAGCGACAAATATTTAAGGCGCTTTTTTAGAAAAGCATTTGGAGAACTTACCCTTGAAGATATAACTAAGCCTTTATTAATCCCCGCTGTAGACATTACCCATGGTAAGCCTTACGTGCATCGCTCTAACTATGGATATAGTGAGGAAGATGATGATTTATCGGTGAAGCTTTGGGATGCAGTTCTATCTTCATGCTCCGCACCGGTTTATTTTCCCCCTAACAACATGAATAATAAGTACTTGTCCATTGATGGAGGGCTCTGGGCTAATAACCCATCATTAGTTTGCATGACAGAAGCGTTACATCACTTTGAAAAGAAGATGGAAGATATACAGATTTTCTCAATTGGGACTGGGCTACAAACCATTAACTTTTCAACCGAGGAAGAAAAGTATTGGGGAGTGAAGCAGTGGCTTCCATTTCATTTACCTTCAATGAAGGTGACACCAAAACTGCTAGACTTAGCATTGCATTTATCATCAGAGTCTGTTTCTTATCATTGTAAGCTTTTACTCGGTAAGAACTATTTCCGCTTAAATGGAGAATTAGGAGAAGAAGTTCCATTCGATGAAATAAAGTACATAAGTCGGCTAGAGGAATTAGGAAAAGAGGTAATTAAAGAGAAAAAAGATGAAGTTTTGGATTTTTTAAAACGCTAACTACTTCAAAATCCAGTAGTAGGACAACATATCAAACAAAAAAACGTTTTTATGCAACAAATTTGCAGGAATATGATACAAAAACCAAATTATATGCACAAATTTTTAAAGATATCGATTATTCGACAAACACAAATGTACATCCTAAAGGAGAAATCAACATGGAGATAGCAAATCAGCCAAGTTTTTATTTCACTCTTGAAGATCAAAACGGAAACACTGAGGTTACGGGGAATTTTACAGGAAAGTATATCCTAGAAAGTGGGGATGACTTAAGATTTAAAGCCATACTTGCACTTCTAAACTCCATTGATCGAGCAAACTTTAATAACACAGGTCATCAGGATTTATTTTCTCAATATATCAAGGAAATTGAGGAAACATTAAATGAAATGAAACAGCATGAGCGGTTTCAGGGTAAAACTAATGGATAGTACAAAAAGACTCAGGCCATTCTCAGGTCTGAGTTCTTAAGTTATTTGATCAATGTGGCTTTAAGACAACTTTGATACAGTTATCTGTTTTTGTATCAAACATCTCATACCCACGCTTTGCTTGATCTAGTGGAAGTTTATGCGTAACCACATCTGCCAAGTTGACTTTCCCTTCGCTCACCAGGTTATAGAGATGTGGAATGATTGGAATTACATGGGCTTGTCCCATTTTTAATTCAACATTTCTTTGAAAAATATCCCCCAGTGGAAATGCGTTATATCTCATCCCATAAATTCCTGTTAGTTGAATAGTTCCGCATTTTCGAACTGCTTGAGAGGCAATTACAATTGCACCCATTGCACCACCTTGTAACTTCATACCGGTCGCTAGAAACTCTAGAGGGGTCATCTTGCCATCCATTCCAACACAATCTATAACAACATCTGCTCCACCCTGAGTAATTTCTTTTAAATACGTACCGATATTTTCTTCTTGCTCAAAATTAACGATTTCAACGTTGTTTGTCTTTTTGGCATGCTGTAATCGATAATCCACATAGTCAACTGCAATTACTCTCTTGGCGCCTTTTAACCAAGCAAACTTTTGAGCTAATAATCCAACGGGCCCACAACCTAGAATGATAACCGTATCTCCATTTTTAACACCTGCATTATCAACACTCCAGTAGGCAGTAGAGGCAGCATCTGATAGTAGGACCAATTGATCATCATCTACTTCACAGTCATCGGGAAGCTTAAATGGGGTAAAGTTCGCATAAGGTACTCGCAAATACTCAGCTTGACCACCAGCATACCCACCTGTTGTTTCAGAATACCCAAAGTAAGCTCCCATATCTCCATGGGGATTTGCTTCGTCACATTGACTTGTGAAATCGTGTTGGCAATACCAGCACTTACCGCAGCCAATATTAAACGGGACAATCACACGATCGCCTTTTTTGAGGTTTGCAACTTCAGGGCCAACTTCCTCAACAATGCCCATTGGCTCATGTCCAATGATAAAGTTCTCTGGCATGTTAGGAATCATTCCATGTATAAGATGAAGATCAGACCCACAAATCGCAGAGGATGTTATTTTCACGATAATGTCATCTGCTTTTTGGATTCTCGGATCTTCTACCTCTTTAACGGCTACATCTTTGATGCCTTGGTAGGTTACTGCTCGCATGTTATAAACTCCTTTTTAGTAAGCTTTTATTTGTCAGGTGTTGCGAAAGTTCCTAGACGATCCGTATCAATAGGGAAAAGATTCATGTCAGCAATGGCAATCGCCATATCTGCTGACTTTATATCCAATTCAATTTGTTTTTCGACATCATGTGGGTATAACCAGCCTTTACTTAGCATTAAATCAACCGTTTCACCATATAGGTGAATCGCATTGTCTTGTTGTCTGTATAGGGCGTCACGTAATTCGGGACTGGTCGTTTCTGTCAAAGCAACGCCATAATATCTAATTCCTGTTTTAATGGATAGTAAAAAGTCCAAAGCGATGGCAGCATCGGCCATTTTCGGCATCCCTTCCGCATACTTTGGATCTAAATAATCTTGATTCATAACCATCACCACCTATTGTAAAGGGTTCGTCCGTGCACCAGTATATAGCTGTTTAAGCTCCTGAATAGCCGCCCGTGAGTGCTGCACATCTTTTTCCATTAGAGCTTTTAATTCATTATCAAAACATACGCCTTGCATCAGCTTTGATTTCATTAAACAGACCGTTTTAAAATTAAGAATCTCATGGGTGTCCATCGTTTCATGAAAAGCTAAAGTTTTATTCTCCATAAGCTCCTCCTTATTATTCTAACAAGGATAATTTCCCCATCCTTACAAAGTGTTTATACTGTGCAAGATAGAAAAGTAAATCCCTTTTAAGGCAAAAATAAACAAATGCCTTCGGGAATTTAAATGGCAGAATAGTAAACGCTATGAACGTAAATTTTATCCCTAGGAGGGGAAATATGACCAAATACTTAGGACTTCATGAAACACTTGAGATTAACGAAATCCTTACTTTTAAGAATTTGTGCTTAACAAAGTCAACGATGATGACTGGATTGGCTCAAGACCCGGAATTAAAGCAAATTCTTTCAACGGATGCAGATAATAGTGCACGTTTTATCAAAACGCTCCAAGAATTCTTAATCGATAGGAGTCATTAGAATGAACAATTTATTAAAAAGTATGATGGGAATGGGGGGCATGACCGACCAAGTTATTGCCACTGATTTCTTAATCTCAGCAAAAGCTGCCATTAAAAATTTGTCTTTTGCTGTGACCGAGACCGCTACCCCTGAATTAAGAGAAGCATTAAGGCAGGAGTTAAAAACTGCCATTCGAACTCACGAAGATATTTCCAATTTTATGATTTCACGAGGAATGTATTATCCAGATGACCTAAGTAAACAACTGGAGCTAGAATATAAAATAACAGATACTGCCCTAAACCTTGCCCAAAAACAATAATGGAAAATCAGTGCCTTACAGATTTGTAAGGCTTTTATTATTTTGCTAATAGGTAATGATTAACAAATGATACGAATAGGTATGAATCAAACGAAAGGGAGGGATGAAGTTGATGCACACCCCGTTTGGTTTACCAGAAATCTTTAAAGAAGAAGCAAAAGGCGATCTAAAGCTCGTTTATGAGGATATTGAGTATGTATTGAAGGTTCCTATTGTAAATTTTATCTTTCGGACCCTCGGACACTATGAACAATTTCTACAAATAGGTTGGCGTCAGATTAGACCGAACATGTTAACCATAAACATCGAGAACGCCGCTGAAGCACTAAGATATCCTAATACTTCCTTCCGAGCCCCGACGATCTCATGGAATCGCTATTATTCTAAGGAAACATTAGAAACCATTCAAAAAATCATCTTTACTTTTAACTATGTAAATACAAAGCTCCTCATCATATCCACTGCATGGGAGGAAAGTCTAGGATATCGTTCGATTGAGGGGGGCAAACCGATCAATGGACTTATTCAACCAGGGATCATCTCAGGGCTCCCTCCCATTAAACTAGTTCACATTCCCCAAGCTCCTCCCTTGGTTCAAAACCTTCTAATCCGGATCATGAAAAAGAAACATGCGTACGATGCAGCGAGCGATTATCGTGCCTTAGCGGTTTATCCAGATTTTCTAGATATTACGTGGAATCACATTGAAAGCTATATTGGATCAGACGAATATGTTTTGGCTGCAAATAAAGTTAAATCCAAAGCGATTAAAATGGTTCATCAACAAATGCCTTATCCAGTATCGATTACTCCGGAATTTTTATATACCATGTATACTCCTCGAGAAGTAGCCGGAATTATGGGAATCATCTCGATGTTTTCGTCATTTATTGCAAATCTAGTTGTGAATGGCGAACTTTTTAGAAAATTTCTTTAGGAGACCTTCGAAGCTAAGGGGTCTATTATTTTTTTACCAGATTTCTCCTACCAACTGTGTTATTTTATAAGTAAGAGTCAACCGCCGGGGAGGAACGTATGAACGATTCTAAGAAACAGAAGTTAGAAGAATATGTGGTAAACGTAATGAACGAGAATCATATTCCAGGTGCAGCAATTGCAATCTCACAAAATGGGAAATTGTTTTTTCAAAAAGGGTTCGGTTACCGTGATATAGAAAAGAAGGAACTTGTAACACCTGACACGATCTTTGGGGTTGCTTCTGTTACAAAGTCATTTACAGCGATGGCAATTCTGATGCTTGAACAGGAGGGGAAGTTATCTGTCCAAGATCCAGTGATTAAATACTTACCGGAGTTCACGTTAAAAAACGTGTCAGATATAAAACAAATCAAAATTCATCATCTTCTATCTCATACAACAGGTCTACCACCAATGAACCGACGAGAGGACTTGAATAAACTTAATGATCATTTAAATTATCTTGCCGAGGAAGACGTCGAGATGTTGGGGTTGCCAGGAGAATATTTTAGCTACTGCAACGATACATTTCTTCTTTTAGGATTAATCATTGAACGATTAACTGGGATTCTTTATAGAAGGTACATAACCGAACAGATTTTAAATCCCGGTAAAATGTATCGTTCAACATTCAGTTTAGAAGAAGTGGCAAAGTATGATAATGTCTCTGTTCCATATGTATATAACAAAAAGACAGGTAGATACGAAAAGCAAGATTGGCCTACTCTAGGAAATTATGAGGTTGGTGGGGGAATACGCTCCAATGTATTAGATTTGTTGAAGTACGGGCAATTATTTATTGGGGATTTAGCCCGTATCTCTAAATCACTTCTAGAAAAGATGTGGGAACCAGTCTATCAAACGAGCGACAATACTTTTTATGGGTATGCACTATCCGTTACTCCAAACTATTCGGGAGTAACATTAGTAGAGCATAGTGGGGGACAGCCTGGTGTGTCATCTAACTTTGGCTTTATCCCCGAAGAAAACATTGTCGTTTCTGTACTGACAAATGTTTCAGGAGCACCTAGCTCTGATATTTGGCTTGCAGCCGTTAATGCCGCTTTAAATCTACCACTTGATCAAAAAAGAGTGGAGGAACCTGCATATCAGAATGCTCATGAAGATTTTACTCGATTTAAAGGGGATTACTATTCTGCAGAAGGATATTCTGTTTCCATTGTTGAAAAAGAAGGCGAACTTCAAGCTCTTATAGATGAAGAACTCATCGGACTTAAACAAACAGGTCCAGAAACATTCAGTTCACATACTGGACAAAAGCTGAGGTTTTATTTTGAGCAACAAGAGCAAGCTTGGGCTGTGTTGTTTGGTTCGAGAATGTTAAGGCGAAGATAAGAAAAGATGACGTCTTTGGCGTCATCTTTTGTTGTTGATTGTTATTTCCCTAAATCTTTCTTCGTCATTTCACTGCGGATATTAATATCCTTTGAAAATTCCGCATCGTTCTTTTTGTTATTTGGATATTTGTTTTTACGCTCACGATTATCATTTTTATTTGTCATGGTAACAACTCCTTTCATTTGGAATCAGAATTATTATGTACATGGCACGTAAAAATATGATGCTGGATTTTGCATGAAGAATCTAAGGACAGTTCTGTCGAATAATCGATAAATCCGAAAGTTCGAACATAAAATCGGCAAATTCGAAGAAAAAAGTCTATTTTCGAACATAAATCTTTGGAAATCGAACATAAGGTTGTTGCAAAACTCAGATTGAACTTAGAAATTAGCTTTTTGGTTGTGAAAACTAGAATAAATCGATATATTCTATACTTAGGATAAATTTTCACAAAAAAACAATGATATTTTATATAGCTTAAAGGAGACATCAATGAAACTAGTATCATGGAATGTTAACGGTTTGAGAGCCTGTGTTCGTAAAGGGTTCTTGGAATATTTTGAAGAGATGAAAGCAGATATTTTTTGTGTTCAAGAGACAAAACTCCAGGAGGGACAGATTTCTCTTGAGTTAGAAGGCTATCATCAGTATTGGAATTATGCCTTAAAGAAGGGATATTCTGGTACAGCTATTTTCACGAAAAAGGAACCCATCTCAGTAAAATATGGAGTTGGAGAGAACGAAACAGAAGATGAGGGACGAATCATTACGTTAGAATTTGAAGACTTTTATCTCGTAAATGTCTATACGCCAAACTCTCAAAGAGACTTAGCTAGAATTGATTTTCGTTTAGAATGGGAAGATAAAAAACGTGCTTACCTTTTAGAGTTGGACAAGCATAAGCCCGTCGTTCTATGCGGGGATTTAAACGTAGCTCACCAGGAAATCGACTTAAAAAATCCAAAATCAAATAAAGGGAACTCTGGATTTACGGATGAAGAGCGAGGGAAAATGACAACTTTACTTGAAAGCGGATTTGTAGATTCATTCCGTTATTTTTATCCAGACAGAGAAGAAGTTTATACTTGGTGGTCCTACATGAGTAAAGTCCGCGAGAGAAATATTGGCTGGAGAATTGACTATTTTATTGTATCCGAACGCCTTGCTACTAAACTAATAGAATCTGAGATTCATTGTGATGTTTTAGGTAGTGATCATTGTCCGGTTCTAATTGACATCGATTTATAAGAGATGATTTTACTTTTTCAATAAACGTGACATACTGATAGTAAGAACTAAAGAATAGTCGGAGGACAAATTATGTTAAAAGAAGCTATAACAAAATATTTATCGGATGCTTTAAAGGATTCAAGTGAACTTCAATTATATAAAGAGGAAAAAGAGTATGTTGAACGACACGGGTTGGGAAATGCTCCAATCGTAGAGGTAGATACACATTCTCGATTCTCTGATGCCTATATGGAAAGACTTGATAAAGAAACAGAAAAAGTACTAAAAGAAGAAAATGCAGCATTTTTATCCCAACCTCTAGCGTATTTTAAAACGAATAAAAATGAATTTCTTTATTTAGAATCTGATTGGTTTGACCTAATTAGTGTCGATGCTGTCTCGCTAGAAATGGATGATGTTTTTGGGACATATGATGTGATGCTTGGACTAAAACTACAAAAGAAATACGGACCACAAATAAAAGAATACTTAAATAGCTCGTTACAAGGTGAAGGGGTAAAATTCGACTTGATGTTTGATCAACAAGATGGGCTATGGAGCCTAAACTTTACACTTGACCAGGTAGAAGGATTTAGAGAAGACATGACTGTAGGTGAGTCCTATCAACTCATTTACAGCCTGTTGTTCAACCTTGTTGCAGCGGTAGAAGAGGGAAGATAATAAAGAGAGAACGGCCGCTAACACCGTTCTCTCTTTTCATTTTATTTATTTTTACCTTTCTGCTTACCTTTACCTTTGCCTTTGCCTTTTGTTTTATCCTTCTTACCAGGAATCTTATGATCCTTTAGTTCGTTCCAGATGACTTCACTAGCTTTCATTTGTTGGCTAGCAATTCCTATATATTCTACCCCTAAATATTGTGGACCTCCCGGCCAAGTGTGACCACCGTTCTCAACCGTATACAAGATTACCTCTGTTCCATGTTTCCCATCGCCATAAGCATCACGACGGATTCTCGTTCCGTCATTCACAATTTGAGGCAAATAGGTTGTTTGTGCTTTGTTCACCGTTTTGTTGTTATTAATCCAATAAGAAACGGAATCAGTCACAGACAAGATGAAATTAGGTCGTCCAGCAGGGGGAACTGTTGGGTCTTTATCTCCCATTACATATACCGTCGTAACAGGTCGACTTGGACTCTCCTTTGAAGTGCTAAAAGCCATTTGTCCGGTCACCGCTCCAATTCCAGCAATACGATCTGACATATGAACCGCTAAATGGTTAGAGAAAAAGCCCCCATATGACATACCAGTAGCGTAGACTCTTCTCTCATCAATGTTATATTCTTGGTTAAAATGATCGATTAATGCAGCAGTAAACCCTACATCATTGACAGTCGAGAGTGTACCAGGTTCAGCTCCAATGTTCCATCGTCTTGTAAGCTTTGAAGTCGGATCATAAACATCACTAGCATTCGTTACAAATTTTCCAGCTTCGTCAATAACTGTACTATCAGGAAACACAACAATAAAACCTTCTTTCTCCGCCACTTTTTGATAATCTGTTAACAGAATCTGTCCAGCTGCAGAACTACCTGATCCATGAAAAGAAAGCATGAGTGGTACCGATTTTTTTTTAGTATAAGTAGTTGGAATATAGTACTTGTAGGTTCGGTCAAGCCCATCAAACTTCATAGTACCTTGTTTAATGTCATATGTAACCTCAGAAGCTGATACACTAGAAAACATGGTAAGCACAAGAATGATAGCTAGGGGGATAGAGACCAATTGTTTAAGACTTTTCATCATAAAAATACTCCTCACCTCATTTGATTTGTTTTCAAAACTTTACAGCCTAACCCTTAGACAGACCTTATTGTAATTATTGAAAATTCAAAAATTTAATACAATAAGTGAGATTAACTATTCTTCTGACAAAATTCCTCAAGTAATGTAGGTAAATTTCCTCTTAGGTTTTATATACATTTTAGGTATAAGGATTGAAGGGAGTTTTGAAATCACAAAAATATCATTTTATGGATTGAAGTAACAATTTTAATTTACAGACTATTCTAAATAGACTTGAAAATTATTGAGAATTCCTGTAAATTTATACTAACCGGTTGGTATATACGGAGGGAGGAAAATCCATTGACCGAACTGAAAACACATTTTCGGACGTGTCCGCTTTGTGAGGCAACATGCGGGCTTGAAATACAAACTCGTGGGGATGAAGTGGTATCAATTCGTGGTGACAAACTTGATCCATTTAGTAAGGGTCATATATGCCCAAAGGGGTTCAGTTTGAAAGAATTACATGACGATCCTGATCGAATCCGAAAACCAATGATTCGTAAAGGCGATGAATGGAATGAGGTCTCCTGGGATGAAGCGTTTGAAGAAGTTAGGGCGGGATTACAAAAGGTCTTAACAAAGTACGGGCGTGATGGAGTCGGAGTTTATCTAGGAAATCCAAATGTTCATAATTTAGCAGGTTTGTTGTACGTTCCCATTTTTTTACGAGCATTAGGAAGCCGTTATCGATTTTCAGCGAGTACGTTGGACCAAATCCCAAAACAACTAGTATCTGAAATGATGTATGGAAGTGACTTTAGTGTTCCAATCGCGGATATTGACCATACTGATTATTTTATGATAATTGGAGCAAATCCCTATGTTTCTAATGGGAGTATGATGACAGCTCCGGATATGAAGCATCGACTTCAACAACTCAGAAAAAGAGGTGGAAAATTCATTGTTATTGATCCGGTAAAAACCGCTACCGCCCATGCTGCTAATGACTATTATTCTATTCATCCAGGGACGGATGCATTTTTCCTGTTTGGTTTAATACATACCCTATTTGAAGAAGGCCTCGTCAACTCAAGACACCTACAAGAATATATACATGGGCTTGATGTGATAGAAAAACTTGCAAAACCATTTACACCTGAGGTCGTCCAAAACAAATGTGGAATCCATGCATCGGCTATAAGGAAGCTAGCAAGAGATTTAGCTCATGCTCCTTCAGCTGCAGTCTACGGACGCATGGGAACATGTACACAAGAGTTTGGAACGATGAATAGCTGGTTGATTGATCTTTTAAATATATTAACAGGAAACTTGGATCGAAAAGGTGGAGTTCTTTTTCCGAAACCTGCAGCTGGCGGTCGTAATATTGGTAAAACTCCAAGAAAAAAAGAAACATACCGGTTTGGACGATTTTCAGGTGAAGTTCGGGGATTGCCAGAGGTATTAGGTGAGCTTCCAACTTCGTGTATGGCGGATGAAATCGAGGGATCTGATACACTTAAAGCTTTTATTACAATAGCCGGAAATCCGATTCTATCTTCCCCGAATGGTAACCGCTTACAACAGGCGTTTGATAAATTAGATTTCTTTGTCAGTGTAGATTGTTATTTAAACGAAACTACTAGACATGCAAATGTGATTTTGCCTGTACCTTCACCACTGGAGCGTTCCCATTATGATTTGTCTTTTTATCATTTATCCGTTCGAAACATCGCTCATTATTCCAAGCAAGTGTTTAAGCTTCCTAATGATCAGCTAGACGAATGGGAGATTCTCCTTCATTTGACTGAGATTGTAAGTGGGCAAGAGTTAGGAAACGATCCCGTTAAGGCATTAGATGATTATTCAGTCATGAAGCTTGTTCAATCTGAAACACAAAATAAGCAATCACGAATTTTTGAGCGTAGTGAAAAAGATATATTAAAAGAATTACAGGTACACCGAGGCCCCGAGAGAATGCTTGATTTTCTCATTCGGGTAGGTCCGTACGGTGATCATTTCGGAAAAGTGGAAAATGGTTTAACACTATCCAGACTAATGGAGCATGAACATGGAATTGACCTCGGTGCTCTAGAGCCTAGAATTCCAGAAGTATTACTCACTTCCACTAAAAAAATTGAGCTTGCTCCAACACCACTAGTGAAAGATGTTGAGCGGCTCAAAGCTAAAATTGTTTCAGAAGATTCGAACCAACTTGTCTTGATAGGCAGGCGTGATTTACGCTCCAATAACTCCTGGATGCATAACTTACCTGTGCTTATAAAAGGCAAAGAGCGATGCGTTCTTTACCTTCATCCGTTGGACGCAGTGAATGAGGGAATTGAAACTGGTGATTACGTAAAGATTACTTCTCGTGTAGGTAGCCTCGTAGTTCCAGTAGTATTAAATGAAGAAATTAAACAAGGGGTAATTAGTTTGCCACATGGCTGGGGACATCACTTTTCTGATACACGACTATCGGTAGCAAGTAAACACGAGGGCAAAAATACCAATCTACTTTCTGATGAACAAGTGGTAGATGAAGTTTCAGGGAATGCTGTGTTTAACGGAATACCTGTTACGATACAAAAAACAAATGAAACAGAGGGAGAGAATGTAGATGGCAGTATACGCATTGAATCTATTTAATTTAAAGGATAAGCAAAGCTATGCAACTTACTCAAAAGAGGCTGACAAAGCTTTAGCCAGACATGGTGGGAAAGTAGTGGCAGTTGGAAATCTTGATTCAAGTCCAGTAGGAGACATCGATCCAAGACAGGTATTGCTGCTTGTAGAGTGGGAATCAAAAAAATCAATATCAGCCTTCTTAAGCGACCCAGAAATGGAAGAGTATCATCAATATCGAGAGAAAGGATTAGACAACTTTGTATGGCACCTATTTGAGAAACTAGAGGACTTAAGGCCAGTTTTAAAATCATAAAACACGACAACGGTTAGGGATCTAACCGTTGTTTTTTATAGAAGCACAGATTATTAAAGGTGAAATAAAACTGTACGAATGAATAATTAAACATTAAAGACTTGTATATAGAATGAACAGACAGGTATATACTTTAAAACAACTTATGAACTCAACTATTAACCACATTCGGAAAAAATACTAAAATATGATTGTTTACAGGAGCAGATACTCACGGTAAGCTAGTTGTTATAAAATAATGCACGATATGCATCTAGTAGAAAGGTTGATTTGCGTTGTTTAAGGATATCATGATTGAAGACCTATTGAATTTCCATGACAAGGAAAATCTTGTATTGATTGATGTCCGCTCACCATCGGAGTACGAGGATATGACCATCCCAGGAAGCTTAAATATTCCGCTGTTTAATGATGAGGAACGAGCAGAAGTTGGAACACTGTACAAACAAGTAAGTGTAGACGCTGCAAAAGAACGCGGACTAGAGATTGTATCAGCGAAACTTCCTAATTTTATTAAGCAGTTCAAAGAAATCGATGGGGAAAAAGTCATCTTTTGTTGGCGGGGAGGAATGCGCAGTAAAACTTCAGCTACCGTCCTTGAACTAATGGGCATACAATCATTTCGATTACATGGGGGAGTCAAAGCCTACCGGCAGTGGGTCATGGAACATCTTGAAGCATTGAAGATTTCTCCAAAAGCTTATATCCTAAATGGCTGCACAGGGATAGGGAAGACAACCATCCTAAGACGTCTAAAAGAAAAGGGGCATTCTACCCTCGATATAGAAGGGATTGCGAATCATCGAGGCTCGATATTTGGTCAAATCGGTTTAAAACCAAATAATCAAAAAATGTTTGAATCTCTACTTGTTCAAGAAATCATTCAATTACAATCGTCACCATATATATTATTTGAAGCAGAAAGTAAGCGGATTGGAAAGATCATTATACCGGATTTTGTTATGGAAAAAAAAGAACAAGGAACTCATCTTTTTATTGAATTGCCCTTTGAAGAAAGGGTTCGTCATATCCTAGAAGAGTATCGCCCTTGGAATTTTCATGAGGATTGTTTAAATGCCTTTAAGAAAATAAAAAAACACATTCATACTCCCATTGCTCATGAAATTGAAAGCAGCATTCTTTCATACAATTACGAAACAGCCATAGAACTTTTACTGGAATACTATTACGACCCAAAGTATGTGTACACAACTCGAGCCTACCCAGAACACCAAAGAATCAACATTACAGCAAAAAATATTGACGAGGCAGTTCATACCATTGAACAGATTCTAATTTCACAGTCTTCAACGTTAAGATCATAAAACAAATAAAAATGCCTGAAACCGTCAGGCATTTTTTTCCTACCTATACTCCTGAATAACACGATACATATGCCGATAATTTCTCCACCTAAAGCTCTTTAGACCGGGGTGGGAATTCACCTCAATAATAAATATTGCACCAAACTCATCAACCCCGATATCGAATCCCCAGATTCTGTGGCCTTTAAATTCTTCTCCTAACCATTCAGAAGCTAAAAGGAGAACCCTCTCAATATTCCTTTTGACCTCTTCAACGTTTTCAATTCCAGACCCTTCAAACGCTTGTTCTACTGTATAATGTCGTCCACCCATCTTTAAATTAGTAACAAACCTATCTACTAGTGCTCTCTTAGCTTGCATGGCAGTGACAACCCATTCATTCGAACTTCTTTTACGTTGTACAATATAACGTATGTCAAAAATCTTTCCATCCACTTTTGCTAGGGGAATACAATATTGAACAATATACGAATGTTTCTTTTCCTGAAGTTTTTCCTCAAAATATTGGCAAAGAGAATCAATCCCATTAATGATAAATTTATGATCTTTTATCTGAACTTTGTATTCGTCTTCACGTACCTTACTGATTTTTGTGATGCCTATTCCTTTGGCACCATGCTTTGGTTTTATAATAATCTCCATATATTTCGTTAACATTTTTCTGAGGTCTTCTTCTGAGTAGGTATAAGTTTCTGGAATATACTGACTAAGTTCTGGGTTTTCTTTAAGCTTTTCATTTTTATAAAACTTATCCTTCAGTTTTTCCATATTTAATCATCCTCATAGATTATTCCTTTTTAATATATGATAGGTTTTGAGAAGTGCCTGTACCATTGACATATATGTAAAAAATAATCTATTGTCCCACGAGATAAATGGTAAAAGATATTGGTAGGGTTCTATATACATAACTTTTATAAGAACTTAAGAAGGAAACGGGGGAATATATGTAGCGGAATATATCAGTTTGAATACGCTAAATTTCTTCTTCAACTACTTCTTCTTCATCTTCTTTTTCTTCAGTCTCAATGTCTGTAGCCTCTTGATTCTCTTCTTTTATTTTTCCTAATTTCTCAAAAGCTGATGCTAGTTTTAAGGCAGCACCAACGATTTCATCAATGATTTCTAAAAAGCTGTCAAAGACGACGTCATTTTCAGAGCACTCTTTAATGGCTGACATGATATCGTTGTAAAAGCGCTTATATTCTTTCTCATATTTTTCATTATCCATCTCTCTAATCGTTGTTCCCCCTACAGTTATTGCATGAAAAATAAGACTAGAGATTTGGTCAATCGTTCCAGCTGTTTTGGTTTTCTCATCTTCAGAGCTGCTCTGTGAGACATGGTAGAAATAAATGTCACACAGCGTGATGTAATAGCTTTCAAGGTTGTCATCAATTTGTAAATACTTTAGTTCTGCCATTTTTTAACCTCCATATTTATTTTTCTCTATTAGTAGGATTAGCATGTGAATTAATTATTTCAATTATGTTCTGAGCATGATGTGTGACAAAACGATATATTTTCGTAATAATTGATGCAAACTGTTTAAATAGAAGGATTTTACCATTCATGATTCTACATACAAAGGATGAACACAATGAACATAGTATTAGCAACTCCTAATTTCCACCAACCCCGTGGAAATACGGTGACGGTCCAACGAATCGCTGATGGGCTAAAGCAATCTGGACATACAACTGAAATAATCTCGATGACCGAAGATAGCACCATTACCTCTCTACCGAAAGCAGATCTAGTTCATGGATTTCATGCCTATCGATTTTTTAAGTTTAAGGAAAGATTAAACCATGACATTCATCCGTATGTGGTGACTATTACGGGTACAGATCTAAATCATGATTTATTTAACGAAGACAAACGAGAACATGTAATCCTTTCTCTTACTGAAGCTTCTGCCATTCATGTGTTTGATGAGGAAGCTCGGCAAGTACTTGTTAAAGAAATACCATCAACAGAACCAAAATTATTCACTATTCCTCAAGGTATCGTTGCGTTTCCTCCATCTCAATTGGCTTTTCAAAAGGAGAAAGGAACCTTCTTATTTGTTCTTCCGGCTGGAATTAGAAAAGTGAAAAATGTTTCGTTTGCCATCAATATGCTTAGACTATTACATGAGAAACAACCTCATATCCGTCTTTGTATAGTCGGCCCGGTCATTGAAGAAGAGGAAGGTCGACACATTTCATACCTGGTAGAAGAAAACAATGAGTGGGTAACTTATCTAGGATCCATCCCTCATGTAGATATGGGTACTATATATTCTCAAACAGATGCTTTATTAAATACATCTATTTCTGAAGGGCAATCTTCCGCGATTCTCGAGGCAATGGGACACGGACTTCCTGTGTTAGTCTCTGATAATCAAGGAAACCGAAATATCGTTCATCATAATCAGACGGGTCTAGTATACCGAAGCCAACACGAATTTCTTGATTATGCTGAGAATCTAGTGAATAATAACGAAATGAGGATAAAACTTGGCCAATCAGCACAATCATACATTGACTCCTACCATTCTGGAAAATTTGAAGTTGAGTCTATTTTAAAGATGTATGAATTTGTATTTAGGAATCAGAAATGATTCAAGTTAGTAGCCATTATCCTTAATTTTATAAAAAATTATTCGTCCAAATATGGACAATTTCATGATAAGGAGAGAGAGAAATGTCAAAAGAAGAAATCATCAAATTAACTTCTTTATCAACAAAAGGTGGCTGAGGATGCAAAATTGGTCCTGAAGACCTGGCGCAGGTTCTGCGTCATTTACCAAAGTCTGTTCCCGATCCTAATTTACTTGTAGGTTTAGATACATCTGATGATGCAGGTGTATACAAAATTAACGAAGATACAGCTTTAGTTCAAACGTTAGATTATTTTACTCCGATTGTTGATGATCCTTATATGTTTGGTCAAATAGCTGCAGCGAACGCACTAAGTGATGTATACGCGATGGGTGGAAAACCGATTACAGTGATGAACATAGTAGGATTTCCGATTAGTAAATTAGATAAATCCATTTTAGCTTCTATATTAGCAGGTGCATCCGACAAGGTGACTGAGTCTGGTGCAGTATTAGTAGGTGGGCATTCAATCGATGATCAAGAGCCTAAATTTGGATTATCCGTTACAGGTACGGTTCACCCTGATCGAATTAGAACAAATGCTGGCGCAAAACCAGGCGACTGTCTTATTTTAACGAAACCAATCGGGGTCGGTATCTTAACAACAGCAATCAAAAGAGATTTACTTAACCAAGAAGAATTAGATAATGTAATGAATTTAATGGCTACATTAAACAAAGACGCGGCTGATGCTATGGAAGACTTTAATGTAAATGCTTGTACAGATGTAACTGGTTTTGGTTTACTTGGTCATACTCTTGAAATTGCTGAGGGTAGCAAAGTTGGAATAACGATCAACAGCAAGGCCGTGCCTGTTTTACCGAGAACTAGAGAGTTAGCTGAACAAAATATTATCCCTGGTGGTTCTAAAAAAAATCACAAGTGGCTTGGAGATCGAATTGAATATGCTTCAACGATCGATGAAGTTGAACAGTTTATTTTATGTGACGCTATTACATCAGGTGGTTTGTTAATTTCTTTACCGAAGTCTGAAGCCGAAGCTTTACAGCTTGCACTGCAAACTAAAAATGTATCATCAGCTATTATTGGTGAAGTAACAAGTGATAATGCTGGAAAAATTAAAGTGGTATAGGGTATATTTCTAGGATTTATTAATGGAAAAAGGATTAGGACTCAAGTTTCGAGTCCTTTTAACATTCTAAGAAATTAGACTTTATCATTAAACACCAAAGAATTTTCAAAAATGAAAGGAATCATGCACATGAAAGTGCTTGTTACAGGTGGGGCAGGCTTCATCGGAAAACATGTAGTAGCTCAATTACTCCAGCAAAAATACAAGGTGGCCGTTATTGATAAGCAAAAAAATCCTTTCAAAAAAGCACCTATATCCTATTACCCCATGAACATCAAAGAGAACTTGGAGGATATTTTTGCGAAAGAAAAACCGGATTATGTGATTCATTTAGCAGCACAAATCGACGTAAACCAGTCTGTTAAAAACCCTCTGATAGATGCATCCACAAATATAGTAGGCACCATTAATGTATTGGAAAGTTGCAGAAAATTCGGCGTAAAAAAAATAATTTATGCTTCATCTGCAGCTGTTTATGGAGAGCCGAAATTTTTAGGGATCAATGAAAGCCATGAAACAAATCCTGTTTCCTTTTATGGATTATCAAAACTCACTGGGGAGCAGTACGTTTCTCTGTATTCAGAGCAATTTGGCTTTAACTTTTCAATTCTAAGGTATGCTAATGTTTACGGTCATGATTTGAAAAGAACAAAGGATAATGACGTTATTTCCATCTTTATCAAACAAATAATGGCTAATAAGCGACCAATTATCTTTGGAGATGGGAATCAGACAAGAGATTTTATTTATGTTAAAGATGTGGCTTGCGCAAACATTGCAGCGATTCAGGAAGGGAATAATAGCATCTATAATATTGGGACAAATCATGGCATTCAATTAAATACGCTGGTTCGAAAGTTAAATAATATTTTAGGTACTTATATGAAACCTGAATATATGCATTTTCGTGCAGGAGAAATCTTACATAGTTACTTAAATAATGAAAAGGCGTTGAAAGAACTCAACTGGCAAACCAAGTATTCCCTAGACGAGGGATTAATAGAAACAATAATTCAGTTCAATCTATCATCTACTACTAAAGAGGTGCACCAATGAAAAAATGGACATTTATGGCATTTGGATTTGTTATGCTACTAACAATCTTAACTGCTTGTGGAAATACAGAAGATCAGAATTCAAACAACACCAATGAAAATAAAACAGAAACCTTCACAATCGGTGTCATTCCTGCCCAAACAGAAGGGGCGATGGAAGGGGCAATGGATAAGCTTCAATCTCTCCTATCTGAAAAATTAGACCGTGAAGTTACTGTTGAAGTCTACCCAGACTATAACGGAGTAGTTGAAGCAATGAACTACAATAAAATTGATATGGCTTATTTCGGACCTTTAACTTATGTGGTTGCACACCATAAAAGCGGGGCAAAAGCCATTATCACACAATTAATAGATGGCGAGCCCTTTTATTACTCCTACATCATTACGCACAAGGACCAACCATACAACAGTATAGAAGAATTACTGAAAAATTCACAGGATGTAGATTTTGCTTTTGGTGACCCTAACTCAACATCGGGTTCATTGATTCCCTCCATTGAATTAAAAGATAGAGGAGCTTACAAGAGTGAAGACGACCATAGCTTCAAATCTGTAAGGTACACAGGGTCTCACGATGCCACTTCACTAGCCGTTCAAAACAAGCAAGTAACAGCTGGTGCTGTAGATAGCGCGATATATAACCAGTTAGTAGAATCAGGTAAAGTAGATGGAAGTCAACTTAAAACCATCTGGCAATCAGAGGAACTGTTCCAATATCCTTGGGCTGTTCACAAAGATACAGACGATATAACAGTAAAAACACTACAGACAGCGTTTTTGGATATTAAAGATCAAGAAATTCTTGATGCGTTTGGTGCCTCAGCATTTATTGAAGCAAGTGACGAGGATTATGAGAGCATCAGGCAGGCAGCATTGAAGGAAGGAATTATTGAGGAGTAATTAACTTAATAATCACCTTAATTGCAGTAAACAAAACCACTCTTCTCAATGGTAAATCCGTTGAGAAGAGTTTAAGAATAAGAATGGGCTGATTGACTGTGTGGTTCAAAAGAAGAAGTCTTCTTACCTTTTTGGTATTAGCGATCTTGCTTTACATTAGCATGAAGCTAACAGAATTCGATTTATCCAAATTTAGAGATTTTCGAAACATGATTGATTTTTTATCGCATTGGTTTCCTATGGATTTCACAGCACTTCCATTGATGCTGATGGACAGCATGGAAACACTTGCGATGGCCTTTCTAGGTAGTTTCCTAGGCCTTATTTTTGCTTTACCACTAAGCTTTATGGCAGCTAGGAATACGGCTCCATCATCAATCATTTTTCATGTTTTAAGAGTGGTTCTAAGTTTTGTTCGTTCGATCCCAGAGATCGTCTTTGGTTTAATCCTATTAACAGCTCTAGGACTTGGACCATTCCCTGCTGTGCTTGCGATTATGTTTCATAATGTTGGAGTCCTAGGAAAACTAATATCAGAGCTTATTGAGGCATCCGACCCTGGACCGCAGGAAGCGATGAAAGCGGTTGGGGCTAAAAGCTGGTTTGCTTCGTTATTTAGCATCCTTCCACAAATATGGCCAAATGTTTTATCGAACTTTTTCTATCGTTTTGAAGTTGCTATTCGTACCTCTTTAATCCTTGGTTTTATCGGTGGTGGGGGAATTGGGCAAAGGCTCTTTAACGATTTTAAAACCTTCCAATATACTTCCGTTTCCCTAGATGTGTTAATTATTATGATTATTGTCATCATGGTTGACTTTCTAGGAAGCTATGTTAGAAAAAAAGTAATTTAAGGTGGGGAAAGATGATGTTGGAAGTCAATAATTTAGTTGTTCGTTATCCTGGGTCCCATCACAATGCATTATCATCCATTAATCTTACCTTTGACCAAGGTGACTTTATTTGTGTTTTAGGCAAAAGCGGGGCGGGTAAATCCACGTTTATCCGTTGCCTAAATGGTCTTCAATTGCCAACTAGCGGGGAAGTCATTTGGGATGGACAAACACTTTCAAATCGAAATGAGGAACAGTTACGGAAAATCAGAAGAGAAATGGGCATGATTTTTCAGCACTTTAATCTTGTTCCCCGTCTTTCTGTTTTGCAAAATGTCCTTAGTGGCATGTTTGGGTATCGTAGTTCTTTAAAGAATTTAATAGGGTGGTTTTCAGAGGAAGAATTGAATCAAGCAAAGCAAATGATAGACGAGGTTGGACTGAAGGACTTTATGAATCGCCGTGTAGAACACTTAAGTGGAGGACAAAAACAACGAGTTGGAATTGCTCGTGCACTTGTTCAAAATCCTCGTGTGTTACTCGGGGACGAACCGGTAGCAAGCTTAGATCCGGGAACATCCAACCGCATTTTTACACTATTAAAAGAAATGCATAACCGCCATAATTTGTTAACGGTGATTAATGTTCATGACGTTACACTTGCAAAAAGATACGCAACTAGAGTCATTGCATTTAAAGATGGAGAAGTCATTTTTGACGGGAAGCCTGAATATTTTTCTAATAAAGAATACGAAGAGACCTACGAAGCAACCCATTATGAGCCCGATTATGAATTCGTTTAAAGTAAAACAATCCTCTTCTAAGTTTAGGAGCTAATAAAATGAAAAGTCCATGAGTAGTAGACAGTTCAAGGGTCGTGTACGACTCTAAAGATATAGGTGTAATCACATCGATAGAACCAAAGAAAGCAAAATCGGTCGTCTTAACCTTTGATGACGGACCAAGTAGAGTTCTTCCAGAAATCCTTGATGTACTAAGAGAGGAGAAGGTTCGAGCTGTTTTCTTTTGGCAAACTCGATTGCTATATTCAAAAAGACCTTGGACAAGGGTTTTAGAAGAAGGGCATCTAATTGGCACTCATTCATGCAAGCATCGTAATTTAGTAAAACTTTCGTTCAATGATCAATTTCAAGATTTGTATAGCAGCATATTAAAATTAGAGGATGTTACTGGGATTGAAGTGAAATATTTTCGTCCACCATTCGGTCAGTATAACCAAGATACACTTTTAGCTGCCGAAAAACTACACTTAACTCCAGTCATGTGGAAAATTGCGTCTATGGACTGGGAACTTAAACAAGATCCTAATAGAATCATTACAAATGTAGTTGAACACCTAGAAGATGGTGCAATCATACTTTTACACGAACTCCCGCAAACATTAGAGGTGTTAAAAGAGTTAATTAGGGAGATTAGGAGCAGAGGTTTTGAATTTTCTTTGCTATAGACTAGTGTTCATGGAGGGGTTTTCCCCCTCCATTTTTTTGTTCTCTATTTAGAAGGGATTTCACTTTAGTTGTAGAACTTTTTACATATTATGGGGATAGTGAAATATAATTTTTAACAAGGCTGTATTCTAAACGATTCATGGAATCCGTATAACAATCACCTATTCAAAATACTCTAAAAAGAGTTTTCAAACAAAGGAGGTAGAGGCATATCACTAAAATCATTCCTCTCCCTATTGAAACGCCATTTGCTTCTGGATATGTCAATGCCTATGTGATCATTGGGAAAACCGTTACACTTGTTGACACAGGAAACCCTGGCAAAAAATCCTTCGAACAATTAATCTTCCAACTTAGCAAACTAGATTTGAAGTTGTCTGACCTAGACCATATTGTTTTAACTCACATGCATACCGACCATTCAGGAGGTATGGACTTAATTCAACAAGAAATTCGAGTTCCAGTCTATGTGCATCAACTGGCAAAACCCCTCATAACGAATGTAAAGAAAGAAAAAAAACGTATAGAAGACTTTTTTGATGACTTTGTTAAGCTGTGTGGAGCCAACCCTTTAAAACACCAGAGTAGAGATAAATTTCTACAAGGACCGTGGCAAGATGTACATTACCTAAAAGATGGTGATACCGTCCCCTTAGGAGGAAAGCCATTCAAAGTTGAATATGTTCCCGGTCATAGCCAGACTGATTTATTACTATGGGATCCAGAAACAGGAGACACCCTAGCAGGAGACCATTTAATGGCGGAACTGTCCGTCAACGCTTTCATAGAACCTCCAATCCGTGAAGGTCTCGATAGACCAAAACCACTTCTCCAATATCGAAAATCCTTGCAAAAAGTTAGAGAACTACCATTAAAGCAGATGTATCCTGGACATGGTAAACCGTTTGTAAATCATACTTATTTCATTGATAAGAAGTTTTCAGAACAAGAAAAACGTTGTGAATACATAACAAACATTTTATCAACTGGAGAAAAGAGTATATTTGAGATTTGCCAAAAGCTCTACCCACAACTAAAAGGAAGAGCCATTTTCCTTGGTCTATCACAAATCCAAGGTCATTTAGATCTAATGGAGACACAGCAAAAGGTAGCATGTCGGGAGCAGCTAGGTATTAATTTTTATAGATTAACAAAATAATAAGGCAGGTGATGAGTAGATAAATACGTTATATTGCTACTTCTAGTTCCTTGTTTCATAGTTTAACTTCATATAAGGAGAGGGTTTAATGAAGCTTAAAGATGTACTAGAAACGAATATAGAGAAGTTTGGTGAGTACCCGTTTATCTATTACTACGGAAAACAATTCACGAATATTGAAACGAGAAAGTATTCCAATCAACTTGCAAATGGGTTGAAGCATTTAGGTATTAAAAAGGGAGACCGAGTAATCGTTTGTATGCCGAACTGTCCTGAAGTTTTATTTGCTTATCAAGGAATTACTAGAGCTGGTGCTATCATTGTTCCCATCATGTTTATGCTTCATCCAAAAGAAATTCACTACATCGCCCTTAACTCTGGAGCAAAAGCAATTATAACATCTTCATATGTAATTGGAAATGTAGAAAAAGCAATAGATGCTCTGGAAGAAAAGCCACTTCTTATCACAACAGATATGCCTACAAATGAAAGGGCTTACAATTTTTATGATGTGATGAAAAAAGAAGTTCCTCCTCTTGAGCACGCTGAAAATGAAGTGAGTGAAGACGATATTGCCGTTATCCTTTACACATCTGGTACAACAGGTAATCCGAAAGGTGTCTTGTTAACCCATAAAAATCTTGTAACGAATGCTGCAAGCTCCGCCAAGCATAATGAAACAGAGCAAGGAAATACCATTGGAGTATTGCCTTTAGCACATGTTTACGGACTTACGATTTCGAATACATGCTACTTAACCGGGAGTTCCATTGTAGTTTTTGCGAAGTTTGACCCAAAGGAAGTATTTGCAGCAATTGAGAGATACCAGGTCAAAGGCTTTTCAGCTGTACCTGCTATGATTTATGCGATGTACTCTTTTCCTAATGCGGATCAGTATGACCTTTCATGCCTGGAATGGGTAGGCTCAGGTTCGGCACCATTGCCTGTGTCATTATTGCATGCGTTTCAACAGAAATTTAAATGCGATGTTTTAGAGGGGTATGGACTTTCTGAAGCAGCCCCAGTGGTAACGGCTCATATTAGAAATAAAACGATTAAACCTGGTTCCGTTGGAGTTCCTTTACCAGGAGTAGAGATTAAAATTGTTGATGAACATGATCAAGAACTGCCAGTAGGTGAAGTCGGCGAACTCATTGTACGAGGTGATAGTGTAACTCCAGGCTACTTCCAAAATGAAAAGGAGACGAACAAAGTCCTTAGGAACAATTGGCTGTATACCGGTGATATGGCAAAAGTTGATGAAGACGGCTTTCTTTATATCGTGGACCGAAAAAAAGACCTAATTATAAGAGGTGGTTTCAATTTATACCCACGGGACGTAGAGGAGCTTTTAAATGCTCATAATCAAGTGCAGGAAGCTTCCGTTATTGGAGTTCCAGATGAACGAATGGGTGAAGAGATGGTAGCATGTGTAGTTAAAAAGCCAGATTCCTTGGTTTCGGAGGTTGAACTCATCCAATATTGTCAGCAACATCTAGCGAAAAATAAAACACCGAAAAAGATTGTTTTCCTAGAATCTCTTCCTCGAAATGGGGTTGGAAAAATCTTAAAAACACATCTTCGAAAAACAGTAGCTGACCTTTTCTCCACAACAAGTAAAGAAGAATAAACAAGTGGGTTACAAGTTACCTTTTCAATAAGGTAACTTTTTTAAACTTTATATTTCCTATTAAGCCATTATGGGTGAAATAACAACCGTTATAAGGTAATGTATTTATAACTAACTACATTACGATGAAAAAGGAGTATTTTATATGACACATATTTACTTAGACTATAATGCTAGTACACCGATTGCACCTGAAGTAAAACAAGCAATGATGCCATTCTTGGAAAATCATTATGGGAATCCTTCAGCTCTACACTTTGCATCAACTACTGCAAAAAGAGCAGTCGAAGAGGCTAGACTTCAAGTAGCTAGCTTAATTCATTGCAGTCCCTCAGAAATTATATTTACAAGCGGAGGGAGCGAATCTAATAACCATGTCCTTAAAAGTACTTTCTATCGCTTAAGAGAAAAAGGAAACCATATTATTACGACAGCTGTAGAACATCCTGCCATTTTAAATGTATGCAAATATCTGGAGTCTATTGGAGCAAACATCACTTACGTTGGTGTTGATTCGTTTGGACGGGTCAATCCTAAAGAGATTGAAGAAGCAATCACTTCGAAAACGATATTGATTTCTGTTATGCATGCAAATAACGAGGTAGGAACCTTACAGCCACTTAAAGAGATTGGAAAAATAGCTAAAAAACATGATATTCTTTTTCACACTGATGCGGCTCAATCAGTTGGTAAGCTAGCGCTTGATGTAAAAGATTTAAACGTTGATTTTTTAACCATCGCAGGTCATAAACTATATGCTCCAAAAGGAGTGGGGGCTTTATATATTAGAGATGGTATTAAAATTGAACCTCTCATCCACGGAGCAGGCCACGAAGATGGTAGAAGAGCAGGAACGGAAAATGTATTGTTAGTGGTAGGATTAGGAAAAGCGTGCGAGCTTGCAGCTGAAAATATTACATATAATGAAAAGATTAAGGATTTACGTGATTATTTTTGGACAGAACTCAAACAGTATTTCGGTGAGAACGTTTCGTTAAACGGGCATGAAAGAGAGCGTTTAACGAATACATTAAATATTAATTTTGAAAATAGAATTGGCCAAGACATCCTATCGGCTATCCCACAAATAGCTGCGTCGACTGGTTCTGCATGCCATTCGGGAATTGTCCATTTATCTCCAGTCTTAAAAGCAATGGGGATAACGGAAGACATTGGCAAAGGAGCTGTCAGATTCAGTTTAGGAAAATACACAACTAAGGAAGAGATAGATGAATCAATTCGTCTAATTAAAAAGGTATTAAATAGGAATGGTAGTTTCAAGTCCTAACCATCCCAAAAGTTGAAGATTGGTACTAATAAAATTGAATGGAGGTGGTACCCATACCAACCTTATCAATTCCCACGTCTAGTATAAAAGAAGAGCCTATCCAAGAACGTAAAATCTTGCTTCTCTGGAGCTTTACTGTATGGTTGGTCGTGATGAACACGACAATGTTCAATGTGGCACTGCCAACCATTCTTGCAGAACTTTCTTTAACATCCGTTACAGCATCATGGATTGTTTCAGGATATTCGATTGTTTTTGCCATTTCGACGTTGGCTTTTAGCCGATTGTCTGATTATATCCCTATTGCAAGACTACTTTTAACTGGACTTATGATTCTCGGAATAGCGTCGATTGTTGGTTTTTTTTCTAATTCATTTTATTTGTTGTTATCTGCACGGATTCTTCAGGCTGTAGGAGCTGGAGCTGTTCCAGGGCTAGCGATGGTTTTGGCAGGTCGTTATATTCCTCTTTCAAGAAGAGGAAAAGCTATGGCACTTATCGCTTCTGCTGCTTCACTTGGTTTTGGAATAGGACCAGTGATTGGTGGAGCGATTACTCAGTATTTAGGATGGAACTATTTATTCACGGTTACAGGATTCGTCCTATTTTCAACACCATTTTTCAAAAAACTTTTACCACAAGAAGAAATCAAAAATATTAACTTCGACCTTTTGGGGCTCATCCTCACTGCATGTAGTGTAACGAGTCTCTTGCTTTTTCTTTCAACATTTAGTTTTACCATGTTATTTTCAAGTGTGCTCATCATAGCCGTTACTTGGTTGCATATTCATAAAAGGGAGCAACCTTTTTTACAACCTCAATTACTTAAGAATTCACAATATATAAAGCTCCTTTTTATCGGAATGACAGCGTTCATTACACACTTTTCCGCTTTGTTTTTAATGCCTATTATTCTTACAGATGTTTACCAGAAGGAACCTGCTGAAGTAGGTTTAATCATTTTTCCTGGTGCAATTTTATCCGCAATTACAGCACCTTACATTGGCTCTCAAATTGATCGTCTCGGAAATGGTCGTGTCATCATTACGGCTCAATTATTCCTTTTCATTTCCACACTTGCCTTTGCCTTCTTATCAACTTTGTCTACATACTTTATCTTGTTCACTTATATGTTTATGAGCATAGGTTTTTCTGCACTTACCTCAAGTATATCAAATGAGGTTACAAGGATACTGCCAAAGGACGATATTGGATCTGGAATGGGAATGGCTCAGTTAACCCAATTTTTCGGAGGAGCTTTTGGTGTTACCATTACTGGGCTAGGACTAAACATTCAGGAAGGCCTAACTTTGCCTATAGTCTATAAAAATATTTATTTCGGACTTACATTACTTATCGGTCTAACGATTTTTGTATTTTATTTCTACTATCGCAAAACCGTACGTATAAATAAAAATAGCGATGCTTTCTAAAAAGAAAATGTTTCATTCAATAACAGAAATAACTCTATATCATATTGATATAAAAATGATATCAATTGCTATCATTTTTATATCTTCAAAAGCCCCCCCTAGAATAGTAGGTTAGTAGCTTTGAAGGAGGCTTTGAAGGCGTAAAAAGGAAGAGTTCTCCATTCCAAAGATTACAGCAATGGTAACTGGTACAACATCTTTTATTTTACTTTGAACGTAAAACCATAACAGTAGCTATGATTTATTTATTCATATATGTAGGTTTAATACAATGAGGAGGTATTTACAATGACCAATAAAAGACACTCCGAGGAAACCTTGCTAAGCCAAGATGAGAAGTATGTTTGGCACTCTATGCGTCCATTTAGTCCGAACTCAACGATTGTTGCTTCAAAAGCAAACGGGTCATGGGTAACAGACGCTAATGGCAGTCGGTATTTAGATGCTATGGCAGGATTATGGTGTGTAAATGTTGGTTATGGAAGAAAGGAGTTAGCTGAAGCTGCTTATCACCAGCTACTAGAAATGCCTTATTTCCCTTTAACCCAAACTCATGAACCAGCTATCAAGCTTGCAGAGAAATTAAATGAATGGCTTAATGATGAATACGTTATCTTTTTCTCCAATAGTGGTTCAGAAGCAAATGAAACATCCTTTAAAATTGCTCGTCAGTACCATGAGCAAAAAGGGGAACACCATCGTTTTAAAATTATTTCAAGGTACAGGGGCTACCATGGAAACACGACGGGATCACTAGCTGCTACAGGTCAAGCCCAACGTAAATATAAATATGAACCACTAGCTCACGGATTTATTCACGTTTCACCTCCGGACTCCTACCGTGACGACATCCATGTTTCTGATCCAAGTGAGCTTTCCTCTGTAAAAGAAGTAGACCGCGTCATGACATGGGAGCTAAGTGAAACCATTGCAGCGATGATTATGGAACCTATTATCTCAGGTGGAGGAATTCTAGTTCCTCATGATGGGTATATGCAAGCGGTCAAAGACGTTTGTGAAAAACATGGAGCTCTTCTAATTGTGGACGAAGTGATTTGTGGATTTGGCCGACTAGGAAAACCATTCGGATTCATGAATTATGGGGTTAAGCCAGACATCATCACGATGGCAAAAGGGATAACTAGCGGTTACTTACCACTAGCTGCAACAGCCGTTCGCAAAGAAATCTATGAAGCCTTTAAAGGTGAAGGTGAATACGACTATTTACGACATATTAACACATTTGGCGGAAGTCCAGCAGCCTGTGCTCTAGCATTAAAGAATCTTGAACTAATGGAAAAGGAAAATTTATTTGATCGATCCAGAGATTTAGGGGACCGAGTCCTAAATAAACTAACTACCTTATTGCAAAACCATCCCTATGTAGGAGATGTTAGAGGGAAAGGGTTGTTAATAGGGATTGAACTGGTAAAAGATCAGGCTAGTAAAGAACCATTGGAACCAAGCTTAGTAAATCAAGTGGTTGTACATTGTAAGGATAAAGGAGTACTAATTGGCAAAAATGGAGCTACAGTCGCGGGCTTCAATAATGTTTTAGCCCTGTCTCCACCATTAAATATAGAGGTAGAAGACTTAGACTTTGTTGTTCATACACTTGTTGATTCGTTAAATAATTTAGTGAAGTAAAGTGTTTGATGAGATTCCTTAAGGGGAATCTCTTTTTTGTTATATTTTCATAAAAAATGTGTTTAATTTTAAAACTGATGACACATACTTTCATAGAGTTTTTCAGGACCCTATATGACATTTATCATGTGTCATGTATGACACGTATGTCTACCGCGTTTCTAACCTCTCCTATATGATTAAATTACCAAAAGAAGAAGGGAAGCAACCATTATGAACAAAGAAAAACAAAGAAATTTGCGAAAACAAGTTTCACCTTATGAAAAGTCCAACACAATGGCTAGCATATGGCAACTTATAAATACCCTTGTACCATTTATTGTCTTATGGATTTTAGCTTATCAAAGTCTCTCGGTTTCATATCTACTGTCACTACCGTTTTCAATTTTGGCGGCAGGGTTTTTAGTTCGTACGTTCATTATTTTTCATGATTGCTGCCACTTTTCTTTCTTTAAGAACCGTACGGCAAACAAAATTCTTGGTACGATCACTGGAATTATTACATTGTTCCCATACAACCAATGGCAACATGATCACTCTGTTCATCACGCAACTAGCTCTAACTTAGACAAGCGAGGAACAGGGGATATCTGGATGCTTACAGTAGAAGAGTACTTAGCAGCATCTACCGCTACAAAAATTAAATACCGTTTATATCGAAATCCGTTTGTTATGTTTGTTCTAGGTCCAATCTACATGTTTTTAATTGTTAATCGATTTAACAGAAAAGAAGCTAGGTTAAATGAGCGTTTAAATACGTACTTTACGAATTTCGCTATTGTAGGATTAGTGATTTTATTAGGTACAACTCTTGGATGGCAATCGTTTCTACTAGTACAAGGGACAATCTTCATGATTTCTGGTTCAGCAGGAATCTGGTTATTCTATGTACAACACACATTTGAAGACTCATACTTTGAAGAAGACGAACATTGGGAGTATGTGAAGGCAGCAGTGGAGGGAAGTTCATTCTATAAACTTCCAAAGCTTTTACAATGGTTAACAGGTAATATTGGTTATCACCATGTACACCATTTAAGCCCTAGGGTTCCGAACTATAAATTAGAGGAAGCACATAAAAACACAGAACCATTACAAAATGTTCCGACGATCACGCTGAAGACAAGTATAGAATCCATTAAGTTCAGACTATGGGACGAGGAACAAAAAAACTTTATTGGATTTAAAGATCTTAAACGAATCTCTGCAGAACAGGTAAAAAAGAGAACAACCTTAACAGAAGTATAAAAATAGGGATTGCTTTACTAAACAAACCATTCTTTTCTTTGACAAGAAAGTAAGTCGTTCCATGCAATTGGAGCGGCTTTTTTTGAAGACTTTTAGGAGATATAAATTTTTTAACTTTTACGTACTGTGTTAAGATAACATGGAAGACATTAGAAGAGAGCTATAAAAAAGAGGTTTAATCATGCAGAAAAAAGAAAAGTTACTACAACGTTTTTCCGGTATTTCTCCATATATGTGGAGTGTTTTTAGTATATTGCCATTTTATTTTATATTTCAATCGTCTTCCACAATTGAAATTATAATAGGGATTATCCTTACAATCTTTTTTTTCATAGCTTTTCGATTTGCGTTTATATCAAAGAAATGGCCAGTATATTTGTGGACGTGTGTTCTAATAAGCATTTCAATTACAATGACGATCCTTTTTCAATTTGTCTATTTTGCCTTTTACATTGCTTACTACAATGGGAATATCCAAAATCGAATTGCTTTTTTGACCTTATATATTATCCATTTAGTCGCAACAACCATTTCAATTAATTATAATATCGTCCTACAAAAGGAATTATTTTTAGAGCAATTACCTTTTATCATTATTATCTGGATTAGTGTCATTCTTTTACCATTCAACCTCTATAATAAAAAGAAACAAGGACAACTCGAGGAACAGTTAGAGGATGCCAATAAGAGGATTGCTGATTTGGTCAAACAAGAAGAAAGACAGAGAATTGCCCGAGATTTACACGACACGTTAGGACAAAAGCTATCATTAATCGGACTTAAAAGTGACCTAGCACGTAAATTAGTATATAAAGACCCTGAGCAAGCCAAAAGTGAGTTAGAGGATGTTCAGCAAACGGCTAGAACAGCTTTGAAAGAAGTTCGAAAAATGGTCTCACAGATGCGTGGAATACGACTCAAAGAAGAAATTGTTCTAGTGAACCAGCTTTTAAATGCGGCACAAATTGAATTTATATATGACAAAGATTTAAAAGTTAAAAATGTATCTCTTTTTCTCGAAAATATATTAAGTATGTGCGTTAAGGAAGCTGTAACAAATGTTGTTAAACATAGTAAAGCCACCACTTGTCAATTAGATATAAACCAAACCCAAAATGAGATTTGCATCACCTTACAAGATAATGGTATTGGTATCGTAAAAGAAAAAGATTTTGGAAGAGGAAGCGGCCTTTTAGGGATTAAGGAACGTTTGGAATTTGTGAATGGTAGTCTTGAAATCCTATCAAACCATGGCACTACGATTGAAATAAGAGTTCCAAATGGTGTAAGTCAATCAGAGAAGGAGGAATTGCAGTGATCAAAATCGTGATTGCCGAGGATCAACGAATGATGTTAGGTGCTCTAGGGTCACTCCTTAGCTTAGAAGAAGATATGGAGGTAGTAGGCAAAGCTTCGAATGGAGAAGAAGCTATTTCTCTCGTGCAAAAATTTAACCCAGATATTCTTATCATGGACATTGAAATGCCTCTAAAGACAGGTTTGGAAGCCGCTGAAGAGCTTAGAGGCTTTGGGTGTAAGATTATTATTTTAACGACTTTTGCTCGTACAGGCTACTTCCAAAGAGCATTAAAAGCTGGGGTGAGAGGGTATTTGTTAAAGGATAGTCCAAGCGAAGAATTAGCAAGTTCTATTCGCAGTGTGATGGAAGGGCAACGGATTTTTGCACCAGAGTTGATGGACGATATGTTCGCTGATGAAAATCCTCTTACAGACCGGGAAAAAGAAGTTCTTGAGCTTGTAGCGGATGGTAAAAACACGAAGGAAATTGCTGAAGAGTTAAGTATTAAGACTGGCACTGTTCGAAACTATATATCAACTATTTTGGATAAACTAGAAGTTACAAATCGGATTGAAGCTATCACCCAATCTAAAGAAAAAGGTTGGTTCAAATGAAGGTCATTTCTTCCTAAATATGATGTAGAAAGCTGACAGCATTTGAACCGCTAAGCATAAGAAAATCCCCTTATCAATTCTGATTAAGGGGATTTTCTTAGATTGCTAGGTTTTAAGGCACTATCGTTACTGGACAAGGAGCGTCATGCAAAACACTGTAACTTACACTACCGAGGAATTTTGCTTTAACAGCGCCTAGACCTCTTGAACCCATGATAATACTTAGGGCGTTGATTTCCTTAGCCACTTTACAAATTTCGTCACTAGGAACTCCAATAACAATTTTTTGTTCTACTTGAATATTTTCTTCTTTTACAACTTCTAAAGACTTTTCAACCGCTTCTCTTCCAAGCTGTTGTTGGTAGTCATGAACAGCTTCTTCACTGAAAAAACGTTTAACGTTTGGGGTATTAAAATGAGGTTGTACATTTAATATCATAATAGATCCACTTAGTTCTTTAGCTAAAGTTAATGCGTGGTTTAAAGCTCTTTTAGCTTCCTCTGAACCATCTACTGGTACTAATAGGACTGGTGATTGTGCCATGTTAAATCTTCCTTTCACATTGGTTACCTTCATTATACAAACTATACCCTTGCATGTCTGTATATAACATGGAAAATACCGTACAGTTTTTACATTATGTAACAAAATATCCATAATTAACATAGTAACAGTAGAAACTTAATATCAAGTTTACGTAATTCCTTGGAATAATTTATGTTTATTCAGAGTGAACTTTGAGATAATAATAAAGGCGATTCTTAGAATGAATGTAGCATTGAGAGGGGACTGTATATGGAAAAGATTGAAGTTGGAGAAATATTTACGATTAGCGATGAAAACAATGAAGAACAAGAGGTTGAAGTATTAGCAGCACTTAACCTTGATGGAACAGATTACGTGGCTGTCAGCTTTGTCGATGATTTACAAGAAGACACAGAAGAGGACATTGATATCTTTTTCCTAAAGGTGGACGAGGATGGTGATTTCTCGGCGATTGAAACCGATGAGGAATTTGACAAAGTTTCAGCTGCATTTGATGAAATGATGGACGAAGAAGAATAAGAAAAGCGCAAGCGGCTTGCTCAGCGGCGTATAAACTGGAGGCCCATCTAATCTAGCTGTGGCTCCTTGACCCTCGAGTCATAAGTTGTACTGCTATGTGGCAAACACCGCCACTCCGCAGTCTATCTTATGCTTGTCGGGGCAGAGCAGTCGCCTCACTTTTTATGCATGAGATAAAGGAAACACGGAGAGCGAAAGCGTTCGATGTTGACTTATCGTAAGGAAGGAAAAATCATATGATTTTTCCCAGATGGGGTGAAGTTTACTAGGCGCTAGGTGCTGGAGCTAGACACCAACCTAACTTGAAAAACCAAAATAAAAAAGGAGGGGGTTATGTGAAACTCCTCCTTTTGCATTAGTTATGATGAACGACCATAAGAAGCCTTTTGTTTTAAGAGGCTTTTTTCTTTGTACATGGCTTGGTCGGCTAGATGAATCATTTCATCAATCGAAACTTCTTGGCCAGGTCCAAACTGATATAAACCGTGGCTTATTGTAATAGGATAGTTGTTGCTGCTATTTAAGGACAGGCTTTCAATAATGGTTTCCCAAATGTCATCAACACAAGCCAATGTTTTATTTCTAAATAGAATAATAAATTCGTCTCCGCCATATCGGAAGAAGATGTCTTCTTGGATGTTTTCCTTAACTTTATTACAAACTGTTTTGATTAATTGATCCCCTTCAGCATGTCCATATTGATCATTTACTACTTTAAGATTATTGATATCGATGAAACAGAGGATGAACTCTTCACCTGTATTTCTAGCTTTTTCAATTTCTTCTTCAAGCAAAGAAATACCACTTCGACGGTTAAGGATACCTGTTAACGCATCAATCGATGCATGTTCAGTCAACTCAGCCTCCATCTTCTTGAAGGCAGTAATATCAGTTACTCCAGCTAATAGGCATTTTTCATTCGCGTATTCAATCAACTCATAGTTTATAATTACCCATCTATACTCACCATTTGATATCCTTTGTTCTACAATATGATTCTTTACTTTACCCGTTTCTAGCAACTCGTTGACGATAGTCAGCCGATCATCAGGAGTCCTATAAAAATCCTTTGCTTTTTTATAAGTTAACTCTTTAAGTGAGACATTATAAAATTCCAACGCACTTTTATTTACTTTTATGATTTCACCTGTATTTAATCTTGTTAAAATTAACGGAAAAGGATTTATTTCAAACAACTTTCTGAAATTCTCTTCTTTCTCTTTAACCATTAAGTCGTTATAGAAATCTCTCTTTCTGTACGAATAAAATGCTACCGAAATAAAAAAGGAAATAATGACTGTACTTGTTGAATTGATTTGCTTTGTTACAAGACTAAATTCATCTCTAGAAAAAAAGGATAAACCAATTAAAAACAAACTATGATTAGTTATATAAATAGCAAGTAGATGTAGGGGATTAATGGGAAACAAGACCGCAATAGCTATGATGATGATGATGTAAGCATCTATATTCCCAGTAAGCTGCTGACTATTAAGTGACGCCCCAACTCCCATTAGGGCAAACATCATTATGTATAAGTTAACGAGAATAGTTGGTTTATTGGTCTTAAATAAGTCTCTATTATGCTTAATTCGACGATATAAAAACAAGTAGATCAATGCGACCATTAATGTAGCAAGATGTAAAAATATTAGGATATATCGATAAGATATATTATCCACATTTTTTAACATGATAATGTCAACATATAAATAAAAGATGTATAGAATACTTAAAGTGATGGACACAATATTAAGCCTATTAAGTAAATATCGATTATGTGGCTCTCTAAACTCTCGGATATTCGTTCCTTTATTGGTATCGATAAAACCCTTGAGAGTAGAAAGGAAATGTTTAAGACTCTCTTTAATGAATTTCAAGAACGGTCAACCCTTCTAATGCTGTTTTGAAGTATTTTATCACAAAACCATTAAACTAGTAATAAATTCCCATAACATACATTTAAATCACTAGATTAAAATGTGTCCAAATTGTGAACATTACTATTTCTATATATGAACCATAAACAAAACGATGCGAAAAATAGCATCGTTTTGTTGTTTTATTTTAACTTAGACTTCTTTTTCTCATTCTGATTCGATAAAACACTAAATATAACATCGGAACGATGATGAGCGTTAATATTACTGAAAATAAGATCCCTGATATGATCGTAATCGCTAATGGAGTAAAGAGTGTATCACCACTAAAGGCTACAGGTATGAGCGCTACAATAGAAGTTAAAGCCGTCAACACAATGGGCCTTAATCTAGTTCGACCAGATTCTATCACAGCTTCCGTCAATTCCATCCCGTCTTTTAGCGCTTGTTCAATAAAATCAATTAGTACCACAGAATTTCTTACAACGATTCCTGTCAATGATACCATCCCCATAACAGCTAAGAAGCTAATTGGCGTCTGAGTCACAAATAATCCTAAAATCGCTCCAGCAATCGCTAAGTAAACAGCCACTAGAACTAGGAAAGGTAGGGACAGGGAGTTAAATTGGAAAGCAATTAGTAAATACACTAAGAAAATCACGATGATGAACAAAACGGTAATTTCTGCAAAGAAATCATTTTGCGCTTGGTTCTCTCCGCCAAGGGATATTTGATAATTCGCTATTAAATCCGCTTTTTCTTCATCAACAATTTCTTGAACCTTTTCTTTAAAATTCTCCGTTTCTTGTGGAAAAGCTCTAATTGTAATCGCTCGTTCTCCGTTTATATGTGGGGTACGCTGTATTTCTTCTGATTCCTGAACAGATACTAGCTCATCTAAAGTCACAAGTGTTGGAGGGCCCTGATTACTAGAACTAGTTGCAGGAATAACTAACTTTGTTAAATCCACTTCATTGTTTTTTCCATCTAAAACAAGGCTCATGTCTCGACGAATGACTCCATTGTCAAACGCCTTAAGAGGAATTCCTTCTGTTGCTAGACGAAGTTGTTCACTAATTTGGTTAACGGTAATTCCATATTGTTCAAGATTTTCCCGATTCGGAACATACTTAAGAGTAGGCTCAAGATCACCAACGTTATCAACAACAAGATTCGTACCAACTTCCTTTATTTTTTCTTTTAAACGATCACGGATTTCCAACAATTGATCCATTTCTACACCAGTAATAGTGACCGTTACTGGGGCTCCTGTCGGTGGACCCTGTTGGATCGTTTCCATAAAAATCTCAGCTTGAGGAAATTCATTTCTTAAATTGTCTTGCCATTCATCAATTAACCCTTGCGCAGTTTGATTCTCTCTGTCAACATGAGCAACTAGCTGACCTGTATTTTTACCTGTTACATTTAAAGAACTATTAAACAAGTTTGGTAGACCAGTACCGGCGAACATACTTGTTTTTGTTACATCAGGATCTTCTAAAAGCAACTGCTCCATTCTTTGAAGAGTTTCTACAGTACTATCTAAAGTCGTTCCAATTGGTAATGTGACATCTATGGTCACTTCTTCACGATCAGCTGCTGGAAAAAACTCAAAAGGAGTAAAGACGATAAGTGCAAAAATTCCTGTTGTAATGAGTAAACCCAATGTACTGACAAGGATCGGGCGCTTTGAAGCTTTCTTTAATAACCCATCTGCATAAATGTCTGCTAATTTGTTTAAGGGCTTCCCTAATAAACCTGGCGCATCAGACATTTTTTTACTCGTTTTACTGTAAAGCATATAGCGAATCATCGGGACAAAAAATAATGCAACTAATGTTGAAGCAATGATAGTCGTGATTAACACGGTAGGTAATGCTCGTATAAAAGCTCCATTCCCACCAGATAAGAAGATAAGAGGTAAGAAGGTAAACACAATCGCTAATGATGACGTTACGATAGAAACCCAAATTTCCTTCGTCCCGTTAACTGCTCCGGCTAGAGCATTGTCGCCTAGCTTATATCTTCTTTGAATATTATCATTTACAACAATGGAGTCATCCACAAGAATCCCTAGGGCAATAATAGCACCTATAACTGAAATTTGATTTAAGTCCACTTCAGCAAACGGAAGGGGGATAAGCCCCATCAACATGGATATTGGAACTGCCAACGCCACTACAAATGCTCCTGACAGTGATAGCCCAAGTGCCGTAGTAAAAATAACCGCAATAACGGAAATTGCTAAGGATAAGAATAATCCGTCAAAAATGGTGGTAACTAATTTAGCTTGAGAATAGTAGGACTTCAGTTCGACCGAAGAAGGAAGGGTTTCACTTAACTCTTCGACTTTCTCACTTACTCGATTATCAACAGTTGGAATATCCTGACCGGGCTCAACAAAAGCAGTAAAAGAAATAGAAGGTACTCCCTCATAAGTAATGATATCCGTTACGTCTTTTGGAACAACCTCTACTTTACCAACATCTTTTAACCATACAGATTCCCCTTGAGGCGATTGACCAACATAGAGATTGTTCATTTCCTCCATGGATACGAAATGCTCTACGGTTAATTGAACAACTTTGTTGTTTTGCTGTTGCTTCCCTAAAGGTATTGGATAATACTCATCATTTATGGCTTGTATAACGTCTGGAATAATAATTCCATTGCTTTGCATGGAGTCGGAATCCAAAGTAATCAGAATCTCTTCTTCAGGAAGACCTTTGACCGCAACTCCTGATACTCCTTGCAGAGATTCTACTTCTTCTTTCCAACGAGCCATATCTTCCTGCAATGTAAGAAGGTTTTCACGGTCAGTGCTTACCAAGTGATATGAAACAATCGGAAGCTTAACAGTAGACTCATTAACTTCGGGTTCAAAGGCTCCTTCTGGAAAACCACTCGCAGCGTCAGAGACAGCTTGGCGAATATCACTGAAGACTTTCCCTTTGTCTTCATTTTCTGAAATTTCCACAATAATGGTTGAAAAGCCTGAAGCGGAGGAAGAATTTATCTCTTCAACACCATCAATTGACCTTATTTTTGTCTCAATCGGATTGGTAATCATGCGTTCGACTGTATCGACCGTAGCACCAGGATAAACAGTGTTTATCGTACCAATATTAACAGTTGTTTCAGGTATTTCTCTTTGCGGTAACTGAAAAAATGTAAACACTCCAACAATGACAAAAAGGACAACGAAAATCATAAACAATTTGGCACGTTGCAAAATCCATGTAAGCACAATGGTTCCTCCTCAAATAGACGATCAAGTTTTTCAACATGTATAAATTATATATTTGTGCAATAAACATTATACAAAACATATACATATAATTCTATAAATATGATTTAAATCTTTTTTGTTTACTTACATCATTAAATATTTCCATTTAGAACAGTCCTTGTAAAAGTTAGAATCATTGTCTCCTTTTGCCAACTTACTATAAGGCCCCATTCACAGAAGGAATATAAATTCTCAATATCCTTTTATGTAAGATATGTTAACTTCCATATACGTCTGAAGTCTTAGAACAAATTAAAACCCAGGTTCATTATAACCATTTATATATCTTGTTAGAATTTAAAAAAGTCTATTTTAACGAGATGGTAGGGGTTTGGATGAGAAAAATATATATTCTATTAACAGATACCGGGACACTTTTTACTAAAGCTATTAAGTGTTTTACAAGATGTCCACTAAACCATGCATCAATAGCTTTTGATGAAACTCTAGAAGACTTATACAGCTTTGGGCGTAAGAATGAGAGAAATCCATTTATTGGTGGTTTTGTAAGAGAGAATATACATTCAAACCTATTTAGAAATGCAAAATGTGCCATCTATAGCTGTTCAGTATCAGATTTAGAATACTCTCATATTATGAGGGAGATTCGAACAATTGAACAAAATCAACAAAACTATAAATATAATTTAATTGGACTTTTTGGTGTGATGGTTAATAAGGAAATTAATAGAAAACATGCTTTCTTCTGTACACTGTTTGTCGCATCTATCTTAATTCGCAGTGGTGTTAATATCATTGAGAAGCCGGCATGTTTAGTAAAACCAAATGATATTATACAAGCAAAACAGCTTAAACTAGAGTTTGAAGGGGTATTAGATACCTATCCTAAAGTAAAAATCCGGATGGAAAAGCCCCATACAAGAGTAGGGGAGACAGTAAGAACAGCCTTTCGTAAGGTTCGAGCCTATATATAAAAAAAGCTAAATGAACAGATGTCCGTTTAGCTTTTCTTAATTTTAGATGGGTTATTAATTTTGTAAAGGGGAGGGATTTCTACTAAAAACTCTTCTTCCACATCTTTTCCTTTTGGTAATTTCTTTTTAACAATCTTTCCATCGAATTCAAGATTTTCTCCAATGGCTAGTTCTAATTTCTTCAAAGTTTTAGAATGAGAGCACCAAGCGAGATCAACGTCCACTGGAGTGTCCTCATGAATTTTGACATTCTCTAGGACAACCACTTCGTCATTTTCCTCGTTAAAATTGTTCCAGCTCAAAGCAAACTGTTTAACAGATGCTGTAAAATGCACCTTATCTGTAGGTAGCTCCAGTTTTGGTGGAGTTTCCTTTTTTTCTTTTGCTTTTGTAGGCTTTTTCTCCACTGTTGGAGTTTGAGTTTCTTTAGAAGAAGAAACCTCCTGTTGGTCCTGATCACTAGCTGGAGGAGATTGAACCTCAGTAGAGACAACCTTCCCAAAACTATTCGATTGCATTTCCTTTAAGTAGGCAGGATGGATACAACTTAGATTTCCATCTTCAAACTCAATGACAATTGTATTAAATTCTGTTGAAGTACCATAGACCTCATACCCTTTAATGGTTACTGCATACTTAAATCCTTTTTCTTTATACCAGAATTGATTTTTTGCAGATAAACCCCACTCTTTAATTTTTTCTGTATAATGATTTTCATCAACAAACTTCTCAAAATCTCCCTTAGGATGGAGATAGGTAACTATATGTAAAGTTGCTTCCATACGTAGCACATCCTTTCATGACTATTGTACAACAATATGGATGAGAACTAAAATTTCTTAGCTGCACCATTCAATGTAATACGTATAAATAAAACGGAAAAAGATGGCACTTTTTTATATTCATCGGAATAGTTTTTCAAAAAGTCTATCATCACGGAAGCCTAGTTTTAATTAAATGGATTGGCAGTCGAGACATTGAAACAACACGAGCTTGAGGAAGTAAATATAAAGAGGATACAGAGGGGTAAGCTTTATTTACTAAAAGGGTGCAAGAGGGTCATTCCCAGATTCGTTTTGTGAACGACGTAGGGGAATAACCCATTTATTTTGCATAGTATTTTTGCGTGTAATAGGGATGTGACTCTGTATTAAAGGCTACTCCTACTGCTAAGTATTCAAATTCAGGATGAATGACGTTTTTACGATGACCAAGGGAATTCATTAGGCCTTCATGCGCGAAGATGCTACTAAACTGCCCGTATGCTAGATTTTCTCCAGCTAGCATGTATGATACCCCATCCGCCTTCATACGGTCGAAGGGGGTTTGTCCCTGAAGATTAGTATGGTCAAAATAACCATTCTCAGCCATGTCTAAGCTATGCTTCCTGGCCGTTTCTCGAACACGATTATCCCAAATAAGAATAGGGAGATCATGATTGACCCTTGTTGCATTTACTAAGTCAAACAATTGAAGCTCAAAACCTTCTTTTAACTTGTCATTCCCGTCCGTGTACATAGAGTCCTTTGAATTCTCTATATCATCCGTGATAATTTGAACGGCAGTAACCGTATTATTCTCGTGCTTATCATAAAAAATAGTTACATAGTTGCCGTCTATTTTGTAAATATCATAATCATCTTTTTCATCTAGCAGATAGTAAAAGAACCCCTTTTGCATTTGCTTAAGTGGCTCACCGAGAGCTTCGCGAACAGCTTGCTTCGAGGAATTTAGTTTTATTCCATTTGAAGAAGCAATCAAATCTTGATTCGTATATAAACCAACAACTTGTTGATTTTCATCATAAATGACCTTTACAAAATTATGATAGTTTTCATGATACGTATGCCAGTCTGTACCGTATTCATTTAGCCCAATGCGTTTAGGAGAGCCTAGGAGTAATTCTACATTTTTCTTTTTCTCACCAATTTTCGTATTGTAAATCGTGAACGCTTGATCAGTAGGAGTTTCAAGAACGGGAACGTCTATCGAGTTTTGTTCTGGATAAGTTTGTTCTTTTTTATATTCATCCACTTTTTCATCAAGTTCTTCTACAATGTCCACGATCACGGCTTGGAAAAAATCCAAGCCATTGGATAAACTTTCACTCTCTAGGAAAGAATCCAGATGAACCTTTGCTTTTTCAATAGAAGACTGCATGTCGGTAGGAACTACTTGGTCCCCATAAGAGGTCCATAAAAAGTTCAGAAAAAATAAAAACACTACAAAGAGTAAAAGTCGTCTCAAAACGTTCTCACCACTTTCTAGACATGATTTTTATCCAGTCTTACCTATTTCATACGATTTGAAAAGGAATTGGTTCTAAAAATGAAAATATTTTTGGTTTTTGCCCATTGATATTTGCTATTTGAAAGCTGAACCATCAATATTAGTATAACAGACAAAGATTAAGTACAAGAAAGCAGGGATTTAATTTGCTAGATTTTTTATCACTTGGTATTTCTGAAACCACTTCAAATAAATTAAGACAGCAAGGACTATCAACTCCAACACCCATTCAGAAACAGGCTATTCCTATGATTTTAGATCAAAAAGACGTTATAGCCCAAGCTCAGACAGGAACAGGAAAAACACTAGCCTTTGTATTACCAATTCTAGAAAAAATACGTCTGAATGATTCGAATGTCCAAGCTCTAATTGTCACTCCAACCAGGGAATTAGCACTACAGATTACAGATGAAATTGAAAAACTAATTTTAGAAGTAGAAGGGGTTGACGTTCTAGCTGTTTACGGTGGTCAAGATGTAGAAAAGCAACTAAAAAAGCTTCGCAGGAACGTCCAAATCGTCGTAGGGACTCCAGGACGACTATTAGACCACATTCGTAGGAAAACGATTGATTTGTCACAGTTACGCTTTCTTGTGTTAGATGAAGCTGATCAAATGCTCCATATAGGTTTCTTAGATGAAGTAGAAGACATCATTAGGCAAACTCCAAAAAGTCGCCAAACGATGCTATTTTCAGCAACTATCCCAGCTGAAGTAAAAAAGTTAGCAAGAAAGCATATGAGGAATGCAGAATATATACAAGTGGAAAAAACACAAGGACCCGCTCAAACGGTGGAGCAAATTGGCATACATACTGTAGATCGTGCAAAGCAGTCCACACTTATTCAACTAATTGAAGCACATCGACCGTTTTTAGCGATTATTTTCTGTAGGACAAAGAGAAGAGTGAGCAAACTATACGGAGCTTTAAAAAGTAACGGGTTCAAGTGTGATGAACTACATGGAGATTTGTCTCAGACAAAAAGAGAACAAGTCATGAAACGCTTCAGGGACGCTGACATCCAGTTACTTGTGGCTACAGATGTTGCTGCCCGTGGATTAGATGTAGAAGGGGTTACTCACGTGTACAACTACGATATTCCGGAGGACTCTGAATCTTACGTTCATCGTATAGGAAGAACTGGTAGGGCAGGAACGACAGGAATGGCAGTTACTCTTTATACATCAGAGGACCGGCCAGAGCTTGATAAAATTGAAAAAGAGCTTAATGTACGGATTGATAAACAGAACCTTGGAAATGCTCAAAAAGCTTTAGGAATTACAAAAGAAAAAGAAGGGATGTCTGAGGCTAAACCTAAGAGGACTAACTTCAAAGGTCGAAAGTCCAAAATATCAAGCGGCTCAAACAGCCGTAGTACGAAACGTACGGATGAGTCTAAAACGACAAGAACTGGGAAGTTTAATGAGTCAAAGAATAAGACTTGGACCGGTAGAAAAGACTCTGATGACAAATCAAAATCTCGAAATCGCAGAGAATCTATGACTACAAGGACGAGCAACGCGCTAGAGAAAGGGAAAGTTGCTAGTACTAAAAGCGCTGGGAGAAAAACAAATAAAGGACGCTAAAAAATGAGTCTTTAAACGCTCGTTTTAGTAAGGTTGAAAACTAACCCACCTCAGGAGCTTTGTATGATACAATTTTAGTAAAAGCTTCGGGATGTGAAATAATGCTCATATTTATTTGCGTACTTCTATTAGTCTTTTCTTTTGATCTGACAAAAATCAGGAAACAGAACCAAACGCTGATTGAACAGAATGATAAGATGATTTCACTTTTGGAAGATATAAAAAATAAGTAGGAAGACGAGTACGGAATTGGTTCTTTGCGGGAGTCCTTCAAATTTAATGATTTAACATCTAGCTCCGAACTAGTTCGGAGCTTTTTACATTCAATATTCAGCCTAAGTTACTTTTACATCTACATGTGCAACCGGTTTTGGAACAGAATCGGGATTTTTCACCTTAATGGATAATAACAATCCGATTATGAGAAATACCGTAGAAAAAAGGAAGGCGCTTTTAAAACCACCGAAATCTTCAATTAACCAACCGGCAATAGTAGGGCCGATGAATTGTCCAATCGCAAAATAAAAGGTTACATAGCTGAAAGCAATAGGCATTTCACTTGGTTTGACATGGTCCATACTCGAAGCTTGAATGAGTGTAAATAAACCGGTAATCGTACAGCTTATAAGAATAGTATGTAAAGAGAAACCGAGAAGGGTTGGATAAACAACAGGAACAACCATTGAAAAAGCAGTAATACTAAGTGTTAGCATTAGTGACTTTTTTCGCCCCAATACATCTGAGATTGATCCCCAAATTGGACCACTAAAAATAGACAATATTCCATTTAGAGCCATTAAAATACCAGCTGCCTTTGTATCAAGTCCAGCCTCAACCATGAAGCTCATAATAAAAATAACTTGAATAATATAAGTGATCCCAATTATGCCATATATAGCACCGACAATCATAACTTTTGGATTCTTATAGACCTCACTAGCTGATGTTTTCTGTTTTGTTGAACTAGAAGATACATTCGTTGGAGGATTTTTTGTAAAAAGAAACGTTACGATTCCTGCAATTAAACTTACAATGGCAAACAATCCCCATGAGATTCTCCAGCCACTATCACTGAAAACGCTTTCTAAAGAAGGGACCACCATCCCAGTTAGAAGCATTCCGATCCCCACGCCACTTGTTGTAATTCCGATAACAGTTCCTTTGTGGGCGGGGAACCACGCAACTAGTAATGAAATTAAAGGAGTGTATGAAAAAGACGTTCCTATACCTAACAGAAGCATAAATAGAAAGGTAACCGGATAGGATGGGGTAAAAGCTAGACCAATTAGACCTAAAGTAACGAGTGTTATACCAAGTAGGATTGTTCTTTTCCCACCCCATTTAGCAGCTAGCAACCCGGCAAACATAACCGTGCATAAATAACCTAGAGAAGAAGTTGTTCCTAAATAACCAGCCTGTTTATAGGAAATCTCTAGTCCTTCCATCATGAATGGAAGAATAACCCCATAAGACAGTCTTGCAAAAGCTAAAATTACGATCGTTGTTAACATCCCCACAAGCGAATATAACCACATTTTTTTTCGTAGATTTCGATCCATCACACCACTCCTTTACAAAAGAACCATAATACGGAATAATCGAACTTTTCTAATAATTTACTTTATCTAGATTGAAAAATCAATCCTTACAGCGGAAGAAGCAAGAGTTATTACTCTATAGTTATGAATAGGAGATTGGAAAAATTAATGGTTGGAAGGAGGAAATTAGCGGAGAAGTGAAAAGGACAACTTTTACTAAAGTAAAAATTGCCCTTAAATATTACCATTCCTTTGGCTGGTAGTTTAGATCTTCAAAAAGCTGTTTCTTTTCTTTTTTAGATAAATCTCTCCACTGGCCAGGAGGGAGGTTCCCAAGATGGATATTCATAATCCGTATTCGCTGAAGCCTAACGACACGGTAACCTAACGCTGAACTCATTCGGCGAATTTGCCGATTTAGCCCTTGAGTTAGTATAATTTTAAAGACATATTTTGATAACTGTTCAACCTCACAAGGTAGAGTGACAGTGTCCAAAATTTCTACTCCTGAAGACATTCCCTTGACAAACTCTGACGTGATTGGCTTGTCTACTGTTACTATGTACTCTTTTTCATGCTTATTCTCCGCACGTAGGATCTCATTCACAATATCTCCATCGTTGGTAAGGAGAATTAAACCCTCAGAATCTTTATCAAGTCGCCCAATATTAAATATTCGAAGAGGATGATTCACCAAGTCGATGATATTTCCCTTAATATGTCTCTCGGTTGTGCTAGTAATTCCCACTGGTTTATTCAATGCAATGTATACATAATTGCTAGCCATTCTAATTTGTTCACCATTTACACGGACATCGTCCCCAGGTTGTACTTGACTCCCCATCTCTGCTGGCTTACCGTTAATCGTTACTTTCCCTTCACTTACTAATTTATCTGCACCTCGTCTAGATGTTTTTCCAGACTCACTAATAAACTTATTAATTCGCATATATAACCACACCCTTATAGTGGAAGACTGTTTTAATAGAATACCGAATAAACGGCTTGTTTTCAAGATGATTCATATCGGGATCGTTTTATCCTTAACTTCAAGAGAGATTTTTGAGCTTATTTAAGAGTAATTTTCTATCTTAAAACTGTATTTATTTAATAAAAAAAGGAGAGCTTTTATGAGTATTGCTACTTACTCAAAATACGATACATATAAACAGATGATAAACAGTCTACCTTATCCATTTAAAGATGAGGACTTGATATCTGAGCGCTTTTTACTTGAAAAAGATGTGAAAAAGAAGCTTGAAATCTACTATGCACCATTTGAATATGTAAACAAGGAAGCAAAGGTATTAATTGTCGGGATTACTCCTGGATTGCATCAAATGAAACGATCATACTCTACTGTATTAAGTGTAAGGGAGCAAGGCTTAACGGACGAAGAAACTCTTCATGAGGTGAAGAAGAACTCCAGTTTCGAGGGGTCAATGAGAAAAAACCTGATTCAGATGTTAGATGCACTAGGGTTAAACAGTTACTTAGGTTTGTCGTCAACGATTGAACTGTTTGGGCCTGCAAGCTATCTCGTGCAAACAACTTCTGTATTACCCTATCCAGTCTTTTACAATGGGAAAAATTATAATGGCTCCACTCCAAATATATTAAAAACAGAATTGTTAAAAAAACAGATTGATACTTATACAGCAAAAGAGATTGGCAAATTACCCGATCCGCTTATCATTCCACTCGGGGTCAATGTCTCAACTGTATTCGACTACCTTGTAAGTCAACAAATCGTAAAAAAAGAAAGTATTGTAAAAGGATTTCCACATCCATCAGGCGGTAACGGCCATCGTCATAGACAATTTGCAGAGAATAAAGAATTGATGAAGATGCAGTTAAAGGAGTACTTTTCATGCCAACATGGACTCTAGATGGTAAATCGCGTTGTATAGATAATTTCTTTTTACAAAAAATAAAAAAGGAATTATTTTGGAAAATGGGGTGGATAGATGAAAGCTGTAACATATCAAGGACCAAATAACGTAGCAGTTAAGGAAGTCCCCGATGCGAAGCTAGAGAAGAAAGATGATATTATTGTAAAAATAACTTCTACAGCGATTTGTGGATCAGATTTACATTTATATCAAGGGAACATGCCCCTTCCGGAAGGGTATATTATCGGTCATGAGCCTATGGGAATTGTCGAAGAGGTCGGACCTGAAGTAACGAAAGTGAAAAAAGGGGATCGTGTTGTCATCCCATTCAATGTATCTTGCGGTGATTGTTTTTACTGTCAGCATGATATGGAGAGTCAATGTGATAACTCGAACCCACATTATGATTCAGGGGGCTATTTTGGCTATACAGAAAAGTTTGGGGACCATCCAGGTGGCCAGGCAGAATATCTAAAAGTGCCTTTCGGAAACTTTACTCCTTTTGTTGTACCAGAGTCCAGTGAGTTAGAAGACGAGGCATTACTCTTCCTAAGCGATGTTATCCCTACTGCATACTGGAGCGTAGATTACGCTGGAGTTAAAAAAGGAGATACCGTTATCGTACTTGGGTGCGGTCCTGTTGGATTAATGGCACAAAAATTCGCCTGGATGAAGGGTGCGAAGCGAGTAATTGCGGTTGACCATGTGGAATATCGTATGAATCATGCAAAGAACTCAAACAAAGTTGAAGTATTTGATTTTACAAAATATGACGATATGGGTGAGTATTTGAAAGAAATTACAAATGGCGGTGCTGATGTCGTTATTGATTGTGTAGGGATGGACGGTAAAAAGTCTCCATTAGAATTTATTGAGCAAAAACTAAAGCTTCAAGGTGGAACGCTTGGACCGATTCAGATTGCTACGAAAGCTGTAAGAAAATTTGGAACCGTACAGATTACCGGGGTGTATGGGGCTAATTACAACAACTTCCCGCTAGGGGCCTTTTTTGCGAGAAATATCAACTTAAAAATGGGTCAAGCTCCGGTCATTCACTATATGCCTGATTTGTATAAAAAGATTGAGAACAAGGAATTCGATCCAACTGATATCATCACACACAAGATTCCGCTCGATGAAGCAAGCCATGGGTATGAAATTTTTAATGGTCATAATGATGATTGTATCAAGGTTATTTTAAAACCATAGATCGTTTTGGAATAAGCACCGTAATTTCGGTGCTTATTTTTTGAATGATAGCCGTGCTTTATATTTGACCGTGTCCATTTGGAAAAACTACAATGATAAAATACACTGATCATTGGAGGGAAAATATGATTGTTGTCAAACTATATGATAAAGATGCCCATGTTTTACATATCGGTACGTTTAACGAGATAAAAGTAGCCGAAGAGAAAGCTAAGAAAGGATTAAAGTATAGTCATGTTGCGGTCGTATATGATGGTGACGTCCCGCTTAAGCTTTTTGATAACGGTCAATATACAGAAGGATTCCCGTTAGGAGTCGGAAGCTATTAGAAATCGTTATTCGTATTACGTTGTTTTAAAAACAAGGCTGGTTTCGCATATTTCGTTGTTATTTATATTGTGAATCTATACGGACTATACTTCGCCCGTGGCCACTCTAAAATATAGAGAAAGCAGCGCCAAAATACGTATAACATAAAGCGCCTAATAAAAAATGGAGGAAAGAGGGATTAGGATGGATTTAAGTATTTTAGACCAATCGCCGATTCCTTCGGGGCAAACAGCACAAGCTGCCCTTCAGGCATCCATGAAACTAGCTCAGTCCGGAGAAAAATTTGGCTATACACGCTACTGGATTGCAGAACACCATGATTTAGAGGGATTAGCGTGTTCGGCACCTGAAGTAATGTTAGGTTACATAGGGGCGAATACGAACACCATTCGCTTAGGCTGTGGAGCAGTTCTACTTCCACACTATAAGCCTTATAAAGTAGCAGAAACCTATAATATGCTTGCAACATTATTTCCGAATCGAATTGATATCGGGATTGGGAGAGCACCTGGCGGATCCGCAGAAGCTACTATGGCATTATCCGACAACTTTTTAGATGGGGTACGAAAAATGCCCGAGAAGGTAAACGAACTTATTCAATTTTTACATAGTGATTTCCCTAATGACCACATGTTCTCAAAAGTGAAAGCAAAGCCTTTACCGTCAATTGTACCTGAACCTTGGATTTTAGGTACGAGCAAAAAAAGTGCATTAATGGCTGCCGAACACGGTACTTCCTATGCTTTTGGACTGTTTATGAGTGATCAGGATGGGGTTGAAATCCTTGATTTATATAAAACCCATTTTAGGAAGGGGGTTACTAAGGAACCAAAGACCATATTGACAGTATCTGTCCTTTGTGGAGAGACGACTGAAAAAGCTGACGATCTTGCCTGGAGTAGCTATTTGTGGAGGCTACAAAACGCTAGAGGCGAGGCAAAAGGAATCCCTTCTATAGAAATTGCAAGGACATATCCTTACACCCCTTCTGAAAAAGAGGGTTTTAAGGATATATACAAGAAAATGATTATAGGAACACCTAAAGAAGTAAGCAGTCAATTAATAGATTTAAAGAAAAAATACGGTGTAGACGAAATTATGATAGTTACCATTACACATCAATTCGAGGATCGAGAGAAGTCGTATGAACTAATAGCACGTGAATTTGATTTGATTAGTAAAGGAGGTTTTTAAATGCACTTTCACCGTTCACCCCATGTGTATGTAGAAAAAGTGGTGATAAAAGTACTTGATCTAGAACGCTCTCTATCATTTTATAAAAATGTAATTGGTTTTAAAGTACTCCAACAATCTGCGAATAAAGTTTCACTAACTGCTGATGGAGAAAATGCTTTATTAGTAATTGAGCAACCCGAGGAAATACACGGAAAACAACCAAGAACGACAGGACTTTATCATTTCGCGCTTTTATTACCAAGTAGATCCGATTTAGCAAATATGCTACAGCATTTTATTCAATTACAGTACCCTTTACAAGGGGCTTCTGATCATCTTGTAAGCGAAGCTATCTATTTAGCGGACCCTGATGGCAATGGAATTGAGGTATACGTTGATCGTCCATCTTCAACCTGGAATTGGCAAAACGGGAACGTAGAGATGGCAACTAAGCCAATAGATATTGAAGGTTTACTTGCTGAAGGAAGCGGTTCATGGAGCAAACTTCCGACAGATACATTAATGGGTCACATCCATTTACACGTTTCAAACCTTAAAGAAACAGAGGATTTTTATTGCAAAGGACTCGGATTTGATATTGTCGCTCGTTACGGTAGTCAGGCACTTTTTATTTCGACTGGGGGATACCATCATCATATTGGTTTAAACACTTGGAATGGAATTGGTGCTCCCGCTCCAGATGAAAATAGTGTAGGATTAAAATATTTTACTTTATTATTTTCAAGTGAAGAATCTAGAGAGAAAATAGTCAATCAATTACAAGGAATTGGAGTATCAATTTCTGAAGAAAACAACAGGTATGTAGTGCATGACCCATCAGGAAATAGCATTCATTTGGTTATATAGTATTTTAGAGTGAATAAAAGGAGAGATTAACTATGATGATTATTCATGCGTTTATTTATGTAAATCCTGAACACCGTGAGCTTTTTATTGAAAAATCAAAACATATTATTGAACACTCTCAGGCAGAGGAAGGTAATATTAGCTACGAGCTTTTTGAGCAAAGCTCTGAGCCAAATACGTTTGTGATGTTAGAAGAATGGAAGGATCTAGCAGCAATCGAGTTCCATAATGAAACACCACACTTTAAAAAATTTATACAAGAAACTGGAGGAATGTTCTCACAACCTCCTAAAGTAAAACGATTTGAGGTTATTCAAAATAGTTAGGGCTTTGTTACACCTGCGATTGCCGCAGGTGTTTTTTTGTCAAGTATTTGACAAAAAATAACAACTAATTTTACCCAACACAACTCTATGGTATGAGAAGATAAACCAGAAAAATTTAAAATGAAACAATTGAAATCTTTAGTTAGCACTTTTTTAAATCTCTTATGGTAAAATTATGTATGTATAAATTTATTTTTGGAATACTACTTTTAAAATGATTGAAAAGGAGTATTCCTAATGTCTATTGAACAAGGAATGAAGTATCAAATTTCTAATGATTTTAAAAGCCGTTTTAATTCTGCCGAGTCACTGACCGTCATTCGCCAGGTAGGCAATACGATACAGTTCAATTTAGAGAATGGTAAAGGATATGGTTCAATGCCGGTTGATCACTTAAACTATTTGCTAAAGAAATCGAAATTAACGATTAACCGTGCCAACCGTGTCTTTATTAACCAAGGAGACGAAGAACAGATCGGGTAAAACAAACACTCACGTCCAAAAACTAGTCTGTCGCAGTATGCACGGACTTCTTTTTTTTTATTAATTACAAGGCATGGTGAAATATATACTAATAACTTGTATCCTGGCATAACCATGCGAAAAGCATTGGAAAAACTGTAAACTACCAGTACTAAGTTAATGTCGTATATAAAGGGGGATTAGAGATGTACCATACAACAGAAAAAGGTTTATTCAGAATTGATTGTGGGGATATTTATCTTCAAGAGTTTTCAATTGAGGATGTAGATTCGATTTTTAGAATTTCCAATGAGCCAGAAGTGTTTGAATTTTTACCAGACTGGAAATCCAGCAAGGAACAGAGACTTGAATGGGTAACTAATTATGAAATTCCAGCCAACAAAGCTTTTCTACATGCTGCCGCAGATTCCTCAAACATAGATAATCATACTCTGAAGCTAGGAGTATTTATTAAAGAATCGGACGAATTTATTGGTTGGTGCTGTACCGGTATCAAGGACGAGCTACCAGCTCCTAATAGAGAATTGATGTACGCTATTTCAAGTCGTCATCAAAAGAAAGGTTACGCTACGAAAGCATCTAAAGGGTTAATCGATTACTTGTTTACCTATACAAATTTAGATACTATAAACGCAATCGCACTAACGAACAATATTTCGTCGAACAAAGTGATTAAGAAATGTGGATTTCAACTTGAAGGTCAAGTAACAATTGATCAAAAGCACTTTAATCACTATCTTTTGAGAAAGATAGAATGGTTGAAAAGTAATCCAGTTTAATAGACATGCTTAGCATACGAATACCCGTAGAAATTCGTATGCTATTTTTTATTAATAAACACTTTCGTACTCCGCTTTAAATCTATTGTTTATTAACACTTCATCAAAATACCTTCTCAAATTTATACACCAGGGTGAATTTATTTTGCAACTGTATCAGAAACGGTACCAATTGTGTTAATCATCGAAACGAATCGTACTTTTTCATACTCCTCCGATACCCAAATATGTTTAGTGATTTTAAAGATTTCACCTTCGATTTCTAGAAAATATACAGACTTAGTTGTTTCATCATCCTTTACGGTTGCTTGTTGAAGTAGCTTGCCAGTAAATAAGTCGTCTTCTAATTGTTCAACAACTTCCTGATTAGGATATTCAGCAGCAAGCTCCTCTTTTGTACGATTAAACGTCTCCTCTAAATCACTTTTATTAATGCCTTCAATAGTCATTGTACTTGTAGGAATTTCAACAGTAGTGATGACATCCTTACCATCGTTTGCTTGGTCACCCTCAACTGTATTTGGAAGGTATATATAATAATCACTCTGACCAAACCAAAGCTCCGCATTGGCCTTTTCCACACTGTGTCCAAAATTATACTCAAGCTCAATGGCGGAAGCCAATTTAGGTGCTGAACCACCTTGTACCTGTTCACCTTCTTCACCAACACTCATCCCGCCATTAGTTTGTTCTCCGTTTTTCGGATTATTGTCAATAGTGGTACCACATCCTACTAGCATGCTACTTAAAGCCCCTAAAATTAAAAACTGCTTTAAAAAACTCATCATGGAAATGCCTCCAGTATTTTCAAAATTCACTTCTAACTTGTTAGTCGAGGGTTGGTATAAAAAGGTTTCATAGACATTTAAAAATAGTTAAAGATTGTATTTAAAGCTGAGAATTTTATGGTTTATTTCTCGATTTACGGATCGTCATAAACCTGACAAGACATTCTTGAATACATAATAATTAAAACGCCTAACCTGTTTTAATCCTATCTAGGCTAGTTTTAAAAATATAAACAGGAGCTGAACCTTAATGAGCTATGGATACATTCCTAACGACATGATTCAAAAAGAACTTCGTTGGGAATACGTGAACTATGCCCTTTACAAGCATTTAAGAGAGCTAAACGTACAAAGTCGATTAGACCATAGAATAGGCGAATTAGAAAACGAACAAGAAGAACAGTTAAATCTAATCCAATATGTATGTACCCTGCATAGGTCCTTACCGAGAAATACACCAAGCCACTATTACCCTCCAAAGCACATTCCGGACATTATCAACGAACTACTTAAACGCGAAAATGAGTTATTACAGGAATATAAAAGTTACAGAAACTACTTTTTATCAAATAACCCTTATTACAGTGCTTTCTTTGATAGATTAGCTGCTAATAAGAGTAAGCAAATTGAGCAACTAGTTGAATTAGAACCTTGTTTTCCAAATAGCCATGATGTAAGGCAAGATTTTTTCCTTCAAGAAGGCTATCGCATGGAGAAGGTAATCAGTGAATTAACATTTCCAACGGTGATCACATTTGATGATGAAAAAAATATGTATGTAGTTGAAGCAGGGTATGCCTATGGTGCGGAACCTGGAGAGGGACGGATATTTAAAGTGAGTAGGAACGGAGACATAAATGAGGTAGCTGGTGGGTTTGCAGGACCCGTTACAGGTTTAACATGGTATAAGGGCGATTTATACGTTGCAGAAGGGGGATTTGATAGAAAAGCTGAACCTGGCTGTGGAAGAATTATAAAGGTTTCTCCTAGTGGGGAAAAACAAGTTATTATATCTAACCTTCGAACGTGTGGGGACCATTTTACTGGGGATGTAAAAGTAGGACCTGATGAGAAACTTTACTTCACAGTAGGTACTGCTACAAATTCTGGAGTGGTAGGAAAAGACAATATGTCTTGGGTCAAGCGAAACCCACAATTTCATGACCAACCAGCAAGAGACTATATCCTAGTTGGGAAAAACTTTGTAACGGAAAACCCTCTTACAGAAAAAGATGATGTTGTCGAAACAGGTGCATTTAAACCTTTCGGAGTCCCTAGTAGAGAAGGAGAAACGATAAAAGGGGACCTTTATGCTAATGGAGTAATCTATCGAAGTAACCTAGATGGAAGTAATCTAGAAATCTATGCTGACGGGTTTAGAAATCCATTTGGACTTGTTTTCTCTCCTTTTACTAACAAAATGTATGTAACGGATAATGGAGCCGATGTAAGGGGGAGTCGCCCCATTAACAAAGATTGGGACAATTTCTGGGAGGTCCAACAGGGAGGCTGGTACGGATGGCCAGATTTCTTTAGTGGTCTTCCAGCAACAAATCCCCGTTTTCATAAAGAAGGGGAGCCTAAACCTAGCTTTTTAATAAAAAATCACCCAAAGCTTGCTAGTCAGCCTATCGTCCGTTTCGAACCTCATTCCTCATCAAACAAGTTCTCCTTTTCAACAAATGATAGATTTGGTTATTTTGGGGAAGCTTTTGTTGCTCAACTTGGAGGAATGGACGGAAAAAGCGGATTAAAAGTGGTACGGGTAAACTTAGATACTGGCCAAATTAGAGAATTCTATGCTAATAAGAAGGGGTTGGATATTGAAGGAGCGCCTAAAAGGCCAGTTGCTGCAATGTTTAATCCGGAAGGTGATGAGCTATACATTGTAGACTTTGGATTAATGGGACCTAGAGAAAAAAGCGAAGGTACTGGGTCTGTGTGGAGAATTGTTAGAGAAAGACAAGATTAAAAACGAAATCCCTTGTTAGACAAGGGATTTTTTCATAGCTTGGTATTCTTGTAATTCTTTTTCAATGATTAGAAGGCGAGCTTCCTGTTTTTCAATGGAACGACCAAAAGATTCTAGCTTCTCCATGTCATCCTGCAGTCGTCTATATTCTAATTGTAGTTCCATGATTTGAAACTCTATTTCTTTTCGATTCATTCTATCTACCACTTCCTTAAGAAATACGTATAGTTTTAGTGTAACGCTGAATCCTAACATTTACAAAGAAAAATTAGCGTTTAAGGGAGTAACAATATGGTATTTCTTTTCTTATGCTTACTGACAGCTGGATTGCTTATTAATTTTGTCCAAAAATACATTCTTCGAATAAAAGAACCTAACATTGATGAACTTTGGAGAGAGTTAGAAAGTGAAGAGTGGTTTATTGAATTTATAAAGAATCCAAAGATAAAGGATTATGTAGAACAATCTAAAGACAGTGGTTTGTTGAGCGATCCTTATTATGTTAGAAAGATTCTTGATCATGAGGGACATCGAGAAGGATTTCTGAATCATGTGGTTGCAAAGTTAAAATAAGTTTTAAGTAAAGGGTGTATTGATTTATAATGGTAAAAAACTTAAAGGAGCGTTGTTATATGGAAAGGTTGAGTGAACAGTTAATTCAAGACTATTTAAAGAAAATAGATGGCTGGAAGATCTCTGATGTAAAGTGGTTAGAAAAGAAGTATCGTTTTCAGGATTATTTGAATGGAATTGAATTTGTGCAAGCCGTAGCAAACCTTTCAGAAGAAGTGAATCACCACCCTTTTATTAGTATCGATTATAAGGTTGTAACATTAAGATTGTCTTCCTGGCAAGCTAAAGGTTTAACAAAATTAGACTTTGATTTAACCGGGAAATATGATGAAATGTACGAACATATAAAAAAATAATTTACTCAGTCATCGAGTGAGATTTATTCACACTCTATGTGAACCACTTGTAAATAATACTTTCCCAAAAAACTCCACTCATGCCCATTCCGCATTTAGGATATTGACATATACTATATCGAAATCAACATTAGGAGGCTTGATATAATGTCACATGCAGGCGGATATGGCGGAGGTTTCGCGTTAATCGTTGTACTATTTATCTTGTTGATCATTGTAGGAGCATCTTGGGGCTACGGCTTCGGATACTAAACGTAATTTCAGATTTTTAAAGGGCCATTCCAGCTATGCTGGAATGGTTTTACTTTCCTTCTTATAGGTATAATAAAGGCTATTGCCCATACAAGTTTTGATTACTTGAATAGCATATAGCGATGATAAAGAACCTAGAGGGAGGTAACGATGAATGTCTAAAAAAGGCAATGACAAAGTGATTCATGTTGATAAATTAATTATTAATGCAAATGAAGTTGAAATCATTAGAGAGCGTAAAGAAGATGATTATCCTAGGAGAGATCCCTGGGGATTTTTCTGGGGTAGAAGAGATAGAGAGTTATTTGAGGATGAGTCACCTGACAGAAAGCGTTAACCCGCTTTTTCTAGAAAAAGAAGAACTATCGATGTACTTTAAGGAGCGACTGAACCGCTTCTTTTTTATTTTCTTTTGCTTGATAAAGAAAACAGCGAATCTTTTAAGGGCTTAATGATTCTAGTTTTACATAAAAATAAAGGGAAGTCTCCCTAGCCAGACTTCCCTTTAAACTCATATCAAGATTACTTAGAATCCGAATCCACCAAATCCAAATCCTGGACGGCCGAAACCAAATCCAAATCCTGGGCGACCGAAACCATAACCAAAGCCCGGGCGACCAAAGCCATAACCGAATCCTGGACGACCGAAACCATAGCCAAAGCCCGGACGACCAAAACCATAACCAAAGCCCGGACGGCCAAACCCATAGCCAAATCCTGGTGTTGCAGCTGCACCTGCACCAGCTAGAAGTAGAAACGGAAGAACTCTCTCATCTTGTTGTCGATAATCAAATGTAGGAACTCCATAAGGATGCACTCGACAAACCTCCTTGTTTTCTTTTTCTCTATACTGTATGACTCCACATTTGTCCTTGCTTTTAAAACAGTAGCAATTGTTAAAAATGGACGATTACCCATAAATAACTTCGCTAGAAGTTTTTTTAAAAAAAAACTAATACAGGAATATACGTTCGCAAAAATATGTCATAACCCTGCTTGTTCCACCATATGATTTAATATCTTATGGTAAATGAGGCGATCACGATGATAACAAAAGAGATGTTGGTTCAGTACGATGAGTTAAACCGAAAGAAAAAAGAGATTGAGAACCAACTAGATGATTTAAAGAAGGTATTTAATGCTTTTTTTGACATCTCTGTTGGGAAGGATGAAAAAGGGGAGATAGAAGTAGATGAATACAAGCTACAGAGACAAATTAGAACAACTGAAAAATTTGAAGTTGAACTAACAGTTCAAAGGCTAGAAGAGTTAAAGATGATGGACCTCATCTTGAAAAAACCAGATGAGGTGAAGATTAAGTCGGCTCTAAATCTAGGGTTATTAAAGGAACAGGATTTAGAGGGTTGCATTAAAGTGAGCTCATCTAAAGCGTTTTATGTGAGGAAATTGGCAGAAAACGCAAAATAATATGCTATGATTGAGCCTGTGAGAGGCTCTTTTTCTGTTAGACTGGCAATTAATTGACACCCGAAACATTTGTTCGTATAATATAAATAAATAGAAAAAATTTATATAAGATATAGCTCTCAAAAGGTAGGGGGATTGGTTTATGCCTCGAAATCCGGGAATAACAGACGAAGACATTATAAAAATGTATAAAAGTGGGATTCCTTTTAAAGAGATGGTTCCAATCATTGGTCTCTCTGATCGCGCTATCCGTAATGTCATGTATAAAAACGGTATAGATATGAACCGTGAGCAATTCTCCGGACAACCACGAAAGCATAAGGTTAATGAAAATTTCTTCAAAACCTGGACACACGAAATGGCCTGGGTTTTAGGACTCTTTGTTACAGATGGTACTGTAAACAGTAAGATTCATAGTATTTCCTTCACTCAAAAAGATGAAAGTATTTTACGTTTAATCGCTGAATATATGGACGCTGATTACATACTAGCTCCAATTACCCCAACAAGATTAACCCCCACACTTATAATTAATTCAAAAGAAATAAAGAAAGATCTAGAACAGTTAGGAATCACAGCAAATAAATCCTTAAACATACCGTTTCCGGATGTACCAGAAGAGTTTTTACCTTCATTTGTAAGAGGTGTTATTGATGGAGATGGCTGGGTTCAGAAAAATGGATATGTTATGAATGTGACTACAGGAAGTTTATTTTTTGCTGAAGGGCTATTATCTGTATTCCAATCTTGGAACCTACAATCTGAAATTACCAAAGATATAGAAAACGGTAGAAATACTATATACAGAGTAAAAGTTAAAGGCAAGGTCGACCTACCTAAACTTGCTAAAATTATTTATAATGGTGTTACAGATAAAAGTTTTATTCCGTATAAGAAAAACCGTATGATTAAGCATTTAAAATAGGAGTGGCTTATATGTGGAAACTAGTAAATGGAAAATTAATTCAAACAACAGATACCTCCAGAGTCAAATTTAGAACAAACATAAGTAAATCTTTATTAGATCAACTAGAAAATTTGGCATACGAAAATGATACTCATGTAAATTATTTATTAGAAAGTGGTTTACAAGAGGTTTTGTCTCAGGGTGTTATTACTTTTAACAAGAAAACACGACCTAAAGATCGAGTTCAATACAAAACTACTTATGATAAGGAACTGCTGGAACAAGTTAAAGAGTTTGCAAATAATCATCAATTATTTATTAACGATGTCATTGAGTATAGTGCTAACTATATAAATATGGACTCTATAAAAAATAGTGACTATAAACACAGGGTAGAGTAATCTATCTTTATAATAAAACAACGCCCCGAACATAATATATATTATAGGAAGTTGTAAATTCAAATATTAATTCAGTCTCAATAACTAAGTATACCTAAGATATTGAGACAAAATATGAATATCTCTAATTAACAAGTTTAAAAAACGTCCACAAATTTTATTACGAACTATGTTTTGACTACCACATTGATCAGCGATCAGTTTTTTAAAGCTCAGTGGATTACGACGTCACTAGGCGATTAATAATGAAAACCTCCATAATACCTGTTGCTAATCATCCTGACTTCCAGATAACTTGCAATCTGTAAGCCGCTATGTGAAACTACACGTTTCACCCTCTTCTATTCTGCAAACAATTTTTAGTTTACATAATATCTTTATGGTTAATATCCTGCTTCTACTAAATAAATCGACACCCCATTACCAACATCCAAATATTAACTAGACATTTCTTTTCCTCTTATCTTTCTTAATAGCCATATTACCACTCCCACCCTATAAACATCCCTGTGTCACAAGGCAGTTTCAAGTAGCACTTGTTCGGCAGTAAAATTCGGCAGTAAAATACGGAGCAACCTTTTAAACGATTCTACTATCGCTTCCCCTTGGTCATAAGTTTGATCTGTTGACATCTAGAAGTGCACCAGCATCATTGGATCTTTTAAAAGATATAATTTCCTTGGTGTAAAGTTACTGGGTTAGACTAAGATTGCAAAAGAGTTCGGAAATCATGCTCCGAACTCCCCTTAATCTTTGTTATGCTATTTAGTTTACATAATAATTTTATAGTAAATTGTTTGTATGAACCTAAGTTTCTAATTCCTTTATCCTTTGAAAATTGGATTATCTCTTACATCCAACCAAGAATCCGTCTTCTCTAATGTTCCTGCCATTTGAAACAATAGATCCTCTCGTCCCCTAGCAGCAATAAATTGAACTCCGACAGGCAATCCATCCTTTGTTTTATGAAGTGGAACACTCATTGCAGGCTGCCCCGTCAAATTAGCTAATTGTGTAAAAGGAGTTCTTTTTAAACTATTCTCAATCAGCTGATCAACCATTCCACTTTTCTTTAGCACATTGGTTAATTTTAATTTACTCACCGTACTAATCAATATTTTCTCAGCAGAGCTAATATCAAGCTCTCCAATTCTCGAAGGAGGATAGGCTGTTGTTGGGGTCACATAAAAATCATAGTCTAGGTGGAATTCTTCCATGGCAAATGCCGCTTTATCCCATTCTCTTAAACTCAACACAAATTCTGCTGCATTTGTTACTTTTCCTAATAAACCTAACAACCAAGTGGTTGGCTCCACATCGCTAGGTTTTAATTTTCGACCAATACATTCTTCTGCTGAAGTTAAAGCAGCAGCTACTTCTCCAAAATACAAGTTCATATAACTAGAAGCAATTTTTCTTCCGTCTACTGGTGCTTCTTTTTCTTCGACTTCATGTCCCATAGATTCAAGTAATTTTACAGTCTTCATAACGGCATCTCTACACTCTTTGTGAACTTCAGTACCGATAGGAGAAGCTACAGAATAGGCAATTTTCAATGGTTTCCGGAAAGGTCTTTGAGCACATTCTAAATAGTCCTCATCAATGGGTGGCGCGCGGAATGCAGCCCCGCTCTCATGTCCTTTTAGAAGGTTCAACATAAAAGCACTGTCTCGTACACTTCTTGTTAAAACATGGTCAGCTGACGCTCCCTGCCAATGCCTTCCTAGCGTTTTACCGACAGGATTTCTACCTCTAGAAGGTTTCATCCCAAATAATCCGCAAAATGCTGCTGGTATCCGGATGGATCCGCCACCGTCGTTTGCTCCCGCAATTGGGACCATGCCAGACGCAACAGCTGCGGCTGCACCTCCACTAGAACCTCCAGGAGTATAATCTAAGTTCCAAGGATTTCTTGTAGGCCCATAATAAACGGGTTCTGTGATCCCCATTAATGCAAACTCTGGAACATTGGTTTGTCCTAAAATAACGGTCCCTGTTTTACGGATTCTCTTAACTAGTTCTGAATCTTCCTTTGCTTTGAATTGAGACAAAACTTTAGATCCCGAAGTTAGTGGCTCATCCTTGATTTCCTGTGTAATATTCTTTAATAGGATAGGAACACCTGCAAATCCACCTATTGGACTTTTTTCTATCGATGTCTTTGCTTGATCATACATCTTGTGAATTACTGCATTTAAAGCAGGATTACACTCTTCAATTTTTACGATTGCTGCATCTACAATTTCCTTCGGAGATATCTCTTTCTTTCTAACTAGCTCTGCTAACCCCATCCCATCGTAATCGGTATAATTAAAACCTGACAAATGCCCCACCTCACCCATTTTTTTCTATATTATACCTATGCAAACCCTTCTAGTAGAAGAATCTTTTCCTAGAATGACATGAATAAAAGACAACACAAAAACACAGGTAGTGAACCTGTGCTTAAGTAACCGATTCCTGAAGGGCTTCATTTAAAAACTGTCGTGGTGTACCATAATATAAAAGTTGGTTATATTGAGGGAAATTTGACTCAAACTGAATGTAGATTGGAGAGTCTAAAAGCCATGGGTAATTTTGATAAAAAGCTCGATCGCCATATATCATAGCAGTTAAAGCTAGCTTTAACTCACGCTGGAAAATCATAAACCGAATTTTAGAATATTGCTCATCAAATTCTCCTCCGCTAACGTAGACCTTCCCCTTTAAAATATATTGGCCCATACGTGGAATCCATTCAGCGAGAACTTCATCTCGAAATTTTGGTTTAATTGCACTCATATCAAAACAATAACCAACCGTTAAAAAGAGTTCCCCAGTTTCATCTGAATGCGTTAACGTATATTTCCGTTCATCCACCGGTTTAAAAGGAGTAACTGGTGGTAAGAACGTCACACTTAGTTTAGATGGATTGAACTTACTCATTGTAAGCATCTCCCCCCAAATGAAGAAATAATTTGCTTACGTTATTTTATGTTTTCCATCCCAAAGTGTGACAAATGCCTAGTCTTCCTTTTCCTTCTTAGGAGAGTCTATTTTCTTTACCTTTGTCTCTAACAATTCCCACTTTCCATTTTCCATTATCCACTTAGATTCCACAAAAGCTATTGAATCTGCATTATAAGCACCAGATATTCTCTGAACCCCTTCTAAGCCAAGTCTTTGATTTTGAACACGTACGGGAGTTAAAGTCCCATAAGGAAGAACCATGAGCTCAGAAGGCTCACTTAGACTTCCATTTATATATAATCCTAATCGTTCATAATCTTTCGCTCGATCCTTAAGGTCAAAAGTATAAGATTTATTAATCTCCGTAATCGTAATTTTTCCTTTATAGTCATTGAGAAACTCACTCTGAATTATGAGTGGTTCAGGTACTGTCAAATCGGTCAATGTATAATCCTTTAACGTATAAAGGTAAAAATTAGAAAGTCCCCCGCTTCCACCTGTAGGAACAGAAATAAACATATCATTTATTCCGTCATTGTTTAAATCCTTATATTGAATAGAAGGTTCGTACCCACCATCTAAATTAATTTTATATTCCTTTCCGTTTGAAGCAACGATACTAATATAAATTTCCTTAAGAAATTCTGCTTTATCTTCAACAGGAATTCCTTTTATGTAGATGGTTTCCTTCTTGTCATCTCCTGTAAGGTCTACCAAATCTTTCGAGATAATTTCCGTTTTATTGGCCTCTTCAACAGCATAAACTCCTGTAATGGCTGACAATGACATGAAAAAGAAAGCCGAAAAGGCAAAAATCAATTCTTTTTTCATAAAAATCCTCCCTATGTCTAGGTCGTTATGATTTCTATTCTGTCCAATTTTGGAAAAATCATGTAGAGGAGAATACAATTTCTATAAGATATTTTGCTAGATAAAAACACTCAACCTGGTAAGTTGAGTGTTTTGTCATTCATTATTTCGGCATCTTTAATTGTTGTCCAATCCATAACGCCTTTGTAACATCTAACTGGTTTAAATCAACAATTGCTTGAATCGTTGTACGGTTATTTTGTGCAATTTTCCATAGTGTGTCACCTGATTGTACGGTATAGATTACATACGACTCAACAGGTTGTTTCGTAGGAATCGTTAACTTTTGCCCAATATAGAGAAAATCAGTTGTATTCAATTGGTTTGCCTGTAAAAGATCTTGTACGGTAACACCATATTTTTGGGCAATCTTCCAAAGTGTATCACCTGATTGAACCGTATGAATGGTTTCAGTTGTAACCGGTGGCTGGATCACGACTGTAGAAGAAGGAATCTTTATAGTTTGTCCAATATATAATGGCTTCGTTACGTCAAGATTGTTTTCTTTTACGATAGAATCAATCCTCACATTGTACTTTTGAGCAATTTTCCAAAGTGTATCACCTGCTTGTACTGTATGCACGTTGCTTTCAGCATCTTGTGGTGCTTCAACCTTTTCGGACACTTTAATGACTTGACCAATGAATAATGGTTGATTAATATCTAATGAATTTAGTTTAACTAAACCACTAACCGTTACCCCATACTTTTGAGCAATCTTCCACAACGTGTCACCACTTGCCACTGTATGGTTCACATAATTAGTAAGTACATCTTGCGGGGGAAGAACTTCTTCCACTAGCTCAACATCTCCAACTTTTACTTTCGCAGGTACAGTATTTTTTACTAGCACTTGATAATACCCATTTTCTGGTTTATCAGAGACTAATTGAAACACTTCACCTTTTGTTGCTTTATAGCCCTGATCCATTGGATATACAGACATTTGAGTTTGCTCTGCAATTACTCGTACCTCTTTGATTGGCTGTAGAGGTTTTACTGAGTGACTATCTGTAACCATTACTGGATTTTCTATTAAAAGGTAGCCGGTTGCTCCGTTCGCTTCAGTTGCCATCACTTTGATGTAATAGTTCCCATTTAAAGCTTTACCACCCATCCAATCAGTTGCATTCCAACTAAAAGTGTGAGTGCCGGGTTGTACATTCTGGAAGCTGATGACATGATTCATATGGCTTCCTGCTTCTGTAGCTATATAAACTGTTAAATTGATAGGTTCCGCTACTACTACTTTCCCTGAAACTTGGTCTTGTGTACCATCATGATTTGGTGAAACCGTGTTAGAGTCGAATGAAGCGGACGTAATCATCTCCTTCATTCTCCATTCAGGAATGGAACTTTCTCCATTCTTGACGGTAATTTTACCTAGTCTATGAATCTCTTGAGAAGTAGGCGGATAGTTATAACTTAATTCTATTGTTTTAAAAGCAATATTATATTCACCATCTGGAACGATAACACCTTTATCATTTCTACCATTCCACTCAAACGTGTGAATTCCAGGTGCAAGTTTTACTTTCCCTGTTTGAAAAATATCATGATCATCTTTTTGAATAGATATTTGAACTTCTGCATGACGGCTTAACTCATAACTCACAGTTGTCAAAGGTTCATTCACACTATATTTAGGTGAGATTTCAGCACCTGATGTATTTGTAATTGAAACAAGCTGCTTTGGATTTGTCTCATTTACAACTGTGATTTGACCAATTGGATACCCTTGAGCCGAATTGTAAGCTTGATCGGTTAAATACGATTTTATCCTGTAAGTTCCAGCAGGAAGTGGTACTCTCTTCGTATCATTCCAGGGGACCCAATGCACTACGTGTGTTGTCTTGTAATCCATCGTAGAAAGATTAATCTTAACTGACAGGCCATTACCTTCAGCTATTAAATAACCTCTAGTAGGCTCATTTGTTTCAATCGTAAATGTTGTATAACCAGGTACAGCATTTCCCTGATACGCTATAGTATTAGAAGAAATCGCTTGCTTTATAACTTCAGGTGGCAGTTCGTCAGCCGCTAGAACGTCTTGGTTATATGATAATCCAATAAAAATTATAGCAATCAATACTAACAACTTTTTTGTCATGTATGCACCCGCTCTCAAAATATAATAAACACAAGACTTATCATAAGTTTTAAGCAGGTTTCCGGCAATCTGTAAATACTGGGAGAATTATTTGCATTAACGTATACAAAAAACCCTGCAGTTTATGCAGGGTTTTGAAACAAATTAACGTTCAGTAGGCTTTTCGACAGACGCTTCGACTACCCAAATTGCTTGCGCTTTTCCACTTTCTGTTTCATCAATTAGGAAGGAACCATTTGAATAACGATCATTATGTCGTAAATCAGAAGAAAGGATGCTTTCCGTCTGACCCTTTTCAGAGATTACAAACACTTGGTCACCATCTTTTACTAATACAGATCCGATAACACGGTGAGGATTTGATTTTAACTCTCTTAGCATCACAACTCCACGCTTCGCACGAGAGGTTAGTTCAAATTCATCCATTTTCATCTTCTTAATCGCACCACGTTGCGTCACAATGACAAGATCCTGTTTTTTCGGGTTCTCTACCACATTCCCACTTGATACATAGTCTTGATCTTTAAGATTTATTCCTTTTACCCCAGCAGCTCTTGCACCTACGATACTAACCTCTTCCTCATGGAATCTCAGTCCATACCCTAAATAGGTCGTTAAAATGATCTCTTGCTGGCCCGTTGTTAGATGAACATTCACAACGGTATCGTCATCTTTTAGATTAATACCTACGAGCGGCTTAGAATACCTTTGAGCTTTATATTGTTTCAACTCGGTTTTCTTAACCATACCGTTTCTGGTAACAAACAACAGGAATGCATCTTGTTCAAAATCTTTAACTGGAATTACTTTTACAATGGATTCATCTCGCTCAATCGGTACAATGTTCGCAATATGCTGACCTAGATCTTTCCAACGGATGTCCGGAAGTTCGTGGACAGGACAATATAAGTAATTCCCTTTATTAGTAAATAAGAGCAGCACATCCGTCGTATTCATATCAAGTTGGGCTAGCAGTCGATCAGAATCCTTCATACCGAAGTCTTGACCACTTGATGCAGCATAGGATCTTGGGCTTGTTCTCTTCACATAGCCTTCCTTCGTAACAGTTACAATAACATCCTCACTAGCGATTAAAACCTCTAAATTAATCTTGATTTCTTCAATTTCAGCTTCTATCACCGTTCGACGGCTATCTGCAAAGCGCTTCTTAACATCTCTTAGCTCTTTTTTAATAACGGAATATAACTTACTCTCACTCTCTAAAATAGAAGTCAGTTCTTCTACTTTCTTAGCAAGTTCTTCTGCTTCTGCTTGTAAAGCAGTAATGTCTGTATTCGTTAAGCGGTATAGCTGTAATGACACAATTGCTTCAGCTTGTGGTTCAGTGAACTGAAATATTGCAATCAAATTGTCTTTTGCATCACGTTTATCTTTCGAAGCACGAATCGTTGCAATGACCTCATCGAGAATGGATAAAGCCTTCATCAAACCTTCTACGATGTGTTGACGATCCTTCGCTTTTTGTAGATCAAATTGAGATCTTCTCGTTACAACCTCTTTTTGATGCTCAATATAGGCATCTAATAGTTCTCTAATTCCTAATAACATAGGACGTCTATTGCGAATAGCTACCATATTAAAATTGTAAGGAATTTGTAGGTCACTATTTTTATAAAGGTAGTTAAGGACACCTTCCGCATCTGCATCTTTTTTAAGTTCAATGACAATACGAAGTCCGGTACGGTCTGTCTCATCACGCACCTCAGATATTCCCTCTACCTTACGATCAAGCCTAAACTCATCCATTTTTTTAACAAGATTCGCTTTATTCACTTCAAATGGAATCTCAGTAATGACAATTTGTTGCTTGCCTCCACGAACGGTTTCAATCTCTGTTTTTCCACGGATAATAATCTTCCCTTTACCCGTTTCATAAGCTTTTTTAATCCCTTCTACACCTTGGATCGTACCACCAGTTGGGAAATCAGGACCTTTAATTATCGTCATAATATCATCAACAGTACAATCTGGCTTATCCATTCGATAGATGACTCCATCAATGACTTCACTAAGGTGATGTGGAGGAATATCCGTTGCATATCCCGCAGATATCCCGGTTGAACCATTGACAAGTAGATTAGGGAACATGGCTGGTAAAACAGTTGGTTCATTGGACGTATCGTCGAAGTTAGGAACAAACTCAACAGTGCGTTTTTCAATGTCACGAAGCAATTCCATCGAGATTGCTGAAAGCCTTGCTTCAGTATAACGCATAGCAGCAGGGGGATCACCGTCAATACTTCCGTTGTTACCATGCATTTCAACGAGCATGTTTCGAACCTTCCAGTCTTGACTCATACGGACCATCGCATCATACACAGATGTATCGCCATGTGGATGGTAGTTACCGATTACATTTCCGACTGTTTTAGCTGACTTCCTAAATCCTTTATCCTGCGTATTTCCTTCTACATGCATCGCATATAAAATACGTCTTTGAACAGGCTTTAGCCCATCACGTGCATCAGGTAATGCACGGTCTTGAATAATATATTTACTATATCTTCCAAAGCGATCGCCAAGAACATCCTCTAGCGGCAAATCGCGAAATTTTTCCACAGAACTCATTACTCAGCTACCTCCTCAGCAACAGAAATATTTTCATTTTCCAAAATACTTCCGTCCTCTTCCAAGCCGAAGGCAACATTAGTTTCAATCCACTTACGTCGTGGTTCAACCTTATCACCCATTAACGTGGTAACACGTCGCTCAGCTCGAGCAGCATCATCAATTTTTACGCGGATGAGCGTCCTTGTTTCAGGATTCATCGTTGTGTCCCATAATTGATCAGCATTCATCTCTCCAAGTCCTTTATAGCGCTGAATCATATAACCCTTACCAATCTTTTTAATGGCCCCTTGCAGTTCATCATCGCTCCATGCATACTCAATGACTTCCTTCTTACCAGTCCCTTTACTCACTTTGTAAAGTGGAGGAAGAGCAATGTATACTTTTCCTGCTTCTATTAACGGCTTCATATATCGGTAAAAGAATGTTAAAAGTAGCACCTGAATATGAGCGCCATCAGTATCCGCATCGGTCATGATTACAACTTTATCATAATTAATATCATCCACATTAAAATCGGCACCTATACCAGCTCCGATTGCATGGATGATCGTATTGATTTCCTCATTTTTAAAAATATCAGCAAGCTTAGCTTTTTCCGTATTGATTACTTTCCCACGAAGCGGCAAAATCGCTTGGAATCGACGGTCTCTTCCCTGTTTAGCCGAACCACCTGCAGAGTCACCCTCAACGAGATACAGTTCATTTTTTTCAGGATTTCGCGATTGAGCAGGCGTTAACTTTCCAGAAAGAACGGCTTCAGAACGTTTACGCTTCTTCCCACTTCTTGCCTCTTCACGTGCTTTTCTCGCAGCTTCTCTAGCTTGATAGGCTTTAATCGCCTTTTTAATGAGCAAAGTACTGATATCTGGATTTTCCTCAAAAAAGTAAGATAAGTGCTCAGAAACAACAGAATCAACAGCAGAGCGGGCTTCACTTGTACCCAATTTCCCTTTTGTTTGTCCTTCAAATTGAAGTAGTTCTTCTGGAACTCTTACAGAGATGATGGCGGAGAAGCCTTCACGAATATCGGCACCATCTAGATTTTTGTCTTTTTCTTTCAAGAGGCTAATTTTTCGAGCATATTCGTTAAAAGCACGAGTCATAGCCGTTTTGGCACCGGCTTCGTGTGTTCCACCATCTTTGGTTCGAACGTTATTAACGAATGAGAGTACATTTTCTGAATACCCATCGTTAAATTGGAACGCAAAATCAACTTCAATTTCACTGTTTGTGCCTTCAAAGCTAACGACTGGGTGAAGTACGTCTTTTTCCTCATTTAAATATTCTACAAAAGCTTGAATCCCATTCTCATAATGAAAAACTTCATGAAAATCATTACGGTCATCGATAATTTCAATCTTCATTCCTTTTAAAAGGAAGGCAGATTCCCTTAAACGTTCACACAATGTTTCATAATTGTATGTTGTTGTCGAAAAAATGGTCTTATCAGGCTTAAAGTGAATGGTTGTTCCAGATTGATTTGTTTTTCCAACCTTCTCTAGCGATGTAACAGGCGTCCCACCATTTTCAAAGCGCTGCTCATATACAAACCCATCTCTTTTAATTTTAACGACGAGCCACTCAGACAAGGCATTAACAACGGAAGCACCAACCCCGTGCAATCCACCACTAGTTTTATACCCACCTTGGCCAAACTTCCCACCAGCATGAAGTACCGTTAAGATAACTTCTGGTGTCGGCTTGCCCATTTTATGCATACCAGTAGGCATACCACGGCCTTTATCTTGAACACTAATCGAATTGTCTTTATGTATTTTTACGATAATATGATCTCCGTAACCAGCTAACGCTTCATCAACGGAGTTATCGACGATTTCATAAACAAGGTGATGAAGACCTCTTGAATCTGTACTCCCTATGTACATTCCCGGGCGTTTTCTAACAGCTTCTAAGCCCTCTAGTACTTGTATGGCATCATCATTGTAATCAAATGCTTGTTGATTTTTTGCCACGAACATACCCCTTTCATTTGTTGCAAAAACTGTCTGTCTTTTGTATGTATCTTGTCGAACATCCGTATATGTATTCGTCAAACGATAGAATAATCCTTTAAAAAGCTAGGAAATTATCACTTTCAGAACAAATGTTCTTTGTAGACATTTTACCATAAAATATTTATAATCGGACCCTATTAGCCAAATAATCTTTAAGCTTCTTTGCTGTATCCGTCAGTGACATATTATCATATATCAGCGACCCGAGCCTTTAAATATTAAAACATGTCTATCCCTAATTGTATATATTTACTTAGATTTGGCAAATAGGTATTTTTATAAATGACTTGTTATAACCGGGTTGAAATTCCTCCCTTAAAAGAACGTTGCTGTTTTACAGTTATATAAAGAAACACACTTATCGTACCAATAAGTGTGTTGTCATCCTTTATTTTGTTAGTGCATGTTCGACCTTTATACAACGGTCCATGATTACTGTGTATCCTTTTTCCTTGAGGAAATCGTATGCTTCTTCATTGACAAGGCCTAATTGAGCCCAGTAAATATCTGCGTCGATTTCATCAAATTCCTTCGCTACATCGAATAAGTACTCTGAGCGGCGGAATACATTTACAATATCAACATGGCCTTCGATTTCCTTTAAACTTTTTACTGATTTTACCCCTAAAATTTCTCCATCATAGGTTGGATTAACAGGGATGATTTCATATCCTGCATCCTGCATTGCTTTTGAAACCATATGAGACGTACGCTCTGGATTATCACTTAAACCTACAACAGCAATTCTTTTAGCCTTTTTTAGAATAACGCCAATTTCATCACGGCTCGGAATTTCAACAGCCATTTCCAACACTCCCTATTCTTGTTAAATTTATCCTTACTACAATTGTACCGTTATGTATCAGAACTTCCTACTATCTTGCTCTATTATTATTTTTCTAATAAATTTTATGGATCAATTTAATGTTTTAAAAGCTTATCAGCTATTTGGTTGAAATTTGAATTTGGGTATATAGTAGGATAAACTATTCGTAATAGACATAGGGAGGTGGACCTATTTTTGAAGAGACTACAAGCTAGCAATTATATCGATCATGTAATGAGAATAAATAATATTCAAAAAGAAGATTTAAATGTTGCTCCCATTGTCTTTATTACGTGGTATGAGCAAATTACTGCAGCTCTTGTCAAAAAACTTAACGCCAAGCAACCTCGATACTCGCTTTTAGGGAAGAATTTTTATACAGGTTCCTTTAATGGGGTGGCATGTTCGGTCGCAAAAGTCCCAATCGGGGCACCAGGAACAGTCATGGCCATGGAGGAACTAATTGCTTCAGGAGCAAGGACCTTTATTGGAATTGGATTTGCTGGCAGCCTTCAAAAAGATGTGACCATCGGGAGTTTATTTCTTCCTACATCTTGTTTGTCTGAAGATGGGACATCCAAACACTTTATTAAAAGTGGTCAATTAAATCGTCCTAATCAAGTTATTTTTGAGCAATTATTAAAAGAAGCAAAGGATATGAAGATAGGGATTTATTCTGGACAGCATTGGTCTACAGATATTTTCTATCATCATAACCCTAAGACAATTGATACATATATGAGGGATGGGATTATAGGGATGGACTTAGAAACAGCCGCCATGTTTGCCTTAGGATCCTATCATGATGTTCATGTAGCAAACCTATTGATTATTAGTGACGAGCTTATTGATAAACTAAGACCCGTATTAAATGAAGGGGCATTCCAAAAATCCATGAGTGATGCAGTGAGTATTGCTTTAAGAGCTGTTAGTTCAATTAAGAAATTCCAGTCCGTATAAAAGAAAAAAGAGCCTGCCGGCTCTTTTTATTTTTTAGTAACCTGTTTCTTATTAAGATTTAAAGCTGTCCAAGCTGTTTCATCCGCAAAAAACCTTGACCAACTAGCAACTCCAGCTAATTCATACTTAGATGCTAAGTCCGCCCTTTTTGCTAGTGATAGCTCATCCTCGAGCCACACTTTATAGGTCGTTTTCTCGCTTTCTACGTAAAGTTCAGCATAATTTTGACCAGTTGTAGCATCATAAACAGGTGTAAGCTTGTTCTCTGTTAACCATTGTTTGATTTTATCCATCGAAAGAGCTTTAGAAGATACCTCCCCAGTATCTTTTTGTTCCCACAATCTTGTATACAAAGGGACACCTAATATAAGCTTTTCTTTCGGAACAATTTCAAGCATTTTCTGTAGATTCTCTTCTACCCACGGTAGACTCGCCACACTTCCTGCAACCGGAGAGGATCCCCAATGCTCGTCATAAGCCATAACAGCTAAATAATCAACAATCTTAGCTAATTTTTCTCTTTCATAGAAAACTGACCAGTTTCCACTACCTGATATAAACGTAATATCCATAGAAACAATAAGTCCTGCTTCATGAAAATACGGGGTTGCTTCCCGAACAAATTGCGTGACCAATGGTCCGTCTTCTGGGTTCACATTTTCGATATCTATGTTGATTCCATCCAACTTATACATTTGGCTGTAATGTAAAAGCTGTCGAATCATATTTTGCCTTGTTTCAAAATCTTTGAATGCTTCATGTGTTAGAGCTGGATCAAAAGCGTTCGAAAATAATCCCCAAACCTGATAACCATGTTGTTTGGCCCAATTTGAATAGTCTAGCGAACCTAAGTTGCTAATCGTACCTTGTCCGTCAGCTAACTCAAACCAGGTTGGTGATACCACATTTACCCCATCCATAACTGGTATTTTGGATGTATCAGGGTTTTTCGAATAAACCGCTTCCCATGTTAATTGGATAGGGCCATCAATTTTAGGTAAAGTAACCTCTTTTGTCTCTCGCTTTACAACAATCGTTTCTGATTTATCTTTAGTAACGAAATCTTTATTTACATAACCAGCGGTCCCGTCATTCTTTCTTACATAAACGTACTCCCCTGATTCAGACTCAATATAGACCTGCTCATTATTTGTTAACTGAGCGGTATATGGTGCCTTTAAATCTCCATCCGTTCTTAATCTAAGTTTCTCTTCATGAACATCCTCAGAAGTAACTTTTCCACTTACGACTTCTTCCCCGTCTTTCTGAATCCAAACAGATCCTGTGTCAGGTAGAATCTGATATTGAACTGGATACATCGGTAATACCGAATTAAGATCGATATAAAACTCACCGTTTTCATCCTTTAATGGTGTTAATTGCAGTTGCACGGGCTTTTCATTTATATAATAGGTTAGTGATTCACTTGGCATTTGGACCACTTTATCTTTCGTTGTAATAATAATAGATTTTGATTTTTCATCAAATGCAATGTTTTCATCTATATATTGCTGCATGAAGGACAATGGCACATAGATACTTTCCCCTTCGACAATCGCATTGCCTTCTTGCTTCCCGTTAAATAATATTGGATTTTCACCTTCGAAATACGTTTCTTTCTCCTTTGATGCAAAGGGATATAAGAGTAATAGAATACTAGAAACAATTAGTAAAATGGCAAATAAAAGCCCACTTATAATCCAATATTTCGACAAGGTTTTCTTTTGGTGATATTCTACTCTAGCCACAATCTTCTCCTCCTTAAAACCCATCGTACCGAAAACTCCTGTAAAACAAAAGAGCTTTTATTCATTTGGAAATGATTTTTTACAGTAAAAACCCCCCTAAAGTAATAAACGAATTCTGTCGAAAAAAAGTTTCATACATCATTAAATTCACAGCTATTCACAAATATGGATAGATTTAAATAAATAACTACTGACTATGCTTTAAAGGCTACGCATTTTATACTTGTTACAAGGAACCCTTTTCTCAGCCATTGTATTTCCTTTTAACAGATCATGGGATTTTTACAATTAGGCGAAACAACGTAGCAGCAAAATCCATACTAGAGTAACATACATCTATGAAAAAACTGCTTGTTAAAAAATGTTTTTTTGCGAAGTATAATAGATAAGAAACGTTTTGAAACAACTCTATTCCCATACCGTTAAAAATAGACTTAACTCGGGTTTAATTAATTTTTTACCTCATATTAGGACCAGATGGTAATTTCTACATGGTATTTTTAAAAATCCATGTTACAATAAAAAGACGTAATACAAGTGTGAAGGAGATCATTCATGTTTGAAATTGGAATTATTATCATACTAGCTTATTTGCTTGGGTCTATCCCTTCAGGTTTAATTATTGGCAAAACGTTCTATGGAGTGGATATCCGTGAACATGGGAGTGGAAATCTTGGTGGTACTAACACTTTTAGAACTTTAGGAGTCAAGGCCGGTTTAATTGTTAGCATAGCTGATATCCTAAAAGGCACACTAGCAACTGCACTTCCATTAGGATTTTTATTTGACTCTGAATTACACCCTTTGATTGCTGGTGTTTTCGCAGTTATTGGCCATATGTATCCGATCTTTGCTTCTTTTAGAGGTGGAAAAGCTGTTGCAACTTCTGGTGGTGTGTTGTTGATGTATGAACCACTTATGTTCCTAGTCATGTTAATTATTTTCTTTATTTGCTTATACATAACGAAATATGTCTCCTTATCGTCCATTTTGGGAGGGATAGCAGCTTTTATCTACGCCCTTATTGATGGAGATGTCCCACTCATTATCGTTGTTTCTATTCTAGTTATATTTGTAATATATCGACATCGAGCAAATATTAAGCGTATTCTAAATAAGACTGAGCCAAAAATTAAATGGCTGTAATAACCTATCCATTGCGATAGGTTTATTTTTTTGTCCTTATCACATTGTCACATAATTTTCCCATTACGACAATGCTTCCCTAAAGATTGTGTAGGATAAGTAACACCCCCCTCGTTCTTCAAAAAGAAATTTAATGTTCTTTATTGAAAACTTTTGTAGCTTTTTGTATGATTAAGATACATAGATTCTACATAACGAACAATCCTTAAAAATTTTGCTAATAATTGAACATAGATATACATAATCCGATATGATTCGCCATAGAATGAACTATCAAAAGCCAACTAAAAAAACGATAAGGTGGTAAAAGATGAGTATTCATATATATAAAAAGCTTCCATTCCCGTATTTCTGCCTCAACCAAGATCTTCACATTGATCATTCTTCTGTGGAAGAAGCCCATAGCTTTTCATTTACTAGATTCCTAAGCTCTAGTTCATTCGATGAATTTAAGTCCTTTCTCTTAAATCTGGAATGTGAGTCTTCTAGATTATTTGAGTTAAAACTAAACGGGATAAACAGTATTCCTTATGAGATTTACAAAGTAATTGAAAAAGACCAAATTCACCTTTTTTGTATACCGGTTAATATTAAGCCGATTAAAGATCCGACAAATCAGCCTGAAAAATTCAATAAAATTAAAAATTATTGTTCATCAGAAGAGGTCATGAACCTTGCAACAAACATTGCACATGAGGTTAAGAATTCTCTAACTTCTGTAAAAGGTTTTATTCAACTCTCAAAGCCCTATCTTTCTGAAATTCACAAAGATCAATATACAGATGTCGCATTAGAGGAAATTGACCGGGCAAATGAAATTCTATATCAACTACTAGACCTATCAAAGCCATACAAAACCAGAAAGAAAAAAACCTCCCTAAATAAAATGGTTAAGGATGTTTCTCTTCTTTATGAGAGTGAAGCTACTTTAAAAATGGTGTCATTGAAAACACAGTTAACGAATAAGAATCCATATATAATGGTAGACGAGAAACAATTAAAGCAGGTCTTAATTAATCTAGTAAAAAACGCGGTGGAGTCAATTACTGGGGGTCATGGAGAAGTTACCCTCAGTACAGAGGTCACAAATGATTGTGCCACTATCTTTGTTAGAGATAATGGTTGTGGAATCAGGACGGAAAACATTCATCAATTATTTAATCCATATTTTACGACGAAACCTACAGGGACGGGGGTCGGATTGGCTATATGCAAAAAATTAATTGATGCAAATGGTGGTGTAATAAGCGTTGAAAGCTTTGATTGTAATGGGACGACCTTTAAAATACAAATACCCATTTTAAATAATCAAATCTTATATGCTTAAACGCTACCTATAAGATGACAATCTTCAATGAATTGTCAAAAAATAAACATAATTCAAATAGGTTTTAGGATAAACTATAAGTGAGAATATAAAAAGCTACTGGGGAGCTGGTACAAATGAAAGTTCAACCAAATGATAACTACATCTTTACAACAACCGTGTCTGACCATGGCAATCATGATGAATTTGTCATTCAACTCTATAAGTACTTATCTGATTCCGAATTAGAAAACTCCCCATCTAGGACCATCAGTAATTTTGATGAATTAATTTCTTTTTTTGAAGAACTTGATGTTGACAAATTAGAAGCATAATTAGTAATTTACAAGACGGGCCTTATCATAAAGGGACCGTTTTTCTTTTTCCTAACATGCTATATTCTTAATAGCACATACTTCCCCTTCCCAAATGGATCGATGATATAATCAAGCTTCGTATGGTCAAAGTAAACCTGGTCCTTTTTATGAATCAACACTTGAATTTCTTCGAATTCATAAACTTCATCATCTTCTAATGGCTTCTCTTCCAGAGAAAGCTTTAATTGCGGACCACCTCAGCCAATTCCCATTGTTAATCGTATGTATAGCTCTTCATCTTCTACCCGAAGCTCCCTTTGCTTTATATCCAATAGCGTTTCATAAGCTTTGCCTGTTACTTTAAACAAATTCATACCTCCTTGCCGTAGCAGAATCAGACAAATTATAACAAATTTATCATTATTCATAAAAATTTCCGCTCATAACCATCTAAATATATTATAGTTATCTTATATCGTTATTGTTAAGGAGATACATATGCAAAAGAAAAGATTATTCTTTTTCGGCGTTTTACTTAGTGTTGTATTACTAGCTTTATCTATTTCGTTACTGTTGCAAATGTACAAAGAAGCGGAAGCTAGCAAAGAACCTGTTGAGCAAACACCACATTCCGAAAGAACTTTTTCCTTACAAATAAAAACCTTTGAATCGACCATTACATTAGGAGCCATTGGAGACATCCTAATCCATGACTGGGTCTATAATGATGCTAAAACGAATCATGGATATGATTTTAAACCGATGTTTAAACATGTAAAAGACATGCTGGAACAGCCAGATATTCTTCTTGCAAACCAAGAGACCATTTTAGGAGGAGACGAAATCGGGATCTCAAGCTATCCTATGTTTAACAGTCCCCAAGAAGTAGGAGATGCACTCGTTGATGCCGGAGTAGATATTGTGTCAACCGCTAATAACCACTCCCTAGATAAAGGTGAAAAAGGATTACTCACATCTCTAAGTTATATGGATAAGATTGGACTCCCTTATGTAGGGACTTACACTAGTCCTGAAGAACAACAGACATTAACCATTCTTAGCAATAATGGGATTAATATCGCTTATTTGTCCTACACTTACGGGACTAACGGAATTCCTGTCCCTCAAGGGAAAGATCACCTAGTGAATTTAATTAATCAAGAAAAGATGAAAGATGAAATACATAGAGCAAAAGAAAAAGCGGATGTCATAGTAATGAGCCTACATTGGGGGAATGAGTATCAACTATTCCCTACAGATGGACAGAAAGAACTTGGACACTTTCTTATTAATGAGGGTGTAGATATTCTTTTCGGTCATCACCCCCATGTTCTACAACCAATGGAATGGGTAAAAACAGCAGATGGGAGAGAAAGCTTAATTGTCTATTCTTTAGGTAATTTCCTATCCGGACAAATGTGGGATTATAAAGATATTGGCGGTATGGCAACGATCGAAGTCACGAAAACCATTAATGAAGATGGTCGAAAGGTCAAATTAGCTAATCCTGAGTTCTATCCTACATATGTCTCTAACCAAAATCTTCAAAACTATCGCGTAGTACCGTTACAAGACGCGGAACCATACGGATTAAAAAATGCTGTCGCAAAATATGACGAGATCATGTCTCACATGACGAAGGAGCTTCAATAATGGGGCTTCTTTTCTTTTTAATCTTGTTTGTCTGTGAACCGATTGACTCATCTCACTGAAAATCTCTTTCTTAGAAATAGGTAAATTGTAATATAAAATTCAAATTTGGCAAATTTTACGGCCTCTCCCTTCCTTTATAATATTTGTAAGATACATAAGGTTTTTTATTGGGGTCAAGGGGGAATGGTTTTCATGTCTTTAAAAGCAAAGTTAATCGCAGGTGTATTATCAACCATGATACTCATCATTGGTGTATGTTCATTTTTCACCCTATATTCTGTTAACATCTTTTCAGACAATGCAGAAAAGCTAACGTCAGGTCTTTCAGCCGATGTTTCAAGAGATGTAAGTGGGTTTTCTGAGCATTACGCAGGGACCTTAACGTTTCACGAAACAGAAAATGTTAAAGACGCCATAACCAATATTATTAATCGAGCAAAAAGTGACCTAATCACAATCTCAACTTTCGAAGAAATTTACTCAGCAGATGAGCAAGCACTTCATACACTTTTTCAGAAGTTTTCAGAACAAAACGACATCATTCAGTACATATACTTAGGTACTGAGAATAAAACATTCTCCATTTATCCTGAGGTTGAAGGGTTGCCATCTGACTATGATCCGACATCCCGTCCATGGTATGGACCTGCTAAAACACTACAAAAAGGTGAAATTTTTGTAACGGATGCTTACTTAGATGGTACTGGTAAAGAGTATATGGTCACGGTAAGTGCACCTATTTTTCTGAATAACAAGTTTTATGGTGTACTAGGCCTGGATATTTCTTTAGAGAAGTTAACCACTCAAATTGCTAACTCAAAGGTAGGAAATACTGGATACGTCATTTTAACAGATAAAGAAGGAGCTCTACTGGCTTACAAAGACAAAAAATTAGTGACCGACCATGCTAATATCTCTTCCCTTCCCATCTTTAAAGAAAAGAAAGGCGATACCATCTACTTAGATATTGACCAAGTTACCTATATAAGTGGAAAAGATGAAGTAACGGGCTGGCAAATTTTTTCAGTCATTTCGCAAGAAGAGGTAAAATCCTTTTCTTCAACGATTTCACAAAATATGAGTAAGAGAATTTCTGAAGCAGAATCCAGTCTAGAAAGTATACTTACAAAAACGTTTACTACACAATTTGTTGTTATTTTATTATTATTAGCTATTTCCATTGTCATAAGTATCCTATTTGCTAGATACTTTATTAACCCGATCAAAAAGCTATCGACATTTTTGCAAAGTGTTGCTAGCGGAGATTTACGGAAAAAAATGGAGACTAAATCAAAGGATGAAATTGGACTTTTATTCTCATCTGTTAATCATATGGTAGATAGTTTAAAAGATATGGCTCAAAAAATGGCTCACTTGATTCAAGAGGTCGAAAAAGACTCAAACATTTTAAATGAGCAAGCTCATGTTTCATCTAATGTTACAGAAACTGTTGTTACTGCGATGACAGAAGTATCAAGAGGGTCAGAACAATTAGCTGCCGATATGGTAAACATCTCATCAAATGTTGAAGCAAATAACCAAGCAGTTTCCTCAATGGCTAACAATATTGTAAAAATTGTCGAGCATGCTAAGAACACGAAAACAGCTACTTCAGATGGAAAAATAGCTATGGAAAATATGAATAAAAAGATTCATACCATTGTAAGTCAGTCTGAAGAATCAACTCTTATCATGAAAGAGTTAGATCGAAAACTTCAAGCAATAACGGATATTACAACCTTAATTCATGATATAGCTGAACAGACTAATCTTTTGTCATTAAATGCATCCATTGAAGCAGCACGCGCTGGGGAACAAGGCAGAGGTTTTGCTGTTGTAGCACAAGAGGTCAAAAAATTGGCCGAACAGAGTAGTCATTCAGTTAGTGAAATTGCCATTCTGATATCAGAAATCCAAAATGATTCGGAGAAAGCTCTAATAAACATTGATCAAGGTAGAAAATCCGCTGTGGAAGGCGCAAACATGACAAAAAATACAGAAGCTAGCTTCAATAATATCATTAGCTTTATTGATGATTTAACAAAAGACATTGACGCTATCGCTAATGCTAGTGAACGATTATCCTCTAGTAGCCAATCTATTTCTAGTTCGGTTGATAGTGTCGTATCTATTTCAGAGCAAACCTCCGCTGGTGTGCAAGAAGTAACAAGTACAACTGAAGAACAACGTCAGGCCGTAAATGAAGTTCAAGCTATATCAGAAAACCTGAAAGCTCAAACGATAGAACTAAGAAAATCTATTAACCATTTTAAAATCTAAATCCCTCCCCCTTCCAACTTCGGAAGGGGGAATTTCTCTCTTATATCTAAAAATACTGTATGAGTTACCGTTTAATAGATTGTTTGTAAATGTTAGTGATAAACTAGGTATGTAGGGAGGTGTTTTAACGTTGTGAGCTCAAATGAACTTACAGGGACTGGAGTATTACTAGCCTTTCTCTTTATTGTTATCCAGTTCTTATTTCAAGTTAAACTTTTCTCATATGGCTTTATCATTCTATTGCTATTAATCATTCCCATTCCTTTTTTTAAAGAAGAAAAACGCCTATTTATTTGGACGATGTTTGCGTTTTTTGTTGGCGAGTTATTCTATTTTTACGGTGATCGGTTGCTATTAGAACTTCCCTATAGCAAAGCAACCATTTTAATTCTTAGTAGGTTTCTCTTACTGATTCCAATCATCCTAATAAGCTATGTTGTATATAAATTTCATCAGCGTGTTTTTAGTTTTTGGGCTAAACCAAATTGGGGTGCTTTGATTGAAGTTCCTTTTCGTGCTACCCTAAGAACTATTTTTATCATAGGGCTAATCGTAGTCCTCTTTACTTTAGCCCCTTTTATGATAAATCATTTAATTGAGATTCAACTAACGGTTCTTGTAAGGATTTTTATTTTTGCAATCATTAGCGCAAGTTTGGAAGAAGTATTATGGAGAGGGACTCTACTAACGAGGGTGTCTAAATTAGTTGGAAATGTTCCAGGATTAGTTTTTACAAGTATAGCCTATGGATTATCCTATATTAAGTTTGGGATTTCGCCTGTAGCTTGTGGAGGGATCGTCCTTATAGGACTTATTTTCGGGGCCATTACCGTAAAGTCGGGTAGCCTTCTACCTGCCATTCTATGGCATTTTGTACTATTAACGTTACTCCTGTTATCTGGAATGATCCCCTTATTGACCATATAAAAAGCATACTAATGTAACATGGGAATTCACATGATGGAAAAAGACTCCCTTATCTGATGGAAAGGGAGTCTAATGATGTCCGCCAAATAATAAGCTTTGTAGAAAAATCATTCCTACAGCAAGAAAGGCTAGAACGGCTAAAAAAGGTACAAATATTCCTTTATTTTTGTTGTAAATTAACACAGCCAAGAAATAGATAATGCCCATAATACCTATAAAGAGTCCTGCATCTACCTGTTTATAAGTCTCTTCAAGCTGAAGTGGTACTAAAAGTGCCATACCTCCAAATAAAAAAGCTCCAATGATATTAAATAACTTTGCCTCAGACATTTTATCATCCTCCTACTTTTATACTAAAACGCAATTTTCTATCACTTTCGTTTCATATTCAATAATATCTCCAACTTGATTATATGTAAAAGCATGCTCGACAGGTTGGTCTTTTGAAAAAATAGCATCTAGAAAATATGAGATATTAGATACAACCTCTTTTGAACTTTTAACCCATTCAATATCTTTCCAATTTAATACACCTTCATCACAATCAACCATTTCACCTTCGTCATATTCAGCAGAAAAAACGTACATTCCACCTTCATTATTCCAACTTACAATTCCCCGATAGTTCATGTTCTTAACCTTTAGGCCGGTCTCTTCATCTACTTCCCTCAAGCAAGATTCGAGTGGGGTCTCAGCTTTTTCTAGTTTACCACCAACTCCGTTCCATTTATAAATATTTGGCTCTTTATACCGATAGAGCATTAATATTTCATCAGCGGAAGGTGTTTTCTTTCGAATAAAGCAGATCGTATATTTTATGTTCATTTCTTTACCCCCTATTTAAAAAGTGCAAGCGGCTATAATTTAAAGATTTTTACAAAGAAGCACTATCCCCTAGTACTGATAACTCTACGGGACTAGTTTCAGGAAGTAATAATCAGAACGTTCGCCTTATCCATTTAATTCTATTATAATAACAGTACGCCACATACAGGAAGGGGATTAAACATGAATATCCAAATTAGCACCGAGGCTGTTAATTGGTATAAGAGCGAGATGTCATTAAAAAGGGGTGACTATGTTCGTTTTTTTGCCCGTTATGGTGGATGTAGTACTGTTCAACAAGGGTTTTCATTAGGCGTGTCCAATGAGGAACCTCATGATGTAGGAGTGCAAACGACAGTAGATGATATCCATTTTTTTATTGAAGAAAAAGACCTATGGTACTTCGACAACCACAATCTTAAAATTGACTATAATTCAGATTTGGGTGAGCCCCAGTTTTTTTACCAGTAGGAAAGCAGACATAAGCAAGTCTGCTTTTTTAATTTCTCCTATGATCATTTTAATCTGTACGGAATACCTTCTGTTTCAAGGATCTCCCTTTCTCTTTCTCCAATAAGGTCAAAGTGAGGGTATCCGTCTTTACGAGAGTGAATCCACTCAGCCTTAAGACCGTACTGTTCTCCCCATCTCTTTAACTTTTCAAGGTCATTACAACCGACTTTGGTGACCGTTTTATAGGAAGGAAATCGATCATCTAACCAATAATGAGTCAAAAAAGCAATCTCTCCCCCGTCTATTTTTTCTTTCCATTCTTTCAGCTGCATACGATTGATTCCAAAGGCCAAGGGACTCCCTCCTTTATTGTAGGCTGTTTTCGTATAGATTGTCGATATTCGTATATGGTCTCCAACACGGGATCAATACTGTTTCGTGGAATCTTTTCTGCCAAAAATAAAGAAAAACAGACCATAAAAACCGTCTAAAAAGTATATTTTAGTAGCAACAAAGTTCACGAAAAGACCTTATTTTATGTTTAAACACGTTTCTTATGGGTCTCATAAGCCTCATGCCACTCAGGATATTTCCGCTTAATCGATATCGGTCGGAACGAATCCTTTTTTACACACACATGCCTTGACTCAGCTAAAACAGAAACTTCACCATCCTGAGTCAGAATTTCATAGCCGTATGTTACTTTTAAGCCATCATACTCCTCAATCCAAGTATTCACTATTGCTATCTCCCCATAACGGACTGGTTTTTTATAAGAAGCTTGAATATCAATAACGGGAGAAATAATGCCTTCTTTTTCTAATTCAGCGTAATTAAAACCTAATTCAGATATTAGATGTGTTCTCCCAAGCTCCATCCAAACAAGGTAGTTCGCGTGATAGACCACTCCCATTTGATCCGTTTCAGCATAGCGAACCTCAATTTCTTTCGTAGCAATTAGCATCTTTATTCCCCTTTTCTCATCTTCGTTATTGCTTTTCCTACATCCAATTCAGTAATATAACTAACTTGGTTGATTAGGTCTTCTTTATCTAGTTCCAACAACCTTAAAGATTGTGACTGAATAGCCTCATCCATCAAATTCGTAGCAAATCTCCCATTGCCTTTTCTATCTATTTGGCTCAATACGCCTTTTAAAAATACCCTTGCTTCATTCGTTAATGTGTACTTATATGTCGAAGCATAAGACTGCATGATTTCTATAAGTTCGTCTACCGAATAATCCTGAAACTGAAAAAACTTTTTGAATCGAGATTTTAACCCAGGATTGCTTTCAAGTAAAGTTTCCATTTCATTTGGATAACCGGCTAAAATAACAACCAAATTCTCATTCCGTTTGGTCATTTCGTCTACCAACGTATCAATAACTTCTTTTCCGAAATCACCGGATGTTTGACTCAACAATGAATAGGCTTCGTCTATAAATAGAACCCCACCTAAAGCTTCTTGAATTTTCTTCTTCGTTTTGATGGCAGTTTGACCAACATAACCTGCTACGAAATCAGCTCGACTCGTTACAATTAAGTGACCTCTTTTTAAAATCCCACACTCTTTCAGAAGCTCGGCATAGATTTTCGCAACAGTCGTTTTTCCAGTCCCTGGGTTACCTGTAAAAACTGAGTGAAGCTGTAGTGGTAAAACTGGGAGGCCTTGTTCTCTACGTATTTGTTGCATTTTTACAAAGGACACCAGTGTCTTTACTTCCGTTTTAACTGAGTCTAACCCAATTAGGCTTTCTAGTCGTTCACTAGGCGGTACTTTAACCTTCTTTTCTTTTTGTAAAAAGTCAGTTTCATCTAGTATGGTGTATTCTAGAATGTTTTCGGTTTCTTTCTTACTTGCTCCTTTTTTAAAAATAGCATCTAGAACAATATTCCGAACGCTTCTTGCATTTCCGAAGGTTTCGTCTACTCTTTCTTTTTCTAAACGCTTCTCTAACTCTGTCTTGGCACCATCTGTCAAGATATAATCATTGTCCTTTGCCAGCCTTTCGCCGATAAGAACAAGCTCTCTATTAGAGTAATCGTCGAGATGGATATAATTAGAGGTTGGAAATCGACTTCTTAATCCTGGATTAACATCTAAAAATTGTCTCATTTCTTCAGGATATCCTGCCAGAATTACGGCGAACTTTCCGCCGTATTCACTTCCTGTCATAAGTGAAACTAATGTATCTACAGCAGCTTGTCCGTAATCGTTTCCTGTTTGACCCTCACGTCTTAAGCTATAGGCCTCATCTATAAACAAAACTCCACCTAAAGCTTTCTCAACTACTGCTCTAACGTTTTCCTCGGTTTGACCAACAAAAGCTCCTACCAACTGGGATCGGTCTGCCTCGATTACTTCTTCACGAGGCAGTACTCCTAACTCGTAATAAACCTTTGCAAGAAGTCTAGCTAGCGTCGTCTTCCCAGTCCCAGGATTGCCGGTTAATATCATATGTAGACTTAACGCATCTTTTGTTTGCAGTCCTAGTTCTTTACGTTCCTTCTGATATTTTAAAAATTGATAAAAATCATTCACTCTTTCTTTTACCTTTTCAAGCCCGATCATCTCATCCAAAACCTCTAATGAAGTCTTAGAATCTTTTTGTCCTTCTTCTTCTCTAAAATACTGTTCCCACTCTTTCTTTAAATGTTCAATACTCTCGATATGCTTCCTCATATCATGGTAATGAGTAGACGTATAGAAAACGCCAGAAATGGACTGTTCATACTCTTTAGCAGATTTAAGTACTCCGCCTGTTTCCTCCATGACTTTTACTAATAGAGAAATTAATCCATCGTAAACAGAAAGAAGGGCTTCATTCTTAAATGTCTTTGCTGTCCTATAACCATTCTCTAATTCCTCGAGCCCTACTTCACTATCCGATAAGAACTTGTTACAGTTTTCAATGATTTGATCAGCAATTTTCTTTTTAGCAGGTCGATTATCGGTTTCACGAATGGTTGGGAAAATCAATATATCTAAGAGACCTTGTTGTCTTTTCCATTCATACTGAGCAAGAAATTCAAATGCTTTGTTATTAGAAGGGTCCAACCTTTTAGCTTTTTCAAGCCAAGCAATAACGAGAGCATCCTTATCCCCTGTTTTTCGAATTCTCGATAACGCAGCAATCGTTAATAATCGTGATAGAGTCACTCCATGTTGTTTTTCATCCATTAACTTAATTTGTTTCAGAAGCTCTGTATCATCTTTAATGAAACCAACCTCGGTTAACTCGTCACTCCATTGTTTGAGCCGCTGATCGATATTTTTTATATGTACATTCTTTTGCTGCAATTTTCATCACTTCTTCTATGTAAAGTTTTTTCCATTATTATATTAACATATTTCTGAAAACCAATAAAAAAGAGTGCTTACGATGAGGCTTTTAGAATGGTTTATTGCCCGCTTATCCATTAAGCTGTTATTAAAAATGACCTGATCATGATGACCAGGTCTTAATGATTATTGGTTACGCTGATTGCGATATTCATCCTTGATTTCAGAACGGAATGCATCAATACTATCTCGTCGACGCTCGTTTTTTGCTTTAATGTTTGCACGTTCATCCTCACTAGCAAATTCCATTGTTGCTTCAGCCTCTTCCATATTTTCAATGGTATTTACCACCATTTCCTGAAGCTTTTCTACATTATCACTTCTATCATCAGGTTTAGGTTTATTGTTCATCGTCTTTTCCTCCTTAATGTAAATGATACAAAGTTAGTTTGTCAGTTTATTGATAAATTATAAAAGGTAAATTTAATCGATTTTTGATTTTGTTTATCATAACTTTATTATGTAAATTAATATCTTTCTATTCACCCAAGAGTCCGTCCAACTAATCATTAAATGATTTCCATTTCTCAATTACTCTTTATTAGATGATAAAAAAAAGAGACTCAAGATATCGATTTATAAACGGTTTCAATTTTATCAATCTATAACAATCTTTCTTTTAATTATAATTATTATAAAAAAGTATTGATTTTATATTAATAAGTGTTATTCTATAAATAATAAAGATGTTAAACGGTAAAAAGAAAACAACTGACTCTGTTCGGGTTAAATTTTTGAAATAAAGTGAGGTTGAATAAAAATGCTTACACAAAAACATGTTTGTCCAAAATGTCAGAGTGTAATTAAAACACTTAAACACAGTGTATTATGCGATTGTGGTGTCAAAATAAAAACAGTTAAAATCTAACTTATCAAGCGGTTCCTCTAACATAAAAAGACCCACCTAAAAAATTAGGCAAGTCTCATCTATAATATTATTCACCTTTAGTTTGAATCACTTGGGGATGCTGACCAGATTGGTCCTGCATTTTCTTTCCTTTGTTTCCTCCAAACCCACGTGATTGAGTTCCGAGGTGATTAGGAACAAAATGCTCACTGTTTCTTTTCGGTTTGCTTTTACTCATAGTAGTATCCCTCCTCTTATATAAGTATCACCTAAGAGTAAGAGAACCATGAGTGGCAAAGATTACTTAATTACTCAGCCTTACCTAATCGTTTTTCCTCGATTCGCTCTTCGATCTTTTCTAGAGCAGCTTGATCCTTTAATAGTTGACGTTTATTTTCTGAAACTAACTCAGCAAATGAACGTTTTCTTGGTTTTCTCATGGTACCTCACCTGCCTTATCACTATTGTAACAGTCATTATGTCCATAAACTGACTTAATTATTACAACTTTTTGAAAATTTAAGATTGTCATAACATATAAAATGTTTTTTACCCATTTTGTGTGAACATGAAACAACACTTTTTTGAATAAAAGGCTGTAAGAGTGGTTGTGAATTCCGCTCTAATCAATTCAAATGACAACAAAAAAAACCTTAGAATTATCTCTAAGGTTTCTTACATATCCTCTGTGTATTCACGCATTTTTTCAATTGGCATAGCACCTAAGTACTTGCTTCTAATAATGCCCTTTTCATCTATAAAGTAGGTAGTAGGTATGGTTAAGATTTGATAGGCTCCACCGACTTTGTCTTCTTTATCTAACAAGATCGGAAAATTAATTTTCATTTCTTCTGCAAAACCAGCGACATCATATTGTGGATCGATGTTAACAGCAAGAATTACTACCTCATCTCCTACTTCTGTATAGAACTTTTGCATATCCGGCATTTCTGCTTTACAAGGTGGACACCAAGTTGCCCAGAAATTTAACATCACTTTTTTTCCTTCATAATCTGAAAGCTTCACGGTCTCACCAGACAAATTTTCTAATTCAAAGTCTGGAGCCTTTAGGCCAACAGCTAACCCTGGGAGGTTATCTGGCTTTTGCTCTTTTTCCATGGCTTGGACCATAGCAACTGTCATCAAGGCGATTAATGTAACTGCTGCAATTACTTTCTTAATCATGTTGTACCTCCTAGAGCTTCTATATAATACAAGTATTTTACCCTAAAGAATTAGAATAAATAAAGTTCTTATAGCTAAAAATGCAATTAGAAATGTGACAATACTGTAGCCAAGTGCATGAACTACTTTTTTAGAAAGCCAATTTCTTTTTTTATATGTCCATCCTAAATACAGGACACATGCTATACCTGCTATTATATACCCTTTCATACCACCCGTAAAATAAAGAATTCCAAGTGGATTTTCAATGATAATACTCGGTCTTATAAGGATAATACTAAATTTATAAACGATAAAATAAAGAAATGCACTATTGATTAAAGTATCGAGGAACGATTTTTGAAATTCACCTTCATGTTTTAACTGCTTTTTAATCACAAGATAAGAAATAATTCCCGCAGCTACTAAAATAATCCATTCATACTTTATCATTAAAGATCCTATTTGAAATATACCCATTAAAATAAATTCTCCTTGGTATGAGTCTTTACATCCCAATCATACCCTACCTAGTATAAATGTACAAATAAAAAAGCAAGCTAATAAGCCTGCCAAATTTTTAGATAAATAATTTAGGTAATTCTTCTTGGTAATTCCCCTTAATAATTCCCTTTTCAGTGATGATTGCTGTAATTAACTCATGTGGTGTCACATCAAAAGCAGGATTAAACACTTTAACACCCTCTGGTGCAGTTTGTTTACCTAGTCCCTCTGTAATTTCCTCCATACCTCTTTCTTCAATAGGAATGTCATGCCCTGTTTTAGTATCTAGATCAACCGTTGGTGTTGGCGCGGCCACATAGAATGGAATATTATGAGCTTTAGCAAGCAGCGCTACCCCATATGTTCCAATTTTATTAGCAACATCTCCATTTGCAGCTACACGATCACATCCGACGATCACCGCTTGGATCAATCCCTTATGCATCACCATCGCAGCCATACTATCTGTAATTAACGTGACATCAATTCCCGCTTGCATTAATTCCCAAGTAGTCAATCTGGCACCTTGAAGCAATGGTCTTGTTTCGTCAGCGTATACTTTGATATCCCAACCTTTTTCCTTTGCCAAATAAATTGGTGCTAAAGCTGTTCCGTATTTCGCCGTTGCGATTCCCCCAGCGTTACAGTGAGTTAACACGGTCATCCCATCATGGAATAAAGTTAACGCATGCTCTCCAATGGAACGACATACTTCTTCATCTTCTTGCCTAATTAAGTGTGCCTCTTCTTCTAGTGCTGCTTTTATTTCAGCTACAGGCTTCTCACGCTCTAATTTCGCTCTCTCATCCATTCGTTTTAACGCCCAAAACAAGTTAACAGCTGTTGGACGTGACGTTTCTAAATAAGTTAAATTTTCTTTAAGTACGCCATAGAAAGAATCAAAGTTTTCCTCTGGTGCATTTTTTAATCCAAGTAATAAGCCATATGCTGCAGCAATCCCAATTGCCGGAGCTCCTCTAACCTTCAGTTGTTTAATCGCATCCCAAGCATCTTCAATTTCTGTTATCTCTAAAAACTCTGTAATGGTCGGCAGCTTTGTCTGATCTAATATATATAAAGTTCCTTCTTTAAACGTGACAGATTGCAAAAATGTATGTTCCAAATTAATATTCTCCTCTCAAGTCCATCCTGTTGTTTGTCCAATTTTCAAAAAACTCTATTCCTATTTTAACAATATTTTTCTTTGTCGCAACAAATAAATATTTTATCACGTATCTTTTTTGATGGAAAATACGTTGATTGATTAAATACAATGAAAATATACGTTAATTGGAGGGGCTAGATTATGAAGGTTTTAATCATTGGGGGAAGTAGATTCCTAGGTAAAACATTTGTTGATGAGGCACTAAAACAAAATCATGAAGTGACAGTTTTTAATCGGGGGAACCATAACAGTTCCCTAAGTAAGGATGTTGAAATCATTGTCGGAGATCGAAACAACGATCTTCATCTGTTAGAAAATAGAAATTGGGATGCTGTTCTAGACACTTGTGGCCAGACCCCTATTTCAGTAAGAAAATCAACCCAACTTTTAAAGAATCACATTGAACAATATACATTTATATCGAGCATATCCGTTTATGAAGATTGGGTGCCCCTTGATATTAAGGAAGATTACAAAGTGCAAACCATGTCAGTTCAAGAAGCTGATAAAATCACCCAAGATCCAGATGCAGATATTCGCCCATATTACGGTGCTTTTAAAAGGCTTTGTGAGATGGAAGCAGAAAAGAATCTAGATGGTAAAGTCCTTAATATCCGAGCAGGTCTACTAGTTGGCGCACATGATTACACAGATCGACTGCCCTACTGGGTTCATCGGGTTGCTAAAGGTGGAAAGATACTAGCTCCGGGAAATCCTAACCGCAGAGTACAATTCATTGATAATAGAGATATGTCACGGTGGATATTAAAAATGATGAATGAACGTGGAACAGGTACTTACAATACAACTGGGCCAGACTATCCTTTAACAATGGAACAGTTTCTTTTAACCTGCAAAAAAGTTACTGGAAGCAATGCGGAATTTGAATGGGTGGATGAAAAGTTTTTATTAGACAACCATGTAGCGCCTTGGACCGAGATGACATTATGGATTCCAGAAGAGTATCCATTAAGCGAAGGGGAAAAACCTTGGAAAGGGGCTACTTCAATCAACATAGACAAGGCTTTAAGTGAAGGTCTTACATTTAGACCTTTGGAGGAAACGATCCAAGAAATTCATGATTGGCTTCAAACCAGAAATGATAATAGCTTGCAGGCAGGAATGAAAGAGGATCGTGAAACTGAAATTTTATCAAAGTGGAACCTTACAAGGAATAAGTAAATGCAAAAACACCATGCAGAAATCCGCATGGTGTTTTACTATTTAATATTAAGCTTTTAACTTTTCACGAAGTACCATTGGCAAGATACCGCCGTGACGATAGTAATCGATTTCGATTTCAGAATCAAAACGGATTACTGCTTTGAATTCTTTCTTGTTACCAGCTTCATCAGTAGCTGTAACTTTAATTAAATCACGTGGTCTTACGTTTTCATCCACTTGAACGTCGATTGTTTCCTTACCAGTTAAACCTAGAGTTTCTGCGCTTTCTCCATCTTTAAATTGAAGAGGAAGAACACCCATTAATGCTAAGTTGGAACGGTGGATACGCTCGAAGCTTTCAGCGATAACCATTTTAATACCTAAAAGGTTCGTACCTTTTGCAGCCCAGTCACGTGAAGATCCCATTCCGTAATCTTTACCAGCTAATACAACTAAGCCAGTACCTTCTTCTTTATACTTCATGCAAGCATCATAGATAGAAGTTACTTCACCAGTTGGCCAGTGAGTAGTATAACCACCCTCTGTACCTGGTGCGATTTGGTTACGGATACGGATGTTAGCGAATGTTCCACGCATCATAACTTCGTGGTTACCACGGCGAGATCCGTAAGAGTTGAAGTCGCGAACTTCTACACCGTTTTCGCGTAGGTATTTACCAGCAGGTGTATCTTTACCAATTGCTCCAGCAGGAGAAATGTGGTCAGTTGTTACTGAATCACCAAACTTACCTACTACACGTAGACCAGAAAGAGGTTTAACTTCTTCTGGGTCAGGCTTTAAGCCTTCGAAGAACGGTGGGTTTTGGATATAAGTAGATGTATCATCAAAAGTATAAAGTGCATCATTGCTAGTTTTGATTTCGTTCCAACGAGCATTATCACTAAATACATTCTCATACTCTTTACGGAAAAGTTCAGGTGTAACAGTTCTGTGTACTACTTCATTAACTTCTTCAGTTGTTGGCCAGATGTCTTTGAAGAATACATCGTTACCATCTTTATCTTTTCCAATTGCATCTTTTTGAAGATCGATATCAACTGTTCCAGCTAAAGAATATGCAACTACTAGTGGTGGTGAAGCTAGGTAGTTTGCTTTTACTAGCGGATGGATACGTCCTTCAAAGTTACGGTTACCAGAAAGAACAGAAGTCACTAAAAGATCGCTGTCAGCGATTGCTTTTTCGATTTCGTCCTTTAATGGACCTGAGTTACCGATACATGTAGTACATCCGTAACCTACTAGGTTATAACCAATTTGCTCTAGGTAAGGAAGTAATCCAGAATCACGTAAGTACCCTGTAACTACCTTTGAACCAGGAGCTAATGAAGTTTTTACATACTTAGGAACTTCCATACCAAGTTCAACTGCTTTTTTAGCAACTAAACCTGCACCCACTAGAACGTAAGGGTTAGAAGTATTTGTACAGCTTGTAATTGCAGCAATAGCAATTGCACCTGTTTTCATAGTAGTTGAATCACCATTATGGAAATTCACAGTTACTTCTTTTTCAATTTCAGAAGCTTCCAGACCGAAACCTTGGTTACCTTGTGGTGCAGTAAGAGCTTGATTGAATTCTTTCTTCATTTGAGAAAGTGGGATCAAGTCTTGAGGACGCTTAGGACCAGAAAGGTTTGCTTCAATTTCACCTAGATTAATCTCAACTACATTTGTATATACTGGATTTAATTCAGGATCGAAGAATAATCCATTTTCCTTACAATATGTTTCAACAATTTTGATTTGTTCTTCAGTACGACCAGTTAGACGCATGTAGTTTAATGCTTCATCATCTACTGGGAAGAAACCACAAGTAGCACCGTATTCAGGAGCCATGTTCGCAATTGTAGCACGGTCTGCTAATGGTAGTTCAACCACTCCAGGTCCGAAGAACTCAACGAATTTACCAACAACCCCTTGGCTACGAAGAACTTGCGTTACTTTTAAAGCTAAGTCAGTTGCTGTAGTACCGTTTGGAAGTTCACCTGTAAGTTTAACCCCTACTACCTCTGGAACTGGGAAGTATGAAGGCTGTCCAAGCATACCAGCTTCTGCTTCAATACCACCAACACCCCATCCAAGTACACCGATACCGTTAATCATGGTTGTATGAGAGTCAGTACCAACAAGTGTATCAGGGAATGTTTCGAATTCACCTTCACTATTCTCAAGTGCGTGAACAACATTTGCTAAGAACTCAAGGTTAACTTGGTGAACGATACCTGTTGCAGGTGGTACTGCACGGTAGTTATCAAACGCTTTTTGAGCCCAGCTTAAGAACTGGTAACGCTCTTGGTTACGTTCAAATTCAAGTTCCATGTTCGCTTCTAAAGCGTTTGGAGTTCCGTATTGGTCAACCTGAACAGAGTGGTCAATTACAAGATCCACTGGCTTTTCAGGATTGATTTTATCAGGGTCTCCACCCATGTCAGCCATTGCTTTACGTAAAGAAGCAAGGTCTACAACAGCAGGTACACCTGTAAAGTCTTGAAGGATAACACGTGAAGGTTTGAATGGTACGTCTACATCTTTAACCTCATTAGTTCCCCATTTTGCTAAGTTTTCAACATGCTCTTTTGTAATTACACGTCCATCATATTGACGAAGGACAGATTCTAGTAGAACCTTGATTGAGTATGGAAGATTAGAAACATTTCCAATTCCAGCGCTCTCAAGAGCTCCTAGATGATAATAGTTGTACTTTTTCCCGTCTAATTCAAATGATTTACGGGAATTAAAAACGTCATGATTTGACATATGTATTACCCCCCTATTCGTAATAATCATATACCATAGTTAGTTTTTTTGTCGAAAAGTTTGAATTTTTCCCTCATCCCAACTTTTCTTACATTTCCTATATTAATACAACCTTGTATATAAGTAAATAACAAGAAAGTTATTGTTCTTGATAAGTTTTTCTTATTGTTTTAACTGTATTTATTATAAAAAAGCTTGAAACGTTGATTTAAGCAGCCTTTGCTAAAAGGATGCAAAATTGATAGCACCAATAAATATTATGTTAAAAAAGCAATACAAATATTTTGTATTAGTTTTACGGCTGAGGAAAAAATAACAACCGGAGGTGATAAAGTGGCAAAACGCAAAGCGAACCACATCATTGAAGGTATGAATGCAGCAAGCGCACAGGGAAAAGGTGCTGGATATAATGAAGAATTTTCTAACGAGCCATTAACAGAGGCCCAAAAACAGAATAATAAAAAGCGCAAGAAGAATCAATAGTTATGATTAAAACAGGGAGCTTATCTTAGTTCCCTTTTTAGTGTTGTTTTGAGTAAAGGTTTCATTAATGTTAAGTGTTAATGCAAAAATTCCTCTTAAGATTTATGAAATTGGTACTAAAACAGGAGATTAACACAAAAATTTTTGAAAATCGAGAAAATTAGGTACTAATCTACGTGCTTAGGACAAAAAATTCCCTGATATAGTAAATTCTAGGCACTAATCTAGGTGCTTTAGACAATATTTTTTAAGATATCGAAAAAAAGTAGCTAATAGGGGTGGGTTCCACCCTAAATCAGCACGCAACGTAAAACACTAAAAGGCTGACTCAAAAGTTTTATCGAGTCAGCCTTCGTGTTATTCTGTTTGATTTACTTCCGCCACTATGGAACTGAGATCTGCTTGAAATTGCTCTAATTGTCCTCTTTGATGTTCAGAAGCAACTTCCAACGCTTTTTCAATTTGCTGATATGCCTCATTTACTTCATTTTTTAAATGCTTTAATTGATGGCCATAGCTTGCGCTGTCTCTCACAATATCATGGTACAATTCTTGGGCTTCCGTATAACCTTGCTGAGCAGCTTGAAACGCTTGCTGCTTATCTTTAGAATAAGGCATTGTCCTACACTCCTTTAATAGTATTTACGTTAAATTGTGCAGTCCTTAAAGAAAATATTCGGTATAAAAACATGATGAGACTGCATCCTATTGGTAGGAGGGATGCACAATGACAAATAAAAATGATGGAAAAGATATGCGTAAAAATGCACCAAAGGGCGATAATCCTGGTCAACCTGCTCCTTTAAGCGGTTCAAAAAAGGTTAAAAATCGTAATCATACGAGACAAAAACACAACCAAGGGCATGATCTATAAAATAAACAAGCTGTTGATCTTAATCCAGATCAACAGCTTGTTGTTTAAATCCTACTAAGTGCTTCCAATACCAATTTCTCTTCATTCCGGGTTACGCATCTCAAATCAAGTAAAATTTCCTCTTTACGGATTCGTACAATAATCCCCGGTTCGTTTTCTGTTCGCAAAATTCCAGCTACTTTTTCAGTTGGAAAATCCTTGTGTTTCAGAACGACCACATAAGTTGGAAGTTCGACATCAGGCATCGTCCCTCCACCGACTTGACTAATATCCTCTTGGACGGAAGTGGAATATCGATCAGAAACTTGTAGAAGTTCCCGTACAAAAACTTCACTTCGCTCTTTAATCTCTTCTTTAGAGGAAAGTAGATCCCTTACCGTTGGAATATTTTTAATGCTTTCCTCACCCTTCACATAATCCAGCAATGTTCCTTCTAAGGCTGCTAATGTCATCTTATCTACCCGAACAACTCGAGCAAGCTGATTTTTTTTCAATAGATCAATAAGCTCTTTTTTACCCGCAATAATACCAGCTTGTGGTCCACCTAGTAATTTGTCCCCGCTAAAGGAAACAATATCTACACCCATGTTTAAAACTTGACCGACAACAGGTTCATCGCCTATGCCATGTCGACTAAAATCATATAAAGCTCCACTTCCTAAGTCCTCATAAACAATCACATGTTCATGGCGCTTGGCTAGTCCAACCAATTCTTCTGTCTCAACCGATTTGGTAAAACCAATCACCTTGAAATTACTTGTATGAACTTTCATGAGCATAGCCGTTTCTTCTGAAATCGCACGCTCATAATCGTATAGATGTGTTTTATTCGTTGTTCCCACTTCTTTTAACGTGGCCCCGCTTTCCTCCATAATCGAAGAAATTCTAAAAGAACCACCAATCTCAACGAGCTGGCCTCGGGAAACAATCACTTCTTTATCGTGAGCTAAGGCTCTTAGAATCAGGTAAACAGCAGCCGCATTATTATTAACGACCATCGCTGCTTCTGCACCTGTAATGTGTTTAATTAGCGATTCCACATGTGTATGTCTAGAGCCTCTTTCACCTTCCTCAAGCTTGTACTCAAGGTTGGAGTAGTATTGGGCAATTTCCATTACATGTTTCATAGCATTGTCGCTTATTCGGGCTCGTCCTAGGTTGGTATGCAAAATGGTGCCTGTTGCATTAATAACAGGTTTTAACGTGTAATTGTAACGCTTTTTCAGTTCACTTTTTACCTTATCAAAAAAAGCAACTAAGAAATCCCCGTCACCAGGTTTGGGCCCGTCCCATTTTTCATTTAAGATAAGTTCTCTTATCCCATCAAGAGAGTCTTTAACCGTTTTCGTCAATTCAATATGATCAATCCCGTACTGTTCCAGCAATTCTGCGAATTTTGGGGCCTTTTGAATTTCGTGTACGGGAGGAAGAAATCTTACTAAATGTTTCATATAAACCCTCCATGGTTCATTCTGCCCGTTTATTATAACATTCTCACCATTAAATTCCGAATGAATAGAATGAATAAAAAAGGCAGGAAGTCTGTTTTAGCCACCTGTCTTTCACCATGACAAAGGAGGAAGTGAATTTGTCTGGTAATCAAGAGAAGCCTTCTTTTAATATGAAAGATATGGAGAAGTGGCTGGAAAACTATTTTCTGGATCCTTTGACCAATTACTTAGATGAAACCACTTTTCGTGTTGATATTTTCGAGACAGAAAAAGAGTATATTTTAGAGGCACTGTTGACGGATTTTAAGCCCGAAGATGTTACTGTTTTCTTAAAAGATTGTGAGATACAAATCAAAGCGAAGCCATCCATAAATGCTCATTCGGAAACTGCTTATCTTGCAAGGTCTATACAACTTCCATTTATAGTAACGGATAAACATGTACATGCCACGTTTATAGAAGGCATTTTAGAGGTATTTATATCGAAGGAAAAACCAGGGTTCGGGAACAATCAGTTCGTTACGATTTCATAGTTGATAAACAGGTACCCATAAAGGTGGCTACCTGTTTTTTTGTCTAAGTGAGGGGTTTTCTACTATAGTTCCACCTATAAATTAGCTATATTTCCCCTCTGTAAGATCTATTTGCGTTCCTCCGAAATATTTGCAAAATCAAGCTAAACATTTGCGCTTCTGAAGATATATTTGCCGCAAACCCCACATTATTCGCAATACAAATCTGCAATTAAGAGAAATCCATACAAAATTTAAACCCCCATTCACAATAAGGAAAAGGGGGTTGCAAAAGGGCGATTACGCCTGCATTTTTTCAATTACTTCTTGACCTTTAGGAAACACGCCTGTGTCAAGCTTCGAGTAAAGCTTTTCACCGTTTACAGTCACTTCAAAAGCTCCACCTGATGATGGGACAAGCTCCATTTTAGTGATGTCTGAACGGAAATGATTAAATAGTTCTTCCGCGAAACTCGCGGCTTTTGGTGCGTAGTTTCACATCATGCAGAATTCGACTTTTACCTCAAACTTCATTAAACTTCCTCCTAGATGAAATATTTCCGATTTTTCACAAAAAATTCACATTTTGTGATTACTGTCATTTTAGTACAATCTTTATTCTTCCGCAAATCTTCTGCTTTAAAACTCTACCAGTAAAACTTATACAGAAAACAAAAATGACCGAGCTCGCTGCACAGTCATTTTAAAGGGTATTAAATTTTCACACTCAATTTTTCTAACATATCTACAGTCATCTTCTCTAAGTCATATTCTGCTTTAAAGCCCCACTCTTCTTTTGCCGCGGATGCATCAATAGAGTCTGGCCAGCTATCTGCAATTCCTTGTCGTACTGGGTCCACATCATAAGACATTTCGAATGATGGAATATGCTTGCGAATCTCAGCAGCAATTTGCTCTGGTTCAAAGCTCATCGCTGTTACGTTGAATGAGTTCCGATGTTTTAACTTAGATGCATCTGCTTCCATTAAATCAACAATAGCATCTAACGCATCAGGCATATACATCATGTCCATATACGTGCCTTTATTAATATATGAAGTATATCTTTTGTTTTTAATTGCCTCATAGTATATTTCTACTGCATAGTCAGTTGTTCCGCCACCAGGAGGAGTTACATACGAGATTAAACCAGGGAAACGAAGCCCTCTCGTGTCAACACCGAATTTGTGATAATAGTAGTCAGAAAGCAACTCCCCTGCTACTTTGTTTACACCATACATCGTCGTAGGGCGATGAATCGTGTCCTGTGGTGTATTTGCCTTAGGAGTTGATGGACCAAATGCGCCAATGGAGCTTGGTGTGAAGAACTGACTATTAAGCTCTCTAGCTACTTCTAATGCATTCATAAGTCCACCCATATTCAAGTTCCAAGCGAATACCGGATTTGCTTCTGCAGTGGCTGATAAAAGTGCAGCCATATGAATAATGGTATCAGCATTATATTTTTTAGCCGTTTCTAACATGGCTTTCCCATCCGTTACATCGACGATTTCAAATGGGCCTGAATTTGCTGCTTCAGAGTCGTTTTTTCTAATATCCGTTGCAACTACATGATCGCTTCCATATATATTTCTTAACTTGACGGTTAACTCTGATCCGATTTGTCCTAATGCACCGGTAATTAATATACGTTTCATCATAATCCCCCAAAATGATTTATCAAACGAAAGAACCGGCAGTGCCGATTCATTCAAAAATTACTGAATGATCCCCATCTCTTTGCCTACTTTTTCGTAGATCCTAATTGCATTGTCTAACATCTCTTGCGTATGTGCTGCGGAAGGCATATTACGTACTCGTCCTGTTCCACGCGGTACTGTCGGGAAGACAATCGATTTTGCATAGACGCCCTCTTCGTTCAAGCGCTTACTGAACTCTTGAGTTTTCTTTTCATCCCCAATTATACAAGGAGTAATTGGTGTCTCACTATCACCAATATCAAACCCTAGATTGGATAAGCCCTTTTTCAAGTAGTTAGCATTCTCCCATAGACGCTCGTTTAGTTCTGTGCTCTCCATTAAGATTTCAATAGCTCTTATACTAGCCGCTACATCAGCCGGAGTTAGGGAAGTTGAGAATAGGAACGGGCGGCTTCTAACCTTTAACCAGTCTATCAACTGTTGTTTCCCTGCAACATATCCTCCAACAACACCAATCGCTTTTGAAAGAGTCCCAATTTGGAAATCCACTTTGTCTGATAACCCGAAATGTTTTACCGTACCTGCTCCCTTACCAAGAACACCAGATCCATGCGCATCATCCACATATGTAATCAGGTCAAATTCTTCGGCAATTTCAACAATCTCAGGAAGCTTTGCAACATCGCCATCCATTGAGAACACACCATCAGTGATCACCATGATTTTATTGTATAAACCAGATTCTTTCGCTTCTTTCGCTTTTGCACGTAAATCTTCCATATCAGAATGGTTAAAACGGATGATTTTAGCTCTTGATAATCTACATCCATCAATAATTGATGCATGGTTCAATTCATCCGAAAGAATGGCATCATTTTTATCCATAACAGCTGAAATTGCTGCCATATTACAGTTGAAACCTGATTGGTAAGCAATTGCTGCTTCAGTATGCTTAAATTCTGCAAGTTTTTCTTCTAATTTAACGTGTAATTCAAGCGTTCCATTAATGGTACGCACAGCTCCAGCACCAACACCAAAACGATTAAGTGCTTCTGTAGCAGCATCCTTTAAACGTTGGTCAGTCGCTAACCCAAGGTAGTTGTTTGAAGAAAGGTTGACCAACTCTCTTCCATTTATCGTTATCATTGGACCATTAGGGCTTTCAAGAGGATCAATAACGTTATATAATCCTTTCCCCTTTAAGTCCTCTAAATTTTCTTGTAAAAATGAATCTAATACTTTACTTGACATCGTAAAATTCCCCCTATTAATCGGAATATTGTCATTAATACATACACATATGTACTTTTCAAAAGGACATATAAAACTAATATAAACACTTATTAAATAAGACTTTACCTTCTATTACTTTATCACATTTTTATCTATTGTACATATCTAGAGGACAGACTTTACAAAAAAAATTATCCACTTACATAATATTCCCTTAATATAAGAATGTTATTTGTTTTCAGTTAAATAGGTTGATTCTAATATACACAATGCTTTTAGATCGATAAAAAAAGAGTCCAGTAAGTTGTATCAACTGAACCCCAATCTATCCAAACCACGCCTCACTCAATTCTCTAATGCCATCACCAATCTCTTCAACACTCAATCCACCAAATCCGAGCATGATGAATGACGCGGGGTTCCTTCCTTCATCCAACCAAAACTTCCTTGTGGGATACACTTTAATCCCTTTTTCTCGTGCTTTCTGGATAAAATCTTCGTCCTTAGAGTCCTTTACATCTAGTAAAATATGAAGCCCTGCTCTCTGTCCAATAATCTCGACTCTGCCTCCCATCCACTTTTCCAATTCTGACAACAGAGCTTTGTGCTTGTCGTGATATATTTTTCTCATTCTCCTAATATGGCGGTCAAAGTCACCATTTTTCATGAATAAGTAGACAGCTTTTTGAATGATCGGCGAAACAGATTGACTATAGGATTGGAATCTATCTCGATAAAGAGAAACGAGAGCTGGTGGTAAAACCATATAGCTCAACCTAGCTGCTGGTAAAAACGATTTCGAAAACGTACCTAAATAAATGACCTTTTCTCCTGTATCTAGTGATTTGAGGGAAGTGATCGGTTGACCAATGTAACGGAACTCCCCATCATAGTCATCTTCTATTATGTAACTATCCGTCTCGTAAGCCCAATTTAAAAGCCTCATTCTCTTTTGTATGCTCATGACCATTCCTAATGGAAATTGATGGGAAGGAGTTACATAAGCAAGTTCGGCACCACTTTTTGAAAGCTCGTCCACGTCTAGTCCATCTTTTTCAATAGAAATAGGCTTAACGATACAGTTTTCAAGACTAAAAATGGATCGAACCCCATCATAGCCTGGATTCTCCATTGCAACACTTTTTCCTTGTAGCTGAAGCAATTGAGAGATTAGTATAATCGCTTGCTGTGTACCTGCCGTTAATACTATTTGTTCTGGGCTACACGCAACTCCTCTCCCGTGGTATAAATACTGACTAATTTCAGACCTTAACTCGTATTCCCCTTCTTTTTCACCATATAAAAATAAACTCTTGTTACTTTCATCCATTGCCTCATTCATATATCGTTTCCAAACTTTATACGGAAACTTCTCTAATTCAATATCTCCGTATTGAAAATCGTATTTTATGTGCTCCTTTTCTATTATCATAGGATGAATTATGGGCGGAATTTTTACCGATTCCACTTCTTCAAGCTCCAACACAATCATCCCGCTTTTCGGGACACTTTCAATATATCCTTCAGCTAATAGTTGTTGATAGGCCGTTTCAACTGTATTTTTACTAACCTTCAGATGAAGGGATAGCTGCCGGATCGAAGGTAACTTCTTTCCAGCAGAAATTCTTCCATTCTCAATCTCTGTCTTTATATAAAAATAAAGCTGAGCATATAACGGATCCCTAAGCTCACTATTTAAAATAGGCGTTAACTCCATATTGATCTCCATCTGACCCCAAAAAACTTTTAGTTTCTGTCACTTTCTATAAGGTCACTTTATTTTTAAAATAATCTTACCATAGTGATTTGAGGAGATGTGAGAAAATGTATACAATGAGACAGCAAAAATTAGAATGTACGAACGAGGAGAAAATAAATGAATTCTTAACAACAGCGAAAACAGGCTTTCTTGGTCTTGTTGATGGAAAACACCCATATGTGGTTCCGTTAAATTTTGTTTACTACCAAGGTTCAATCTATGTACACGGAGCGTCGGAAGGTCGAAAAATCGATATTCTGCAAGATAATAGAAATGCGTGTTTTACCGTTAGTGAAGACTTTGGAACAATGGTTCACCCTGTACCTGCACATACAGATACTGCTTTTATGAGTGTTATGGTGTTTGGAAGTGTTGAATTCGTTGAAGATTTAGAAGAAGCAACTGGTGCCATGCAAGCGATGCTCAACAAATACGTTCCGGGCTATTATAACAATCCACTGGCAGCTTCCCATGTTGAAAAGTACCGTTCTTCTTTAGGAAGTAAGACAGCCGTTATTAAAATCACCCCAGATAAACTGACTGCGAAGGAAAATGCATTAAACGATAAGATGAATTTCAAACCAGGTAGAAATGTTATAGAAGACCTTTAATGAGAAAGGGAGTCCAAACCTAACTGGACTCCTCTCTATGATTATTTACTCTTTCCAAAACTCACCCTATAATCTACATACCTATACAATCTATAAGCAATCGGCCTAAAACCTTGCTTCGGCCAAAACGTCGAAGATAACAAGTTGGTCATACGATAGTCTGTTATACAGTAGTCATATCCCTCTGATTTCGCTTCCTTTAGTCCATGTTTCACCAGGATAGATCCTATACCGTGACCTCTTGCCTCCTCTACAGTTGCCCCAACTCCCAGTTCGATCGTTTTTTCAGGAGTAATCATATTAGTATCTGAAGGCTTAGAAGGCCAAAATGCTTGAAATCCCAGGATTTTCGCATTATCTTCAGCCACCCACACTTTTACCATTTCTTCTGTAAGGAGTTCTGCATACCCGTCCTTAAGCTGTCGAATTTCTTCAGGCATATACGGAGCCCATACGGGTGAACCCGCTTGATATGTCATAATTGTTGGCGCTAATTCTCTAATAGCCATTTCGTCGCTTTCCTCAGCTAAACGAATTGTTATATTCTTATCAGCGTGTACTTCTGTCAGCTCTGGAATTTCCAAGAGGGCATGTACTTGTTGGTGTCCGAACCCTAGGCGGAACCACGCATCGATGACATCTAAGTCCCCTGCTGGAACAAGACTATAATGGTGAAAATATCCTTCTCTTACCCAATCGTCACCTAGTCTAGCATACATGTTCCGAGCTACTTCTGAACGTACTCCTTCTCTCAACGCATGCCCGCCATACTCAATCCAAGTATGACGCCCTCTAGTGTGATCCATTTTTCTAAGCCCCATTAAAAACCCTTGAAGTTTCCCATTCTCAAAAGCACCAATCCCAGTAGCACGCTCGTTCTTGCACATTTCTTCTATTATTTTTACGCAAGCCTCCTTATGTTCAAACCGTTCAGGCAACAATTCTAATGCTAACCTATTTTTTTGTGTCTCCCCGATAAAAGTTCTGACATTTCTTCTATATGACTTGATGTAACTTCTATGTATTCCATGGCCAAAAGCCTCCTAATTTATCTGAAGCAATATATTCAACCTATCTAGGACTTTTCCTTCTCGTATCGTGGAATTTACCTTCAAAAATATCTAGTCTAACGGAAAAGAATCAATTACTAGACTTAGAACATGGAAGAGTGGTCTCAAAAAGTAAACCATTAGATACAAAAAATCCCTACTTTTTAACGTAGGGAAATTCTTTGTGCTAAAACCTTTTCGACCTCTTCTATCACTGTCTTGTTCAACGTTTTCCTAACTGCCTTCAAGTTCAATTCTAGCTGTCTGACACTTGAAATCCCCATAATCGCACTAGCAACATTCTTTTTCCTTAATACCCAAAGAATAGCCAACTCACTTAAGGAAAAATCATATTGATTAGCAATTTCATCTAAATTTTTCACCACGTCCATATTTTCCTTTGTATATAATTGATGAAAAAACTTATTTACTCCCTGCTGGTTTGCACGACTATTTTCTGAGGTACCGTTGTTGTATTTCCCTGTTAAAATCCCTTGAGCAAGCGGGCTGAACACTACTTGAGATACACCAAGCTTTTCTGAGGCAGGGATCATTTCTTTTTCAATACCTCTTTTTAACAAGCTATATTCACACTGACTGACAATAATTCGATCCAATAGTTTTTGGTCAGCAATCCGAATCGCTTCATTTATCTGTTCAGCGCTCCAGTTACTAACCCCAGCGTACAAAACCGTTCCTTGCCTAATTAAATCATCTATTGCTCTAAGCGTTTCTTCAATAGGTGTATTCTTATCAAAGCTATGGCAATAAAAAACATCTATATAATCTGTATCTAATCTCTTTAGGCTCTTATGTGCTTGCTCAATAATGTGCTTACGAGAAAGCCCTTTATCATTTGGTCCATCTCCAACCCGAAAATACGCCTTTGTTCCGATAACCGTCGATAATCTCGGGATAGACTTCAAAGCCCTACCTAAGATTTCTTCTGCTAATCCACCTTGATATACATTGGCAGTATCAAAGAAGTTAATGCCATTTTCAAAGGCTTTTTGGATAATCGAGATAGACTCTTTTTCGGTTAATTTTTCGCCAAAGGTAAGATACGTACCAAGTCCGAGTTCACTCACCTTTAGCCCTGACCTTCCTAATCCCCTGTAATTCATTTCATACACCCTCTCTTATACTGTTTTTCGATAGTAAAGTATTGGATAACATTTTTGCATCTAAATAAAAATACTGCGACTGTGTGTTACAGAGGATTGACGGTGCACCGATGTAGCTATTAATCCACCAATGACAAATCATATTAAAAAACCACCTCTAGGAGGCGGCTTCTTAGGCAACTTTTTTAAGCATTTTCTTTATATAGTTCGGTCTAATTTTATTCGTATTCTTCTTATTAAAGTGAATCAAGTATACAAGTTGTAATAACAAAACCGGTAAAAAGGTGCGTTTGTAAACTAAATATCTCGGTTCCCAAAGAGGAGAAAATTTATTTTTGTATTCAAACAAACCTTTAAAATTATAGAACGTATTTCCATAGTGGAATGTGAAGCGTGCTATTTTCTCCAATTTAGTTGATGACTGCTCTGAGCCCATATGAGACAACGGAGCCATCCCCATACTACACCAATCATACCCATGTTCTTTACACCAACTAAAAATCGAGATAAAGAGCATGTCCATTGTTCCGTTAGGACTATCCTGCATATATCTCATTAAGTCTATGGTAATGGTCTTATCTTCCTTTTGATCATCACAAGCTAAAGTTGCAAACGCTATAGGCTGATCCGTTTCATTCACCAAAATTGCCAACGGAAATCTTGAAATGTATTGCTCACAAAAATAACCAACGGAGAAACCCTTTTCTTTTCGTTCTCCTAACCATGAATCAGATATCGTTCTAATTTGATTTATAAACTCGTCTGTATATGGAGGTTCAACAATTTTGAATTTATATCCACTTTTTTCAAATTTATTTTTGCTCGTACGAAGCTTCCCAACCTTTTTTCCAACTAATGTAAAATCGTGCAGGTTAATCCTCGCTTCTTCCCCGAGTTTAAACAGCTCGTAACCTGCTTCTTTATAGGCTGATAAAAACTTTTTTGAGGCCTGATAGAAAACTGGTTGCAGAAAATTCAGATTTGCATATTCCACAAATTCCAAAATCGCTTTTTTTACATGATTTTCTTTGCCGACCGGATCACCTAATACAATCAATTTATTGCCAACTTTTTGATAGATAATTAATGAGTCCTTATCCTTGGTCCAGAACACTCTTTTATCATTAATAAAAGTTAAATGAGAAACATGATTTCCACCATTTATTTTCAAAAACGCATTTACTTCGTCCAAATCTACTTGCTGGGACTCCACATTATTTTTATTTTTCAAGAAGAAGAAATATATAAATGCTATCAATAAAATAACAGTACTAATAATTAGTATCATGAAGCCCTCCTTGCTTAGGATTTGTCCTCCAAATCAATACGATAGCACAAAAGTTTAGATAGTGCGAGGGGGTTTTAATAAAAAATTTTTACACTTTTTAGCTAATCATTTACCTTAAAATCTACATTCATAAAAACTTCCAATTCATTGTATTTTTTTCAACCTTTAACAAACAATACCACTGAACATGGCTATTATTTCGAAGTATTTTCTTGGAAGTGAATTTTTTATTATTCCAATTTCAAGAAGATTTGTATCTAGGTTTTCATCTAAAGAAACTTGGAACAATTCTACGAAAAGCCGGGTCAAAAAAAGGAATTGGAGGAAGAATTAAATGAGGAAGATAGCAGTTATATTTATAAGTTTTTTACTTTTGTCTAACCTATTTGTTTCTAACGTGTTAGCAGCCATTACGGAGGCGGAAGTTTATACCGTTCTTACCGAAAAAGGAATGGATCGTGAAACTTTACAGGATATGCTTGACTACTATGAATATTCACTAGAAGATTTCGAATCAACAGAAGACTTAAGTATGTTTATCGGAACTCCTATTACGCCAGAAAGTATACAACAACTTTTAACTGATTACGGGATGACAAGAGAAGAGTTAGACGCACTTCTAGCAGAGTACGGATCATCTGTTGAAGAGGAATGGTCCATCGAAGATATTGAAATTGCACTTGATTTTTACCAAGGTCACGAAAGTGAAATGGCTAGTCTAGAGGAATTTCTAGATGCTGTCGGACTAACGGAAGATGAAATCCATACACTTTTTGCCCATTTCGAAGCACTAGATCAGTTATCCCTTGAACAACAAATGGAGAATATCGGGACAAGATTAGAAGCACTAATGATGTTAGATCCTGAAGCTGAACTAACAGATGAGCAAAAACAGGAGATTATTTCAGTTTGGGAAGACATGATTGCAATTTTAAACGTAAGTCCGACTTTTTATCTTGTAGATGCTGGTGGTACAAGAAACCCAATTACATTTGGGGAATTAGCTATGATGGAAGAATTCGATGGGAATGGTCTATTGATTGAACTTTACACATTAAGTGGTGACTTGCTTTTAGATATGCAAGTTTCTGCAGAAATGTTATCTGGAGACTTTGCCATCAATGCTGGAGAAAAGTTAACTGACGTTGGAGACATTGCTGGAGAATTAACCATTTTGAAACATGAACGCATGCCCGATACTGCATCAACCTATGGTCTAAACATATTACTTGGATTATTTATTGTATTTGTTGGAATCTCCTTATTAGTTATTAGAAACAAATCCGTGAAACAGGTGGAATAATGAAAGCGGATTTTTCAAGAGTTATATCCCTTACTTTAATCACATTTGGGCTTTTAATAGTCGGATGGAACTCGATTTCATTTCTACAAGGGTATTTATCTGTAGAAAATATAGAGTATACGAAAGCGGACGTTGAAAGAGTTAGCCAGCCACAGATGAAGGGTAAAGAGCTAAAGAAGAAAGAATTGACACTATATCCTAACAAACCTTTGGAAGGGGAAAAACTTGGAGAGCTTACCATACCTAAATTGAATCGAGTCTTCCCTATTTATGAAGGTACCTCTGCTGAAGTATTAAAAAAGGGGGTAGGACATTTTTCAAAAAGTGTCCTACCTGGTGAAAGTAATAATTCGATTTTATCAGGACATCGAGATACTGTTTTTCGAGGGTTAGGAGAACTAAAGATTCATGACCCTCTTGTTGTTACAACGGATTTCGGGGAATTTCTTTACAAAATAAGAAGAATTAAAATCGTTGATGCAGAAGATCGTACCGTAATGACCCCAAAACCAAAGGGGACGCTTACCGTTACGACTTGCTACCCTTTTTATTTTATTGGGGATGCTCCGCAAAGATATGTAATCACAGCTGACTTGATCTCATCAAAACGGAACTAGCTTTGTGTTAGGCACTTTCCTGAATGGAAGGTGCTTTTTTTGGTTTTAAAGGCCAAACAACAAGCTGGGAGGTATCTGAATATCGTTGGAATCGACCCATATTTTCATGCTTTTATATTAATTTTGATCTTTCTTGTATTCCGAATGGGTTCCTCTTCTAATTTATTTACAACGGGCTCTGGTTTCTTTTTATCAGTAGGTTTTGTTTCTTCAATATCAGATGTACATAAAGGACATCTGATTGCTCGAACTGGGATATTTGAAAAACACACGGGGCATTCCTTTGAAGACATGGAAACAGCTGGTGCCTTTTTGATCCTATTGACTTGTAGAATCGCAAAATACGTCGCGAACGCCACGATGGCAAAATGAATAATCGAATCGATAAATAAACCATAATTAATGGTTACAGCACCAGCCTCTTTTGCATCAGCGAGGGTTTTATAATGACCTCCAGATAAATTTATATATAAATTAGAGAAATTCACATGCCCTAATACTAATCCAATTGGTGGCATAATAATGTCTGATACAAATGAATCTACTATTTTTACGAAGGCTGTCCCTACAATAACCCCAATGGCCATATCTACAACCGTGCCACGCACAGCAAACTCTTTGAAATTCTTAAAAAACTGGATACTCCATCACCTCTTTACAACTCTATCTCTATGAACCATTCTATGAATTAGAGTGATAGAAAATGATAGTTTTTTGCAATGAGGCTTAGGGTGACGCCTTTCTAGGCAGCTTTACTAAAAATTACAAGCACGGGGATTTAAATTTTGAGAAAGAGGATTTATAGACCAATAAAAGTGCAGGATCGTTATTTATATTTTGGAAAGAGGAAATTATAAAACACTCGAAGTGCATTTCGTTATTTATATTCCGGGGAAGAGAAATTATAGAGCATCCAATGCAGGATACTGTTATTTATATTTTAGAAAAAAGAAATTATAGAGCACTCAAAGTGCAATATTTCCAGATTACTGGTACTTATAGCCCCAAAAAATCAAAAGAAGCCCACAAAAAGTGAGCTTCTCCTAAATCTTACTCTTCAATTACACGTACTTCTTTCATTTTGTCGCCTTGTTGAATGTCATCTACATATTCCATTCCTTCGACAACTTTACCGAAGACAGTGTGAACACCATTTAAATGTGGTTGTGGCTCATATACGATGAAGAATTGAGATCCACCAGTATCTTTACCAGCATGTGCCATAGACAGTGATCCACGCTCGTGCTTGTGTGGGTTTCCTGCAGTTTCACATTTGATTGAGTATCCTGGGCCACCAGTTCCTGTACCGTGTGGGCAACCACCTTGTGCTACGAAACCAGGAATGACACGGTGGAAGTTTAATCCGTTATAGAAACCTTCTTTGATTAGTTTTTCAAAGTTTTCTACTGTTCCAGGTGCTTCATTTTGGAATAATTCAACTTTAACTTGTCCGCCTTTTTCTAAATCAATAACAGCGTATTTGCTCATATGTATGAACCCCTTTCAAAATCAATATGAAGAACTTACCACTAGATTATACAGAACGCTCACCTCATACACAAGCCAACAGCAATCTACATATAAAAAATCCTGTTTTCCTGAAAAAAAGAGGCCAACTCCAAAGAAGTTAACCCCTAATTCCATTGTTTCAAAGTGTGCAACACTTTTTCTTTTAAACGTACAAAAACAGTCTTTTCTCCCTTCGCATTCTTCTGCTTATGCCATTCATACAAGCTTGCTACCGTAATTAATATGGAACCAGCAATAACAAGATACCCCCACCAAGGAAGATTTCCCCAGTACGGTCTTGTTTGTAACATAACATTTAATAAAAGTACCCCTGTTCCAACAAAGAAGTACGCTTTTATCCGTAAGAAGACACCAACAAGTAACGAGATTAATGATAAAGACCCCAGAATAACAGCATCATAGATTGTGGAACTTTCCAATCCATCTTGAACCAACAATAGTGCCACAACCACTAGCACACCCCACTGTAGTCGACTCGTTATAAAGGAGTATTTTTTCCTTAAACAAATTTGCAAATAGATTACTAACCCGATCAATGGCAATACATATAATTCCCTTTCAAATAATACCGGGATTTGAATATCTTCTAACAGCGTATAGTATGGTTGTAATAAGTATCCCCCTGATAAAAATGCTGGAATCCAACTCCATTCAGAAGGTATTCTTCTTCTTTGCATGATCAATCCGAAAGAAATCATCACCCCCGGGAGGACTTTTGTTACCAAATCGTCACCAGTGAATAAATAGGATATGGCAAAGAAAAAGAAGGACATCACGGTATATGCATCAACATACTTAAAGGCGAGTTTCTCATTTGAAACGATAAATGTTTTATATAGTATTTTTCCGATGATAAGTAGAAGTACACCAATAAACGACAGTATTAAAACTTTATAGATATCCGTAAATGTTTGCTCACTCACATACTGGTAGGTTCCGTTAAATACAAACACTAGTGGAATGATGCTTAAAAAATCCCACTTAATACGATGTACGAAAACCAGTAATCCAACTGCATAAAAGACCGTGGTTATAAAAACAAACGTAGTAAACGGATAGATTGACACAACAGAAAACAGTCCTATGATCGTAAAGGGTACTAAGTAATACGCCGTTCTCTTTTTATATGCACCATCTACTATGAACCAATATACAACAATAAGAATACTTGTAATGAAGTAAGCAAATTCTCCTCTAAATAAATCTTGTCTTTCAACAAACGTTACTATCGTGAGAAAAAGTGACGTAAATGAGCTATATAAAAATACTTTTAGCTTCCACTCCGCACTTGAAGATAGAGTGCTAATTGTATAAAGCACAAATGCCATCATAAAACTCCAAATTGCCTCTTCACCGTAAAATAATGAAGTTATAGCCAAGCTAATAGGCAAATAAACATGACCTAAATAAGCATATGCTTGCAATAAATTTTCGTCTTTTTTTCGGAATACTAGCGATACGATTAACAAAAGTATAGCGGCCCCGACAAATTGTATATATTTATAGAAACCAAATTCGCCTATCAATTTATATAGCGAATATAAGGCCGTCATATAAGCAATAAGAGTCATCCCGCTCATCAAATAGGCAAAAAAACTGAACTTAACGGAACGATAGAGTACATAATACATTCCGACAGCTCCTACAACAATCAGTGTTCGAAATAAATCACTGATTGGGAAGAAGAACGCAAAAATAATACTAAATGTATAGAGAATATGCGAAAGATAAAAGCTGTTCTTTTTCAAATTGACTGACTTAAACAAGAAATGACTTACTAAAACGACAATGCTTCCTAAAACAAAGTTTGTCGCTATCCCCAGCTCTTCTCGGTAAAAAGTAGAATTCACCCTCACTTCTTCCCCTAACGCCACTAGCGCAAGTCCAAGTGAAATTGGGATCAACCAAGGTGTAGCTTCTTTGAATAACACTCGTTTTTCTACCTTAGAGGTTACAAATAACCCTACGCATACTAACAGAAACATAATAGTTAGGCTCCACCATTCCTCGCTAATAACTCCTGTTGAAATCATTAGGTACATAATGATTAACCCAACATCTCTAGAACTTTGTTGAACGACCTTTATATATGGCCACTTTATAATCGCTCCTAGCAGAACAAACAACACGAACCCGATTAGGTATACCGGTAGAATCATTGACTCAAAGCCAACTCTACTATCTAACAATCGAACCACTTCAAATAGAGCTGAAGCTATGAAAATGGGTGATAAATATTGAAAAAGATAATTCTTAGTTGCCTTGCTCAGGTACAGAAAATTCCCTGCAATCACAAAGTAAGCAACTAGCAATAAAAACGATGGCTCACTCATCCTTATGATGAAGCTTTCCACCGTAATAAAAAGAAATGCAAAGCCTGATATGATGGCACTCGTCCATCTAAAGATGCTTTCCCATGGATATCGGTTATCAAGTGCTTTAGGAAATGCTAAAAACATGATTCCTACAAGGGCATAAACAACCTCACTATACTGCTCCAATATTGAGAATTCCACCAATTGATAGATTCCATAGACAATCATGGCGCTAAAAACGAAATGAAACTCTTTACGCCCCGTTACATACACCATGGAAATATAGATTATCCCTGTTAATACAAGGTTAAATCCGTAGAAAAGATTCTCTTCATAAAAGAAAAGCATAAGTAGCGTAGACAGAACTAGATTACATTGTGCGAACACAAGTAGCTCTTTACAAAAAAGTTTTAAATTTTCTTTTTGCTTGTTCAAATGATATCCACCTATTAACAATGCGTTGAATATCATTATTCCGAGATAAAAACCGTCCACACTAACATTTAAAGCCAATAATAGGAAACCTGTTCCTACCGTTAAACTAATATAAGTAAACCATACGAATAACCGTGATGTTAATTTATGAGAAATATAAATATATACAGGCAAAAGTAAGTAACTGCTTAAACTAGAAAATATATGTCGTCCATCGCCTTCAAAAGATAAATACTCCCCTACCAATTGAAACCATCCAACCGATAGTAGAAAAATAGGTAAAAATAAACTCCCTAATACCGTAAAAGCAAAAGCAGTTTTATCAATTTTCACAACTTTTCTAGAGATAGCTGCTATCCCGTAAAATAATAGAGCAACTAACCCAATGGAACCCGCTTTCATCCAATTGCTCATATTCTCCCAATTACTGGTCGCAACAAATAATCCACCTATTAAAAGCAGAATAACACCCAAATTTAAAAGCCAAGTAATATTTCTTTCTCTAATCTGCTCTGGTGATCGTTTTTTCTTCTCTTTTACTTTTCTTACTTGTTTAGGCTGTATGACTACCTTCTCTACTTCTACAGATTGAGAAATCTTTTCTTCTCTTCGCGCTAAATTTTCATAAAATCGCTCATGTGCATTGAGGACATTTTCATGCATATAAGGAGAAATATACTCCCCCTCTTTAAGTAAGCTTAGTTCCTCTTTAAAAATCTTCTTTCTCTGCTCTCTTGAAAAAGGCTGCATCATGATCCCTCCTCTATGTATATGTATATGATCCATTTATTCTTTTAGTGTAATTTTACACCATTATTTTAAAATTTCAACATCTGTAACAAATTTTTTCTCAAAAGTTGTTTTTAGTATTAGGCTGTTTTCGATTAAATTGTTATTATTCGTATATAATCTCCAGCACGGATTCTACGCTACCTCGTGGCATCTTTTCTTCCTAAAATAAAGAAAAAAGCACCATGATCAGTTTAAAAGCAGTTTAAAGTACAAAGTTTACGAAAAGAGCCTAGTATTTAGAAGGAAAATGTTGATTATTAGGGAATATTATCAATTAGTATGATAAGGAGGTAAAAGATGATGGACCAAAAAATAGTAAATTACTTAAATGAACATAAAGATTTACACTTAGAGGAATTGTTTGAATTTCTCGCGATTCCTAGTATTAGCGCGATACCAGACCATAAAGAAGATGTAAAAAAGGCTGCTAATTGGACTGCTGAAGCACTACATAAGATCGGCTTAGAAAATGTGAATGTATACTCAACTAAAGGTCACCCTGTTGTCTATGGTGAATGGATGAAGGCTGAAGGAAAGCCTACGGTCTTAATCTATGGACATTATGATGTACAACCTGTAGATCCCCTTGAACTTTGGGATTCCCCTCCCTTTGAAGCAGAAATTCGGGACGAGAAAATTTTTGCTAGAGGAGCAAGTGACGATAAAGGTCAAACATTTATGCACATAAAAGCCATTGAAGCAATCCTTAAAACCACTGGCACACTCCCATTAAATGTGAAATTCTGCATTGAAGGAGAAGAAGAAATCGGAAGCCCTAATCTTCCATCATTTGTTGAGGAAAACAAAGAGCTTTTATCCTCTGATGTGATTGTAATCTCAGACACCAGTATGCTAGAAAGAGGAAAGCCTGCTATTTGTTACGGACTCAGAGGTTTATGCGGCTTACAAATTGATGTAAAGGGGCCGAATAGTGATCTTCATTCTGGTCTATATGGCGGTGCTGTTCAAAACCCTATTCATGCTCTCGTTGAGATTGTTAACTCATTCCATAATAGCCAAGGAGAAATAACAGTAGAAGGTTTTTACGATCGTGTCGAGGAAATAACCAACAATGAAAGAGAAGCTTTTAAAGCAGTACTAGATGATGAAAACCTATTGAAACAGTTAGGTTTAAATGAACTTTATGGAGAAAAAGATTTTAACACGATCGAAAGATTATTTGTTAGACCGACATTAGAAGTAAACGGTATTTATGGTGGTTTTCAAGGAGATGGCATAAAAACAGTTATTCCTTCAAAGGCTTCTGCTAAAATCACTTGCCGACTCGTACCAAACCAAGATCCAAATGAAATTGTAGAACTGATTCAGAAACATATCGAAGAAAGAATACCTAAAGGAGTAGAAGTAAGCATATCACTTTTCGATAAGGGCTATCCTTTTGTAACACCTTTTGATCATCCAGCCATCCAAGCGGCCGGTCGTGCTTATGAGGAAGTGTACAAGGTTCCGACAGCTTATATTAGAGGTGGGGGCTCCATTCCAATTGTTGCGACATTCGATCAAATTTTAAAGACACCAGTTGTACTAATGGGATTCGGATTGCCAACAGAAAACTTCCACGCTCCGAACGAACATTTCCACGTAGAAAACTACGAAAAAGGGATGGAGACAATTTGTCACTATTGGTATGAGTTAGAAAAATCACTATAAGAATCTGAAAAGCACCTCGGGTAGTGACCTCTAGAAGTTAAATTTCTACTCTAACTTCTGGAGGTCACTAACTGGATGGTGTCTCTTTTAGTATTGAAAGGTAAAAAAAGCCCCCTAATTAGAGGACTTTACTGGAAATCTCTAGATAATCTTTACTGTCTGAAAGAAGAGGACTAATTTCTTCTGTTGTATAGAGATGTAATTCATGCATAGCTCTCGTGCATGCCGTGTAAAACAAACGCCGCTCGCTTTCCCTATGATAACTTTTACTGGAAGCATCATAGATTAGCACCGCATCGAATTCAATTCCCTTTGCCAAATAAGAAGGAATGACTAATACCCCTTGCTCAAAAGAAATCGTTCCTTTCTCAATAAGCTTAAGTGGGAGCTCATCTTTTAACGAATGAAACGCTTCTTGGCTTTCTTTTGCTGTCTTACAGATGATTGCGATTGTCTTGTGACCCTGTTCCTTAAGATTATTAACCTTTCTAACTAAGGAAGTATGTAAATCATCTTGATCTTTTACGATAGTTAGTGTCGGTTTATTTCCTTCTCGGTTGAAAGGTTCAATCAATGATCCATCCTTTAAGAGCGATTTCGTAAACTCTCCAATCGGTCGAGTAGATCGATAGCTTCGCGTCAGGATAATGGATTCTTTATCTTCCTCAATAAAATTTAGAGGCAAAATGGAGGTTGCTTCACTAGAATGAGCAAAAATCCCTTGATTGATGTCACCAAGTAAGGTCATTTTGCTATAAGGGAATAGTTCACGAATATAGGCAAATTGCAAGGGCGAATAATCCTGTGCCTCATCAATAAATACATGCTTTACAGAAGAGGATCCTTTTCGACCTTCTATATGGTCCTTTAAATAGACGAAAGGTGTTGCGTCTTCATATGTTAACTCTGAAGAGGATAGCTTCACTTGACTGATTCGGCATATGTCTTTCCAATCATCATTCACTAGAAGCGCTGCCTTCTCGACCGTCTCCTGAGTAAACAATTGATTATAAATATGGATATAGTCGATAAATCTGAACTTTTTCACTTGCCTTATTATAGGTTTAAAATAACGACTAACCAATACTTCTGACAGAACCTTCTCTTCTCTTTCCTGATCATCAAATGTATCTTCGTTGAACTTTTTATCCTTTTGAAGCTTCTTAAAAGCATCTAAGTAATCTTCCTTCTCCAGAAATTGAATTTCTTCTTTTACCCAATCCTGTTCTCTTTCTCTTTTCTTAAACTTTCTAATCTCCTTTAAAAGCCATTCTTGTAAAAGGGCCATCCGATTTGGAATCGAATAACTTTTATCATAGGTGTAGAACTTATCTTTAATTTGTTCCGCAGAGATTAGAAGCTTATTTTTCACCATGATATCTTTAAAAAGAAGACCTTCATTAGAAAGATACTTCAAATACTGATCCATGATCTCTTTAAACTGCAGATTGGATTTAAAGCTGATACTTTTAATCCGAGTGACATATTCTTCTGTTTCTTCCCCGTTTAGGATATATTCAACTTGCATAAAAGCATCCTCAAGATGGATTGATTTTTCAATGCGACTTGTTAAATACTCTAAGAATGTAGCTTGTTGCATATTTTCTTCTCCAAGCTCAGGAAGAACAGTGGCAACATAGCTATTAAATAGTGGATTGGGTGAAAACAACATAATATTTTGTGAAGTTAGAATCCCTCTATAACGATAAAGTAAATACGCCACACGTTGAAGGGCCGCAGACGTTTTTCCACTACCTGCCACACCTTGTACTAGGAGGACCTTACTTTTTTCATTTCGAATGATTTGATTTTGTTCTTTTTGAATCGTCGCTACTATGCTCTTCATTTGTGTATTAGCGTTATTCCCTAACACTTCTTGCAGTATTTCATCCCCAATGGTTATCCCTGTATCAAACATTCCTTCAATTTTACTGTTACGGATAATAAATTGTCGTTTTAATTCCATTTCTCCTTTAATGTTTCCTTCTAGAGTGTTGTACTCTGCTTTTCCAGGAGAATAATCATAATAAATGCTCGAAATCGGAGCACGCCAATCGTATATTAAGAAATTTTCTTCATTCTGATCCATCAGGGATGTGATCCCTAAATAAATCGATTCGCTTTTCTGTTCACCATCTTCTTTAAAATCAACACGACCAAAGTAAGGAGAATATTTTAACCTTCCTAAGGTCTTAAGTTCTTTCCCTAGATGACTTTGACTTCTCTCTCTTTCTGATAAAAGTTGCGCCTGCTGCTTAATACTGAAATACGTTTCAATCATGTCATCTGGTTCATCAACATTTACAGTCACGTCATTCCAAAAAGTTTTGCGAATTTCAAGAGCATCAGAACTTATTTTCTGCACTTGTTGTGATAAGTGGTTTACTTTTTGATTAATTTCTTTTACCACTGAATCTACACGGTTTTGCTCAAAATGCTTATCCATTTGTTCTTTACCCATGAAACCACTCCTAAATATTTTTTCAGTCTAATGCTTGACAATTAGAATATTATTGTGTTAATGTTATTATAGGATATTTATTAACAAAATTAATTTTTATGTCAAAAAACATTAGACCGCCTCTCATTCTAGCATGCAAAAGCTGGAAATGCAAGGCGGTTTTTATTTTTATGTATGTAATAAAAATAACAACATCCGAAGATGCTGTTATGGTGTAGATGGTCCGCCAATCTTTAGCACTTTTTGTTGATTTCTTAAGTAGAGATACAAGCCAAAGAATAGAAAGGCACTTGCCCCCCTCAAGACAGATGAGATGGTCATTGCAAAATCCATACTTACTGTTTCTAACAAGAAAACACCAAACTGAGGTGCAATAAAAGCCACCAATGCTAACAAGATATTATAATTAGAAATACAAGTACTTCTATTGTCCTCTTTTGTTACCTCTAACAATTGGTTAAATAAAATTAAAACCGTCCCCGATACAAATAATCCTGAGAACGCATTTACAGCTACTAAGTATACCAAATCCGTCGAAAGGATGGTCAGAAACGGAGCACTAGCCATCCCTACCGCTACTAAAATAAGCATTTTCGCATTTGAATGCTTATCAGCCATTCTTCCCCACCATTTGTAACTAACTATTTGTGCAATTTGGTTAGCAACCGCAAATAAACTAACCCATAATCCAGTTGCTAATGCATATTTGATTTGATAAATACTAAATAACGACCAAGCCATCTGCCAGCCGAAATTAAAAAATAGTCCACAGATTAAAAAATATACATAAGGCTTGTGTTTAAACACTTCCCAGCCAAATGAAAGTCCTTTTTTGATCTGCTTCCTAACTTTTTTCTCTTCTTTATGCTTAAGCAAATAGTAGACTTCTACAATTCCAAAAAGAAATCCTACCAAAAAAAGTAACTGGTATGGAAATGGATTACTAGAATTGAATTGTTGTAGCATGATTCCTATAATGAAGGTGGAAATCATCCCAACTATGGTCAAAACTCTATTACGATCACTAAAAAAACCGCTTCTTCGATTATCTGGAATCAAATCACCAATTAAAGATTGCCAGCTTAAGTTAGCAAACGAACCTGGTAGATTCATAAATCCCACTAGAAGTACAAACACCCAGCCCCTATACTCGACTGGCAGATAAATGACAAAGAACATGAACAATAAAAATAATCTAGTAAATAAAAATGAAATAGCAGTGAATTTCTTCTTTTCTTCCATTCTATTCAACAACAGCGAGCCAATAAACATCGCGAACATCCCGATAAATTGCGGCAATGAACTAATGAGCCCCACTTGATAGTTACTTACGCCTAGTACACTTATTGCGAACAATGCAAAATAATTGTTACTTATATTTAGTACAATGGTAGTAGCAATTCCATTCTTAATGCTTAACTTCTCATTTAACGCGTTAATTCTTTCACTATGCGCCATCTTTCCTCAGCTTCTTCCTGTATTCCTTATTCTGTTATCATCGTAATCATACTCCCACTTAATCCATCTGGCAATAGTTTTCTTTCGATTCCCGAAGAATTATTTTTACAAATATCGACCTGTTATTACTAGGACAAAAAAAATAAAGCAGAATTAAATCCTGCTTTACTCTCCTAATAATTGCTCTAATACTTTTTGTACTGCATATCCTTCATGGAAACTTGCAATTTGTGCTTGTTGACCCTCAATGGCTTTAATTAATTCCATAATAATATCTAATTGTTCAGTTCTCTCAATAGGAAGAACAGTAGTTGGTTTATCGCCGATACTTTGCGAAAGAACGCTCCAATTTGTTAGATCTAGCGTACCTTTATCTCCAAAAACTTTAAACGATATATGCTCTTTCTCACCAATTCCACTCAAACCATTGAAGAGAATGGGTGTGCCATTCTTAAGCTCCATTCTAGCAATAAACCCTGTCTCACATAGATTTGGATCTTCTGGATAATCAACAAATGACTTCACATTACCTATTTCTCCAAAAACATCATAAATCATATGAATGTAATGAGGAGCTACTTCACGAATAAAGCCTCCCTGCTCACGACTAGATATCCACATATTCTTTTGCCAAGGACGAGGCCATTCTGTAAAATGCATTTGCACTTCAATTCTCTTAACCTCACCGATTTCTCCACTAAGGATCTTCGTTTTAAACGTTTGAAAAACATTGCTATAAATCATTGGAAAATTCATCGCATGTATGACATTTGCGTCTAATGCCGCCTCTAACATTTCCTTTGCTTCACCTTCAGTGTTAGCTAAAGGTTTTTCGCAAAATAGATGTTTTCCGCTCTTTAGAATGTCTAAAGCAATTTTATGATGAAACTCCGGCGGTACAGCTAAGTATACTAGATCAATATTTTCTTGCTTAAGTAACTCCTTATAATCGATGTACACCGACACTTCCTCAAGTTCACTTTTCAATTCGTTTAAGCGACTTTCATTTTGATCACAAACGGCAACTAATTCAGTTCCTGAATGATATAAAAACTTACGTAAAACTCTTTCTCCTATAGCACCTATGCCGATGATTGCAACATTTAAATTTCTTTTCATTTTTAGCACCTCTCATCATGTTGAACAATAAATGTATTATAACGATAATTAAGACAATTGTGAAATATTTTAAAACCATGCTTGATGTAAGCGCTCAATGCCTTCCATAATTTCTGTTTCAGACAATCCACCGAAACCAAGGAGGATTTGCGGAAACTCTGTTGGATTGTCACCGAAATAATACACGGAAGAAGGATATACTTTGACGCAATGATTTTCTGCCTTTTGTATTAAAGAGTCTTCTGTCTCAGCTAAATGAACTTGAAGTAAAATATGGAGACCTGAATCAATCCCAATCACTTTAACCCTATCTTCAAATTTTTCTAGAATGGTCTTTTGTAACACTTTTTGCTTTTTACGATATAGGGTCCTCATCTTATTCAGGTGTCTTCCCCAATGTCCTTCTTTCATAAATAACTCCAACGCCTTCTGGTTAACTCTAGAGACGGTTTGTTTTTGAAAAATAATATGATCATAGTGTTTTACAATAAAATGTTTTGGTAGGACAATGTAGCTAATCCGTAAAGAAGGAATAAACGATTTTGAAAAAGTACCTAGATAAATGACTCGATCATATGTATCAAGACCTTGTAAGGCCGGAATTGGCTTTCCGCGATATCGAAACTCCCCATCATAATCGTCCTCTAAAATATAGGCATTATTTTCATTTGCCCATTCTAAGAGCTTATACCTTTTTTGAATATTTAGGATACCTCCTGTGGGAAACTGATGTGATGGAGTTACATATACTAAATTTGCATTTGTATTTGTCAAATCATCTACTTTTAGACCATCTACTTCAACATCAATCGGTATAATCTTCATTCCATGTGATCGTATAGTCTCTCTAGACCTATGAAAACAAGGCTCTTCTAATGCACAAACCGCTTCTCTCCCCATCAATCTGCATATGAGGCCTAGTAAATATTGAGTTCCTGCTCCAACTACAATTTGTTCAGCTGTACATTTTACACCTCTAGATTGATACAAATAGTGAGCTATCTCCTCCCTAAGCTCTACCTCACCTTGGGAATGACCTCCAAGAAGCAATTCCTTCTCTTCTATTTGCAGGCATTGAATCATAAGTTTTTTCCATGTTTTATAGGGAAAATAATTTAAATCAACATGACCTTGGCTAAAGTCATATTTGAATGAAGGACTCTCTTCTATAGGGTCTTTTAGTATATTTATTTGTTTGTGTTGATGATGCAAAATGGAATCACTTATATCCGCTACAAATAGACCTACTCTAGGAACGCTCTCCACATATCCTTCAGCGATTAGTTGTGCTAAGGCATTTTCTACTGTGTTTCTACTTGTTGATAAATACTCTGCAAGTTTTCTTTTGGACGGAAGTTGAGTCCCTTTTTCTATGTTATTTTTTTCAATTTGTTGCTTTATAAATTCGTATAACTGAATGTACAAGGGTGTTTCTAGTTTTTCATCTAGTATAGGGGTTAACTCAAACATAATGACACTCCTCTGGCCCCATCAAAAATTTTATTTCTGGTTCTTTTGGTGATACCAATAACCACTTATGATTATTTTGTAGAAATCTAAGTTATTTGTAAAGAAGGAGTTGTTTGCTTTGTTTGAAACTAAGCAATTAATCACAATGGAAGAAGTATTAGAAGGTTATAAGTTAATGCGGGAATTAAGACCGGAATTAAAAGAGGAACAATTTCTGAATCTATTAGAAGAAATGCAACCTCAAGGCTATAAGATGTTTGCATTATATGACAAAAACGACCTTGTTGCCCTCGCAGGAGTCGGAATCATTACTAACTTTTATTATGGAAGACATGTCTGGGTTTATGACCTAGTAACAACTAGTAAAAAGAGATCAAAAGGATACGGAGAGTATCTTCTGAGTTCCATTGAAAATTGGGGTGTTGAACATGGATGCATTACCATCGCCCTATCCTCTGCCCTTCATCGAAAAGACGCTCACCGCTTTTATGAAGAGAAAATGAGCTATACCATACCAAGCTATGTGTTTAAAAAAACATTATAAATGACTAAGGGGTCTTCCTCAGTGGAAGGCCCCTCATAAACGATTCATGTAGTAAACCTTTGGAATAAATCTTGATAGGTGGATCATTTTTCATCATTTCTACCTACTTCATCAGGATTACGCAATTGGATTGTTACCTCGGTTCCCGATCCCTCTTCGCTCCTATAAGAGATTTTTCCATTCATAGACTCAATAATTCGAATAGAAACCATAGTCCCTAATCCTGTCCCTTTGTCTTTGGTAGTATAGAACAGTGTTCCTAATCTAGAAAGTTGGTCTTTTGTCATTCCTTTTCCGCTATCTTTAATCCGTATCCGAACCATATCATTCTTTTCTTCTAATGTTATGATTACTTCTCCACCATTGTTCGTCGCCTCAATTGCATTCTTAATGATGTTGACGATAGCTTGTTTAAATTGATCTCGATCTGCGAGTAAAAGTTGATCAGAGTCTAGAATGCTTCTTAACTCGACGCCTTGTTTTAAAGCTAGTGGTTCTAATAACTGTTGTACATCAAGTAAGAGTCCTTTAATAAGGAATTTCTCTTTCTTTTCATATTGTGGTTTCGCGAAGCTTAAGTAATCATTTATAATCGCTTCTGCACGCCCGAGCTCCCCCAGCACTAATGTAAGATACTGATAATTTTCTCCCTTTTCCTTCTGTTGCATGAGTTGAAGGAATCCTTTGACTACCGTTAGTGGATTTCGTACTTCATGAGCAATGGAGGCAGCAAGCTCACCGAGTGTATTAAACTTTTCTGCTCGTCGAATCTCCTGTTTCATCATGATTCTTTCGATTATCATTTCATTTAATTTTGCAGCAAAACCGATTGCAAGAATGTTGATAAAACCAAATATCAAAATATAGCTGATCAGTTCAGAAAAGTTTACAGCTGATGGATTAAAAACAAACCAAAAGATTAGAATTCCCAATTGCATAACAGCCGGCCAAAACCCGATTGTAATTGCAGTGAGAATCCTCTTCCTTGGACTCTTTTTCCAGAATCTATTCAAAATAGAATATGCAAATGGAACAATGACCGAAATAATAGCACTTATATATCCGAAGAGCAATGCTTCTCCACCAATGAAGGTTCTCGTTCCAAGGATAAACAGAAAGACTATTCCGCCTGCTATAGGACCACTATATAGAAATGCTAGTACTAGAGGAACGTACCGCAAGTCCCAATATAATTCGAAATTGTAAACAGGAAATGTCATACAAAGGAGAGCTGTTCCTCCCTGCAACAAACCACAAATGTATGAATTGATTTGTTTCCCTTTGTTTTCAATAAAGAAACTATAAATGAGGATGGGGGCAAAAATAATTAATACGTGTAATAATAACTTCTCCGCGAGCATAGTATCTTCCTCACTATAAGAAAATTTCTTAGTAGTAAGATACGACAAAGTGTGACGGATTCCTTTATATTTACCGAAAATTCTTAATACTTTATAAAAAAATGGTGTAGACAAATACTCATCTACACCATTTTTCTTACTTTACATTTTGCAGTACCATATATAATCTTCTATTTCTTGTTTCCCTCTCCTCGTTCGACGATAAATCATACTTTTTCAATAAGTGAAAGACATCATTTAGAAGCTCCTGAGTATGTTCTTTCGTGAAAAAGCTCTCAAATAATGGCTTCATTTCACTTGGCAAGTATTCAGACTGTGATTCATATTTACTTTTGACATCTTCAAGTGAATGATCAAGATTACATTCTCCCATTATAAAACCTCCCATTATCAAAGTAATAACTAAAAATATCATACCCTTTAAAATAGGTTATATGTTAATACACCTTTTATTTATAAAAATTACACATTAACACATCAGAAAGAGTTTGCTTGTAATTTTTCCCCTCATAGTTGGAATTATTAATTTTAACTTTTTTTATCCCTAGTGAATCATAAATTTCTTCTTCTAATAATCTCCTTGCTTCAAGCACTTTAATGGTACCTTCTATACCTTTATATCCTTTGGCTTTTCCATAGCCCTGATTTGTATAGTAATTCACAAATCCTTCTGACCATTCCTGCGGTCTTTCTTGAATGGCCTTCTTAAAAGAAAACTCAAGATCATCTTGTTCTACATAGATTAAAAGTGGGTCTAGTCCTTTAATGACCTCTTGTAATCTATGAACATAATCTCTTACCACTTCTTTCGACGCATTATATTTAATCATCCCTACCGTAACAGGGTTCTGAATAAAGCAACATTCGAAAATATAAGTTTTATTTTCGTTGAGTGCATGTTGTGCAAACTCCGTCCATTTGTCTACAATAAGATTTATATTTTGATCCAAAGCAAGTTCATATATATCTTTTTTAAAAATCTCATTAAATAATTCAGTAGAAAGCTTAGACCCATATTCATTTTTCATCTTTTGATATGGTAGAAAGTACTTATCCCCTTTTTCTACCACATTATTTTGTAAAATATCCTTAACCTCTAAATGGTTGGATAATAGGTGTTGTAATTCAGCCTCTGTATGGCAAGAGACACCATCATAATCAGCAGGATGATCCAAATTACCTTCTAAAAATAGTTGATTTTTAATCCCTTTTTCCTCTAAAAGATCTCGAATAAAGTTAGCAGTGGTCGATTTTCCGAACCCTGGTAACCCTTCAACGATAATTAATTTTGTATTCAAAAAAAGAACCTCCTTTAAAACCTTCATAAAGGTTATTCGCTCTCTTAAACAGATAATCCTTTTACATAGCATCAAAAACAACACGCATTAGGACGTGTTGTTCTTTAAATTAGCTATTAATTAGTGTCCCTTTTTCAAGTTTCTTTAGCTCAGACCCAAGAAATTTTGCTACCTCAAGCATTCCGAATTTCCCCGATACCCTCTCTGCATCTGAGTTATAATTTGTATTGGTATTTACATCATACGTATAGATTTCTCCATCAGCATTTCGAATAAATTCAATCCCTGCAACTGCAATCTTATTCTCCTGAAGGAACTTTTCATATAATTCAATGATCGGATCATGTAGATCCACTACTTGAAACTTAGGTTTTTCTTGTGGAGCTTCCTCTCCTACTGGGCAAAATAAATCTCCAATTTGGCAGGCATCTGCGGGGCAAAGTTCAAACCCTTCAGATGTATCCACTTGAACAGCATAGACGAACTTACCACCAACAAACTCACATCTTGTTATGAATGGCTCAGGTGATTGAATATATTCTTGTACAAGCGTAATTCCATCCACCGGTTCTTCAAATGTTGGTCCGTCCACGTATTCTCTTAAGCTATCAATAGAATGAAATAATTGAACTCCTAGGCCCTTTCCAGCTCTATTGTGCTTCGTAATAAAGGATCCTGCCTCCAGCTTTACAGCCGCTTCTAAGATTTGCCCTCTCCCTACTGCAGCAATGGTTTTTGGTGTTCTTATTCCAACTGCGTTTAAAGCCATATATTGATTAACCTTACTGACTTCAAGTCGTAATGCACGACTACCGTTGAAAACCTTTCGATTATTTCTCTCTAACCAAGCCAAAACAGATTCGGTTAACTCTGGTGCGTAGCGATGATTTCTCGTATGTGATGAAGCGCTCATTCGGCTATAAAAAACACCCTGAGGTGGCTCTGATGATAAATCGACAACTCCTTGATCCAAATGCCACTCTTCATATGGAAGACCTAACTCTTCTAATCTATTTGTTAAATGAATGGTCCATTCACTATTTTCATGTAAGACATATATTTTATTCAACGTATTCCCTCATTTCCTACTGTAATTGTTTATTTTTTTGTTTTTGCGTAACTAGTGGCATTACTTTTTTTGAAAAGAGTTCCATTTCCTCCAACTGAGGTGAAAATTGAAGTAATAGTAAATCGACTCCCGCTTCTTCATATGCAATGATTTGTTCGGCAATCTGGTCTGGTGTCCCTATTAAGTTTGGACGTAACCCTCGATTAGAAACAGAATAATCATATAACTTAACTTGCTGTTCTAACTGAGATTTCCCAACAAAATCTTTGTATCCTGCGTAAGCACTCGTCTCTTTTACATCCGTTATTCTAGCAAGCTCTTCTTGTGCTTCCTCTTCCGTGTCTCTACAAATCACGTATGCTGCCATACCAAATGAACGGAAAGGTTTATTTCCTGCTAGCTCCCTTTGTTTTTTCATATCATCAATTTTAACAGCAACTTCCTCGACTGTCCCACCATGCATCACATACGCATCACATTGTTTTGCAATTGCCTTCTTGCCTCGAGGACTCTCTCCTCCCGCGTATAGAATCGGATTAGGACGTTGTACAGGTTTTGGAGATAAATGGGCGTTTTTAATAGAATAATATTTTCCTTCATATGAGAAAGTATCTTCTGTCCAAAGTCCTTTTAGCACGTCGATAAATTCTTCTGTACGATTATATCGCTCGTCATGCTCTGTAAAAATTCCACCATATTGCTTTGCTTCTTCTTCCCACCAAGCAGAGACAACATTTAAAGTGAAGCGACCGTTACTAATATGATCAATATTGGCTGCCATTTTTGCGGTAACAGCAGGGTTATGGAATCCTGGACGAACAGCCGTCATAATTTCAATTTTTTCCGTAACAGCTGCTAGAGCTGCTGCTGTCGACCACGCTTCTAATGAATCTTGCTTAGGCCCTTTAATATCATTTAAGTAAAGCTCAGCAATGAGAGTTGTGTCAAACCCCCAATTTTCAGCAGATTGAATTACGTTCTTCGCATAATCAAATGTAGGTGGCATGTTTTCGTTATCAACATTTCTAAGCCATCCCCCAAAAATCGGTAACCAAAAACCGTATTTCATGTGTATTTCCCCCTTGTGTATTCTAAAACAGTTTCATAAACACAAAAAAACCTCTTCGATAAGAAGAAGTTTTCGCTTCACCTTATCTGTCAGAACGTAATAGCTCTGCTGGAATTAGCACCTTTCTGAAAATCAGTGGTTGCCGGGCATCGTAGGGCCAGTCCCTCCGCCTCTCTTGATAAGAGTTAATATTCAAATAATTAATTCTTAGTAATCCTACTATATAACTCAGGTTTAAGTCAAATATTTATTTCTATGTTACTAACCTATTCATTCTAAACATTCTACATACACAAAAATTTTAACTAACAAGATGGGTATTTGTCCTTTCGAAAACTTAATTTTCTCATACATTATATTAGAGGGAGGTGTTAGTCGAATGTATCATAAAGCGCTTATATTCCTAGCATGTATTCTTGCTGGATTTGCATTGATTTATATTCCAACCAATGCAGTGATTACAGGTGCAGTTGCCTTGCTCTTTGATGTTATAGGAGTCATTGCTATTATAGTTTTTTCCTTCGCTTTACTTTATTACGGTGGGAAGGTCCTTTTTAAAAAGGGATAGTTAAAGTAACTTTGAGTATTCGGGGATTCCTGGATACTCTTTTTACGATGGTTCTATTTATGAAACTATTAGATTTATCAAGAATGAAGCGTATAATAGTAATTATGAATACATATTAGGAGGATAATAAAAAATGAATTTTCCAAATACGAATGACACATTTTCCTTGTTAAAAGAGCTAGTATCTATTCCTAGCCCGTCTGGTAATACAAACGAAGTGATTACATATGTTGAGAACTTTTTATCTGAGTATGGTGTTGAGACTAGACGCAATCGAAAAGGTGGTCTAATTGCAACCTTACCGGGAAAAAATACAGACAAACACCGCATGTTAACTGCACATGTTGATACACTTGGTGCAATGGTTAAAGAGATTAAGTCGAATGGACGACTGAAGTTAGATTTAATTGGTGGATTTAAATACAACTCCATTGAAGGTGAATATTGTCAAATCGAAACAAGTTCTGGAAAGATTTACACAGGGACAATTTTGATGCACCAGACTTCTGTTCACGTATATAAAGATGCTGGCAAAGCAGAAAGAAACCAAGACAACATGGAAGTCAGAATTGATGAGGTAGTGAAAAACGCTGAGGATGTTCGTAATCTTGGAATTGAAGTGGGCGATTTCGTGTCGTTTGATCCAAGAGTCGAAATTACACCAAGTGGTTTTATTAAATCGCGTCACCTAGACGATAAGGCAAGTGTCGCTATACTCCTTCAATTAATCAAAGAGATTAAAACAAATAATGTTGTGCTTCCTTACACAACACACTTTTTAATTTCTAATAACGAAGAGATTGGCTATGGTGGAAACTCAAACATAACACCAGAAACAGTTGAATATTTAGCTGTTGATATGGGCGCTATGGGTGATGGCCAGTCGACTGATGAGTATACTGTTTCCATTTGTGTGAAAGATGCAAGTGGACCTTATCATTATGAGTTAAGGAAAAGATTAGTGAATCTAGCTGAAGAAAACTGCATCGTTTATAAGCTAGATATTTATCCATACTACGGATCAGATGCATCAGCAGCCATTCGCTCGGGACACGATATTGTTCACGGCTTAATTGGACCGGGTATTGATTCCTCTCACGCATTCGAGCGTACGCACCAGTCTTCAATTGATAATACTGGTAAGCTTTTGTATCACTATGTAATGTCAGATATGGTTCTATAAATTTTTATCCTCCTCTTTTTGAGGGGGATTTTTTTAACACTTGAATAATTGTATAATATAGGAAAAAGAAGAGGTGGAAGGTATGATCAAATATCCTGCTGCATTAAAACCTGGTGATACTATTGCTGTCTCAGCCCCTTCCAATGGAGTTGAAGAAGGCGGTCATTTTCTAGTACATAAAGCAAAGAAGCAACTTGAGGAAAAAGGGTTTAACATCATTATTGGTGATACAGTCTGGACACAAGAAAATAGTAGAAGTTGCTCTCCTGAAAAAAGAAGGAATGAACTAATGGATTTTTTTGAGGATCCAAATGTAAAAGCAATCATTCCTATTTGGGGTGGAGAGTTCTTAATGGAAATTCTACCTTATCTAGATTGGGAAAGACTTCAATCACTCCCTTCAAAATGGATTCTCGGATACTCAGACATTAGTACCCTTCTCTTTTCATACACGGTTCTAACTGGTCATGCTTCTGCTCATGGGCCAGCACTTCTAGATATTGCGGCAAAAGACCTTGATCCCCTTACAAATAAGTGGAGCGAGGTACTTGGTTCAGAAGTAGGTTCTACAATCATTCAAACATCAAGTGAACAATATCAATCCTCTTGGGAGCAAGCATTTGCTAACCCTGTTACAGGATTTTATGTAGATACGCCAACAGAATGGAAGGCATTAAAAGAGGAAGCCGCAACTTTCTCAGGCCGTTTTATCGGGGGTTGCATTGACTGCATTATGAATTTAACAGGAACTAAATTTGGAGATTTAGAATCTTTTAATCTGGAGAATGCTAATGATGAAGGATTAATTTTCTACTTTGAAAATGTAGAACTATCCGTTACACAACTCTATCGTGCGCTTTGGCAGCTAAGACAAAACGGGTGGTTTGAAAATGTAAATGGAATTCTAATTGGAAGGCCGGTAACAAAGGAAACCGAAAACACTTACACATACGAGGATGCACTAAGAGATGCATTCGGCGATTTAAATATCCCCGTTATTTATGACACAGACATTGGCCACCTTCCACCTCAGAACATTATTGTTAATGGAGCTTATGGAACGGTAAAGTATGAGGGTGGAAAAGGGGTTATTGAAACTGTGTTTAAATAGAAAGAGAGCTTAGTAGGGTCGTGGATGACGACTCTACTAAGCTTTTTCAAATAATTAAGAGGAAGAATCTTCAGACTTCTCTTGGTTGTTCAACAGGTCAAAATTTCTTAAAGGCTTTGTGAATTTTTTCCCAAATGAAGGATCTGCTACTGCAGAAGGATTTAAAATATCGTCCCCTTCTGGCTTAACACCTTTTTCTACCCACTGCACAAGATCTTCAAAGGCCTGAACCTCTTCTTCTGGCGTAAAATCGCAATGCCCAACAGCCCTAATTGCTCTAGTTACCAATAAATCTTCATTACTATTTTCTTGTGCTCTTTTTGCATGGATTTGTTGCATATGGAAAGGTACAAATAAATCGCCTACGTTATGAAGAGAAATCATCGGAATTTTATGCTTTCCTTCTACCTTAGGTACACCGGTTAAGCCTTTTTGTTTTGTATTAGGGTCAGAAGTAATTCTCAGTACAGCATTGTTTAAAAGTCTCTCATCAGGAGATAAGTTCAAATCATTATCTAATTGGTATACGGAGTCAGTATTGTCTATAACATTACCAGATGCTACTAAGTAGGTTGGGTCAACTGGCATTTGTTGAAACAAGAAGTCTTTATATGAATTAAAAGCAACATCAAATAACGGTCTTTCTCCACCAGTTAAGTTCATTATAACCGTTTTAAAATTTTCACCTGCTACTGTTAATTTTTGACCAATTCCAAGTGAAGAATAAACTTGAGGTAGTATTTTTAATTTATACTCTTCATCATTAAGTATCTTTTGATTCTCTTTCTTTACACCACTTAATGCCTGTGCTACCAACCCATAATCAGTAAAGAAATCGAATAACTCCGTATCCCCTGTCACCCCGCACATTGGTAAAGCACCATCGTAAGCGCTTACATATTGTTCCGATAAAACAGCGGTTATGTGCCCACCCATGGAATGTCCCATTACATAAGTCTTTTTAGGCTTTTTAACTTTACCATTAAAGTAAGATCCTAAGGCGTGGGTGTCTTTGACAGCTTGTGCCACATCATATCCATTTGTACTATAACTTGATGCTGCCCATGCATAACCTTTTTCAAGCAAGTGTTCACGAATGGAAGGGTTACTAACTGTTAATTCTAGACCAGTGCCTCGATATCCATGTGCATACAAAACGAGCTCGCCATTCCAATCCTTAGGTACTTCAATCCGGTATCCGGCACCATTATGTACGCCCCAATACCTATCAGTTTTATAGCCGTCTAGTGCGTCAAATGGAAGTGTAGACTCATCAACATAATAAGCTATCTGTGAGTTTTTACTCGGTGCCTTTTCTGTTGATTTAGCCCCAACACTCGTAGAAGAAATGACTAAAGCAGCACCAAGCGTAATAGCCATAAACGTTTTTCTTATCATCCAATCTCCCCTTTCGATTCTTGTACATTTAAATCATCTAATATTCTGAATGTTTAAACAAAAGTAAAAAGTAATAAATATAAACAACAAATTTAGACAAAACCTAAAACTTAATACCCTTTAGATTCGACTAAGACTATGCCAACTTTCCTATCAATCTTCTACTATTAATACAAACTAAAGGCTTAACTCTGTTAAACCCTTTATTAAAAAAATTGATCCTTTTTATGCACTAAAAACCTCTTTTAGTTACAACTTTTAGTGATTTTTTCACATTTCGAGCTTTAAAGAGGTCATTTAGTACCTATTTTTCCTAATATAAGGGATTTCAGGTATTAAGAGCCCTTATTAGTACACAATCTCTCAAATTTCCGTTATTTTTTACACTAATACAATAAACAAAAAAAAAGACCCGCCCTCCGAAAGAGCAAGCCTCAAAACCTCATGATTCAAATGGATACTGATATACAACATTTCCCCCACGACCCTTAGTTGTCACTGCTTGAGATAGAGAATTAAGGATAGCCTCCTCAGTTGCCTCTGCAGCAGCTGTAAAAAGCTCATTCATGATCGGATGGTCTTCTCTTAGGAATTGTCGGTTTTCAAACTCTTCATCATGAACATGAGTAATGCGGTGAGAGGTTGAAAACGCGATGACAATATCCCCGCTACCATGGCTGTAGTGACTTCCTGTTCTTCCTAGACCAATCCCGCACCTTTTTGCCACTCTAAGTAACTGACGATCACTTAACGGCGCGTCCGTTGCTAGAACAATCATGATAGAGCCATCAGAAGTCTCATTCAACCCGTCTTCATTTTGGCCTGATACACAATATTTCGCAAATTGGAATTCCTCTTTCTTCCCAAAATTGCTAAGAACTAAGCAGCCAACCTTGTACTCTTTTTTACTTTTTTTATGAATGACAACGCGGGAGGATGAGCCAATTCCACCCTTATATCCGAAACAGACCATTCCCTTTCCTGCACCAACTGCCCCTTCTGATGCAACATCAGTCGATGCGTTGTGAATGGCCTCAAGAGCATGTTCTGGCCTTACTGGAAACTTCCGTATCGAGTTCAAGTGACTGTCATTACATTCCCCTACTACAACATTAATGGTTCCTGTCGTGTCACCGATTTCTGGGTTTTGTTCAAGCATGTGCTCTAGTGTCCCTTGAGTTACTGCTGGTACACCAAAAGTGTTCGTTAACATGATAGGAGATTCAATCACACCAAGTTCATTAATCTGAACCAACCCTGTAGTTTTCCCAAACCCATTTAACACATAACTTGCTGCAGTCACTTTATTTCTAAAAAGATTTCCTCCATGAGGCAGAATGGCTGTTACCCCAGTACAAGCATAATCTGTCTCATCCAGTGGAAAATCTAAAGTCACATGCCCTACCTTTACTCCCTCAACATCAGTTATACAATTCTTCGTTCCAGGGGAAAGTCTACCAACCTTTACACCTCGATTTCGAATCTTCATTGATTCAAACCTGATAGAAAGTTTAAGAAGTTCTGATGAGCAAACCCTTTTACTTCCTCTTCTTTAAAATGTTTCAGCAGCTCATTAATCATATTTTGGTAGTAGGAAGCATCTTCTAGATCGACAACGAATTTAGATATCCCATCAAAATCTGAACCTAAGCCGATTTGCTTTACACCACCTAGTGAACAGAAATGGTCAATATGTTTAATCACATCCGATATTTTTGGCCTTCCCTCTTTAATAATAAATTCCGTACAATACACAACATGGATAACTCCTCCTTTATTAAAGAGAGCCTTTGTTTGATCATCGTATAGGTTACGCGGGTGATCGCATAATGCACGTGAATTAGAATGACTTGCAAAAGGAAATTCCGCTATCTCCATAACATCCCAGAATGCTTTTTCGGATAGGTGTGAAACATCTGTTAAGATTTTATTCTCATTATGGAATTGGACAATTTCTTTACCAAATAAAGTTAATCCAGCACCACGAGGTTCGCCTGCTCCATCAGCTGCCAAATTAGCATTATTCCAAGTCAAACCTACAGATATAACTCCTAATTGGTGTAGAATGTTCAACCTCTTTAGGTCGTTTCCAATTGCGTCCACACCTTCTAGCGTTAGTACCGCACCAATTTGGCCATCTTCTAAGTTATAAAAGTCAGACCAATTTTTAATATGTTTCATCTCAGGGTTCTTCCCTAACACTTCTTTATAGAAGTAATCAACTTGCTCAAGAGCAACCTGAAATTTTTGCTCCGAGTGAATAATAGGATCCACAAAGATTGCAAAAAATTGGACTTTGACCTTCCCAGCCTGTAATCTACTTTTATTTGCATCTAGTTTTTCTGAATCTGAGAAGCGAAGAGTGCCCTTCCCTTCCCAAAGCTTCAGTAGTACATCGCAATGTGTATCAATAATATGCATGAAATTAACTCCTTCTTTTTAAACCTTTACACCACTGAAGCTAATTAAAGAGTTTCTACTTTTCTCTTAAATTGTTCGTACAATTTCTTGGTCACTTCCCCAGGAACTCCATGTCCAATCGGTTTGTCGTTCACCCTAACTATCGGCAGAACTTCCGCAGTCGTGCTTGTCATAAAAATTTCTTCAGCACTCATTAATTGGTCTTCAGTAAAATGTTCCTCGTAGAAATTAATCTGTAAAGGGTTAGCAATTTCTTTGACAGCAATACGTGTAATTCCAGGTAAAATATGCTTCGAAAGGGGAGTTGTATAAACGGCTCCATTTTTAACAATAAACATATTAGAACTGGTTCCTTCCGTAACATAACCATCCCTCACCAATATGGCTTCGAAACAACCCGCCTCGTGTGCAACTTGTTTTGCAAGTATATTGGGTAATAGATTTAGCGATTTTATGTAACAATTTGCCCATCGCTCATCCTCATGTGTAATAGCCGTTACTCCTGTGTTTCTCATTTCATCTGAAAGAGGATTCGCTTCTCTTACGGTCATCGAAATAGAAGCAGGAACATTTGGGAAAAGATGCTGTCTAGTCGCAATCCCTCTTGTAATCTGTAAATATACGTTACAGTTATGTAATTCAGATTTCTCAACAGCCTTCATAATTAAACTCTTAAAGTCATCAACGCTCTCTGTAATAGGCAATCTAATGGCCTTAGCGCTATTAATCAATCGCTCTAGATGTTCTTCCATCATAAAAGGCTTTCCATCGTATATACGAATAACTTCATATACTCCATCCCCGAACTGATGGCCCCTTTCATCAATAGGGATCACTTTTTCATTCAATGAAACAAATTCTCCATTAATGTATCCAATCTCCATATTATAACCATCCATTCTCTAATTGATTTTTTTAAAAAGTCTTACTAATAACATAATTTATTTTTCAAAAATAAGCTAATGAAAATTTAACTCTGAAGGAATTCCATACAATAAAATTATCTATGTATAACTCAACAAAAGCACTCACCATGTTGGTAAGTGCTCTCTGTTAGATTCTATCTAATTTGACCGTTTCCGCTCATTAAGAATTTAACCGTAGTCAATGCTGGTAACCCCATTGGACCACGAGCATGAAGCTTCTGTGTTGAGATTCCTATTTCAGCTCCAAATCCTAATGCCCCTCCATCCGTAAATCGCGTTGAAGCATTATGATATAAAGAGGATGCATCTACTAGTTTCATAAACTTAGCCGCAGTATCTCGATTTTCCGTAATAATCGCTTCTGAATGCTTCGTACCATAACGATCAATATGGTCAATCGCCTCGTCAACATTTCCAACAACCTTTACCGCTATATCTAAACTTAAGTATTCATTTTCCCAGTCCTCTTCCCCGGCAGGAAGAGCGTTTGGAATACGAGATGTAACGAATTGGTCTCCATGAACGACAATGTTATTTTGATTAAAAGTTTCTACTAACCTATCAATATGTTGTTCAAACCATTCCTGATGAACAATTAGCGTCTCAGCCGCGTTACAAACAGCTGGGCGATCTGTTTTTGCATTAACTAGAATACTAAGTGCCTTTTCAACATCCGCTTCTTTATCGATATAAAGATGGCAGTTTCCAACACCTGTCTCTAATACAGGAACCGTGGCGTTGTTAACAACTGCATTTATTAATGAGCCACCACCACGCGGGATTAGAACATCAATATGTTCTTTCATCGTAAATAACTGCTCCGTAGCCTCTCTATTCGTACTCGAAATAAATTGCACTGCTTCTTTTGGAATTTTCGTATTCTCGAGTGCTAAGTGCATAACCTCTACAATTTTACGATTGGAATTTATTGCAGACGAACCACCTTTTAAAACAATGGAGTTTCCAGATTTTAAAGCAAGACCTGTTGCATCAACAGTTACATTGGGTCTCGCTTCATAGATCATTCCGATGACTCCTAGTGGTACACGGACCTTTTCTACTTTTAACCCATTTTCTAACGTCCATTCCGATAAAATATCACCTGTAGGATCCTCAAGTTTTGCAACTTGACGCAGACCATCTGCAAAATCAAATACTCTATCTTTTGTTAAGGCTAATCGATCCATGTAAGCAGCTTCGTACCCTTTTTCTCTTCCAACCTCTAAGTCTTTTTCATTTGCTTGTAAAATGCCCTTATATTCTTCTTCTAACTTGTTAGCGATTATTAATAAAGCCTCATTTTTCTCTTCAGTAGTCAATAAACTTAATTTCTTAGCAGCTTTTTTTGCTTCAATTGCTTGTAATTCAACATTCGTATTTTCAATTACTGTAGCCACCAAATTCCTCCCTTTTTCAATGCGTTTTCATTAATCTCAATTTATATTCCAACTGGAAGTGATACCTCTAAATGGCATACAAAATCTTCTATATGAACGGCTATCTGGTCAACAGAAATATCCTTTGTCTCTTTCATCTCTAAGAGATCTTTTTTAGCATACTTCACCATACCAAGGCCAATTTCTTCCCCGTAAACGTCAGTAATTCTAATAACTGCACCTTTCTTAAAATCACCTTTAACTTTCTCAATACCCTTTACTTGAAGGCTTTGCTTTTTGTTCATAATTAAATCTTTAGCGTGATTTCCTATCACTACTTCACCCTCTGGACCTGAGTTGAAGGCAATCCATTTTTTCTTTTGATTTAAGTTAATCGTATTCGTTTCAGTCTTAAAATAAGTCCCTTTTGCCTGTTCATATACAGCATCTATTAAAACGTTATCAACACCAGATCTACCTAAAAACGTTGTAATACCTGAGGCCATAGCGATTTTGGCTGCGTCTATTTTTGATTTCATTCCACCTGTTCCAACCGCACTTCCAGAGCCACCTGCAGCGGCTTCAATTTCAGGAGTAATTTCATGGACTTGTTCTAATAATTTTGCATCCTTTTCTTTTCTTGGATCTGCATTATATAGACCATCTATGTCTGACAATATGATGAGCTGATCAGCATCAATTAGACCAGCAACCTTCGCTGACAAGGTATCATTATCTCCAAATTTTAACCGATCAATCGTCACGGTATCATTCTCATTTACAATGGGTATAATACCTCTTTGCAATAAAACATTTAATGTATTCCGAACATTTTTGTATCTATTCTCGTCTGAAAAATCGCTTCTTGTAATCAAGATTTGGGAAGCAACATAGCCGTGAGATAAAAATAGCTTTGAGTATGTTTCCATTAATAATCCTTGGCCAATGGAAGCTGCTGCTTGCTTTTCTGGTAGGGTATCAGGGCGATTTAAGCAACCTAATTTTCGATAACCTGCAGCAACAGCACCCGATGAAACGACTACCACCTCATGACCAGAATCCTTTAAGACCACGACTTCATCTGCCAATTTTTCAAGCTTTCTTCTGCTAATCTCTCCATGCCTACTTGTTAATGAGCTGCTTCCAATCTTTATTACAACCCGCTTTTTTTTCAAGTCCGGGGTCATCCAATCACTCCTGTATCGATGTTATGTTAATTAGTTTGTGTAAGGGCATTTTGCTTCATTTTTTCCATGCAAAAGCCGAAGGTTTAACTATAGAGAACAAAGCTATCTAGCCCTGCTCTCCTAGCGAATAGTCAAATTCTTGTTAAATTGCTTTTAACTTTTTTGAATCTATCGTTTCTGCTAGTTTCGAGCTAATCTCTTTAGATCGATTGGCTGCATGGAAAACTGCTTCGGCAATGGCTTTGCCACCACCATTTTTTCTTAGCGCATCAAGTCCTGCAGCAGTAGTTCCATTTGGGGAAGTAACATTTTCACGGAGAACGGTTGGGTCTTCATCTTGCTCTTGAATCATCCTTGCTGCTCCAACAATGGTCTGAGCAATAATTTTTCTTGTCGTTTCAACATCCAAACCGCCTTTTAATCCTGCTTTTTCCATATGTTCCATCAAGTAATAAAAATAAGCTGGACCGCTTCCTGCTAATCCTGTAAAAATATCCATCTTCTCCTCGTTAATAATGAATACTTCACCAATACTCTCCAGTAATTCTTTAGCTATTGATAAATTAGTTTGTGTAGTATGTGCTCCTGGGGATAATGCTGTGGCTGATTCACCAATCATACTTGAAGTATTCGGCATAACACGAATCACTTGCTGTCCTGCTTGAAGGTTCTGCTCCATGAAGGAAGTGGAAATTCCCGCTAAAACAGATAGGACAAGTTGATTGGGGGTTAGAAGGCTCTTTATAGAATTCAAAGCACGATCTGCATCTTTTGGTTTCATAGCAAGTATAAAGATATCGATTTGATTAAAATGCAAGTTTTCTCTCTTTACCCCGTTAATCCCATATTTAATCGTTAATTCTTCTAATCTTTTTTCATTGCTGTTATTCGTTACAAATATTTGATCTGTAGGTACCTTTCCCGCATTAACAATACCTGCTATCATTGCCTCTGCCATGGATCCTGCACCTAAAAAAGCTATTGATTTATTTTTTAACATGCTATCTCTCCCATGCTGTTCGTATTGTGTTCTTGTTTTCGCGAACATTTTTTATACTACCATGCTCAAATTTGATTTCAAGGGAAAATAAGCAAGTCATAAGCAATATGTCCAAATAGTGAGTGTAAGCGTTACCATTAACATCTGAATCCACGAAATGCCATCTCAGAACGGTAGAAAGCCTCTCAGCAAGGAATATGGAGAAATTTGGACAAGATAAAATGGTTAACTTTATCTTAATTGCTTTTAAAAAGTACCGAGTTTTTCTAAGTTTAATATTCTAAGATTTATCAAGAAAAAAACGCCAACATCCAGCTGTCGACGCATTTCTTCATTAATATACATTTTTAGACACGATACAAATGTCTTAACTTAATTTACGATTGTTCACTATGTTTTTCCAAAGATTTATATCTACTCCATGAAAGGATCCGATTCCTGGTGTTGTGTTTACTTCAAACACTACTGGTTTATCACTTGCATCAACACCCATATCGATTCCATATTCCCTACAAGGGTATTTAGCATAAATTACTTCAGCAGTAGCAAGGGAAACTTCCTGTATTTTCTGTCTCACGTTCTCTATTCTACCACTATTCATTCCTAACCATTTTACAAATAATTCATCTACTGGTATTGGCTTTGTACCTCGATATCTATTGATTACACCATTTTTCTGATGATTTGCCGTTCCAATATTCCCGTACATCCCTCCTACTACCCACTGACCTTTTACTCTTTGAACATGAACTCGGATTGCAAAAGGATTTCCATCGGGAGTTACACTACTAATTCCTTCTTGAATGATATAAGGATCAATTCTCCCAAGTCGTTCGAACGGATTAAGAATTTTGTGAAATTCTTCTAGACTTTTTTCTCCACTAACCGCTTTACTAAATAGGGTGTAACCGTCAACCAATACTTGATTATTCTTTGATTGAGTTACCCTAAAGACTCCCCTACCCTGCCCGGACGTATCATGTTTAACGTAGATAGTATTATATTTTTCTAAAAATGCTCCAATATTTTCTTTCCTATATTCAATTGTTTCTGGGAAATGCTTTTTCGTTAAAGAATCAGACTGTAGTAATAGGCTTTGCTCCAATTTACCTACTTTATAAACCATCTTCTCACCACTTTTTTTAATAAGTCTTAAAATACTGTATTCTCCTAAATATTCGCTGTGTAGGACAAAAAGGAAATTTTGTAGGAGGAGATACTTGAACTCCTATGTTGTTAGGTACCTATACAAACAGTAATGTCTTTCCAATCATATAATAGCTTCATGAAAGGAGATGAGTCTGTGGAACCGATATTAGTAAGCAAAATTGTTCATTTTCTTGAGGGGAATATTCTAAGTGGTTCAGAAAATTGGTATGTTAGACACGCTGCGGTCTATGGTCGTCAAGATATTAAAGGAGCAAACACACTAGTCTTCTTATATAAAAGAGATGAGCCTGACTGGGATTTCCTAAAAAAAGTAAGCCCTTGTGCAGTTATCACGGATAAGTCTGAAAAGAAGCTAAAGGATATAAATGACCAAATAACGGTCATACATGTAAAAAGTGTCGTTCAGGCTTATTGGAAATTTATTGAATACTATCGAAATCTATTTAACATCCCGGTTGTGGCCATCACAGGCACCTGTGGGAAATCGACTACTAAAGAGATGATCAAACAGATTTTAAATCAAGATCGACTGGTACAGGCAACGGAAAGTAGTAAAAATGAACCTAGGAGATCTTTTCCCTACTTATTAGGAATCAATCGTAAGACCAAGGCGGCTGTATTTGAGACTGGCTTAGGAAACCCGGGAAATATTAAGCACCAATGTCTAATCTATAGTCCGACTATTGGGATTCTTACAACCATTGGTGCACACCATTTAGATGGATGTAAAACGCTAGAAGGCTATATTCAGGCTAAAGGCGAGATTATTGAAGGAGTTCGGGAAGGTGGAACATTAATCCTTAATAGTGATGACGAGAACATAAAAAAACTTTCTCTCAAACAGTTTAATGGAAAGGTTGTATATTTTGGTGTCCACCCTTCGGCAGATTATCAAGCTACTAATATAAAGTTTTCTAACAATGGAATGACATTCGATCTACAACATAATAAAAAAAGTTATCCCGTATTCGTTCCAGGTTATGGTGAACATCAGGTATATAATGCTTTAGCAGCAATTGCAGCAGTCCATGCCATGGGACTAGATATTAAGGATGCTTCCCGAAGACTAAAAACGTTTAAAAACATGGAAAGACACTTAGAAGTATCGAGTGGTATTAACGGATCAACAATTATCGATGATACATGGACAATTAATCCCACTTCAATAGAAGCAGCCCTTAATGTAATGGATGAGATCAGTAAAAATAAGAAAAAAATCGTTCTGTTAGGGAATATTAATCGATTAGGTGACTACGAAATAGAGTTCCATCAAAAGGTTGGTTCAATGGTTGCTTCGCGTGATATTCACACCCTTATTACCATTGGTGAGAAAGCTACAGAGATAGCAAAACAAGCTCATTTAGAAAACTTCAAAGGAAATATTTTTATGTTTAATAAGGTAGAAAAAAACGTAAAAGAAATCCTATTAGAAGAACTAGATTCAGACACACATTTGTTAATAAAGGGACCAATGAGCAGCAGATCCATGATTGATTTAGCAAGGAGTTTAAAGCTGTAACAGAAATGTAATGTAGAGTCAAACAGCAAGGTATACCTATGTTTTAGGCTGTAATATTTGTTTTAAAAGGGACTTGGGATATTTTTCCGCAAAGTCCCTTTTGTTTTGTGTGATACAATCAGTCTCGAGCAACAAACAAAAACTAAAAAACAAAATACTAGGAGGTACCCATAAAGATGAAGAAACGTATTGTAACAACTACATTAGCTTTAGCACTCACTTTCAGCAGTGTGGGAATGCCTTCACCTATCAATGAAGTGTCAGCAGCGACCACAAACGTATACAACAATCAAGCAGCTGTAGAAGCAAAAGCAGATGAGTTAATTCAGTTAGGAAAAAGCTTAATCGGAAAAGCAACATACAGTAATACTGAATATAAGGCAACATATCCTTATAAATTCTCGTGTGCAACGTTCCTTATGTACATTTTTGAAAAAAGTGGTGTGGACATTGCCACTTATAATGAAAACTACATGATGCAACAAGGTACGTACGTTGCAAAAAGTCAGCTTCAAAAAGGTGACTTAGTATTCTTTGATGCAAATAAAACAGACAATGAGCCATCAGACCATGTAGCAATGTATATCGGTGATAATAAAGTCCTTCACATGGCAGATCCAAAGCAACATATTGTTATTACAGATATGGCGAGCAAACCTTATTACACAGACAATTATGTTACTGCTCGTAGAGTACTACCAAGCTTAATGTCTGCAAACCCTGCTACAAAGGGAGACAAAATTGTTGAAACGTCTTATAGCCTTATTAATAAAGTAACGATGGGTTCTGTTAATGATGAAACAGCTTTAAGATTTACTGCACCAGGTTTTGTTAATTATGTTTACAAAACAAATGGTGTAAATCTTGGGTCTTCTACTAGCGTAAAAGAGCAAATGAAGGCTGGTACAACTGTATCACGTTCTAACTTAAAAAAAGGTGATTTAGTTTACTTAAGTAGTTCAATTGGATCAACAACTCCTTCACTAGTTGGTATTTACGCTGGAGATCACAGAATTATCGTTCCAAATTCCAACGGTGTATTAACTCGAGTTCTATTTGTAGACTACTACTCACAACGTTTCTTAACAGCGAAACGTGTTTTTACTGAAACGGTAAGCACCGCACCGGTTGCTGAAACACAAGCTGACAAGCTTGTCCAGTTTGCAGCCAATCTAACTGGAAAAGCCAAGTTCGGATACACGTATAATGAAAGCACACTTACCTTCACAGGTGCTGGTTTTACCTATTATGTGTTTAAAAAACATGGAATCGATTTGAAATACAAATTAGCTAGCAGACAAGCCACAGTAGGTCAAACGGTTTCAAAAGCAAACCTACAAAAGGGAGACGTTATTTACTTCTCACTTGATAATAAAGGAACAAACATTACTCACGCTGGTATCTATCAAGGGAATAATAAAGTTCTTATCTTATCTACATCTACTAAAGAATTAGTTTCACTTGATTTAAACTCTGACTGGGCAATGAAAAATTACGTGATTGCAAAGAGATCATTATAATTACTTCAAAAAGGGAGCGATATGCTTCCTTTTTGTATTTTAAGGACTAGAAAGCGGCCATCTCTCATATAGTACCCCTCACTACCCAATTCAAACTACAAATTGTTTAAAAAAGGGACAAACCTCTATACAACCATAGGACAAATTTCATATGATAGTACGAGCTTGTTTGTATGGAGGTGTTTTTTTATGATAATCGGGAATACTAGCGCTTTAATTGAATCGAATCAGCATCAAAAAATTGTTGAAGCCAAGGCAGACGAATTAATTAATCTTGGCAAAGAATTAATAAGAAAAGCAACGTATAGCAAAGAAATATATAAGCCAACATACCCATATAAGTTTTCTTGCGCCACATTTTTGATGTATATTTTTGAAAAGTGTGGTGTAGACCTGGCGACTTATAATGAAAATTACATGATGCTCCAGGGGGTATATGTACCAAGAAGTGAACTCCAGAAGGGAGATTTACTATTCTTCCTTGATAAGGATAATGTTGGTGAACCTGCAGATCATGTAGGAATGTATATTGGTGAGAATAAAATGATTCATATGGCAAATCCAAAATATAGAATTGTCATATCTGACTTAGACAGCAAATCATATTATAAAGAAAACTATGTAACCGCTCGCAGAATCCTTCCTACTCTGATTCCTCAGACCCCGTTAACTAAAAATGATAAAATCATCCAAACAGCCTTTCAACTAAAGTACAAGGCAAAAATTGGGTTGAACAATGATGAAAAAACATTTACTTTCAATCCTGCAGGGTTTATTAGTTATGTATTCGAATCAAATGGTGTACACCTTAATACCAATAATATATGGGAACAAATGAATATGGGTAAAACCGTAAAACGCAGTGAGCTTAAGAAAGGTGATTTAATCTTTTTTAGTACATCTATCCATTCAAGTAATCCATACTTAGTGGGTATATATGCCGGGGAACACCGTATGATTATTCCAACTTATCAAGGAGTTAAAACTAGAGTTCTTTTTGTTGACTACTACAAACATCGTTTCTTAATAGCCAAACGGATTTTGGATGATGAAGGTAACATCATTAATCCATATTCATTAAAGTTAGACAAAGTTATACAATTTTCCAAGTATCTGATGGAAAAAGCAACATTTGGTTATACCTATAGTCGATCCACTTTAACATTTACAGGAGCTGGCTTTGTGCATTACGTATTTAAACAAAATGGAATTGAACTCAAGTATAGAAAATCAAACCTTCAAGTACTAGTTGGTGAGTATGTTTTAAAGCCGAATTTGCAAAAAGGCGATCTTATCATTTTTTCAGGAGATGACAGCGGTTTGAAGGAACCGCACACTGGCATATATATTGGAAACAATGAGTTTATACATTTATCAAGAACAAAAGGAGTAACGATAGAAAGCATTGATACTGATTGGGCTCAAGAAAATTACATGACATCACGCAGAGTATTGAAGTAAACAGGAGCTTTGGGCTCCTGTTTTTGAATTTCTTTCATTAACCTAAAATTTTTTCATTCCTCCCTTCCTTCCCCTGTATCTTTTCACTACAATACCAACTTCGCAAAAGGTTCAACCTATTTACCTTACTTAACTCTTATTTCAGTTAGAAACTTTACTTTTATAAGGATAGATAACCATACATCATGAAACAAACTTCATAACATATATCGAGTTGTCTTTGTAGCATTATTTTTGGAGGTGGAACAATTGAATACTATTGTATTTATTGGTGTAAATAAATCTGGTTCGAGTCGAGACGCTATAAAAGCAGCAGAGAAGATGGGATATTTTACAGTTGTTTTTACAAATCGTGATCGACAAATTGAACAAAGGGAAGAGTACCCAGACGTTCATGAGATGATTTTTATAGATACAGAAAACCTTTCTATCATGAGAGATGAAATAAAGAAGTTACAAATCCAAGGGAAGGAAATTAAAACGATAGTAAGTTTTATTAATTCCTATATCCATACAGCTTCTCTTCTATGTGATGAGTTTTGCCAAAGCATTGGAACCCCTGATGCCATATTTAAAATGGAAGATAAGGTAGAAACAAGGAATGCATTAGAAGGTCAACCTTATAACCCTAAGTTTTTCATCGTAAATCCAAATGATTCATACTCACTCATGTATGAAAAACTAAACTTTCCCGTGATGGTAAAATCACCCAAATCGACTGGCTCAAAGGATGCTTTGTTTGCTGAGAACCCTCACCGCTTACAGGACCAAATGAAGAAGTTAACGGAGAAATACCCTGAAGAATCTATTATCATTGAAGAGTACATTGATGGGGATCAATATTTGGTAGAGGCTATCATTCATAATAGTAAAGTGTACACCGCAGCCATTATTGAACAAGAAATTACACAAGGAAAAAGGTTTATTGTTACTGGCTATGGGGTCCTTGCTAGTGTCCCAGAAGAGATACAAACTGGAGTTGAGGGGGTTCTAAATTCGATTGTCTCAGAACTAGGACTTAAAAATGGCTCCCTACATCTAGAATTACGACATTCAAAAAATGGGTGGAAACTGATTGAAGTGAACCCAAGAATCTCAGGTGGCGCAATGAACCAAATGATCCATGCAGCATTTGGCTACAATGTAGTAGAAGAAACGTTGAAATTATATCTAGGTGAAACTCCGATACTAAAACCGAAGAGAAAGAATTTTGTTTTTACACAATATATGATTATTTCTAAAAAAGGAATTTTAGAAAGAGTAACTGGGAGAAATAGAGCGAGAAGGTCGCCAGGGGTTATTGATGTATATATCAAACCTAGGAAAGGTACTAGGCTAATTCCTCCGCTGTCAATGGGGCATCGTTATGCATATGTAATGGCAGCAGGTCATAGCTTGGAAGAGGCTAAAGCCAATGCTAAAAACGCAGCGAATGAAATTGAGTTCCACTTAATTGAGGAATAAAACTACATTCAAAAATGGCCCGTGTATAGTCACGAGGCCATTTTATAGTTTTTCTATTTCTCATCCCTTCACTCCTGATCGTCCAGAAAGTCTTTCCAATCTCCTAATAGTTGAGGCCTCTCCCAAAAAGGAGAGGCCTCAATTAAAGTCTGTTACCCTTTTCTATTGACCAAAAGTCTCATCTAAGAATTTAACTGTGTCAAACATGTTTGTTTTACTAGCGCCTTTTACCAATACCGTATCTCCAGCGCGGATTGTATTTAGTAACTGGTTGTGTAACTTTTCCCGATCAGTAAAGTGGTATATATTTTGTGAAGGAAAACCTAACCTTTTCGCATGATTGCCAATTTCATCTGCTCGGAATCCATAAGTGAATAATACATCGATTCCCTGATCCTTAACATATTTCCCGACTCTTCGGTATTCCTCCACTCGTCTTTCACCTAACTCACGCATTTGGCCTAAAATGGCAATTTTTCTCCCTTTACCAATATTTGTTAACACATCTAATGCAGCCATAACAGCTTGAGGATGAGAGTGAACCGTGTCATCAATTACTTTTATCTGATCTTTGCATTCGTAAATCGTCATTCTACGAGGTGGTTTTCTAAACAGTAGCCCAGATTTAATCTCCATGGGTGAAAACCCTAAATAGTCTGCGACGGCTATTGCATTTAGCGCATTATACACATGATGTTCTCCGAAAATAGGAATGAATAGCGTATGTTCATCCCCCTGCAAATTCATTTTAAACGTCATTCCATTATCTCGATATTGAATGTCATAAGCTCTATAGTCTGCCCTCGTTCTTACGCCAACGGTGAAAATCTTCCCTTTGAATTGTTGTGTTTCTAACAATCTTGAGTTTTTATCATCATTATTAACGAATAGGACACCATTCTGATCCATACCGTGAATAATCTCTGATTTAGCCTTTGCAATTCCTTTTATATCACCATCGAAGTTGCCAATATGCGCCATACCAATATTGGTAACAACACTAATGTTAGGTTGAATGATACTACAGTGTTCTGTAATAACTCCTGGGTATGCCATTCCATATTCTAATACAACCGCCTCATGTTCCTGACTGATTTGTTCAGCATGTTTTTTCGTATGATCTGTTGTATTCCAATAATCCTTGGATTCAAATATGTTCCATCTCTTCGATAAAATAGAGGCTAAAAAGGCCTTGGAAGTTGTTTTACCTGCACTACCGGTAATACCTACAATTGGTATACTACCTCTTTCCTCAATCTTTTTCCTTTTAACTTCCATAATTTTTCTTTTTACTTCACTCTGGTTAGTTGCTAAGTACATTGCGTACCTTATCGTGTTAATGACAACATCCATTTCCAAATAAAAAGCTGGTGGACATCCAGGTCTCCAGTTCACCTCATAAATCCAAATTTTATGGTTTTCATCTAACCCTACATCAATTCCAATTTCATCAATTACCTCATTGTGTTCAAGCATTTGAAGCTCATCTAAATGATTTGCTAACGAAAGTGTAAAGTGTTCTAATGTACGCTTTATGTTAAAGGCTTCTTGTTGAAATTCTTGTTTTAAGAATGGGTCTAAATAATTGGTGTATCCCCCATTGTTTATGTTTGCAATAATAGACCCTATTGGTGCAATCCTTGGATATATGGTTGTGATCACCCAATTTCCTTCCCCATCTTTTTGGGCATGTAAACGGAAATCAAACACTTGGCCTGATTTGGTTACAGATTTTATATATGGCTGAATAATAAATTTTTCAGAGGAAATTTTCGATTGTATAAAGTCCTTTAGCTGCTGTTTAGAATAGAAGTTCGTCTGGGACCCTTGATTAACTTGATAACCTGAATCTATCTTAGAAATAAAAAAGATACCCTTCCCTTTCCTTCCATCAATGGGCTTAAACACCAATTTATCAAAGGCATTTAAGAATTTAAAAAAGGATTCTGTATTCCTCACTATTTCAGAAGGAATTAAATATTGTGCAAAATCCTTTGCCGCCTTCAACCTTTCATTTACACTCCACTTATTCCCAATTGAGTGAGTAGTAAATGGGATCGTTCTTTTTAATTTATTCACAATACTTTTGGATTTAGCAAGCTTTTCTGGACTTCCAGCATTGTAAATGACATCTGGAAATCTTGTAAGTTTCTCGACCCATTTACCATTTTCATAAACTTTACCCCTAATGGATTTATTAACAAGATTTACGGATCCTGGAGTAAAATAAACAAATTCAGCTCCTTCTGCTTTTGCAACCGCTGCGTAAGCATAGGACTTTACCACATTTTCGGGGTCTTTTCGATGATGGAGCATCCCTATTAATGTCATGATAATCCTCCTTTATGCTGCATCTCATCTCTATATACAATACATTCAAACGCTCCTACTTTTGATACAGGCATCTGTGTAGTTTTAGTGCCTTTTTTAAAGATGGGCGTAGCGCAAACTACTTACTAAATTACATGTATTTTAATAAGGTAATATGTTGGTAAATATCGGTTCTTTTCACATAAGAAACTTCTAGGTATTTGTACATTTTTAAATGATTTACCTATTATGGACAAGAGCAGTTACAGTTTTTTCCAGAACACCATAGAATAATGTAAAACTGAAGGGGTGGTGAAATCTGTGGGCCTAGATCACTCATTTGAAGTATTTGTAAACGCATTTGCAAATAATGTGAATGTAAAAATTGAGGATCTTAATTTTGACGTTATGGGAGACTTAACTTATCGTGTAAATGTTTGTGCTGACAGACTTGAGCATTCTACTCTTAATTTAGACTTTTTACCAGAGGATTCGACAATTCCAAGCTTTAGTTTTCATGCAACGAGGATTACTCTAGTTTCTTTTGATCAAGATGGTAAATACTGTGATATTACAGTCGGTGGTGTTGGTGAAGTAGATGGGGTAAGTTATTCTTTTAATGCGACTTTTCGAGATCATGACTATCCATCTAAAATTAGTAGTGTAGAAGATTTTATTATTACTGATTTATTTGACCAAAGTCGTGCAGTTGTATTTAATGAGATTTCTATAAAAGATTGATTACTAGTACTTGTTCAGTAATGGTAAAAGGGCTCACAGAAGGTAGATTCTGAATAATCTTGGCTCATGCGTAATTTAATAGGCTTGGAGGTGAATAGTATGTCCAACGTAAGGGGGCTTTGGAGTCAAAACTTACTAAAAAAGAATAAATACCTCTCAAAATATATGGTTGCTACTGATATATACAATAGGAAGTCACTTTTTCGCTTTCTTAGGCAATACCAAAAAGTCATGATAAAGCCTAGTTTTGGGGAAGGTACAATCTTTGTTCATCGGATAGAGCCAAAAGGTTACTATGAAATAACGACAAACGAAAGCAAACTCCTAGTAAAAGATAAGGAAGAGTTATTTGATGCGCTTAGTAACAGTCTAGAAGAACACAAGAAATATTTAATTCAAGAACAAAGTTTTCATGGAAATGTAATAACTAGGCAGCTTATTACCATTCATAAAAAAGGGTATTTTCCTGGTTGGAAAGTTACTTCGATGTTAAATGAATCTGGAGTATATCAACTATCATTTATTAAGAGAAAGCTATTGGACTATATTTGTATAAAGATCGGAGTTCAAATAGGAAAAGTACTCCCAAAGTGCCAGGCAATTGTAATTGAAGTTGGAGTGGACACAAGAAATACGATAAGAATTCTCGATACGTATCTTCATTATCCAATAAGTAAATGGAGTCAATATAACTCCTTGATATTAATGTCTAAAATTGCTCCGTATTTACCTGATACACAGCTAGCTACCTTCCAGAGTTTCAAACATTTTATTCAATTATATAAACAAGTGATCCTTAAGCCATGTGTTGGCCAGTGGGGACAAGGAGTAGTTCAAGTCACGTTGGATGCAGACTCTTCTTTTGAGGTACATTTTAAAAGGAAAAAAAGTACATTTACAACCCTAAAAGAAACGTATCGTTTTCTAGAGAAAAAGTTTCTTTCTAAAGAGCAGTATCTAGTTCAAAGAAAGATACCCCTTGCTTCTATTAATCAAAATCCATTTGACGTCAGAGTAATCACTCAAAGAACTTCTCATTCGTCACCATGGAACATTACAGGAAAATTAATGAAAGTGGCTAGTACTGGATTTATCATTACAAATGTAGCAAAATCACTCCTAACAATAGATGAAGGCATTCCGCTCTCCTCTCTACAAGGAAAATCTATCACTTCTATCCAAGACGAACTCAATCAATTATGTATCAAAACTTCCATTCAGTTAGCAAAAGTATACAAATCCATCTACATTTTAGGTTATGACATTGGAATAAATGACCAAGGAGAGTTATTTATTATAGAGGTAAACTTTGTACCAGATATCTCCATGTTTCATCAGTTAGAAGATAAAAAGATGTATCAAGAAATATTAAGATATAGCCAAAAATTCAAAAAAGCTTCTTCTCAAGATATTCATTCAATAAAAGGAAAAATGGGAGGATTAATAACAAAAATAAAAAACGCCCTAAAATGGTTTTAGGGCTTTAAGGGTATTGTTATTCTTACCATTTTGGCTCGACAATGATCTTTCTTCTAAGTAAATCAAGATCAAGGGGTTGAATTCCACATACACAAGATAGATCTACATGAACACACGTAGTTGTCCTCTTTAACTTTATTACCTTACAAATTGATGTTGCATCTCGCCCTTCAATATCTAAAGGTTGCAGCAAGGAAATAACCGCACAACAGGAATCTTTATCAACACTTTCCACTCTAAAATAATTTGTGGAAAAGCACACTTCCTTACCCGTGTCAGGGTTCACGTACGAACCAGTTAAGGTAAATAGTCCATCCTTTGTTAAAAAGAAAAAGGGAATGGTATCAACACCTATTAGTTTGGGAAGTAATTTTCCAAAGTATTTAGTTGAGGAATTTGAAAGGTAGTCTTGTAGTGATTTCAACTCTAAAAGGGCTTCGCATAAACAATCCTTGCTAAATGTTTCACTACGCTTTTCCATTTTTTCTCCTCCCTCCTATCTGTCCATTTACTATTATGATATAGGAACAATGGAAGGAGCGTGCAAAGCAATGTGAAAATTAAGCTTGGACTATTCACCCAATTTTAGGTTGAATCGATAAAGAATTTTATCTCCATTGCAGCTGATTTAGCATTATCTTTTGCTTCATCAAGTGTATCTCCGACAGCTACTATACACCCATAACGATTCCCCATAGTTCTCGGTGTACTTATAATCGCACCGCTCTGGGGTTTGATATACACATACTTGACCCCTTTATGGTCTAAAGCAGAGGATTCTCCGGTTATCTCAAGTAATTTGCCATAAGTGTTCACCGTTAAAAATTTTGCATGTACATACTGGTTTACTTTCGGTTCAATCTTCGGTTCTTCTCCAAGATGTAATTTTAAAATTTCCTTAACAAGATTGATATCTGTCCCCTCGATTATAATCTTGTTCATCACCCCTCCAGCCATCCTTGGATTAACTTCAACAAGCTTCCATTGACCATCTGTGTTTCGCATTTCTAGATGACATGCACCATCCTTCAGGTTCAACTTCTCTGCGATAGAAATAATTGATTCACGAAGAGCTTTGTAATCTTCATCTTTTAAGTCAGCTGGATAAGAATATCCTGTAATAATAAATTCGTTTTCCTTGCTAAATTCTTGTTCTACGACGCCAGCTATTTTCACTTCCCCTTTATAGACCATAACTTCGATTAAGTACTGAGGGCCGTTTAGATATTCTTCAATTAATAAGGAGGTTTCTGGATATTTTTTGGCTAATTCCTTTATAGTGCTGCGAAGTTGCAATCTTGTTTTAGCTAACATTACATCCCTTGAACCATGTGAAATAGGAGGTTTAACAATAAGGGGAAGCCTATCTTTATACCTTTTCACAAACTCTTTCTTCGAACTACCATCTTTGTAAACGGTATAAAAAGGAGAGACGGAAGAATCCTTTAACACTTCTCGAAATTTAAGTTTATCTTCCATTAACTTAAGAGAATTTATTGAAAGTCTATTAAGCCCCAGCTCTTCCGCTATTGAAGCTGCGAATGAAACATATGGATCTATAAAGCTTAAACACGCAGAAATTTGTTTTCCAGATGAAGTTAATACAGCAAGACTGGATAGGATTTGATCTTTCTCTAAAAGTTGTTTCTTATAGATAAGACAATCTACCTCTGGGAAGTCACTATCTTTATAGGAAGATTTTTCGGTGAATAATGTAACGTAATACCCCATTTCCTTAGCACACAGTAAAGCTTCTCGACTGGTCCCTGACTTATAACTTCCTATAAATACAATCGTATTCATACCGATCATTCCTTAAATAATGGGTTCTTAACATACACTATGTGAAAGTTATATTCGTGCTACTTTGTTCTTTCTATATGGCTCTTTTCGTAAACTTTGTTGCTATTAGATAATTTAAACTATTTTTGAACGGATATAGTGCTGTTTTCCTTTTTAAGGAGAAATATGCCACGAAACAGCTTAGAATCCGTGTTAGAGACCATTTACAAATAGCAAAAAACAGCCTTATATAAAGAAAAAAACCGATTTCTATGTAAATCGGCTTTTTCTACAAAGTTATTAAAATGTAGTTTTTGCTCCTAAATAACGGGGCTTCCAATAAGAGTTATTCATATCAGTAATGGTAACGCCTTTGGATGAGCTCGAATGAATAAATTTATTGTTCCCTAAGTAGATTCCCGCATGAGATGGGCCAGCTTTGTAGGTTGTAAAGAACACGATGTCCCCTACTTTTGGTGAGGAAACAGATTTAGTTGCCTTCCAAATGTCAGCTACCGTTCTTGGGATTGAAATTCCAGCTCTGTTAAACACATATTGTAAGTATCCACTACAATCAAAGCCTGAAGGAGTGCTGCCTCCCCAAACATAAGGAACACCAATGTATTTATTTGCTTCTGCGATTAATACATCCACCTTAGAGATCGTAGATGTAGCTACTCCAGTTGTATTAGATGTGGGTTGTGTTAGCTTCAGAACTTGACCAGCATAAATAGTATTAGAGTTTAAGTTATTAATAGATTTTAATTGTGTTACTGTAAGATTATTTTTAGCTGCAACTGACCACAGAGTGTCTCCACTTTTAACTGTATACGTCGATCCATGTGAGTGCGGAGCCAATAATGAAAGCTTTTGTCCTGCGTAAATCGTGGAACTTGTAAGCTTATTCCATACCATTAATTCATTAACTGTTATGTTATTTGCAGTTGAAATTCTCCATAGTGTATCTCCTGCTTTAACCTCGTATGTATTTTCATGTGCACTAGCTTGTCCATTAAACGTTGTGAAAAGTAATCCTGCTGTTAGTGCAGCTGTAAGTAGCTGTTTCCTCATGATGATCACTCCTGATGTTTTGTTGGTACTCTCATAGTATTCTCAAATCTATGAATATGGTATCTCTAAAACTTGGAGCAAAAGGTAATACTATACAGGATTGGGTTATTTTTAAGGTGCTTACAAATAAGTCCTAATTACATAACAAATATGTTACAACGAGAGCTCTGTAATTATCTGAATTTTTCAGACATTATTACAGGAGTGTTACAATTATGTATTTCAACTGGTAATATCTTGTGCCCTGAGTAAAATCTTACCATTGAACTAGAGATATATTACCTTCTATTACAAGAATGAATATGTTGTTACAAAGTTCCTCAATCACATGAAAAAAGAGCCTAAAAAAGGCCCCATTCGAAGTAGTTTCATATAAATCTCTGAAAAAACTAAGCAAATTTAATTAATCTCAGATCCAAACAGAGCTTCATTAGTTTTTTCGTATACTCTTCAAAATACATACCTGTTTCATACTTGGTCAATGTAAGGATTTCATCCAATGAGCGTTTTCCGTCCATCCAGTAGAACAAATGATCAGCATAACCCATTGGAACTTTTGTCTCAAAATCCTGTAGCCACTCTAGTCTTTCCTCAGAGGGTAAAGCCTTTATCTCATCAGTAATCCTTATGGGACCCTTAAGTAATCTTACATATATTTCATTTTGCCAGTCATCCATTGATGAATTTGGTGGTGGATTCACTGTTTTCACAAGAGATACTTCTTTTTCAACCATCTCATGAGTAAAATCAATCTGTTTCTTTAACATCTTTTCAAACCATTGAATATGGTCTGTAAGTTTATTAAACTCTCTTACTATCGAATATTTTTTTAATTCCTCGAGAGCTAAACTTTCATAGTTTGTAAATAATGTTAGAGCATCCATCGCTTCTTCTTTAGAAAAGTTTTGCTTTAGAATCCAATCCTTTGCTTCTAAAAGCTGATGGATACTTTGATTGGACATGCTTCTTAAGAATAGAATCCAGTCATCCTCATTTCCATTTGCTAATCCATAGGCATAAAGGGATGTAATTACACCTACTAACTTCATCATATCTTCACTAAGATTATTAGTTGTATCAGTCGTTGTATGATAGTTTCGGTCAGGCCATTGAATCAACATCGGACAAGGAATTCCGATAGTAGGGTCTGAAATAATATAGTGATCGCTGCCTCCAGAAAATCTTGTTTTTACATATTGGACGGTACTATATTCTGTTGTCCCAGAAAAGTTCTTTGTATTGGCTGCAAGTTCTTCAACTAGCTTGTAAGTATATCGGTCAACAAATGTAGGATTTGCTAACGGAGGTTGCTCGATACAAAGTGGACCTCCCCCTTTTGATTGATCTGCTCCAACCATGTCTAGGTTTAATGCAGCAAAAGTATACGGAATTCGGTCAGGGTGCTGTTCAAAATAAGCAGCTGTTCCCGTCATTTCTGGCATCATTAAGAATCTAATTCCAAGTTCAGGAGTTGGTAGTTTACCACTTTTAATTAACTTTGTTAAACTACGCATGACTTCCATTAATGTTCCTGGACCTGAAGCGTTATCCTGCCCACCGGGATAAGGATGACACAAATGACTTACCAGTAAGATTTCTTCCTTTTTAACACCAGGGATGAAAAACTCGATATTCTCATAAGATCCCTCATAAAGCTTTGTATTCACCTTAGCAGAAACTTGAATAATTTGATCCTTTGCAAGGCTTCTAATTTCTTCACTAATTCTCGGGGAAACAACAAAACCAAATGACTTTTGCTCTTGCTCCTTATGCCACCAGTATGACGTATATTGTCTTGCATCGGGAAAATCTAGCCTCGTTCTGATCGGTGGATATTCATTTAGGTTATCAAAAACCAAGCCAATGGCTCCGAATTTTTCAACAGCTAAAGAATGAACCACCATAGGATTTCCCCTAACTAATGCCATTTTTCCTTTTAAGTCTACCCCTTTATAACTATCTTCATCTTCAGCATTGTCAATTATAACAAGTTCTGTGGCGATACCATCTTCTGGTGTGCAAATACTTCGTTGTATAAGAGAAATCTCCTCTTCTTCAAATCGTGCAATTCTCTTTCGATATGGTTCCTCAATCCACAATTCTGCTGATTCGCAGCTCCATTCTTTAAAGGAATGATGTGAGATAAAACGATTTCCAAATGTTGCGGGATAGGAGACCAACTCAGCTTTTACCCCATCCCTTTCTAGTAACTTCATGACTTCATTTGCCGCATTGCGATATCCAGGTGAAGCCTGGATACGATGATATTGAGCAATTCTTTCTGCATATCTAAATGCTTGCTTACCTGATATTTCCTCTGTTAAAAGCTTTTTCCACTCTTGAAACATCAAATGATCCCCCCTCTTGTTTAAACTATATATTTCGATATCCTAAAGAAATACCCTTCATCAAGAAGCTCTTCGTATAAGAAAAAATGTTTTAAAATATTTTCAACCCCATTGACAAACTTGTATATACAAGTTAAAATGAAAACGCAAACAGAACTTGTATATACATGTCGTGATGAAATAGAGAAACATACATGATAGATAATAGGAGTTTTACAAACTTATATGTAAAAAAATCCAAAGATAAATTGATTCATGTATATGTTTCAAAAAATGTAAAACGATAAATATATGGATTTCCATTCGTTAGGAGGAAAAATGATGAGTCAGTATACAGATTCAGCTAAAGAATTGCTTGAACACATCGGCGGTAAAGAAAACATTGCTGCTGTAACGCATTGTGCTACGAGAATGCGCTTTGTGTTGAATGATCCAAGCAAAGCAAATAAAGAAAAGATTGAGGCCATTAAACTAGTAAAAGGAACCTTTACACAAGCTGGACAGTTCCAAGTTATCATTGGAAATGAAGTTGCAACTTTTTATAACGAGTTTACAAAGATGGCTGGAGTACAAGAAACAACTAAAGACGATGCTAAAGTTGCCGCAAAGCAAAATATGAACTTTTTACAAAGGCTCATTGCCCACCTGGCAGATATCTTTACTCCATTAATTCCAGCACTTGTCGTTGGGGGTCTTATTCTAGGTTTTAGAAATGTAATCGGTGACATTAAGATGCTTGAAGATGGAACAAAATCACTTATTGAAGTATCTCAATTTTGGGCGGGAGCACATGCTTTCCTTTGGCTAATTGGTGAAGCGATATTCCACTTCTTACCTGTTGGGATTACGTGGGCAGTGGCTAGAAAGATGGGAACAACCCCAATTCTAGGTATTGTCTTAGGGATTACGTTGGTATCTCCTCAACTACTTAATGCTTATGGTGTTGCTGGTGCTGAAGAAATACCCGTTTGGGACTTTGGCTTTGCACAAATCGACATGATTGGTTATCAAGCTCAAGTTATCCCAGCAATTTTAGCAGGGTTTGTATTAGCTTATCTAGAAAGATGGCTACGTAAGGTTGTTCCAAATTCCATTTCAATGATTGTTGTACCTTTCTTTGCTTTAGTTCCAACTGTCCTAATCGCACATACAGTACTAGGTCCAATCGGCTGGCAAATTGGTTCATTTATTTCTGATGTCGTGTACTCCGGGTTAACTTCAGCATTCGGATGGATTTTTGCGGCAATCTTTGGTTTCGCATATGCTCCGCTTGTTATTACTGGATTACACCACATGACAAATGCCATTGATCTTCAACTTATGAGTGAACTAGGTGGAACAAACCTTTGGCCGATGATTGCTTTATCAAATATCGCACAAGGATCTGCCGTTCTTTCAATGATTTATATTAATAGGAAAAATGAAGAAGAGAAACAAGTATCAGTTCCTGCAACCATTTCATGTTATTTAGGTGTTACAGAACCAGCAATGTTTGGGATTAACTTAAAATACGGATTCCCATTCTTAGCTGCAATGCTAGGTTCAATGGCTGCTGCTGTAATCTCCGTTGCAAGCGGAGTAATGGCGAACTCTATCGGTGTCGGAGGACTTCCTGGAATCCTTTCTATCCAACCACAACACATGTTGACATTTGCAATAGCGATGTTAGTAGCAATCGTTGTTCCATTCCTACTTACAATCGTCTTTTCAAAAACGAATATGGGTAGAAACGCTTTCAAGAGATTTGGTGCTCGATAATTAGGCGGAAAGCGCCTGACATACGATTCAAAATGATAAAAAGAGGGAGATAGCTCCCTCTTTTTACAATTAAATGAAATGATATTCTTTTGAATGGTAGAAAATAATGAAGTGAACGAACTAAAATTAATTCATGAATGAAAACAGGTGGTGCTTAATATGTCTAGCCCTTGGTGGAAGAAATCTGTAGTATATCAAATTTATCCGAAAAGTTTTAATGACACGACTGGAAATGGTGTCGGTGACCTACAAGGAATTATTAACAAATTAGATTACTTAAAAAAGCTCGGGGTCGATGTCGTTTGGTTAACCCCTATATACAAGTCCCCTCAGCGAGATAATGGATATGATATTAGTGATTACTTTTCGATTCATGAAGAATACGGAACGATGGAAGACTTTGATCTCTTACTAAAAGAAGCGCATAATCGCGATATGAAAATCATTATGGATATAGTGGTTAATCATACATCTACTGAACATGAATGGTTTTATAAGTCAATGGGGTCTAAAGAAGATAATCCATACCGGGACTTTTACATATGGAAAAAAGGGAAAGATGGGAAGGCTCCAACTAATTGGGAATCCAAATTTGGTGGATCTGCATGGGAATACGACGAAACAACTGGAGAGTACTACTTGCATTTATTTGATGTTACTCAGGCTGACCTTAACTGGGAAAACGAAGAAGTACGAAATACAGTCTATCATATGATGAATTTCTGGTTAGACAAAGGTGTAGATGGATTTAGACTTGATGTAATCAACTTGATATCAAAGGATCAGAGCTTTACTGACGATCCAACTGGGGATGGTCGTAAATACTATACCGATGGGCCACGTATACATGAATATTTACAAGAAATGAACAAAGAAGTATTTTCAAAGTACGATATTCTGACTGTCGGTGAAATGTCATCTACGACTATCGATAGCTGTATTAAGTACTCAAATCCTGAGCGGAATGAGTTGAGTATGACGTTTAATTTTCACCATTTGAAAGTCGATTATCCAAACGGTGATAAATGGACGAAAGCGGACTTTGATTTTCAATCATTAAAAAGTATTTTATCTACATGGCAGGTTGAAATGAACAAAGGCGGTGGTTGGAATGCCTTGTTTTGGTGCAACCACGATCAACCACGTATTGTTTCACGGCTTGGGAATGATGAAAACTACCATAAAGAATCAGCAAAAATGCTAGCAACTACGATTCATACGATGCAAGGTACCCCATACATCTACCAAGGTGAAGAATTTGGAATGACCAATCCTAAATTTAGCCGTATCGACGAGTATCGAGATGTAGAGTCTTTAAATATTTTTAGAATTAAGAAAGAACAAGGGATGAGCGAAGAAGAAATTCTTGAGATCCTGAAGCAGAAATCTAGAGATAACGCTAGAACACCAGTCCAATGGAGTTCAAATGAACATGGAGGATTTACAACGGGTACCCCATGGATAGGTGTTGCCTCCAACTATAAGGACATCAATGCAGAGAACGCCATGAATGATAAGGATTCCATCTTCTACTTCTATCAAAAGCTTATACAACTAAGAAAAGAACATGATATAATTACGAATGGAGATTTTCAATTAATTCTTGAGGATCATGATACAATTTTTTCATATATCAGAAATAGTGATAATGAAAAATTGTTAGTGATTAATAATTTCTATGGGAAGGAAACTACCTTCCACTTCCCTTCCGTTGTTGACGTGGACGGGTTAACAGGAGAAATTTTAATTTCTAACTATCAAGATTCGCCAGCGGATTTTAAAAATATTGCCTTAAGACCTTATGAATCGATTGTTTATCTGTTGAAATAAGGATTATGGGCACTATATAAGCGCTCTTAACTTTTAATTAATAAATGGGGATTTTCTTATGATAAACAAGTATTTAACGATCTATAACGAAATAGTTGAACAAATAGAAGCGGGAATTCTAGAGCCTAACTCCCTTCTACCTTCTGAAAATGACCTTAAGGATCGTTATAATACTTCAAGAGAAACGATAAGAAAAGCGCTGAACCTTCTTTCTCAAAAAGGCTATATTCAAAAAATAAGAGGAAAAGGATCCGTTGTCATCGATATAGACAAGTTTGATTTCCCAGTTTCAGGATTAGTTAGTTTTAAAGAGCTTGCACAAAAAATGGGGAATAAGCCAAAAACAGTTGTAAATGAACTTTCGCTCATAACACCTGACCAAGAAATTAAGCAACAGCTAAACTTAGCAAAAAAGGACCTTGTATGGAAGGTAGTACGAACTCGGGTCATTAACGGTAAGAAAATCATCTTAGATAAAGATTACTTCAATAAAAAGCTTGTTCCGGAATTAACAATCGAAATATGTGAGAATTCTATATATGAGTATCTTGAGGATGAACTTGGTTTAAAAATTAGTTTTGCTAAGAAAGAAATAACCGTTGAACAACCTACAGAAGAAGATAAAAATCTCTTGGATTTAGAGGGATTTCAGACCATCGTCATTATTAAGAACTATGTTTATTTAGATGATGCAACGCTTTTTCAATACACTGAATCTAGACATAGACCTGACAAATTTAAGTTTGTAGATTTTGCACGAAGAACACACTAAATGAAGAAGCCGGCTACCCTTGGGTTAGCCGGCTTTTAGTTACTACTTTTTACACTTTTTCAGATTTTAAGGTATTAAAGTAGCTTATTAGTTCCCGTTTTTTCTATTTTTTCAGGAATCAGTGTACTAACATAATCTATTAGTTACCATTTTTTAAATATATCTTAAAAATTTGTGTTAACACTACATATTAGTAACCTTTTTTATGTTATTCATTAGATATCAGGCATCAAAATGGTTCAATTAAAACCGCATCTTGCCTGATAATGTCCGTACCGCTTTCCCCCCGACACTTACAACAGGTCCTTCCTCACCTTTTTCAACAAAAATATCTAAAAAGCCTGGTCTTCCCATTGTGTGGCCTTGGGCAATTTTATAATGCTCATCAACTAGAATCTCTTCCAATGCGAAATACCCTGCCAAAGCCCCGTTAGCTGAACCGGTTACAGGGTCTTCCGCTATTCCTACTGCAGGTGCAAAATCCCTTGTATACACCTTACATGTATCATCTTGACTATCAAAAGTGAAAAGATGAGTGGTGCTAATGCCTGCCTTCTGATTATGCTCTTTCAAGTCATCGATTTTCGGGATAGCAGCATCAATTGCTGGTCGACTTTTAACCGGAATTAGGAGATGCCAGTTCCCCGTATATCCAAGTTTAATAGGATATTTACTATCAATATCTGCCACGTCCACTCCTACCATACGAGAAATATCTTCTAGATGATCGGTAAATTCCTTCACTTTAGGAGCTACTTGCGTCATTACTACAGAAGATAACTTCCCTTCCTCCTTTTTCAGCCATTTTACAGGAACCAAGCCGATGTTCGTCTCAAGTAATACTTGCTTTGCTTTATTAGACCAATCAAACTCTGTTGCCAATATCCAAGATAGACCTACCGTTGCATGTCCACAAAAATCAATCTCACTGCTCGGGGTGAAGTATCGAATTCGAAAATCAGCTTGCTCACTAGAATTATTAAAAATAAAAGCTGTCTCAGATAGGTTTATTTCTCTAGCTATATGTTGCATTTCCTCATCTGTTAAGCCATCAGCATTTGGGACAACGCCTGCTGCATTTCCTCCAAACGGACGATCCGTGAATGCATCTACATAAAATACTTGTACTTCCTTCATACAATCTCTCCCTTTTCTCTAAAACTATTTTCATAGTGGGTTTATAAAGCTTTGTAATTGATAAACTATGTAGTATATCTTAAGGCTCTTTTCGTGAACATTGTTGATATAAAATACTTGAATCGGTTTTATACGGATTATCGTGCTGTTTCTTTATTCATAAGAATAGATGCCTCGAAGCAGTAGTTAAGATAATATACGTACAGCAACTATCTATGCGAAAACAGCCTATCTTCAACTCACAAAAAAATTTTACTCGCATAACAAAAATTATAAATGATAAAGTTTTTAAATGTGTTAGTGATATTATATAATATAGAAATACTATGGAAAAATGGAAAGGCTGATTTAGGTTGGAAAACTCTTCAAATTTTATTAAAAGTATTATTAAAGAGGATTTAGAAAAGGGTAAGCACAAAGAAATTATTACCCGCTTTCCTCCAGAACCAAATGGATACTTACATATTGGTCATGCGAAATCAATTGTGATTAACTTTGGCCTTGCAGATGAATTTAACGGAAAAACAAACTTACGTTTTGACGATACAAACCCATTGAAAGAAGATCAGGAATACGTTGATGCCATTAAAGAGGACGTAAAATGGTTAGGATTTGAATGGGAAGAGCTACGATTTGCATCAGATTATTTCGATGAAATGTATGATAGAGCTGTTTTGCTTATTAAAAAGGGCCTTGCGTACGTAGATGACTTAAGTGCAGATGAAATTCGTGAGTATCGTGGAACTTTAACCGAACCTGGTAAAGAAAGTCCTTATCGTAATCGTTCAGTAGAGGAAAATCTAGATCTATTTGAACGTATGCGTAAAGGTGAATTCGAAAATGGACAAAAGGTATTAAGAGCAAAAATTGATATGTCTTCACCTAATATCAATTTGCGTGATCCTGTTATCTATCGAGTTTCACACGCTACTCATCACAACACAGGAGACAAATGGTGCATATACCCTATGTACGCATTTGCTCACCCTCTTGAGGATGCAATTGAAGGTGTGACGCATTCACTTTGTACGGTAGAATTTGAAGATCAACGCCCCCTTTACAATTGGGTAGTTGAAAAGTGTGAAATGGAAAGCACACCTCAGCAAATTGAATTTGGTCGTTTAAACGTAACCAATACAGTTATGAGTAAAAGAAAATTAAAGCAACTAGTTGATGAGGGATTTGTAGATGGTTGGGATGATCCACGCATGCCGACGATTTCTGGACTAAGAAGAAAAGGCTACACTCCAGAAGCAATCCGTGAGTTTGTTAAGGAAACAGGTGTTTCAAAGGGATCAGGCGCTGTTGATGAAGCCATGCTTGAGCATTTTGTACGTGAAGACTTAAAGCTTAAATCACCTCGTACAATGGGAGTTCTAAAACCATTAAAAGTGGTCATTACAAACTACCCTGAAGGTCAAGTAGAAATGCTAGATGCTGAAATCAACCCTGAAAATCCAGAAATGGGTACGAGACAAATTCCATTCTCTAGAGAAATTTATATTGAACAAGACGACTTTATGGAGGATCCTCCAAAGAAATATTTCCGTCTATTCCCCGGCAATGAAGTACGCCTAAAACATGCTTACTTCATCAAGTGTGAAGATTTTATCAAGGATGAGAATGGAAATGTAGTAGAGATTCACTGTACGTACGACCCTGAAACGAAGAGTGGAACAGGTTTTACTGGCAGAAAAGTAAAAGGAACCTTACACTGGGTAGAAGCAACACAGGCTGTTCCAGCAGAGTTCCGACTTTATGAGCCTCTTATTTTGGATGCAGATGAAAATAAGGAAAAAGAAGAAACTTCTGAGGAAAAAACGTTCCTAGACTATGTAAACGAAAACTCATTACAGGTTGTTCAAGGATTCATTGAACCAAACATGAAAAACGTTAAACCACATGACAAATTCCAATTCTTCAGACACGGTTACTTTAACGTGGATCCAAAGCATACCACATTTGAGAAACCAGTATTTAATCTTATTGTTTCATTAAAGAGTTCGTTTAAATTATAGAGATCAAAAAGGACCTAAACCGCTTTGGTTTAGGTCTTTTTAACTTATATAGTTTGCTGCTCGGCAATTCTTTTCTTCCTTACAGTTACTAACGTCATGAAAATAGTTATTAATAGAAAAATACTTGAAATTTGAAATAGAGTTGCGATTTCAATATATTGAGCAAGTATCCCAAATACTAATCCACTAAGTCCAATCCCTAAGTCAATAGAGGAAAAGAACATCCCATTTGCTACTCCACGTCGATTGGCTGGAGTTAAGGATAAAGTCCAAGATTGCAATGTCGGAATTAGTGATCCAAAGCCTAGCCCAAACAATAGTCCAGCGACCGCTATCGCAAAGTTAGAATGAGCATATGACAACACCCACATTCCAACAAAGGTGACACCTGAACATGCTACGATGAGACCTAGAGGTCCTCTCTGATCAAACCATTTACCTGCGATAGGTCTAGCGAGTGAAGCCATAATAGCATTAAATAAGTAGAAAAGAAAGATTTGATCGATTCCTCTCTCTTCTCCAAAAATGACAATAAAGGTAACAATCGATCCATATCCTAATGTAGCCATTACGGTTATAAAAGCGGGATACCAGCTAGATTTTTCAATTAATGACCCGGTAAACGAAAATTTTAACTCTTCCCTTTTTGTGTTTTTGACCACTTCTGGTGTGTCGTACTTTACCGTCCATAACAAGAGGATGGCAATAACGCCTAAAATTCCTGAAATCATGATCAAGTTTGTAAAAGAAGTTACTTGAAATAGATAAATTCCAAGGCTTGGTGCAATAATCATCCCGAGCGTGACGGATAGACCAAAGTATCCCATTCCTTCTCCAAGCCTAGAATTCGGTACAATGTCCACCGCAGCTGTTCCATTAACGGTTGTAGACCATCCCCACGCCAAACCGTGTGCAAAGCGGAAAAGCAAAAATAACACAACGATTTGTGAAATCGGATAAATCACGGTAATCAATAGTAATGCAATCGCACCTATTAAAACAAGTGATTTACGGGCTTTATATTCAAGCATAAAACCAATGAAAGGACGGCTTAATACCGCTCCAATCGAGAATAAAGTCGTTACGAGTCCTATTTCTAACCCTGATGCCCCGAGCGATTTTATGTATGGTGGCAAAGTTGGAATTAGCATTTGAAATGACATAAATACAAATAGATTCCCAATCATTAACATAATAAAAGATTTAGTCCATAGTACTTCTTTCTTTTGACTCAAAATATCCCTCTCCCCTACTCAATTAATAAAGTGGAACGGGCATTAAAAAAAGAATCTCCACATGAAGATCCAAATCAAAACCGTTTCATCTGTTCACTTTTATTATTTCGAATCACTAAGAAATCATAACATAATCCTAGAGTAATTGAAATTTAAATTCATGGAAATTATTAGGTGCTCCAATAGACAAAGGCTAACAAAGATTCTAGCGATTTTCGTTAGCCCTAATCTCTTCATAAAGTTTTAAAAACATTTCTTTTCGGTTAGGATGACCTAAAAAGGATTCATCTTTTACAATACTAGATAACAACTGCTTCTTCATAGTGCTATCTGTTACATGTTTGAGGATAAATTGCCTACTTTCATGAAGGAACTCGATATATTCTTCGTATTCTTCACCATATAAAGTTTCAAGATCCCTCTTAATTTTACTAGCTAACATAGGACTTGCACCTGATGTAGAAATAGAAATCATTAATTTACCACGTCTAAAAATGGACTGAAATATGAAGTCCGACCCGCTTGGATCATCGACCATATTTAATAATTGATGAGGTTGAGCAGACTCCTTTACAGATCGATTGATTTCTTTATCGTTTGTTGCAGCAATGATTAAGAAGGCATCATTTAGATCACCTGGACTGAAGGTCTTCATCTTCCATATAATTAGTTCTTGCTTAGCTAGCCTCTCAATTGTTTCAGTGACTTTAGGGCTTATGACAATCATATGATCTGCGCTTTCTAAAAGCCCAATTACTTTTCTTTCTGCTACGATTCCCCCACCAATGATGACGATTAACTTTCCTTTTAAATCTAAGGCAATTGGGTAAAATGAACTCATCCTTTCACCTTCCATCCCAGACTCTTACTGGTGCTACTTGAGTCTCTTTGACACGATATATTAATAAATCAATGATTCTCTTATCAAACCCAGTAGGATCACAAAGTATCACTTGCCTAGTAGCTTGTAAGCTGGAAATCGTTTGCTTTACTATTTCGAATAGACTGTTTGCAAAAAGTAAATGTGGAACGACAAAAACTCGGTTGTTTCCGTTTTCTAACAAACGACTAATGGTCTTATCATAATAAGGTTCTATTTTTAAGTAACTTGCTAACCCATGAGAGTAGCCTCTATCCTTTAATGTAGACACCATTTTTTCAAACTCCACTTGAGCGATTGGCTCTCGACTACCATGTCCTAACAGAAGAACAGTATCATTTCCTTCCTTCGAAAATCCCTTATATCTTAATCGCTCCTCCAAAATATTGATTAGAATTTCGTGTACACCTAAAGGATTCCCGTACCGAAAAAACACTTCTGGATATTTCCTCTTTGCATTCTCAAGCTCTGTTGGAACGTCTTCATTTGCATGAATACCTGGGAGAAGGAAGACTGGGACAACCGTGATGGTTGTTGCCTTCTTTAAGACACAATCATCAATGGCTTGCAAGATAGAAGGTTGAGCATTTTCGAGAAATCCATAGGATTTGATTGGTACATCTATTTGGTCAAATGTTTTATCAATAAAATTAATAAATTGATCGTTGCCCGTCTTCCTTCGACTTCCGTGTCCAACAAATAATATTGCCTCCATTAGAACATCTCCCTGTTTTTAAAAATTAACCTTATCCCTATTAATCGTTAATAAATCCAACATGCTTTCAATCGTTGGTACCTCAGGCTGTTCTTTCGATACAAAACCATAGAGTTCTGCTGTTTTCTTCGTACGTTCTCCCATACAAAATAGGTCTAATTTTTTTACAAGAGATGCCGAGATAAACCCTTTCTCAACGACATCTTCCACAAACATTCTTACACTTTCACTACTCGGGAAGATTAGAGAATCTAATGAGGCTTCTTCTAACATTCTTTGAAAAATAGGAATAAACTGTTCGTCTACGATTAATTCGTTTACGATAAGGAAATCGCATGTCCCGTACTGAACGGTGTAATTCACTTTATTTCTATAGGCTTTATTATCCCCAACAATTAGCAGTTTCCCGCTTATTGGCATCTCATCTGCTAATTTAGCAAACACAAATTTCTTTTTCAATTCTTCAACCGATTTTCTAGAACGGCCATAGAAATCAGCATCAATCATGCGAATATCGATTTGCTCCTCATAGATCATTTCGAAAAATTCAGTAACGCACTCCGGAGAAGAAAATAAGATCTTTTCGTAGGAGTGAAGATTGCTCATGATACGTTTATCAGGACGTACTTTTCTTTGTTTCCACTTAGGAAATTCAATGACGTCTGCTCCTTCATTTATTAATGCTTTAGCTAACTCACTCTCATTTGTACCCGTACGAGGTAAAAGAATTTGACGACCATATAGGGGCTTCCTCTCAAACCACGCTAATTTGCTTCTTAAGCTCACGATGTCCCCCACTAAAGTGATGGCAGGATTCTTGAAGTTCTCTTCCGCCACTTTCTTAGCAATCGTTGACAATGTTCCCTCTAATGTCTTTTGACGTCCATACGTTCCCCATTGGATTAAGATAACCGGTGTCTCTGGCTTTCTCCCATATTTCATGAGGTTTTCACAAATATAAGGGAGGTTCGATACTCCCATATAAAAAGCAATGGTATCAACACCGGTAGCAAGGCCTACCCAGTTTAAAAGCGGTTTTCCCTCATCCGATTTATCATGAGCGGTTACAACTGCAAAGCTTTCTCCAAATTCTCTATGGGTAACAGGAATTCCAGCTTGAAGAGGAGCGGCAATACCTGAAGTAATACCTGGTACCATTTCATAAGGAATGTCATGAGCGGCTAACTTTTCCGCTTCTTCGCCCACTCGACCAAATACACCTGGATCTCCACCTTTTAAGCGTACAACGATTTTTCCTTCTAATGCTTTTGAAACAAGCAAATCGTTGATTGCTTCTTGCCTAAGTATATGGCGGTGAGGCAATTTCCCACAATAGATTAATTCAGCATCGGAAGAAGCAAAGTCCAGAAGCTTTGGATTTGCTAACCGATCATATAGGATAACATCCGCAGATTTTATAGCTTCTAGTCCCTTTACTGTAATTAAACCAATATCCCCAGGTCCCGCTCCTACTAAAAATGCTTTTCCTTTACCCATGATGTATAGCCTCCTAAGTTGAATCATTATGGAGGGACCCCAACATCCCTCCTTCATGTTTTATACAATCATATATACCCTTTGATCGATTACTTCTATTTGAAAAGTCTTCACTTGTCCCTCATCTGGCGCCTGGACAAGGCCATCTAGTAGAGATATTTTCCAATCATATAAAGGGCAGAACACATAGTGACCACTTACTAACCCATCTGCTAATGTACCACCTTTAGGGTGTGGACTCTTATTCTCCACGGCCTTAACTTCTCCATTTGACAATCGAAAAAGAACGATCTCTTGTTCCTCTATTTTTATAACCTTTCCAACTTTTAGTGGTAGGTCTTGATAGTTTGATATTTCTATACGTGTTAAGGTTGTTTGCATCATAATCGCCCTCTCTTATTTCAAGCTTAATGAGTGAGATTGATAATATTTCTCTCGAATTTGCTTATTTTCAATCGCTTCCTTCCAAGGCTCGTTGTATCTCGTTAATGTTCGATCTAGTCGTTCGTTTAAAGTGTTCACTAATGCCTTGTCTGCAACCACTGATTGGACTGTTTCTAACCCTATTCTTTCAATCCAGTAAGATGTTCTCTCTAGGTAATTTGCTGTCTCACGATAATATTGGATATAGGCACCTACAATTTTCATAACCTCATCCTTGGTAGATACTGTGCAGAGGAGATCTCCGCCACGTAAATCAGTTCCACCGTTTCCACCAACGTAAATTTCCCACGCTCCATCAATTCCTACAATCCCAACATCTTTTATGCCGGATTCTGCACAGTTCCGAGGGCAACCGGAAACACCCATCTTAAATTTATGAGGAGTATCTAAGCGTTCAAACTTTTTCTCAAGCTCGATTCCGAGTCCCATAGAATCTTGTGTACCAAATCGACAGAACTGAGACCCAACACATGTTTTTACTGTTCTTAGCGTTTTCCCATAAGCGTAACCAGAAGGCATACCTAATTCTTCCCAAACACTTGTTAAATCTTCTCTCTTTACCCCTAAAAGCGCAATCCGTTGTCCACCGGTTATTTTAACTAGTGGAACATGATATTTCTCAGCTACTTCTGCGATTTTTTTCAAATCTTCCGCTGTTGTAACCCCTCCATACATCCTTGGAACCACCGAGTAGGTACCATCCTTTTGAATATTTGCGTGCAATTTTTCATTTACTAATCTAGAATCCCGATCATCTTGATAACCTTCTGGGTATATCATTCCTAGATAATAATTTAGAGCAGGTCGACATTTTGAACAGCCTTCTTCGTTTTTCCAATCTAGTACGTACATAACTTCTTTAATACTGTTAAGTCCTTTTTCTTTTATTTCTAGTACGACTTCATCTCGACTCAAGGAAGTACAGCCACACAATGCTTTTTTCTGAGCAGTTTGATCAAATTCGTCACCAAGTGTAAATGCAAGAATATCAGAAACTAGTGATTTACAACGACCACATGAGCGGCCCGCATTTGTGCAAGAGCTTACTTCATCCACTGATGTTAACCCTTGTCCCTTGATCGCTTCGACAATCGTACCTTTCGTCACTCCATTACATCCGCAGATCAGCTCTGAATCTGGCATAGCCGCTACGCTTTGTGATTCCTGTTCACCATTACTCAAGCCTAAAATCGCACTGCTTGTCTTTCCACTAATATCTTCTTTCTCCATTAGCATACGGAACAATTTTGTACTGTCTTTTGTGTCACCATATAAAACGATTCCAACAATCCTGTTATTTCGAATTAATATCTTTTTATAGATGCCTTCAAATTCGTTATGAATGATGATTGATTTAGTCGAAGCATCCTCTAGTATTTCACCAGCAGAATATAAATCAATGCCTGCTACTTTTAGTTGTGTACCTACCACTGACCCTTCATATGGCTTTGTTCCCTTCTCACATAAATGTTCAGCAAGAACTTTTGCCTGTTCGTATAGAGGAGCTACCATTCCATACGTAATTTCCCGATGTTCCGCACATTCCCCAACTGCGTATACAGAATCCACACTGGTTTCCATAAAATCATTGACAACAATCCCTCTGTTGACCGTCACTCCAGCATCTTTGGCAAGCTTTGAATTCGCTTGAATTCCCACAGCCATTACCACTAAATCTGCCTCTATCTCAGAACCATCTTTAAACTTTAGACCTTTTACCTTTTGATCGCCTAAGATTTCAACGGTTTGCTTTTCTAAAAGAAATTTAATTCCTTGTTCTTCAAGTTCTCTTCGAAGCATGTTTGATGCAGTTGGATCCAATTGTCTTTCCATCAGATGTGGCATTAAATGAACAACATGAACGTTCATCCCAAGATGTACTAATCCTTTAGCTGCTTCTAAACCAAGTAAACCTCCACCGATTACAACGGCATTCTTATGGCTTCTCGATACATTGATCATCTTTTCACAATCTTGTATATCTCTAAAGCCGGTTACACCATCCTTATCAGCACCTGGAACTGGAAGAATAAAAGATCGTGATCCTGTTGCAAGAATCAATTGATCGTAATGAACCTTATTTCCTTTTTCTGAAAAAACGATTTTATTGTTCGTGTCTATATGAACGACAGGATCACCCGTATGGAGATCAATGTTATTTTCTTTATACCAATCCCATTCGTTTAGGATCATTTGCTCAACTGTCATGTCACCTTGTAAAACATTTGATAATTGAATGCGATTATAGTTCGGATATGACTCTTCGCCAAAAATAGTTATATGATATGCATCGGCATTAATTTTTAAAATCTCTTCAATCGTTCTTACTCCAGCCATCCCATTTCCAACTAATACTAGTCTTTTCTTTTCCATGACCTGAGTCCTCCTCTGGATGTATCAATATTGTTTGTTGTTATGATAGCTCTATTTTAACTGCTTGAATGGTGAAAACTTGTGATGTTTGTCACAAACCACTGAATTATGTGAAGTTATTCACAAATAGTTCAAAATGGAGCCGCTTTCAAAAAAGTTATAAGAAAAGGGCTTTCCTCGAATAGGAAAACCCTCCCTTACAAGTATTAGTTTTTATGATTTTCCGTTTGCGAATAGATCTTCCAATTGCTTTCTAAGAACAAACTTTTGAATTTTCCCACTTGCATTCCTCGGTAAAACATCACAAAACACATATTTTCTAGGTCGTTTGTAATTTGCTAGTTCCTCGCTGTTTTTACACCACTCATCAAGATCGGCTTCAGTGATTGCAGGGTCCTTTTTTACGACAAACGCTGTAACACTCTCACCCCAACGATCATCGGGTTGCCCAATAACCGCTACATCAAGTACGCCACCTTGGGCATAGAGTACATCTTCTACCTCGCGTGGATAAATATTCTCTCCACCAGAGATAATCATATCGTCGACACGGTCTTTAACCCATAGATACCCTTCCTCATCTAGATAGCCGATATCCCCTGAATGGTACCAGCCTTTAAACATCGCTTTTTCAGAAGCTTCTTTCCGATTAAAGTAGCCACTCATCATGCATGGTCCTTTTACGATGATCTCACCTGCTTCACCAGCTGGGAGAATATCGTCTGGATCTGAAGGCCCATCTTCCTTAGGCCTTACAATCCTTATTTCGTGATTTAAACACGCCTGACCTGCAGAGCCAGCTTTTCTAATCTGGTCATCTTCATCTAAAAAAGTAATGGCAGGTCCCATTTCAGTCATTCCATAAGCTTGAACTAAAGAAATACCTAATTGATTTTGACAAGCATATACTAGTGCTGGTGCCATTGGTGCTGCTCCATAAAGACCGAGTTTTAAGCTGGATATATCATAGTTGTCTAACGGCTCTTGGAGAAGCATATTCCACATCGTTGGAGCTGCAAAAAACTTTGTGATTTTTTCAGTAGAGATTAATTGCAATACACCCTTTGGATCAAAGTGGTGGAGAATCGTATTTTTGGCTCCTACATGGACCCTCGGTAAAAACGCACAGTGCAGTTCAGCACAATGGAACATAGGAGCTGTAACAAGTCCATTATCACTTGGTGTAAGTCTAGTAGATCCTATCACAATTAAGCTTTGTTCCACCATTTCTCGATGACGATGGATGACTCCTTTTGGTCGACCTGTTGTACCGCTCGTGTACATAATTGCATAAATATCATTTTCATGGATGTCTGCTTCTATTTCATTATTTGGTGCTTCAATTACTTTTTCATGATAGCTTTTCGCGTAAGATGGTACTCCATCATCAATGATCCAAAACGAAGTATGGGGGAATCTTTCAGCTATTGGACTTATACTAGATTCAAGCATTTTTTCAAATAATACGACCTTTGGCTTCGCATCATTTAGTATAAAAGCTACTTCCTCAGACATTAATCGGAAGTTAATAGGATTAAAAATAGCACCAATCTTTGCACATGCAAAGAAAGCTGTTGCTAACTCTTCTGTATTAAAGAGGTAAGTCGAAACAATGTCACCCTTTTTGACCCCTTCATTTAGAAGGGCATTTGCTAATTTAGTTACTTCAATGCTCCACTCTTTATACGTATAACGAAGGTCTTTTCTCACATCATAAAGTGCTTCTTTATTAGGATACTTATTAACGGTTAAATCAAATATCTTTCCAATAGTAATCGTCATGCGATATTCCCCCTATTATATTTAATTTAAACATGTAATGTCTCGGCTGAAGCCTTATTGGTATCATGTAATGTCTTTAAAAAATAGTAAACCGTGCATAGACGAAATTCTGAATTTACCTTAAAGCCCTAAATTCTTGGCAATTATCGTCTTCATGATTTCATTTGTACCAGCATAAATACTTGAAACCGGAATATCACGGTACCTTCTTGCAATCTCATATTCCTCCATATACCCATATCCACCATGAAGCTGCATGCATTCAGCTGCTATTTGTTTAGCTATGTCCGTCAATTTAAATTTAGCCATCGATACCTTTGTAACAATGTCCCTGCCATTTATATGATCAAGAATGAGTTGATCAAGAAACGCTCTTCCCATCTCAATGTCCGTTGCCATTTCAGCAATTTTAAATTGAGTGTTTTGGAACTGACTGATTGGTTTTCCAAAAGCTTCACGGCTTTTCACATATTCAATGGTCATCCTTAACATTTCTTCCGATGCAACTTGGGCAGCGATAGCTACTAATAGACGTTCCTGTTGAAGTTTTTCCATCAGATAGATGAAACCTTTCCCTTCCTCACCTATTAAATTCTCCTTAGGAACACGACAATCTTCAAATATCAATTCTGCTGTATCTTGACTATGTAAACCTACTTTGTTTAGTTTTCTTCCTCTTGAAAAGCCAGGGTGATCTCGCTCAATGACGAGTAAGCTGACCCCTTTGTGCTTCGGCACTGCATCTGGGTCTGTCTTACAAGCCACAATGACCAAATCAGATTGAATACCATTTGTGATAAATGTTTTTTGACCATTAACAATATAATGATCTCCTTCAAGTCTCGCGGTTGTTTTTATATTCGCCAAGTCTGATCCTGTACCCGGTTCTGTCATGGCAATCGCGGTAATGATTTCCCCTGTTGTACAACGAGGTAGCCACCTCTGCTTCTGCTCTTCCGTTCCATAGGCTGTAATATATGGAATCACAATATCATTGTGCAAAGCGACACCTACCATACTAGAACCGACTCTTTCAATTTCTTCGTTAATGACTACACTAAATCCCCAATCAACGCCGCTTCCACCATATTTCTCATCTACATCTGGGCATAAAAACCCTTGTTCACCCATTTTTAACCAGAATTCACGTGGAATCATTCTTTCTTCTTCCCATTGGTCATAGAATGGGTAAGCCTCTTTCTCGAGGAACTTCCGTAAAGACTTTCTAAAAATTTCATGTTCTTCTTTTAAATATAAATGAGCCATTGTTACACCTCTATTAGAATTTAATTTCACTTATTCGTAAGCGCTTACTTTCTTCTGTAAATTAAAGGACTCATACCTCCCTATTTTTAAATTGTATTTCTCTCACTCAAGGTTCATGACAAAGATGATTTTTTGCAATACTATTTTACACTCTCTTAATACCTATATTTTAGATTATACAGAATTGTCAATCTATTTAGAAGGGATAGACTCAATTAATCTATGTTTAAGACTCTACTTCTCGGGAATAGACTAAATAGACAGTAAATAATACTGAATCTATTATAAGGAGATGGTGTAGTTGAAACCTACTGTAAAAGAATTTTATAAGGACACAGAAGTTTTATCAGAAGTTAATAGACTATCTTCTGAGGGAGTAGACAAAGAAAATATTTATGTTTTATCGCATGACGACGATCGCACAGAAAGAGTTGCAGATAACGCTGACGTTAATCAAATTGGCATGAAAGAATTGAGTTTAGGTACTACGGTAGAAAATATATTCAATAAAAAAGGGGACGAGCTTCGAAATCAATTAGAAGAGTTCGGGTTTAGTCAAAGAGAAGCAGAAGAGTATGAAGAAAAACTTGATGATGGAAAGATTTTATTAATGGTTGCACACTAAATTAAAAGCCAAGGAATAAATCCTTGGCTTTTTCTAATGCCTATTCAATATTTACTAATGCATCCAATGCTATATGAGCTTCAGCTTCAATAGCGTTTGAAACAGCATCTGTATGTGGATTATACTCTTCTCTTAAATCTGCATCTGCGTATCCATCAATTGCTAAGATAGCTCCTGCTTTTATTCCTCTTAGTGAAGAAATTACGTACAGTGCACTGTTTTCCATTTCCACAGCTAATACACCAGATTTTTTATATAGGCCATGCGGAAACTCAATAACCCCACTATAAAAGGCGTCTAAAGTAAGTGTCATCCCTTCATGTACGGCAATTTCACCATTTCGAGAGGAAGCTGCTCTACGTAGTGACTCAGTAACATGTCGGTCCGCTACAGCAGGAAATCCAGGTGGTACTAGCTGACTAGTTAACCCATCACATCGCACAGCTGAAGTACTTATTACAATGCTTCCTGGGAGTACTGCCTTTTGATATGACCCAGCCGTCCCAACACGAATGATCGTCCTAGCCCCACCTTGTATTAATTCCTCAAAACACACTGCTGCACCAGGAGCACCAACACCATGACTGACAACAGCTACTTCCTTCCCTTTCCAATGTCCGATATAACTATGATACTCTCTGTTTTGAGCGAATAACCGACCGTTCGTTAATAAGCTAGATATATGCTTAGCTCTAACAGGATCTCCACATACGACAACAGAATGTGGAAGTTCTTCTGGATTAATTTTTAAATTAGGTAGTATTTTAGTCATAATCCTTTCTCTCCCATTCATCCTCAGGTATTGGTAAATCCTCTCCTGAAAAACGTTCTTCCTTGAATGGATCACCGTTTATATGGAAGCCATTTTGCTCCCAAAAACCTGGTTTATTTTCATTGATGAATTCAATGCCTCGAAGCCATTTCACACTTTTCCAAAAATAAAGATGTGGAATAACGATGCGTAGAGGGCCGCCATGCTTATCGGTTAACGGCTCTCCTTCAAAAGAGTGAGCTAGTAAAACATCATCTCTATCTAAATCGGCTACTGAAACGTTTGCGGTATAATCCATATCACCATGTAACATAACGTACTTTGAAGAAGGCGTTACACCTATTTCCTTCAAAAAGTCACGGAACAATACACCTGAAAATTGATTATCGAACCTTGACCAACGGGTTACACAATGAATATCACGAGTTACCGTCGTTTGTGGCATTTTCATTACGTCCTCAAAAGATAACTTAACTTCCTTATCAATTTCACCAAAGACACTTAAATCCCACTTGTCTAAATCATAGACAGGCACATCGCCTTCATGTAGGATAGGAAACCTTTCTGTTAAAACCTGCCCTGCTGGAATACGCTTGGCTAGGGCTGGATCTGATACTGGAACTACTTTCATACGTTTTATCCGTTCCGCTTTATTCACAAAATCACCTCAAAACTAAGTATTATCTTGAGCTTTGTTGTCCTGATAATTCAGATGACGCTCCTCGATTTTTCAAGAAAAACATTGCAAATATGGTAATTAAGTAAGGTAGCATTGCTGTAAACTGAGTGGGCATCGAGAATCCTTGGAGACGGATACTAATGGCATCCATTAATCCAAATAAAAAGCTAGAACCAATAATTCCTAGTGGATGTGACTGTCCTAACATCATTGCGACTAAGGCAATAAATCCACGCCCCGCAGTCATCCCTTCTGTAAACATCGTAACTTGCCCTAAGGACAGCTGTGCACCAGCCAATCCGCATAATACTCCACACAATATGATAGCCAAATATTGAAGTCTAACTGTTTTAAGCCCAATACTCCGTGCGGCTACCTCATTCATTCCAACTGCTAAAACTCTAAATCCAATAACCGTTTTATATAAGAATAAATAGAGGATGATAGCAACTAGAAAGGCAAAGTAAACTAATGGAGAATGATTAGAAAACAGAACACCTACATAAGGAATATCAGATAATAATGGGAGATCCATCTTAGGTAGACCAACCATTTCTTTATCATAAAAAGCTCCCTTTACACCAAAAATCGTGCTAAGTCCAAAAGTTGTTAACCCCATTGCTAAAAAGTTTAAGGCAATCCCCACAACAATGACATTTGCTTTCAAATGTATGGACAAATAGCCAAATAATAAGGAAAATAGGATTGTTATCCCCGCAGAAAATAAAATTGCAATTAAAATGCTATTAAAAAAGTAATTTCCTACTATGGCCGAGAATGCACCTATTAAAATCAAACCTTCCAAACCTACATTGAAAATCCCTACCCTAGCACAAAGGGCTCCACCTAATGCAGCAAGTAAAATTGGCGTTACCATTCTCATGGTTGAACCAAGAAGTTCCCAATCAAACAGCTCCATGTGAATCCCTCACTTTCTTTCTACTTTTCCACCATTTGAACGTAAATTTTGCCGAAATAAATAAAATAAGAACCGATTTAATAACAGCTGCTATTTCTAACGGAACCTCTGTATTTCGCTCAAGTCCCATCGCGCCAGTTTCTAATGCAGCTAAAAAGATACCCGTCACAACAGTTCCAATAGGATGTGAGTTTGCTAGAAGAGTTGCCATTATTCCAGTCCAGGCAAACCCTGGTCCAGTTAAAGCTCCATCTACGAAACGATATTGTGTACCAAGTACTTCAACCGTTCCAGCTAATCCTGCCAAGCCTCCACTAATAAACATACTATAGAGCAATAACTTTGCTTTATTTATGCCACCGTATGAAGCGAAAAATGGATTCAACCCAAGCATTTTAACTTCATATCCAATGCTTGTTGCTTTAAAAATAAAGTACATGATCAGTGCTATGCAAATTGCAATAATAAACCCTACGTGTAAACTCATACCTTGAAATAATTTTACAAACCATGCACTTTGATCAATCATTTGTGATTGAGCAAGAGCAGCGGAGCCCGACTTGTCTTGAAAAGGCTCTGCTACTAAGTAACTAGCAAATAGCACAGCTACATAGTTAAGAAGTAGAGTTGAGATTAGAAGCTGTACTTTAAATTTCGTTTCCATCCAGCCTGCCAAAAGGGACCATAATCCCCCGGCAATAACACCAGCTAGGAGAGCAGCCATGATTTTAACAAGCCCAGGCCCTGGAACATAAAGTGCGGCTAATGCAGCACTAACAGCCCCTAATACCATTTGTCCTTCTGCACCAAGATTGAATACACCTGCACGAAATGCCAAAGCTACCCCAAGTCCAACGATGATAATAGGTGTCGCTCGTGCAAGAGTAGCAGTAATAAAGTAGAAACTACCAAATGCACCTGACCACAATTCCATATAAGTAGACAGTATAGGTTCTCCCACTACACTAATGGCTACCGCTCCCGCAAGTAAGGCAAGTATGATCGCCGTAAATGGCTGGAGTAATGGCTTAAACAGTTGTAAGAACTTTTGCTGCATGTTCATCTTTTTTACCTCCCGCCATTAACAAGCTTATATTTTCCTCATTTATTTCACTACCTACTAATCTTCCTACTATTTTCCCTTCATACATGACCAGAACCTGATCAGAAAGCACCATGATTTCTGAAAGCTCTGAAGATACAAGCAGAATGCTATCTCCATTATTTCGTTTCTCTATTAAAGCCTCATGAATATATTCCATTGCACCTATGTCAACCCCTCGAGTCGGTTCGGCTGCAATTAATAGGGGTGTGTTTTGCCCAAGCTCCCTTGAGACGATCAGCTTTTGTAAGTTTCCTCCGGATAAATTTCCAGCCTCTTCTTGTAAGGAACTAGTCTTAATCTCAAAGAGTTGGACCCAACTATTCACTAGCTTTTGGAATTGCTTTTTAAGGAGAAGAGACTTCTTATTATATTCTGGTTTCTTGTAAAACCCCATAAATGCCGTTTCTTCCACAGTGGCTCCTTTTGCGGCTCCCCACAGATAACGATCTTCTGGAATATGGGATAAACCAGCATTGCGAATGAAAGAGACAGGTTGATCCGTTACATCTGTTCCGCCAAGCTTAATAATCCCGCTGCTAACTTTACGAAGCCCAGATATCGCCTGTAGCAACTCAGATTGCCCATTTCCCGATACACCTGCAATGCCAACAATTTCTCCCCGGCGTATGGAAAAGCTAATATCATCTAAAAGAGGCTTCTTTCCTTTTTCTTCAATTGTAAGTTTGTTAACTTCTAAGAATGTATCCTTATTTAGGTTAACTCTTTGGGTAATCTCTTTAAGCTCTCGTCCAACCATTAGCTTAGCTAACTCATCTATGGTTGTTTCTTTCTTACTTAATGCTCCTGTCACCTTTCCGTTTCGAAGGACAGTGATTCGATCAGCTACCTCCATAACCTCACGAAGTTTGTGTGTAATCAAAATGACACTCTTTCCCTGATTCGCAAGGTTCCGAATCGTCTTTAGCAGACTTTTCACTTCTAATGGAGTTAACACGGCTGTTGGTTCATCTAAAATAATTATTTCTGCTCCCTGATATAAAACTTTTAATATCTCAATTCTCTGCTGCTCACCAATGGAGCACACACTTGTTTTTACCGAAGGCCTAACTTGAATTTTATAGGTATCTGATAGTTTTTCAACTTGCTCAGTCGCACTTAAACGATTAAAAAAACCATATTTTTTTGGTTCATGACCCATCACAATATTTTCAGCTGCAGTAAAATCAGGAAACAACATGAAATGCTGATGAACCATACCGATTCCACTTCTTATAGCATCTTTTGGATCATGGAAGGTTACTGGTTTTCCATTAAGTAAGATGTCGCCCGATGTTGGTTTTTCCATTCCATAAAGCATGCGCATTAAAGTCGTTTTGCCTGCACCATTCTCACCAACAATAGCATGTACCTCACCCGTTTTTAGGGTAAAAGATACATCTTCATTTGCTAGAAATGTTCCGTACTTTTTAGTCATATTTTTCATTTCTAAGCGAAATGTCATATTGTTATCCTCCCTTAAAATCTAATATCCATGGCAAACAAAATGGAAACCGACTACGAAAATAGTAGTCGGTCCCGTATTTTATTCAAATTCTACTAAATCCACTCTATTGAGCTAATGGATTCGGAACCTCAAGAGTTCCCGCTAGAATCTCATCTTTAATTGCGATAACTTGGTCAATCATTTCTTGACTAAGGAAAGCGTTTAAAGGTGTTTTACTGTCATGTGTTACGTATGTTAATCCAACACCGTTTTCTTTAAGCCCATATTCAACTACTCCAGCTTTGAAGGTCCCTTCAGCAAATGCTTTAATTGTTTCATAAGATGCAGCATCAGTTCCTTTAAGCTGTGATAACACGATGTGCTCCGGATCTACTTCTGTACGGTCAATATCTTGACCCGCAGTATAAAAGCCTTTTTCTTTCGCTGCTTCAAATACACCAAGGTCACCTACTGCTGCTGCTCCTGCAATAAAGTCAGCTCCCTTTGAAGCTTGTAAAAGTGCTAGTTCTTTCGCTTTTGCTGGATCCGTAAATCCACCAACATAATTCACTAAAAATTCTGCATCAGCGTTCGTACTCTTCAACCCTTGTTCAAACGCTACAGTCCACTTCTTCAAAAGAGGAATATCCATTGCTGCAACCATTCCTACTTTGTCAGTTTTAGTTGCTAAACCAGCTGCTGCTCCAAGAAGGTATGCAGCCTCATGCTCTCTAAAGTTAACACTTTGTACGTTTGGAAGATCCACGGTTGTGTCGATAATCGCAAATTGACGATCTGGATTTTCAGTAGCTACCTTTTTTAATGCATCTTCTGCTTCAAAAGAAGAGGTAATAATTAAATCATAACCTTCAGCTACCGCCACACGTAAATTCTCTTCAATTGCAGAGTGGTCTGCAGATTCAATCGTTTTTAGTTCTACACCAAACTCATCAGCAGCTTTTTTTGCACCATCATCCATTTGTTGGAAGAACGGGTTCACACCAATCTTTTCTGGAAGAACTAGTGCAATTCTTGATTTTTTCTCATCGCTCGTACCGTTATCACTTGCTTGTTGCTGTGTCTCTTTAGAGCCGCAACCCACTAGTAAAACGGCAAAAATAGTCAATAATACAAAAAGTTTTTTCATCTTCAGATAACCCCCTAGGTGTTTAAGTTCGTCTTTTCTAAAACCATATTCATAATTTAATAGATTCTCACTATTATTACAAGTAAAATATGAATATTTTTTAAAAAAAGATGTTAAATTGTTCGTGTTTTCCTGTTCAACTCCATAAAAAACCAATATATGTTATGTACCTATTCGTCAGTATCCGAACAAATAGCAAAATATGGGTGACTACTTTTTGAAAAATCATTTTATAGAAAAGATTCTTCTCGCCCCAGACAAGCAAATGTCCTTCCAACTTTAAGTTGAAACATTAACTGATTAAATAAAACATCAAAAAACTTTAACGTAGAGGGCTAATCGCTGGCAAGATGCAGATGCAGCTACATCAGAATGAGAGTTTTCATCAAATAATTAAAAAAACAAAAAACTCTTCCTAGTACAAGGAAGAGTTCGCATTATATTTAGATCCTACTCTCCCTCATCTTTCAGAACCATTGTTCTGCTGGAATTGGCACCATACTATAAAAAATAGTGGTTGCCGGGCATCATCGGGCCAGTCCCTCTGCCTCTCTGGATAAGGTTTTCACTATATTCAGTTCGTTTATGAAGATTAATTATCATTTTAACGAATTTTTTAAATATTTCAAGTGTTTTTTAAAATAATTTAGAATGGATAAGTTTACCTATTCCATACTCTCTTATTTTCAATCCTATTTGTATAGCCTTTAGCATCTAATTTCTCTAAAAAAGGAATCATATATTTTCTAGAAAGATCGAGAATATCCTTTGCTTCGCCTACTTCAAATTCCGAACCAGTCTCTACCTTAAGCCTCTCCACTGCATGTTTAAATACAGTACCATGCCATAAGTATTGGTCATCAATAGAAATAACTAGTAATTGCTCTTCTAAAAACCTTTTTAAGTCAGGGGCAATACTTTCTGGTATCCCTGCATCCGAGAGGTAGTCTTTGAAATACTTTACCTTCATACCGTCCTTAAGTAACTTTTCTAATAATCCTTCCATTCTTTTCTCCCAATTTTTCGGAACATGTGGTGAAAATTCACCTAAGGAGAAGAACTGGTCCTTTCTTTGAAAGACTTCCTTTTGCACTGCTTTATCAATCACATAATCTAATAAAACTTTAGGATAAACATTAGTATGAGCTTGAATGAGCTCTGCTTTATTTAACCCCTGCTTCATTGGATATTTATTATGGTAATCTCTGAGTCGATCGTAGAGATCATCTTCTACTGCCTCTACTAAGCCTTTTAATGAATAATTTTTTGTATCAATCTTTATAAAATCTTCATGATTTAGCTCTTCTTTAAGCCTCTCTTCATCTAATGAGGTACGGGTAATCAGCTCAGCTAACGATAAGCTTTTTCCATTCATTAAAGCAGAGAAAATACGTTCCGCTGGCGTTCCAACCTTCTTCTTTTCTAATTCAGAAATCGTATTCTCACCAAAGCGATATTTTTGGCCTTGAGGGTCAATGACCCACCCTCCACCAATTGTTTCTTGTGGACTTGGACGTCTAAGGATGAAGCGATCCCCACGTTTCGTTACAATTTCTTCATCCAAACGTATTTGGCAAAGGATTTCACCGTTATCTTCTTTTAGTTCGTTTCGATCAAAGAACACAATTCTCCCCATTACTTCAGCTGTACCTAGGTGACATTTGATGGGCATTCTTTGCTTCACCATATAATCTAGATCCTCTACAACTCTAATCGCAACATCAATCGTTCGAGTTACAATAAAATGCTCTGAAGATACAAGGACATCGCCACGTTCTAGCTCCTCCTTAGAGACACCTGAGAGGTTAATAGCAGCACGTTGACCAGCAAAAGCCTGCTTTGCAGGTTCATGATGGACTTGGAGTTGTCTTGCTCTAACCTCAATTCCCTTCGGCATGATTTTAAGAGACTGTCCTTCTTCTACGGTTCCCTCATAGACCGTACCTCTCACAACCGTCCCTTGGCCCTTCACCGTAAATACCTGGTCAATAGGGAGACGAAACGCTCCTTTTATATCTCTTGTTTCCTGCTCTCTCAACGTATGTATAATTAAATCCTTTAAATCATTAATCCCCTTATTTGAAAGACTATCAACTAGAACAAATGGTGCGTGCTCAAATACGGTGCCTGATAGCTCTCCCATGATATCATCTTGAACCAAATCAATGAACTCTTCATCTACCTTATCAATTTTCGTTATTGCTACAATCCCATTTTGTATCCCAAGAAATCCAAGGATATCTAAGTGTTCACGGGTTTGTGGCATTACACCTTCATCTGCCGCAACTACTAACACGACTAAATCAATTCCAGCTACACCTGCAATCATTTGACGAATGAAACGCTCATGTCCTGGCACATCAATAACCGATATTTGTAACTCATCATCTTTGTATAAAGGCGCAAATCCTAATTCAATCGAAATTTGACGTTCTTTTTCTTCTTTCAAACGGTCTGTATCTACATTTGTTAATGCCTTAGTTAAAGTTGTCTTCCCATGGTCAATATGACCAGCCATACCAATCGTAAAATGCCTTTTAGCCAAAACTGCCACCTTCTTATAACAATCTTCTTATACTGTAGCTTGATTATAGAATTTGTTCAACAGATTGAATTATATCGTAAGAAGTGCTCCTACTGCCCCACTATATTCACCGTGATCTAAGTTAAACGATTTTAATCCAAGCATGTTTGTATAAAAGTGTAGACTCTCTTTTAATTTCGGATGACCTGAAACCGTACTCCCGATAAAAATGACTATATCCACTTCATTGTTTATTGCCAGTTGGCTTGTTAACAAAACAATGGTTTCGGATATCATATTTGTTAGAGAAGCTAAATCATCACTTTTATGTGATTGATCTGTTCTCCCTTTCGCAAAATTACTTGCAGTTAAATCTCCATTAATAGGTGGCTTATTGGGTCCGTAGATATCTTTTACGAGTAAATCAACTTTCTCTCTATTCCCACTATTCGAAAGGTCTACAAATGACGAAAATGCTGTCTCCCCCGCTAAAATACTTCCCAATCCTAGAAACGTGCCACCTCCAACACCACTTCCAAAAATGCGCTTATGTTGATCACCATTTATTATATACCAAGAGGTACCTGTACCTACATTTACGAGTAAATATCTTTCTAAACTTAAAGAAGCAGCTTTTGTTAAAAAAATGGCCCCTTCACATGTAGCCTGAAACTCCGGTACTACACTTACATTTGCAAAATACTTCTCTTGAAGGATTCCCGCCTTTCCCCCGGTTAGTTTATAGTTGGCGTTAGGTGTAACGAGATTTAACCATTTTAGCACATCCTCCATTTCATGATAGTGATGTTTTCTGTAATGGAGTTGGTTATTTTGTTCATAGCATATTTTCACTAATGATCCACCAGCATCAATTCCAATCCGTTGCCTCATAGTTTCTACCTCCGTTCATACTATCATTTTATAAAAAAGCTGATTTTTTCTCTATTTCTAACCTCAGGATCGAGTAAATGATGACAAAAGCAGGATTCAAACACCAATAAATGGAATATTTTTTTAGGAGGCGAAACAGATGGATAAATCTGGACTATTCTTGATTGGACCAGTGGAAGGTCATGGAACAGAATTTTCAAAATTAATAACGATGATGAATTTTACTAGGATCACAACCTTGGAGGAAGTTAAGAACTTAACGATAGACGAACTTGACTTTCAATTTGATGAAGAAGCTAACACGATTGGCATGTTACTTTCACATTTAGTTGCCGTAGAGCGAGGATACCAAATTGAAACCTTCCAAGGCAGATACGTTTCAAAAGAAGAGATTGAGGAATTAAATCCTTCCCTTCAGTTAGGGAAAGACGCTCATTGTATTAGAGGGAATCATATTAAATTCTATCTAAATGAATTGCATATGGTGAGACAACAGACGTTAGAAACCTTTAAAACCCTACCAGATGAATGGCTCTTTATTGAATCACCTTTTTGGGGAGGAAAGATGGCCAATAATTATTTTAAATGGTTTCATGTATTCGAAGATGAATTAAATCACCGTGGGCAAATACGCCTTATTAAAAAGATGTACCAAAGACAAAAGACAGTTAATCTTTAGCTATCTTCGAAAATAGTGATTTTTTGTTTGAAAAGAGTCATTTTCCTTCAAAATCTCAAAGTTTATAATTGAATTTTTTAATCTATTGATTATTCTACTAGATTAAAGGTTAAGCACTAAAAGAGGAATGTCCACTTTTTATTATTGGACACTCCTTTTTTTCTTACGCTCGCCCAATCCAAAAGGTAAATACATAATAACAAATAAACTAATTGCAATGACCTCTAACGAGAGAATATAGGTTGGGTAAGGCCCTAGATAATCTAACAATGAAGCATTCGTCGGTTTTCGGGCAAGGAACATGTAATTCCCACCTGTTATAATATTGGCAATAAACGCAAACACGGCAGCTGCATTCAAAAATAGAAATGCATGCAGTAACCCTTTACTAGTAGGTCTATAACCCTTTACAAACAAATAGTAAAGAGCAACCCAAATAATTAACATATGCGTAATGAAAAATTGAATGAAACGAAAGTGGGGAAATCCTACAAATAATTCAGGAGTAATCAAGGCCTGCAGGGCACCAGCTCCTCCTAGAAAAAATACAATTTGAAACATCCATCTTAAATTTGTCGCTAATAAAACTAAACATAGTAATAAACTTATTGAACAAAGTTGTAGAGGTAAGGTAAAAGATACATCCCAATAACCATCTTTAAATAGCCAGTAATGGTAGGCTAATTCAAATAAAAACAAGCTTAAAAACATGACAATCCGTATCTTTTTATCGTACATTCTCAGCCGTTCTCTAAGCAAGTACATGATAAAGGATACCGCCAAAAAGACTCCAATCGTCAGGACATGTAAAACAGAAAAAATTTCAAAAGGATATAATTCGTAATTATGCCCAAACAACTCTTTCATTCGTTCCCCACCTAACTATTAGTTAAAATAAACGAATCGAACTCTACTTTTTTTGAGGACTCGTATTCTACAATTGAAGGTTCTCCCAACTTAATTTTCTTTTTAAATAACGGACCATTAAAAACGTATGTATGGTATTCTCCCGCTTCCCCCATCGGACATATGTTCATCTTGATGATATCATGATAAAAAGAAGAATCGACCTTTCTCCCTAACCAAGCTTCATCCACCAACTCTTCTCTCACCCGAATGACAACAGCTTCATAGCCTGACTCTACAAACTTCTTTAAAGCAACCTCTGACTCATCCTGTTTCATCCATAATGGGTAAATGGCATCCACCCCAGCTCTCTTAGCAACTGACTCTCCCCAATCTCGATGCTCATCCATGTACAGATCACCAAAGGCAATTCCTGTTAGTTGATATTCTTCTTTAAGTTTTGATAATGACTCTACAAATCGGTCTGTATAACTTTTAAACGTACACTCTATAAAATGAACTGGAATATTAAGAGCTTCTGCTTGGAGCTGAATCATTTCGGTTCTATCCCCATGCCCAAACGTTCTCCCCATTTCAGCCGGTACGGTTGTCACAAGGCATGCTATTGTGTAACCTTGCTGCACTAAAGTATGGAGTGCCATACATCCATCTTTTCCACCACTCCAAGATAATGCTAGTCTTTTGTTCATTTTTCCCCACCCCTTATTGTGTGTAGTCCGGTATTAACTATTATTCTAATAATATCACACTCATTCCAATTGGCTGTACCGATATATTCTGCCCTTGAAGCTATTTCGGCATGGAATAAGAGCACAATAAAAAAAAACGCACCCCTTAAACTAGGAGGTGCAGTTCAATTTAATCTAAGAATTTAGGAAATGAAATTTTGTCATGCTTCCTGTTTGTGATGCAATTACTTCTAGACGGACATCAATCCGCTCTTTAAGTTCAGGAACATGTGAAATAATACCGACTAGGCGACCACTGCTCTGAATATCAATCAAAGCTTCTATCGCCTGATCTAATGACTCTGGGTCAAGCGTTCCAAACCCTTCATCAATAAACATCGTTTCTAGTGAAACTCCACCAGCGTATTGTTGAACGACATCTGCCAATCCTAATGCAAGTGAAAGGGATGCTTTAAAGCTTTCACCGCCAGACAATGTTTTTACATGTCGCTCCTGCCCGGTGTACTGATCAAACACAAGGAGCTCTAGTCCACTTTGAGCACTCCCCTTTGATCGATCTGTTTTTCTTAACAATTGGTAACGTCCGCTAGTCATTTTAGACAATCTTCCATTTGCTTCTTGTAAAATATCATCTAGAAAGGCTGCTAATACATATCGCTCAAAGGTCACTCGATATGTGTTTTGACCTTTTGAAATTTCATAAAGGTGGCCCACGAGTTTATATCTGTCTTCTAATTCCTTCATCTTTTCATTAATAGAAGAAACTTTCGCTAAAATATCCTCATTATCTCTTTTCTTCATCACTAAGTCTAGCTTTTGGTCTTCTATTCCCTTTATACTTGCATTGGATTCATTTAAACGCTTATTTAACTCCTCCAAATTCGGTTCCTTAACGTCTTTCAACAACTGAGAAAGTTCTGCGAATCGATCGGTAACTGACCTTAATTCTTCTCGGTAGTTACGTATCTCTTGTTCCAATACTTGGATTTGTTCATCTGTTCTCTTCGCTTCTTTATAGGCCCCATAATTCTCAAAACCCTGACGATCCATATTCTTAACAAATACTTCTCGTTCAATCGTTAACTCTTTTTCTTTTTCTGAATAGTGCTTTTCAACTGTTACATATCCGGCCTGTTCTGTTGCATGATTCTCTCGACATTCTTGATACTTCTGTTGAGATTCTTCCAGTTTCTTTTGAAGCTCATCCTGTCTTTCAATCGCGAGCTTTAATTGCCTATTAAAATCTTCTAACGACCTAAGATTTTCAGGAACTTTTTCCATCATCCTATTGTAATTTGTGTTCTTTTCAGTGAATTGAATCGTCAAATCTGTTAATTCTTCATCATGAGACAGCAGCTGCTTGGCTACTGTTTCTTTATTCTCCTCATAATTCTTTAGATCAAGAATAACTTTGTCTAATCGTGCTTTATTCCTTTTAAGACTTTCTTGTTGCTCGAGTAGCTCAGTTCTTCTAGATGTAATGCTATTTTTAATAGTAGTAATATTTTCTTTTTCCGCACTTGGCTCTTGCTTTAAAACATCCTTCCACAATTCAGTTAACTTCTGTTCGATCGATTTTAATTCGGATTGAACCTCATATAACTTTGATTCTACCTTTGCCTTTTCTTGTTCAATCTCCGTTGCTTGTTTCTTCGCTACCTTCAAGTCCTTTTCATCTGGTATACCATCTCTAGATAATTGATTGGCGAGATTTGGATGATGAGTAGAACCACAAACCGGACAATGGTCACCTTCATGTAACTTGGCTGCTAGTATGGAAGCTTGCCCATGTAACCAGCTAGTCTCTAGTTTTTCAACAAGCTCCCTAGCATCTTTTAAGCGAGCATTAACTTGAAGAAACTCCCCATTTTGTTGTTCAACCACTACTACCATTTGATTGTGCTGCTTCAGTATCTGTTCATATTTCGATATACCTTCAAGTTGTAATTCTAGCTTTTCAATGCTACGTTCATTTTCTAAGAAAGTAATCTGTTCTTTTTCAATTTGTTGTTTGCTCTCTTGTAGTCCCTTTATTTTCTCCTCAAGTTTTTTTAGGGTCTCTTCTCCCAATTTACGTGCATTTTTCACTTCTTGTAGACGTTGGTGAAGGTCACTAACCTCTTTCCGAATTCGGGCAAAGGACTGAACATCCTCTTTCATTTGAACTAGACGGTTACATTCATCCTGTGCATGTTTTCGTTCTTCCTCACGATTCTTTTCAGAAGTCCAAGCTTGCTCTCTTTCTTTTAACAGGATGGACAATTCTTCTATTCGACTCTTTCTAACTGTCAAATCTTTTTGATATTCATCCAGCTCTCGCTTTAAACGATGGCAAAGTTCTTCCTGTTGGGCAAGTAACGCCGCTCTCTTCCCTAGATCTACAGCACGTTCTTTTTCTAGGTATTCTTCTCTTTGACCTTCAAGGTGCTCCTTCTTAATTCTCAAGGCGTCTAGCGACTTGAGTTGATTAATCGTATTTTGTGCCTCGTGAATTTTTTTCTGGATTTCGTCTCTCTTTTCCTTCTCAACCTCTTCTGCCTTCACTAAGGAAGCTAATTGAGTTGCCATTTTGGTAATTTCATCTGCGAGTAGAGGAAGAAGAATGGTATCGTTCACACTTTCAGCTTCTATATACTGGATGAGCTCCTCATTATACACTCCCTGAATTCTTCTAATTGATTGATTGCGGTCTTCCACATGCTTTTCCACTGACTTTCTTAGTTCTGTTGCTTCTTCTTTCAACTTCTCTTCCACACGCTTATACATTTCTGTATGGAACAGACGTTGGAGAATTAATTCTTTATCTTTGCTATCTGAAGTGAGTAGTTTGCGAAACTCGCCTTGTGGAATCATTAAAATTTGACGAAATTGATTGCTATCAATTAACATAATTTCTTTAATTTTCTCATCTACATCTCTTACATTCGCAGCTATAAGCTGTAGTTCACCTTGTTCATTCACTAGATAGAGTTCAGCTTTTGCTCCTATTGTGCGCGTTCCATCACCACGTTCTTTTTTCTTTTCCTGCTGTGGGGATCTCGTTATTCTATACACTTTTCCCCTAAGGGTAAATTGGAGTGTAACTTCCGTTAATAAGTCCTCATGTGCAAACTGACTTCGTAAATCCTGTCCGTTTCGATCTTCCCCGCTTGCTTTTCCATAAATAGCAAAACTAATTCCATCAAATATCGTCGTTTTTCCAGATCCTGTTTTCCCTGAGATGACAAACATCGTTCTGTTTTCCAACTGAGTAAAATCAATTGTTTCCGTCCCTGCATAAGGTCCGAAGGCTTGCATCGTAAGTATTAACGGCCTCATGCTAAGCCCTCCTCTTTTAACACTTTATCTATTACTCCACTCATGACTTGCTTCTTTTCATCCGTGAATTCAGAGGTGGTCATCTCCTGATAAAATTGTTGGAATAAATCAAGTTCTGATTTCTTTTCTTCCTTCATGGTCGAAAAAGAGTGTTTATTTTTCATATCTATATGAGTGATTTTTCTCTCTAAATGAAGTACGTTCGGATAGACCTGTCTTAATTTGTTGATTGGATCTAAGATAGCCCCTTCATCATGAAGAGTTATTTTTAAATAATCGTGAATACTTTGTTTTTCATAAAAGCTAGGGTCAAGTAGCTCATCTAAGAAGCCCTCTACTTCCCGCATATCTTGTTTTGGTGTCAATGACTTATAGCGTATAGTAAAGCTCCCGTCCATTTCCATTTCGACGATCGAAACCGATTTTCTTTGCTTTGCTTCTGAAAATGAGTATTTTAATAGTGAACCAGAATAGTATATTTTATCGTGCTTGATGGCGTCAGGACTATGTAAATGACCTAAAGCAGTAAAAGAGAACGGAGCAAACACATCTTGGCTAACACAACCTGAACCACCAACTGATAATGAACGTTCTGAATCAGATGTACTTCCTCCTAATACAAAAGCATGACCAACAAACACGTTCGGCTCATTCGGATTTAGCGTTTCTTCTATCTTCCCAACGATTGCTTTCATCGCTTCCTGATGAGAGTGGATCGAATCATTTCCTAAAACATGACGAACAACCCCGGGCTCTGCATATGGAATCAAATAAAAGTTAACTCCATTAACTTGAACGGGTTGAAAATAATTTTGTATCTTCCCTGTTAAATAGAATTGGCTATTTCGATACCAAGAACTACCGAAAGAGAGCCGTTCTGCACTATCATGATTACCAGCAACAGCAACGATTGGTATCTTTAACTCTACATTAATTTTAAACAGAATTTCATCCAGTAGATCAACAGCATCAGTGGGTGGAACAGAGCGGTCATAGAGGTCCCCTGCAATGATAACAGCATCGGGTTTTTCCTCTTCTACTAATCTTACAAACTGATTTAGTACTTCCCGTTGGTCCTCTGTCATATAGATTCCGTGAACGAGTTTTCCTAAATGCCAATCAGCCGTGTGTATAAACTTCAACGCATTCACCTCTTAATTTTTAATGTTCTTATTTATAATGTACCATTATACCAAACCAAAACTTCAATAACTTTTTACAAATAGAGGAAATTTTTATTCAAATAGAGGAACTTTGATTTCATGACCTTTAGCGATTAAAATGGTATGCAACTGCCCTCTATGATGATAGACATGACCTACTATTTCGATTAACCATTCATATTTTGTATAAGTTACTCCCCACCAGGAGGTCATTGGAGTAAGAAAATCTTCTTCCGAAAAACGACTTATGTTAGTGTATAGAAACTGAAAATTCTCCACTAATGCTTCCTTAATTTCCAAGAGAGAATGTGGAGTAGAAGACTCATAAAACCGGTCCATTTCTACTTTACTCGCTCCACTCATTATGAAGAAGTCAGCTTTATAAATTAAAGCGATATGGGATAGGATTTGTCTAACCGTTCTCTTCTTCTCTAGTATTTCTTCATCAATCTCTACTTCATTTATTGTATCTATTATTTTTAAGATAGAATCATTAGCTACTTCTAGTTGGTGAAGTACCGCTTTTACATATTCTTTCAAAAAGAACCCTCCTTTAATGATTTCTATTTTACCAAAAAAACAGCCCAATCTTTTAGATTGAGCTGTAACTACTTGTGTTACTACTTTTCTATTTTATCCACTTGCTCCTTTAACACTCTTGAATTTCCATATATTTTTATTGGTTATATATTTTTCTCCTTCAAGCGTTCGGGTAAGGTTTGAATGGACTGCACCACAACATCCAACTTTGCTTCTATCCTATGAAGCAAATATAGAGTTACGACAATAGGGAAACCAACCTCACTTATGAAGGGAATGATTTGTTCCATCTGTAAGAAACTCCTTTCCTAGATATATTTAATAAATCAGGGCAGAGTCACGAAAATTCGACTCTGCCCCATGCCCTAGAATACTAGATTAAATCTCATATTCTGTTACATTTCGCTCAATTACTCTTGCACCTTTAGCGCTAACTAACTTTCCTTTACTACTGTAAAAAGCGTCTGATAGAACAATTTCGTCCATAGCTTGTTTAACTGCTATTCGATCCACAGGCTCTTTAGGAAAGTCAACTGTAATACTTGTAGATTCTCCTGTATCAGTCGTAAATTGTAGTTCTAATGTCTTTGCCATATAAAACACCTCCCTGTTTTTTAGTTCTTTCATTCATTAGGCAATAATTTCAAAGTTGTCTGTTCTTTCAACCCCTACAAGTAGGTGTTGACATAAGCTTGCAAGAGCATTGGCTGCTTGAAACAACTGATCTGCTGTCGCATCCTTTCTAATGTTGTTGTAAGTTTTAGGCTTATGAATCGGTTGACCTTTTTCATCCATACCTGTTTCTACTACAAGACGTAGCTTTGAATTCATAATCATTGCTTGAGCCATCTTAATCACCTCCTTTCACCTCTTATATACAAACGAGAGAGGTAAAAAGGACAGGGTCATTTAAGAAAATTGGTAAAAAATTTATAATTGGAAAGATTAATCGTGTAGAAACCTAAATAGAGTCATTTTACAATGTCAAAGAATTGTAAAGAGTTTCTCCCCGTTAGGATCATGAAACATGTTAGGATAAATTCGTTTAGAAGAGAACTTCTAAGCTATTTTCCTTAGCATCCTTGAGGATTCAATCTTAAAGAATTTTGGTGAAACTATGAATTTCTTTCAATTACTAACTGCTTTAACTCCTATCCTTGCTGTATTTTTGTTTTTAGTTGTACTAAGATTGCCGTCATCAAAGGCAATGCCCATTAGCTTTCTAACTACAGCTTTCCTTGCCATATTTGTTTGGAAAATGGATATTATTCGTGTCACTGCTGCCACCATTGAAGGGCTCATCATTGCTATATCTATACTCTGGATTGTGTTCGGAGCTATTCTTCTCCTAAATACACTTTCACTAAGTGGAGCCATGAATTCAATTCGGAATGGTTTTACAACTATTTCTCCTGACAAGCGTATCCAAGCCATTATCATTGCCTGGCTTTTTGGATCTTTTATCGAAGGCGCAGCAGGCTTCGGTACTCCAGCCGCGATTGCTGCACCTATCTTAGTGGCACTTGGATTTCCCCCTCTTGCTGCTGTCGTAACAGCACTTGTTGCAGATTCTAGTGCTGTCACTTTCGGCGCTGTTGGAACACCTATACTAGTAGGGATTGGACAAGGGTTGCAGGAGGGAGCAGCGTTAGCTCCACAAGTATCGGAGTTTATCGGTCCTAGAACCTTAGAGGCATTATTAAAAGAAACAGCAGAAACGGCTGTTACCATTGATTTATTTATTGGTACGTTTATCCCCCTTATCATTGTAATGATTTTGACCAAATTCTTTGGTAAAAACAAATCGTGGAAAGAGGGGTTGGAGGTTTGGAAGTTTGCCCTAGTTGCAGGACTAGCCTTTACCGTTCCAGCATATATAGCCGCACACCTTTTGGGTCCGGACTTTCCTTCTTTAATTGGAGGTCTCTTCGGATTATTCATTATGGTCCCTATTGCTAAAAAAGGATGGTTGGTACCAAAAACCACATGGGATTTTGACCATCATGTAGAAACGCCTGTACTAGACGAAAAACAAGTTCCCGAAAAAGAGATGTCCCTGATTCGGGCTTGGGTACCTTATATTTTAGTCGCCATTTTACTCGTTCTTACTCGCCTGAAAGTTCTACCCCTAAAAGAGTGGCTACAAAGCATTAAAGTTGGAATGACAGATATTCTAGGCACTGGAATTAGCAGTAAGTTTGAGCCACTTTATCTACCAGGGACCATTTTTATCCTCGTCGTCCTTATTACGATTTATGTACACAAGATGAATAATGAAAGTATCAAGAGGACATTCACCTCCTCTATCCTGACACTTGGAGGAAGTGCAATAGCTCTAGGCACTGCTGTACCTATGGTTCGCATCTTTATCAATTCAGGAGTAAATGAAGCAGAATTATTAAGCATGCCCATGGAACTTGCATCCTTAATTTCTATTGCAGTTGGAGGAGCTTGGCCTTTAGTCTCTCCACTAATCGGGGCACTCGGTTCCTTTATTTCAGGTAGTGCAACCTTCTCAAATATGATGTTTTCTTTATTTCAATTTAGTGTAGCTGAGCAAATTGGAGTTAATCCGGTCACAATCTTATCCTCTCAGGTCCTGGGAGCTAATGCTGGAAATATGGTTTGTGTTCTCAATGTAGTAGCAGCCGCCTCTGTGGTAGGACTTGTAGGGAAGGAAGGAACTATTATTAGATTTACGTTGGGCCCCATGTTGTTTTATGTCCTTATGAGTGGCCTACTGACATTTATTGTGACTTATTTTATATAGGCTCTTTTCTATCTTTGTTTCTATTTAAATACTGTTTTTTGAATATTTATGGTGCTGTTTTCTTTATTTTGCCGAGAATAGATGCCACGAAACAGCATAGAATCCATGTTGTGTACCGAATACGAATAGCAACAATTTATTCGAAAACAGCCTTTATATAAGCGAAAAGAGAGAAGGATTCGAGTCCCTTCTCTCTTTATTATAGTTCTATCCTATTCTAGTTAACTCCCTTTTCTATATATTCAGAGATAATCTGCACATGGTCTAAGTTTGAGATATCATGCTCTAAAAGCGGGATAAGGATTCTATTTTGCTTATTAAAAACCTCTTCAATTTCTAATTTATATGATTGTTCATTCTCTCTTCTTCTGGCCATAAAAGACCCATCTGCTTCATCCGGAATTAGCTTGTTTACAATAACTGTATTTACATTCAGTTGATGTTGACTCAATGTATTTATTGCCTTACTTGTCTCGAGGATAGGTAGTCGTTCCGCATTTAACACGAAGATGTATTCGGTTAAACCTTGGTTAAGAAGCACCTCTCTAACCTTCATGAACCTCCTCTTTCTCTCTTGAAGTTTTTCATAGATAGGATCCTCAATTGGATCACCGTCACTCATCCATTGGTTATAGTTATCGTTTACTTTCTGTCTTCTTTGTAGCAACCCGTCCATCCAAACCCCCATTAATTCTGGTAACGTTAAGAGTCTAAGGGTATGACCTGTTGGCGCTGTATCAAATACAATAGAATCATAATGATTTCCTTCTTCTAAAATAATAGAAGTAATCCGATCAAACAGTGCAGCCTCCTCCGCTCCAGGAGAGGTAGCAGCTAAGTCGATTTGACGATGTACCTCGTTAATCATCGTTGCTTTAACAAGCCCTTTTAAATTGTCCTTGACTGTCTCTATATAATTTTTAGACTCTTGTTCCGAGTTAATTTCAAGGATATCTAAACCCGGTAGAACAGCTGTTACACGTCCATCCAGCTCAACATGAAATAAATCACCTGTGTTGTGAGCGGGGTCTGTCGACACAAGAAGAACTTTCCTTCCTTTTTGGGACAATAGGTATGCGAATGCGGCTGACGATGTACTTTTTCCAACTCCACCTTTTCCACCAACAAAATAGATTTTTTTCTGTAAAAAAGTCAAATTTTATCCCCCTAGCAGCAACGAACTCCGTCTAATGGGGACTTTTCCATCCCCATACGGATGTGCCATTCGTGAAATCTCTCAATAATATGTGGATATAGCTCTAACGTATAATAAAAAGCAGGGTTTGGAATTCCAAGTAATTCGGAAAAACAAAGGAGCATGAACAAATCCTCTTCATCTCTCAATTCTCGTGCAAGCTCAGCTTTGTGCGGGTGTTTCAAAATTTCATCATATGTATGAATCACTTTTTTTAACAAATCAAACAGTGTCATCTAGTGCCCCCTTTCAGTCACATAAAATAGGAACAGAGACCGGATTAATCCGGCCTCTCTCTTTCCCTACATATTATGCGTGATGGATGGTGGTTCATTTTTCCTGAAGGCCGAAATTGCTTCAAGGATAATCCAGAATACGAAAATTAAGATTAAACCTCCAAGAATAAATAAAAGCATATTTGCATCTGCCGTTCCTAGACCCGACCAGGTAAATACAACTTGTTGAATCATCGCCCATAACGTCATAAAGAACAAGAACACCATTGGAATAAAGGTGACGAGATAATTCCTTCCTTGGCGTTTTAACCAAATGGAAATGAGCAACAAGCTTACTCCCGCTAAAAGTTGATTACTTGTGCCGAATAGTGGCCACAGTAAGTATCCACCTGAACCAAATCCGTTTGGACCTTTTGGAAGTAGAACTAATGCAGCACTAGCAACAACAGCAACAGATGTTGCTACATGTGTCTTCGTTAGTGGTTTAAAATTATATTCGCTTCCAATTTCAGATATGATGTATCGCATTAATCGTACAGAGGTGTCTAGGGTTGTTGCCGCAAAACTGACTACGATAACAGAAACAATCGTTCTAGCAATATCAGCTGGAATCCAGATTCCTGTTGCAAGGGCTGCGGCACCATTAATAAAGTTTCCAAGTCCACCTGCGCTTGCAGCAGCAAAACTCTCGTATGCAGTTAAGAACTCACCCTGTGTAGCAAATACAGTCGTACAAGCAATAATGGCTACTAAAGCTAATATTCCCTCTCCAACAGCACCTAGATAACCGACAAATCGAGCATCCGTCTCTTTATCGAGTTGTTTGGAAGAAGTTCCAGAAGAAACTAACCCATGGAAACCGGAGATTGCTCCACACGCGATTGTGATAAACAACAGTGGGAACCAGGATATATCAGCAGATGCATTGGTTGCAGGCGCCGTTAATTTTGGCTGAAGGAACACAAGTCCAGCATATAAAATGACTAAGCCAACCACCAGTTGATGTGAGTTAATATAATCGCGGGGCTGAAGGAGTTTCCAAACTGGTAGGGTTGAAGCAATATAACAGTACACCATGAGGATGATGATCCATACAAAGAACGACATGGCGACACCATCTAATCCAAACAATACTGTACTTTCAGCTCCACCAAAATACTTTACTAAATCAATTTGTAGAGCAGGAATCTTACTAGATAAAACAGCTGTACCATACATAACAATAAGTGCAATAACCGACGGAATCAGCATGGACTTTTTCTTCTTATAAACGGCATACCCAATCCAGATGGCAAGTGGAATCTCGATGAATACGGGTAATACACTAGCAGGGAATTTTATAAAAAGATTGGAGATTACCCATGCAAATACTGCATTAACCATTAATACTAAAATTAAGATAATAAATAAAAACATCATTTTTGCTCGTTGACCAATCAGTTTGTTTGTAATAGTTCCTACTGATTGTCCTTTGTTTCTCACTGAAAGTACTAGAGTTCCGAAATCATGAACCCCTGCTGCAAAAACAGTTCCTAAAATAACCCAAAGAAACGCTGGCAACCATCCCCAGTAAACGGCAATTGCAGGACCTACAATCGGTGCTGCTCCAGCTACTGATGTGAAGTGGTGTCCCCATAATACTGTCTTTTTCGTTGGAACAAAATCGACCCCATCTTTAAATTGATGAGCAGGTGTAACAAAGTTCGGATCTAACCGATAAATCTTCTCCGCTACCCATTTTGAATAAAATCGATAGCCAATTGCAAAAACAGTCATTCCAATTATGGCAAGCCAAAGTGAGTTCATCTTACTGTTTCAACCTCCTTTTATTACCAAATATGGTTTTCAACCTAATCATAATGAAAACACTTCCAAAAATCAATATTTTCTAAATATTTATATTAAAGGAATATTCAGTTAATACTTCGATTACTCATTTAGTGGACAACAAAACACGCAACCTTTCTAAAGGTGCATATAATATTTTAGGAACAATATTTATTCGGAGGTGAAAAAAAGATTATGGATTTCCTTATCCAGTTTTTAAACAAGAACTACTATATGTTAGTTCCAGCATTATGGGTTCTCGGTTATGCCTTAAAACAAACACCGAAAATTCCAGATTGGTCAATTATTTGGATTTTATTAGTATGTTCGCTTGGATTTGGTACTTTTGCATTTGGATTTAGTTTTAAAGGGGCTTTAAATGGAATTATCGCAGCTGGAATTGCTGTTTTGGGGCATCAAATGGTTAAACAGACCTTAGGTGCGAGAACGGAGAAGAAAGAAATCATTATAAAGAAAGAAGAAAGTAAATCGAATAAAAAATAATACTTCACTATAACCTCCCCTTCACCTCCTATAAAAATTTCCCATTTTATGTTTATGATTAAATAAATCGGGGTAACTTTCCATTAGAGTTAGCATTTGATCCTCTCCCCTATACCCTGCCGAACTTCCCCCTCGGCAGGGTTCTTTTTTTATTTTGTACCTCTAGCTTTGCTCTTCTTTTTGACCCCCTGCCTTACTTGGTTCTGGTCCCTCGTCTCCTATAATGCCAGTCAGAGATTCTCGATTAAATTTCCCTTTATCCTCCCCCATACCTGGAGCAATATTTGACATGGGTAACTGTTCTAATTCTTTACCTCTTGGCATATCCACACCCCCTTTATTACTATCGTGCACACTCTTTAAAAAAGTACACAAAGTTTTAATCATGTTCAATTTAAAAAGAAATGAATATTTCTTTGTACAACGGTTACAATAATGTTATACAGAGGTCCTCCTATATGCCCAGAGATACAACATGTATATGACATCTATAGTTCCTCCACAACTACACACCATTGGACACTTATGAGGGCTTCTTTCATCACACGGCTTTTTAGCCGTGTGTTTTCTATTTCCAACTAAAAACCATAAGTATAACCACAGAAATTACATATACTTTATTTATAAGGTTTAATAGAAGGGAGAATTGTTTTGGCTAGGGAAATAAACTTTGAAAATGAATTTTCAACTTTAGAAAAAGCAATGGAATATGCCGGAACAGATGAAGAAAAAGCAATCATCACAAGAGACCATCGAATGTATTATGTCGTCGACTGTGAGAGAGTTAGCGATTTTCGCCATTTAGGCTATGATCACATATAAACTTCCTACTGGAGCCAACGAGGCTCCTTTTTTAAATAACGAAGGTTTTCCCTCAAAAATAAGGATTAATAATTTCCGAAAGACTTATGTTAAAATGCTCGAATTACTATCACCTGAGCTGATGATTTTTCTTTTCTTTTATAAAGAACTTATAATAATCTTCGTCGGACTCACTTTTTATGGAGGCGTACTATGGAGTTTATTGCACAACTACTAGAAGAACCCTTGTTATTATTATTTACAATACTATTTCTTGGTTCTTGGATTGGTCAGACTAAACTAAAGGGGTTAAGTTTAGGTTCAGCGGGAGTTCTTTTGGTAGCGATGGTTTTCGGTCATTACGGATATCTGGTATCACCTATCATTCAAAATTTTGGATTAAGCTTATTTATTGTCGCGATTGGCTTACAAGCTGGTCCTCGTTTTTTTAGGATGATTCGTACAAGCGGCGTGGTTTTTGGTTTTATCTCTTTGATTATCGTTTTATCTGCAGCCATTACAACCATTATTGTTTCAAAGGTTTTTGACCTTTCAGAAGCTTTAAGTATTGGTCTCATGACAGGAGCGCTAACTAGTACACCAGGACTTGCTGCTGCGCTTCAATCAACCAATGATCCTCTGGCATCGGTCGGTTATGGAATTGCATACCCCTTTGGTGTTTTGGCTGTTGTTTTGTTTGTTCAGTTATTACCGAAATTACTAAAGGTAGACTTAATGGATGATTTACAACGAAAAAATAATCCCACTAGAAATGAAGAATCGCCAGAGGTTACTACCATCGAAGTAGCCAATCCTTCTATTCACAAATGGACTTTGAAGGAATTAAAATTTTCAAAGGGGAATTCAATCGTTATTAGCCGCGTCATCCGTGGCAGTCGCAATATCATCGCTTTAAGTGATACCGTCTTGTTAAAAGGAGATCGCTTAGTTACCGTTGGAACAAGGTCAGAATTGGATAAGTTTACTAAACACGTAGGAATTGAGGTACCAACAAATCTACAGAATGTTGATCACATTAAGATTCGTCGGTTGGTAGTAGATTCAGATGAAGTCATCGGAAAAAATATTAAAGAGTTACAATTAAGAAGAAATTTTGGAGTCACCGTTACAAGGATTGAACGTGGAGGTATTGAGTTTAGCCAAAATGCTAGAATGCGTTTAGAACGAGGGGACGTTCTCACAATTGTAAGCAGCGAGGACCGGTTAAATGAGGTTGAAAAGCTTTTTACAAGAAAGACATTAGCCGTTACAAATATACATATCTTCTCTTTGAGTATTATCCTCCTGATGGGTATTCTACTCGGATTGCTTCCTATCCCCTTACCTGGCTTAGGAACAGTCACGTTAGGAGTAGCGGGTGGTCCACTATTCGTTTCTCTTATTATTGGGCATTTTGGTAAACTAGGACCGATTAAAGCACGCTATTATCAACCTTCCAATCAGGTAATTCGAGATATCGGCCTTGTTCTATTTTTAGCTGGTGCTGGAACGACCGCTGGACAAGGGATTATAGACGTTGTAAAAACTGAAGGGCTAAGATTGGTATTCGGAGGAGCACTAATTACCATCATCCCTATTATTGTCGGTTATGTTCTTGCTAGAAAATGGTTCCACCTAAGTGTAATCCATTCACTCGGCTCCCTTTGTGGAGGAATGACTAGTACGCCTGGATTAGGAGCCGTCAATCAACTGGTAGATTCTGAAGACCCTGCTATTGCATACGCAGCAGCCTATCCGTTTGCATTAATTCTTGTTGCCGTTGTCTCGCAAATACTAGTGTTCTTTTTATAATAGATCCCCTGTTCACTGTAGGGAATCTATTTATTCTTATATTACTGTCTGCTAGTACTTTTAAATCTTTATTTTTTTGTAAAACCTGCGCTTTATGGGGCATTAATATACTGTGTAACAAACAAAAGGAGTGTTTTGAAATGAATTCATTAAATGGAAAAACAGCTATCATTACAGGAGCAGGGCGAGGCATCGGGAGAGCAACAGCCATTGCCTTAGCAAAAGAAGGGGTAAACCTTGGATTAATAGGATTGAACATGGAAAACCTTGAGAAGGTAAATGAGGAGATTGCTCCATATAATGTGAATGTTTCAGCAGCGATTGCAGATGTTGCGGATCTAGAATCAGTGAATCATGCGGTTGAACATTTAAAATCTGATCTTGGCCCAATAGATATTTTAATTAATAACGCTGGGATTGCCCAGTTCGGGGGATTTCTTGATTTACCTCCAGAGGAGTGGGAAAAAATTATCCGCGTAAACTTAATGGGGGTTTATCATGTTACTCGAGCTGTCCTCCCTGAGATGATTGAAAGAAAAACCGGTGACATCATCAATATTGCCTCAACGGCTGGTCAAAAAGGAGCACCCGTTACCAGTGCATACAGTGCTTCAAAGTTCGGCGTATTAGGTTTAACAGAGTCTTTAATGTTAGAAGTAAGGAAACATAATATTCGTGTAACCGCATTGACCCCAAGCACCGTTGCAACGGATCTTGCTTACGAGACCAATCTGATTACAGGTGATCCTGAAAGAGTCATGCATCCGGAGGATTTAGCTGAACTCATCGTTTCAGGTTTAAAATTAAATCGTAGAGTTTTCGTGAAAACAGCTGGGCTTTGGTCTACTAATCCGTAGAGAGTTAATGTTTGTTGTCTTTAGTACACTGAAAGACTCGATGGTTTATCATCCATCGGGTCTTTCGTTAGTTAATAGACATCCCTTCTACGATATCCTAGCCTCATTTTGAGTGCATTACTCCTTTCTCGCTCACTTTTAACGGCAGCTAAATAGATATTCCGATAATCCCACCCCTAGACCATCTGGCCCAAAAGACTGCGTCGAGTCTGAATAAGTTCCGCCACAATGCTAACAGCCATTTCCTCTGGCCCAACTGCTCCGATTGGATTCCCAACTGGCGCATGAACCCACTCAGGAAAATTTCGTTGGTTTAACAATTGAATGGATCGCTTCTTAGGACCTAACAGGCCAAGATATTTTACCCTTCCTTGTTGAAAAATGTATGAAGTAATCTCTTCGTCCTTTTGGAAAACATGGGTCATTACTAGAACATAATCATTGTGTGTAAATTGGATTTCATCCATGATTTCCTTCGGTTGTCCGATTAATAGGTTGTCAGCTGTCGGAAAGTTTTCTTTAGAACAAAGTTGTGGTCTCCAGTCACATACCTGCACAGAGAAGCCATTTCTGCTTGCTAGCTCCGCCACAGGAATTGCATCCATATTAGCACCGAAAAGAAATAAACGTGGCTTAGGTTCAAGCTGATTGACAAAGAGCAACCGATCCTTTTTTCGTTTTAAATCTAAAGGAACATTCAGCTCTACAGGACCATTCGTCAAGTGATTGTCATACTTTACAAAGAACTGATTAATCAGTTTATAGTCAGTTGTAAACTCAATCATGTGTAAAACGCTGTGACCAGCTTCTAGATCCGCTTTTACATAGGAAAGTTTGGTTCGCAGTTGAATCGTGACAGGTTGTAATAGAATTTGTATGCTCCTATTCCATCCTGGTCCTTCACCCTTACCAAAATCGTTAGTATTTGATAAATCGTATTTAACGATTCTACTAGCTTCTGTCTCCATACATTCCTTCGCCCATATAACTAAATCACTCTCTAAGCATCCTGGGCTTATACAACCTATATAAGTCTCGTCTTCAAAAATGACGATACACGTTCCTTCCTTCATATAAGATGAACCTTCTACACGGACAATTGTACCCAGTACTGCTTTTTTCTCAGATGTTAATAGTTCCTTTAAAATATCATGAATATCTCCCATATTTTCCTCCACGAGAATCACTTATTAGAAATTTATCAATAAAATGTATGATAAACATCTTCAAAAAATTAGTAGGAAAAGTCATACAAGTTATATTTAAAAACCTCGCTTCATTTTTTATAGGAAACGAATGGATATTAGAATGAAGATTGGAGGAACAAGAAACATGCAATTTGAAAACAGTAAAAGAAAGTGGACCCAACAATCTGATAAAAAAGAGCACATTAATAGACTAAAACAACAGATTGGAGCATTTGTATGGATTCAGGCACTTGCCCTAGTTGCTGAAACAAGGGCAGTGACTGAATTGTATGATTTAGAGGACAAAGATCCGGGCAATGAAGAGATCTTAACCGGAGTATGGATCCAGGCAATCGGGCAATTAATTGAGGCAATAGGGGTCTCAAAACAACTTTTAGCCAATGATAATCCATCATTATTTGCTGGACAAAGAACCTCGATTACGGGGGATTGGATTCAATCCATAGGCGCATCTGTCGAAGCAGTTGGAGGAGAAAAATCTCTTAAAGATGCCATTCGTAAAGGTCAGAATGGATTAATCCCGTAATCTGTAGAGAGTTAAGAAATAAATTAGGAAGCTTTTCCTAGTTTATTTTTGTTTTTAATAGACCCTGTACATTTTAGACACGAACACTGTATAAGCACCCCTATTCTATGTTATTTTAAACGCAATAAAACAGAAGTATATTTTCGCGAGTGCTTTCGATTTATTTTAAATCCATGCTTTAAAAAACAGTGAATGCTTTCTTTCGTGCAAAGTGCTGTAATAACCTTTATTTTTTGATTCTCTTTTACATAATTTAATCGTTCTTCAAAGAGTTTATTGTAGATACCTTTTCTTCTATAATCTTGTAGAACAAATCCTCTCTTGAATATGGCTTTTCGTTGCCTTTCCCGAACTATACAAGAAACTAAACCAACTACTTCCCCATTAACTTTGGCAGTAAACCAAACGGTACCATCTGTCTCCCTAATTCTCAAACCTTCTTTATAAGCAGGTCCAATTAATGGTTTAATCTCATCAAACTTACTCTTTTGAATCGTTACTTCCATACAAAAACCCCCTTCTTACAAGTTGTCCTTTACTACTTTTGTATGTTAAAAGAGGAGTGTATGTAACGGCTTTTATCTACTAGATAAAAAATAAGCTGCTAGAAAAGCAGCTTAATAATAGATAGATTGATTACTATTTACGCATTAGATAGGTTGCTATCTAGATTAAAAGTTGATATTACGGATTTTATAATATCTACCCTCGGGGAAAAGAGAAATAAATCATGATAATTACTTTGAATGTATTCATCAATAACATTAATTTTGTCAATGATTCTTCCCATTAATAAGTAGCTTACTTTTTCATCCCATACAAACCTGTTCACCCTTTTAAGCTCATCCGCTAATATCTGAAACTTAAATTCTTCTATTAAATGCCTAAGTCTATAAAGCTTATCCTGGTTTTCAACGATTGTAGATTTTTTTGCATAGCTATCATTTACGAGCTGAATTAAGCAATGTAAGTTGTCAGCAACCATATTTGCTTTCTCCATTTTGAAATGCATAGATCTCACCTACCCCTATATACCATATATAGATACAAGTAAGTAAAGTCATGACATAAAAAGTAATAAAAGCTGTAGACTCTTATAAAAAGTTTACAGCTTTTATTCTCTACCCTTTTAGGAAAAACCCCAATAACCTAAGCGGACAAAACCTCTTCAATTTGTTGTAGAGTTTCGGCACTTAAACTTACGCCACTTGCTTTCATATTTTCTTCTAACTGTTGAGGTCGACTTGCTCCAACGAGGGCACTTGCTACATTTGGCTGTCTTAAAATCCAAGCAATGGCCAGTTGAGATAGTGACAGATTTTCATTTTCTGCAATCCCTTTAAGTCTTTCTACTTTTTCCAGGTTCTGATCGTTAAGGACGCCAAACAGGTTACCTAAATTTTCTTGAGAAGCGCGGCTCCCTACTGGAATTTCTTCTCCTTTTTTATACTTTCCTGTAAGTACCCCCTGAGCTAATGGAGAGAAAACAACTTGACCTATTCCATGCTTCTCGCTAACTGGTATGATTTCTTTTTCGATATAACGGTGAAGCATACTATAGTTTGGCTGATTAACGACAATACGGTCAAGGAGCTTCTTATCAGCAAGGTGAACGGCTTCGGTCATTTGTTCTGCTGTCCATTCACTTACCCCAACATAAAGTACCTTCCCTTGTCTTACTAGATCATCTAAAGCCCTTAAAGTCTCTTCTAGAGGAGTTTCTTCATGATAACGGTGACAATAATAAATATCAATATAATCTGTACCAAGTCTTTTTAGACTAGCATGGCATTGCTCCATGATATGTTTACGAGAAAGTCCTGAATCATTCGGACCCTCACCCATTTTCCCAAAAACTTTTGTTGCCAATACATAAGAGCTCCTATCATATTTACTTAGCGCTTCACCAACAACCTTCTCCGCTTCCCCTCGTTTATATACATTCGCTGTGTCAAAGAAGTTTATACCCAGCTCAAATGCTTTATCAATCGAAGAAATCGCATTCTGCTCTTCAACGTAACCACCATACGTTAACCAACTACCGAGACTAATTTCACTCACTTTAAGACCGGTGCTTCCTAAACGGCGATATTCCATATTTTTTAATCTCCTTTTTTTAAAATTTAACTTTAATGTTGAAAAATAGCATCAATTTTATTAACTTCTGCATCTGTTAATTGAACTTCTCCTGATTGAATGTTGCTAAGGATTTGCTCCGGTGACTTAGCACCAGGAATAATCGCATCAATTGAATCACGCGTCAAATACCAAGCTAGAACTAACTGTCCAACTTCAACATTCTTTTTAGCTGCTAACTCTCGTAATTGGTCTACTTTTTCTATGTTCTTAAAATAGGTTTCCTCTTTAAATAATGGATGTTTTTTCTGCTTTTCTGTTAATGGTGTCTCTTTTGTATATTTTCCTGTTAATAATCCCTTTGCGAGAGGAAAATAAGGAACAAAAGAAATGTTATGGTCAATTGTATATGGAAATATCTCCGTTTCTAAATCCCGATTAAATAAATTGTAGTGAGCCTGAAGGACATCAATGTAACCATCCTGATTGGCTTCTTTTAATTGTTCTAATGAAAAATTGGAAACACCAATGGCTCTTATCTTGCCTTCGTCTTTCAGTTTTTTCAAGGCACCAACAGCTTCATTTTTGGGTGTTTTATCATCAGGAAAATGTATATAGAATAAATCAATATAATCTGTTTGTAGTCTCTTTAACGACTCTTCCACGCTTTTAACTAAAAATGAAGGCGAATTATTATGAACAACGTCACCATTAATAAAGGTGTAGGATGCCTTAGAAGCAATGACAAAATCTTCGCGATTCCCATGTTCTTTCATGACCTCTCCAATTAATTCTTCCGAACGACCAAGGCCATAAAAATAAGCTGTATCGATAAAATTAAGCCCGTTATTCACAGCGGTATGGACAATTTTCTTGGACACCGCTTCATCAATATGTTCATAAATATTATGCCCCCCAATCGCGTTAGCTCCAAGACCAATAGGATTAACAAGTAAATCAGTTCTTCCAATACGGATTTTTTTCATAAGTCTATTCCCTCCAATAGTGAAGATCTTTAATCATTGATTTTAGTACACGCAAAAGCAAAAGGATCTTTACCCATACCCATCATCATTATCTCCTTTACTAGATAATTAGATGAGTAGGAATAAAAATCCTTCTAGTTACGAAATATTTAAGCAGAATATCCTGAATATCATTCATTCCAGTACTAAAAAGTATTGAACTTTACCTGGTGACAATGGCGAAATAGATTTCAATTGGTACCCTATACTTAGAAGTTGTGCTAGGGTCTCCGCGCAATTTCGTCTAGGTGGTTCAATGGGAGCGTGAAAGCTTTTATATAGATTCAAATACTGATTATTTTCAGTACAGTGAATCAAGACAACATGTTTCCCACTCCACGCCTGCCCAATTACCGGCTGCATTTGCGTCTCTCTAACTCTTCTCATATTCATACACCCTTACCCGTTTTATTAACTAGTTTATGTAGGAAAGGTTGTCTTTGGTTAATAGGTGTATGGTTTTGAAAACATTTGTAGTCGGATAGATCGTAAATTCCTTTCAATAAAGTAATGCTTAACTAATTAAGGCCTTTAGATATAAGTCCCCATGTTCCTTCTTAATCCTAGTATCTTCATCTACAAGACCTTTTTTTAAAAGTTCTCTCTTGACCTCCTCCAGTACTAACTCTTTTACAAACGCCGATCTACAAGGTTCTAGTTGACTTGCTAGATCCCAAATCCAATTCTCTAAGTGTATACTTTTGCTTTGTTTTTTCATTTCTTGGTTAAGTATTCTTCTGCTCAACTTTGAGGCCCTCCTTCAAACACACTTTATAGACTAATCAGTCTATATTATAAGGTGATAATTATAATTTATCAAACAAAAACTCTTTATTTTAAACTTTGATAAACAAAATATCATAATTAGAAAATAAACCAGTAAGTTTATTTTGAAAGTCCTTTAACTTCCTCTGTTAAAGTTAATTAGAAACACTAAGTTAATAATAGAAATTTAAGCCATTTAAACAGGTCTAGTAGTAGTTATGGAATGATTCTTCTAATAACCGTTGGAAAATATTGTTTAAACCATACCAATCATGTATACTTAATTGCTCGCCTTCTGACTCTCTATTGCTATTTTCTCCTTCTCCTGTCAGAAGTTAGATCACCTTCTGACTGTCTACTGCTATTTTTAGCTTCTCCTGTTAGAAGTTGGTTCATCTTCTGACTCTCTATTGCTATTTTCTCCTTCTCCTGTCAGAAGTTAGTTCACCTTCTGACTGTATATTGCTTTTTTCTCCTTCTCCTGTCAGAAGTTAGTTCACCTTCTGACTGTAACTCGCTTTTTTCTCCTTTTTCTGTCAGAATCTGGTTTGTCTTCTGACTGTCTATTGCTATTTTCTCCTTCTCCTGTCAGAAGTTAGTTCACCTTCTGACTGTATATTGCTTTTTTCTCCTTCTCCTGTCATAAGTTGGTTCACCTTCTGACTGTACTTCACTTTTTTCTCCTTCTCCTGTCAGAAGCTGGTTTGTCTTCTGACTGTCTATTGCTATTTTCTCCTTCTCCTGTCAGAAGTTGGTTTGTCTTCTGACTGTCTATCGCTATTTTCTCCTTCTCCTATCAGAAGTTAGATCACCTTCTGACTGTACTTCACTTTTTTCTCCTTCTCCTGTCATAAGTTGATCCGTCTTCTGAACGTTTATTGCATTTTTCAGCTTCTACTGTCAGAGTTGGTTTGACCATCTGAACGTACTCCTCTTCCCCTCAATTCTTCTATCTGAAGCTACCTTTTAACTTTCAAATAGCAGTTTTCCGGAAAAGAGCCAAAAGAAAAAACACCCACAGACTGTGCACTGGATGCATATGTGGATGTTTTTGAGTTATTAGTTCGTTGTTATTCTGAAAATCCTCAACCAAACTCAATTTGAAGTGTAGTAAGCACTTTGATTAATAAGAGTTATAAGATTAAAGTTTTCCACCACCAATATTCGTCGAACTAACCAGACTAAATTATTATAAAGCTCGATTTTCATATTCATATTCAACCAAAGCAGGTACAGCTTTGTCTTCGGCAATGGCAGGTGTCTCTGGGCTAGCAATTGTGAGTACGGCTGAACCAATGATTTCTGCCACCTGTTGCAGCTTTTCTTTACTTATTTTATCGATTGTATCAGTCGGTTGATGGTAATCGGGCTCTAATGGAGCATGAATAAATAAAGCAGCTGGGATTCCTACATCGTGAAATGGTTGATGATCACTTCGACCTAATTCCCCGTATGGAATAGCCTCTGAAAAAATATTTTTAGAAGCGGCTGCACCTAAATCCGTTACAAGATTTTTACGCCCGTCTGGTGTAAACATGATTAAGCCCCCAGCAGGATTTTGCCCTCCAGCGGCTGCGGCACCTACCATATCCATTTGGAAGTGGGCAATGATCTTACTCTTCTCTTCTGACGGAAGATTGTTAACGTAGTATGTTGAACCAATTAGCCCTTTTTCCTCAGCACCAAATGTAATGAAGCGTAATTCAGTATCTATCGATTTTTGTGAAAAAATTCTAGCTAGCTCTAATACTGCTGATACGCCCGAAGCATCATCATTCGCACCTGGACCTCCAGGAACCGAGTCATGATGAGCACCAACTGTTACAATCTGACCTGTGTTATTGCTATTGTCTGGTTTCATTGTTGCTATTACGTTGTAGGAGGGAGTCGTTACTTTTTCAACCTCCACGTCCAAAGAGGCTATAACTGTACCTTTCTCTACCTGATCAACCAACTTCTGTCCTTGATCACGCGAAATCGTGATGATAGGGATGTCATTTCCGTCTTTTACCATCCCATTGAAGCTACCATTTGGCTGGTCGTTATACATAATAGCTCCAATAGCTCCTTTGTTCATTACATTACTAATCTTTTCATAATATGGTCGTGCACTATTCTCTATTAGAGCAATTTTTCCTTTTACTTCTTCTCCAACTTCACTAACTGTTGCTTTACCAACATGCACAAGCTCACCCTTAACTTTTCCACTAACATTACTTCCAAATAATGTTCGAATATCTCCTTCTAAAGGCTTATCATTAATAGTTATCGCTTTACGAATTTCCTTATAATACTCAATTGGAAACTCCTGAATGGTTGTTTCGTATCCTAAACTCTTAAACTGGCTTTCTATGTAATCCACTGCTCGCTTTTCACCCTCGGTACCAGCAGCCCTAGGTTGTTCCGCTAAATAGGTCACCGTCTCATACATATTATCGGCATTAACCTCTTCGCTGATGTTAATAATTTCCTTAATTATATTTTCATGATTAACTTCCTTACTATTGTTGTCTTCATTTTCTCCAACTGTGTTATTGTCAGATCCAACTTCCTTATTAACACTCATATTTTTTTCTGACGTATTAGGTTGGTTGTCTGTGAAGAAATATAAAGAACCAATTACAATGAATATTCCTAAAACCAATATCCCATATAACGATTTACGGCGTAACATAAATATCCCCCTTATCTCTATTTCCTTAATTATCCATACCGCCGAATGTTTTGTAAATACTTTTCCAGTCCGTTAATAATTAGATTTAATTAGTGTGTTAGATGAATATCAGAATCTTAAAAATTGGAACTAGAGGCAATTGCTAAGAAAGGATTTCCGGAGACTAATTACAGGAATACAAATCTAATAACATTAACACTTAGAACCTTTGGTCAAAGCGTGTATCCAAGGCTTGAACTATACTAGAAAAGCCAGAGTCACATTTGTCATAAAATATTAACATCCGTTACATAACCTCCTCCGGCAAAAACCTGTCAATAGGAATATCCTAGTATTGTCTACCACTTCTACTAAAGAAAGCCAGATTACCGAATTCAGATAGAATTCATTAAAATCTAATATTTTTGAACAATTGATAGAGATGAAAATAGTAAAGAAGTTTTGATTTTTCACACACAGGAAAATCCTCCCTGAAATATTACAAAATTCACATGCTATGATGTGGTTGTATCAGAGGGAAAAAACATCTAGGAGGACTTGAATATGAAGAAAACTGTATTATCCTTAGTAGTTGCAGGAGCCCTATTGGTTACAGGACCATTAGCTAGTTCTGCTGAGAATTTAGATGGAGCAAAAAAAGTATATGAGGGCCGTTACGTTGTATCTGTTACCAACCATACGAATTGGAATGATTTCATTCAAAGCCTACTTAAAAAATACTATTCTCATAACTATCAAACTCAATTAAAAGAATTACCAGGGCAACCAACTGAGCAGACAGGAAAAGAAACAGAACAAGCACAACCGACAGAATCAAAGAATGAACAACCTGTTCAAGAAAGCCCAGTAGTTCCGCAACCAGCACAACAGCAGCCTGTTGAGCAAACGAATGAAACTAACAATCAGGCTACTTATTCATTAAGTCAGTTTGAGCAAGAAGTTGTGACTTTAACAAATAATGAACGTGCAAAATATGGTTTGCAGCCGCTAAAGGTTGATTTGAAATTAAGTGAAGTTGCCAGAGTTAAATCTTCCGATATGAAGAGTAATGGGTACTTCTCACATACAAGCCCAACTTACGGGTCACCATTTGATATGATGAAGCAATTCGCTGTTCAATATCGTTCTGCTGGTGAAAACATTGCGATGGGTCAGCGTTCACCACAGGAAGTTGTAACTGCTTGGATGAACAGTGAAGGTCACCGTAAGAACATTTTAAGTTCAAACTTTACCCATATTGGTGTCGGGCATGTTGAAGGGAATTACTGGACACAGATGTTTATTGGAAGATAAGTTAAGTGCACATTTAATAGAACTGACACTCAGTGGAGTTTCTCGTTGGGTGCTTTTCACCAATGAATTTTAAGCACATAAGAAAACGCCTGATTCCTTATAGAATAGGGATCAGGCGTTTCATCATATCTATGTGGATTCTTTTTATCCTCTATGACTTCAGCTTTAATAACTCCACAAATAAATCATCTCGTTTTTTTATTTTTTCTACTGCCTTCTCCCCATCATATGTATAAAATCCTTCTCCTGTTTTAACGCCAAGCTTCCCTTTTTCAACTAATGTTTGAAGCGCATGAGGAGTTTCTTTTACATCCGATAGCTTAGGAAGTAAATTGTTACAGATATAATCCATTGTATCTAGCCCTCCAAAGTCCATCGACTCTAGTGGTCCAATAAAAGCATAACGAAACCCTAAACTTTCTTTCATAGCTATATCAATGTCTTCAGCACTAGCTACATTGTTTTCAAAAAGCCATAATGCCTCTCGAATGACTGCAAACTGAAGTCGATTCGCAATGAATCCCGGCACTTCTTTTTGTAAAACTACTGGAGATTTTCCAACTTCAAACATAAGTTTCTCAATTGCATTCACTATTTGTTCATTGGTAACATCTACTTTTACTATCTCAACTAGCGGTACAAGTTGGGCTGGATTAAAAAAGTGCATGATGATGAAACGCTCCGGATACTTACTATGCTCATGGAGCAGAGTTAAAGGAAATGCCGATGTATTAGAAGCAATGATAACCTCACTCCCGACTAGTTCTTCTATTTTTTGATACATCTCCCATTTCATTTCAATGACTTCCGGAATTGCTTCAATAATTAATTCCGCCTGCTTCAAGGCTGTCGGTAATTCCGTGGTAAAATGAATTCTATTTAAGGATTGTTCTCCCTCTTCCTTTGTAAGCAACCCCTTTTCTATTAACATACTTATACTATTTTTAATGCTTTTCTTTGCTTTTTCTAGAGAGGATGGATACATATCATATAGTTGAACGTCTTTCTTCGCCTGTGCAAAAAGTTGGGCAATCCCATGACCCATAACCCCGGCTCCTAATACTGCAATATGTTGAAACATATAATCTCCCTGCCTTCGTATTTTTTCAGAAAACGCTATCATTCTTACTCTACTAGACTAGACCACTTAAAATCTAGTTTTTAAAGAATTTAATTTTCCCACCTCTTTACATTAAATCTTTAACTATTTTCTAAAAAAAATCGGTCTAACTCAAAAAAGTCCTTTTCTATTTTCAAATCATAAGAGTAGCTGTTAATATAAGAAAACAAATATGTATGTTTACAGTTTTAGATATAAGTTTGTTGTTAAGAAGGAGGTACATATTGAAAAAGCAAGGTGTTACATCCATTGGAGAAGTCATCGTTGATTTTATTGCAACGGATCCGTTCAATACGACCTATCAACAATTATTAGGCGGAGCTACTGTTAATGTTGCTGTTGGAATTAGGAGGTATAACATTCCTTCCTATTATTTATGCTGCTTAGGAAAGGATGAAACAAGTACGTTTGTTAGAGAAAAATTAATGAGTGAAGACGTGAATCTTTCCTTTTGTTCCCTTCACCCTAAAAAAAAGATTTGTTCAGTTTTTGTTCATTTAAATCCGGTTGGGGATCGTTATTTCCATTCTTACATAAATGAAACTCCGGATGAGTGGATTACTTATGAGGAACTACGCAAAGATCCGTTTATGAGTAGTAAAATCTTTTATTTTGGCTCAGGCACTTTATTTCACCCAACTGCTAGAAAAACAACTGAACTGGCTCTACATTATGCCCTGGAAGAGAAGATGTGGGTAGCTTTTGATACCAATATCCGGTTGAAACGATGGGAGAGTGAGGGTGTGTGTAGGGAAACGATCTTATCCTATATTAAAAAAGCGGATATCGTAAAGATGGCTGAAGATGAGTTGCTTTTTTTAACAGAGACGAAAACTCTTGAAAAAGGATTAGAACTGATCGCCAAAATGGACATTCCCTACCTTTTTATTACAAAAGGAAAGGATGGAGCATGTGCCGTTCATAAAAATATTATTGTTCAAGTACCTGGAATTCCCGTTAATACATTAGATACAACAGGTGCTGGAGATGCTTTTATGGCGGCCCTCCTTTCCTGTTTTCATGAAAAGGGAATCCCCAAAAACGAAGCTGGGCTAACAGACTATACTAATTTTGCAAATAAAGCAGCAGCCATTTCTACCACAAAATTTGGTTCTTTATAGGAAAGTTCGCTGATATCCATCCATGTCAGCGTTTTTTCTCTTGGAGGGTAAGAGTATATTTTTTGATTTTCTTCTGAGTAGGAATGGTAGCACATGTGTCTCTTTAAACATGTCCATCTGTATTTTTCTCTATCAACTTATCTTTCATATTGTTATAAAAAGGAATTTCTTCTAAAATAAAGGGACAAGCCTTTGGGAGGAACTACTAATGACAGAATTGGTCTATCACTTACTTATAAATCTTCTATTCATACTAATTTCTATTCTGCTCGTGAACTTAGTGGTCCTTAAGAATCGAAAGGCGTATTCCGCCAGATTACGAACACCCCTCCTTTTTGGAGTTGCGACAACAGGAATGGTGGGAAGTCTCATTTTATCGGTACCAGTTGAGGAAGGGTTTTACTATGACTTACGATTTGTGCCTTTCCTACTTGGTTGCATGTACTTGGGGAAACGTGGAATCTGGGGACTTGCTCTTGTGATGGTAATTATTCGACTTCCTCTTGGTGGGTATGGAATATGGGTAACGATGATTATTGTTTCCGTTTATGCTGTAGTCATGATGGGAATGTATCCAAGATTATTAAATAAATCGTTGTTCCAACGAGTCATGTACCTTACCTTTTTAGCATTTATCTATTCCTTATTACTTTTCATGATTCCGAAGCTGTTTTTTGGTTTTCATTCCTTAAAAGCGTTCTTGCTCTTTTCGCTTATTTTAACCTTTTCCACCTTTTTTGTGTGTTACTTGTGTGAGGTACTCCGCACATCGTACCTTCTTCAACTAGAGTCGTTTAAATACGAGAAAATGGAGACCGTAAGCCATCTTGCTGCAAGCATCAGTCATGAAGTGCGTAATCCACTCACCACAGTCAAAGGGTTTTTACAATTGATCCATGAGAACCCAAACATCCCGAGGGAAGCTAAATTGTACTCCCAACATGCCATTTCTGAAACGGACCGTGCAACAGCTATCATTAGTGATTACTTGACCTTTGCTCGGCCACATCCGGAAAAGATTGTACCTATTGATTTAAAAGAGACTATTCATCTCTGCAGAGAAGTGATGACTCCTCTTGCCAACAAACAAGGGGTTTCGATGGAAGTAAACCATTTTCACCATAACAGGATAAAGGGCGATCCTCATAAGTTCCAGCAAGCCCTTATCAACCTTTGTAAAAACGGCATTGAAGCCATGGGTACGGGAGGCACTCTTTCATTGATCACCCATGAAGAAAAAGAACAACTCCATGTGTACGTCATGGATACCGGAATAGGAATGACACCTGAACAAGTAGCACGACTTGGGGAGCCTTACTTCTCCCTAAAAGAAGAAAATGGAACAGGACTTGGCTTCATGGTGGTCTTCCGAATTGTCGAGGGAATGTTTGGAAAGGTTCATGTAGAAAGCGCACCTTCGAAGGGCACGAAAATCAAGATGTCTTTTCCCATTTATAAAGATTAATTACCTAAACACCTACTACAGGGTGTTTTTTTATACTAATCAATATTGATAACTATATTCAGATATACGAACAGATCGCCAATAACAAAACCACATAATATGTAAGAATGATCAATAATCTTCCTTTAGGATAGCTTTTTGGGGTAGAAGGTCTCACTTCCCTTCAGCAGGAATTATTTATTTCCGTCCTTCTTAAAGCCTAAACTTTATGTAGTCTACATGTTTATTCTTGCTATAGTTCAACTAACAAAATGAGCACTAAAAAAACCTCCTTAAAAATATAGCAAGGAGGTCGAACGAACTAGATATATGTAATGAATATTATACTAACGTTGATAATAACAATATTTTTTTGGCGGGACTGCCTGGGAATCGAACCCAGCTATCCTGGCACGCAGGACACAAGCGGTTTTGAAGACCGTGGAGGACACCAGTACCCCAATCAATCCCGTATGGACAACTTTTATTATACTGATAGAATAACATTTTTTCAACCAATACGTTTAATGTTCATAAATGGTACAAATATTAAATCTTTATTTTCCTTTTGTATCTATATAACTTGAACATTTCTCGTATAGCTTGTCTAAACAATACCATAAAGTCTATAATAGGACATGTAAATAAACGTTTTTGTAGGTGAAGTAACATGAAAAGTATGGCTCTTGAAGGTTGGTTTTCGTGGTTTATTGTGATATGGGTTTTTATTTTAGTAGGTTTGTTTTGGATTGGCGGATATTTTATGTTTCGGAAGTTTTTGAAAAGACTCCCTAAAGAAGATGGAAAATCAGTCTTAGACTGGGAAGAACACTATGTTAAAGAGACCATCCACTTATGGGGTGATCAAGAAAAAAAACTTCTAGAAGATTTAGTAAGCCCAGTTCCTGAACTTTTTAGAGATGTTGCCAAGCAAAAAATCGCAGGGAAAATTGGTGAACTCGCTTTAAATGAAAAGAGCAACCAAATTAATGAAGATTTAATTATTCGTGGATATATTTTAGCAACACCAAAACGAGATCACAAATTTTTAAGAAAAAAGTTATCGGAGAGACAAGTTGACATGACTCCGTATAAACACTTATTTTAACCATTCTTTCTGAAGAAAGAATGGTTTTTTATTAAAAAAAACGCCAGTCTATTCTTCGACTGACGTTACCTAAAATCTTAAACTGTTCTCGTATTAACCTGCTGCTCCAGCTTTCGAAAACTTCGATACATCGCAATTCTCCATGGAACGATCATACCGAAAGCTAGAATCCAGAACATTCCACTCAGCTGACCATAATCGATAGAGACGCTCAGCACCAGCTTGGCGGCTATTCTAATCACTAACAATCCAATTAAAATGAAAATAAACGCCCGAGATCTTTTTAAATAGATGTCATTTCCTTTTATTTCAAATTTAGAAGTTTTAATTAATAAAATTGAAAATATCATTCCGACTAATCCAGCTTCCAGTATTTCAAGCGGCGTTACTCGAAACATTGGATGTATAAACATTAGTGCTCCCGTGCTCATAAAAATTGGGGGCAGTATGATTTTTTTTGCTGAAACCGGCTTTTTTGCAGCTTTCATACGAATGAACATGGCAAGTATGGCCATGCAGATGGCTCCAATCGAAGAAGCGACAACCAGGTTCATATCATTCATCCTTTACCTAATTAGTTTAACACTATTATTATATCCTAAATAAACTACGAAGAAAAAGACTTTTAAAAAAAGGACTGCACGAATCTCTTTAATATTGAACGGTTAAGTCACAAGTTCCATTGCAATCTAAATTAAAAAAGCCATTTAAGTCATCCTTAAATGGCAGATAGTTAACTTAGTACTCTGTTGATTGCATCCAATACTCGACCTTCATCAAATGGCTTTACAATAAAGTCCTTTGCTCCAGCTTCAATTGCTTCTACGACCATCTTTTGTTGTCCCATTGCAGAGCACATAATGACTTTTGCGTTTGGAAAGTCTTTTTTTATTTCTTTCACAGCCTCAAGACCACTCATCTCAGGCATTGTGATATCCATAGTAACTAAATCTGGTGATAATTCCTTATACAGTTTAATGGCTTCTTTACCGTTCTCGCCTTCACCAACTACTTCATGGTTCGCCTTATTTAAAATGTTAGATAGAGTCATTCTCATAAATTTTGCGTCATCTACTATTAATATTCTAGCCATTGCTGTTTTCCCCCTCGACACTATCAACAGAAAAATCTATTTATATAATACTTTCTCTAAAAAGCAATAAAAAGACAAAAATCCTTTTGAGAAATACACAACCTATTACAATATACCTAATTATTTATGGAACTTCAATAAAAAGGATGAAAAATAATTAAAAACCTGTAAATCCACCGAAGACACCAGAGAACATGGCGATAATTCTTGTCATCCAGTCAAAGAAGAGGACAATCCCCATTACAATCATGATATAGCCACCGATTTTCATAATCTTTACATTATGCTTTTTAATCCATTGCATTTTGCCGATAAAGAACGACAAAATCAAAAACGGAATGGAAAAACCTAAAGAATACGCAATCATATAAAGCATTCCTGATCCTGGGTTTGAAGCGGCTAAAGCGATAACTGTCATTAAAATTGGACCCGTACAAGGCGTCCATCCTGCGGCAAAAGCCATCCCTATCAGAACCGACCCTATGTAACCTGACGGACGGTGCTTAAACTCTATTCGACGGTCCTTCATCATAAACTCTGGTTTAAAAACTCCTACCACAATCAAACCAAATAGAACAATAAAGATAGCACCTATTTGACGAATTAAATCTTGATACTCAATAAAAAATTCACCTATAAAGGACGTCCCAAATCCAATCGCTATAAATATAACCGAGAATCCTAATAGAAAAAAGATCGTATGCAATAAGCTACGTCTTTGTAACAATGCATTGTCCGTTTTAAGCTCCCCAACTGACATACCCGTGATATACGATAAGAAAGCAGGATACAACGGTAAACAACACGGTGAGATAAAACTTAAAAATCCTGCACCTAGAGCTAAGAATACATTCACATCTGTCATATGCACAACTCCTACTATAAATCATTCATCCTTCATTCTAACAAATCTCTATGAGAAAGGGTAATGAATAGACTGTGAACAATTTGTGTATTAGACTTTTTTTCAACATGGACACTGTTTTTATATATTATTCATATGATAACATTTATAAATCATGCTATGAAAATATTAAGTTCAATTTTACTAGATTTTCCCTTTGAATTAATTACCAAAGTTCGTTATACTATATAAGTAAATACATTTTTTTCTATAATTATTAACACTTTACATACTAGCGTAGAATTATTTTGAAAGGAATATCAGCCGTGTCCAAACAAGAACTTCTCACACTAATTGAAAAAAAGCGAGCTGAATTAATTGATGTTGCTATGCAGAATGGATTGAATTCTTCAACCGCTATACGGTACAGTCAAGAGCTCGATACTCTTTTAAACGAATATAACCGAATCTTTATTAAAAAAATCCAGACACAATAAAACCAGCTTGAACTGAAACTTTCAAGCTGGTTTTATTTTTTCAAGAATAATATTACCCTACGACATCTTCCAGTCTCTCTGTTGAACCATTTTGTAATAAATACATTTTGTGATACAGCCCTCTAAATGCTAATAACTCTTGATGAGTTCCTCTTTCTACAATTTCACCTTGATGTAGGACGAGAATCAAATTAGCATCTTGGATCGTTGATAATCTGTGAGCTATAGCAATAGTTGTTCTACCTTGCCTCATTTTAGCTAAGGCTAATTGAATCGCCTCTTCTGTTTCAGTGTCAATATTTGCAGTTGCTTCATCAAGAACCAAAATTTTCGGATTAGCCGCAATGGTTCTAGCAAAGGCAATCAACTGTCTTTGACCACTAGAAAAAGTTGAGCCTCTTTCTACTACTTTATGTTCATATTGGTCCTCTAGTTTTTCAATAAATGTATGTGCTTGAACGAAGCGAGCTGCTTCCTTAACGTCTTCATCACTTAAATCATTATTGTGAAGGCGAATGTTATCCTTAATAGATCCATAAAACAGGAATGGGTCCTGAAGCACAAGCCCCATTTTTGTTCTAATTTCATCGATTGGATAATCTTTTATTGATTTACCATCAATCTGTATATCTCCCCGGTTAAACTCATAGAAACGCATCATTAAGTTAATGATTGAACTTTTCCCACTTCCTGTATGACCAACTAACGCCACAGTCTCACCAGGTCTCGCTCTAAAAGAAATATTCTTTAATACATCTCTCTTCCCATCATATGAGAAGCTTACATTTTTAAATTCGATATCAGCGTCTTGAATAGTCTCTGCCAGATCAGTCTGAGAAGGTGAAAGCTCTTTTTCATCCAATAGTCTAAATACTCTCGAAGCTGCCACAATCGCTTGTTGATACAATGATAGACGCATCATCATGTTGTTAACTGGTTCAAAGAAACGATCTAGGTAATTTACAAAAGCGTAAAGGACTCCTATTTCAATTGGACTATTAAACGAAGTAATCCCAAAAAAACTCAGTACAACGATCAGGGCCGAAACATAGACAAGGTCGATTGCTGGCCTTAATAGTAAGCCATCTACTTTTATATTCTTCATCCCTGCTCGGTAATGCTTTTCGTTAATATCTCCGAATTCTTTTCTTAACCTTTTTTCTTGACGAAACACTTGAATGATTCCCATGCCTTGTAGGGACTCACTTAGCTTTGCATTCAGTTCACTGAGGCGCTCCCTCATGTCCTGATAAAATCGAGAGCTAAGCTTTCTATACGTTTTAATAATCAAAAATAGCACTGGCAGGATGAACAAGCAAAATATAGCTAATTTTACATTTAGAATAAACATCGCTACAAAGATTCCAAACATTAAAAAGCCGCTTTGAATAAAAGTAACAAGGACGGTTACAAACATATCTTTTATGGCTTCCGTATCATTCGTCACCCTCGAAACAATGCTCCCTGCAGGAGTCTTATCAAAATACTTCAGCCCTAATGATTGAACCTTTGAAAAAACATCAATCCGTATTTCTTGAATAATTTTCAAGGCAATTTCTTGGAACTTTAACAACTGAAAATAGGAGATAAGCACATTCATGATCTGGATACCGATGTAAGCAGCAGCTAGAGTAAAAAGTGGCTCAAACTTTAAATTTCTTGGTGTTAGATGATCATCAATAAAAATTTTGACTAGGATCGGGCCAAGAATATCTCCAATCGTGGTTAGTATCAACAAGGTAAAAGCTAGGATAATTGTTTTCGAATGTGGTTTCGCATAGGTTAATAAGCGGAATAAAACCTTTCGCTGCCCTTTACCACTGTTATAAGTTTCATTTTCCATCCCGTTTACCCTCCATGTTCCACAAGTTCTTCAAGTTGTTGGCGTAAATACATCTCTTTATACCAACCTGATTCCATCATTAACTCATCGTGGGTTCCCCTTTGAGCAATTCGTCCATTTTCAAGGACAATAATCAGGTTAGCATGCTTAATCGCACTTAATCTGTGTGCTGTGATAATTGTGGTTTTTCCTTCCCGATTCTCTTTCAATGCAGATAATATAGATTCCTCCGTTTTTGCATCAACGGCTGATAGCGAGTCGTCAAGAATAAGCACTTCTGGATCCATGATTAACGCTCGTGCAATAGATATACGTTGTTTTTGTCCACCTGAAAGAGAAACTCCTCTTTCCCCTACAACCGTTTCATATCCATTTGTAAATTCGAGTATATCGTTATGGATATTTGCTATTCTGGCAGCATGATATATTTCCTCAGTATCTGATTCTGGTCTAGCGAAAGAGATATTTTCACCGACTGTTGCCGAAAACAAGAAATGGTCCTGAGGTACGTACCCTATAGTACCCCTAAGATTAGCCAACTTATATGTATCTAGCGGTCGGCCTCCAAATGTAATTTGCCCGTTGGTAATGTCAAACTCCCTAATTAATAGCTTTAATAAAGTAGTTTTACCAGCACCTGTTTTTCCTACAATCCCTACCGTATCTCCTCTATTAATTGAAAAATAAATATCCTTTAACAAAGGTTCTTTTTCGTTCGGGTATTGGAATTCATCAATCTGATATTGAATATCTCCACCAGGTGTTCGATCTGAAACTCCCTCTTCATCTTTAATATCAACTTTCTCATTCAGTAGAGCAGTTATACGATCGTAGGAAGCTCTTCCGCGTTCCACGATATTAAACAACCAGCCAAATGCAAGCATAGGCCAGATTAACAGACCTAGATACGTTGTAAATGAGATTAATTGACCGATCGTAAGTTCACCGTTTATAACAAATCTGGAGCCGAATGAGATAGCTAAGAAGAAAGAGATCCCAACAATGATAGAGATGGTCGGATCAAATAGAGAATCTATTTTGGCAACCGATATGTTTTTTTGAACAACATCCTCTGATTGTTTTCTAAAGTCTTCAATATCTTCTTTTTCTTGACCAAATGTCTTAATGACTTTAATCCCTGTTATACTCTCTTGAGTCTTGTCATTTAATGAAGAGAACGCTTCCTGAGCTAAATGAAATCTCTTATGTAATAATGTCCCATACCAACTAGTTAATAGAGCCATAAAAGGCATAGGTATTAAACATATAAGCGTTAGTTTCCAGCTGATCGTCGTTGCCATTGCAAGAATTACAAAACCACCTGTTGCTAAAGAATCCACAAGAGTCAAAACCCCTGCACCTGCTGTTTGTTGGACGGCCTGAAGGTCATTGGTGGCATGAGCCATTAGGTCCCCTGTCCTACGCTTCTGATAAAACCTCTGTGACATATTGGTAAAGTGGTTATACAAGTTATTTCGTAATAACCTTGAAAGCTTTACCGCTGAACCAAAGATCATAATTCTCCAATAATAACGTAAAGAATACATAGCTAGCGCAACTAGAGCTAAAACCCCAATCCACTTAGCGAGCACTCCCCCAGTAAGGGTTCCCCTCTCGATTTCATCAACAACAATTCCAATGACTTTAGGGGGCACTAATTGTAAGAGCGCAACTAGAAGTAATAGAAAAATACCTGTTAGATAGGACTTTTTCTCCTGTTTAAAAAACCACATTAAATGAACAAACACTTTCATGATGAAATCCTCCGCCTAAATTACTTCAAACTTAATGAAAAAATCCAAAATCACTCTTTCCGATTATTTTTAGAATGACTAAAATAGTTTACCAAATATTAAGAAAACAAGAAAGTTATTTATTTTACATTTTTTTGAATAGCCTATTTTTCCATTATAAAAATAAAAAAAGAAGAGTGAATCCACTCTTCCCCATGCTTAAAGTCCAAGACTCTCTATTCGGTTTATTAGATTAGTTACTTCCGTTAACGTATTGAAAAGTTGTGAGTTCTCAAGCTTATCAAGTGCTACATGCCCATTCTCCAATACTTTATCTATTTCAGCTAAAAGCAATTCATTTTTTGCTACAAAATCTTGATGTACATCTTCTACTACAGTTGGGATGTCACTCAACTGTATAAATTCTTCCACATCAGCCTTTAGACGAATCAATTCAGTCTCAAGTTCAGCTCTAACTTCTTGATTTGTTGCAGCATCACTAATTAATTGAGGAGCTTCCTCAGCAAACGCATTTAAATTTTCGATATGTTCAGTTGCTGTAGTTACATAATCTAATGAGTTATTAACCTCACCAATGAAGGAACAAGCACTCAACAACACAGAACTTATAATTAGACCTATTAAGATGATTCTCTTCAAGTATTCCACTCCCCCTAGAAATCTCATACACAAATGTATACGTATTTCAATAGAGAAAAGTTTCATAAATTATCTATTCATTATATATGAAGAAATTATTTTGCTTAACATTTTATCATCCATGTTTAAAATCGGTTTCCCAGATTTACTCAATAGTTCTTTCGTGTTTTCACATGGAAAATAAATATCCCGCCCCCAGTAACTTTTAAAGGCGGATAGTGGTTTATTAAACAACTTCTCATCTTCTCTTAATTGGTGTTCAGAGTCAAACCCTATGGCATAGAGGCTTGGTAACTCCAAAGTGTCTTTGATGATCTTTAAAATGTCTCCTTGTTTAAGCGGATAAGGATTTGTAACATTAAATATGTCCCCATTCTCACTACTTTGTAGTGCTGCAACTAACACCGTTGAGACATAGTCTACCGGGACCAAATTTGCTGTTGTTTCAGTATTAAGCATGATATGAAATTTTGTTTCTCTAAAATTGTCTTTTCGCGAGATTTTCCTTTTTAAAACCAGTAGACTTTTTAAGAGGCCATACAAGCCGAAACTCGTATCTGCTTCTCCAGTAACTGAATCTCCAATAATAATAGATGGTCTTAAAATATTGACAAACATTTGATCTTGATAAGAGCTTACCAGATGTTCTGCTAAACATTTTGTCTCCTCATAATTATTAACAAAACTTCGATTTGTTGAATAAAGCTTTTCTGAACCCTCATTCTCAAGGCCAATTGTGTATGCAGTACTTACATAGAAAAATTTTATACAGCTAAGATTCTTTGCAAACTCTAGTGTATTTTTAGTCCCTTGTACATTAACTTGATATGACTTTTCTTTGTCTTTTGGGTCAAATGATAGTAATGCCGCCATATGGAAAATAGCATCTAGTTCCCCTCTTAGATTATCCTGTAGTTCCTCAGACACACCTAAATTATTTAGAGTTACATCCCCTTCGATAATATTTACTCTTGATTTCATTTGAGGAGATTCGATTGATTCGATAAAAGAATTGAGTTTTTTGGAGTTTCTAACTAGTAAATAGAGAATATGCCCCTCTTTTAGCAAATCCCTTGCAAGTTTCTTACCTAAAAATCCGTTTGCCCCAGTCATTAAAATTTTCATCTTAAAAGCTCTCCCTGCATATTTTACTTTTCACATTATCAACTGAATCAAATTTTTTGAAGTGATCCTACTTCCTTATTTTTAGGCTTAGGGATCTTTTCTATGAAACGTAACAGAAAAAAACCGCTCTTCCTGTTAATTTCAAACAGAAAAAACGGTTTTTGTTTAGAAAAGCAGAAAATAATACCCAGCTATTATTTCATTTGTTGCTTGTTCATTGCACTAAGCATCTGGTTGATTTTCTTCTGAGATGGTTTCATACCCATTTGCATCATCATCATTTTTAACATTTGTTCATTAATTGGTGGATTTTTCTTTAAGTAGCTCATCATGTATTTACGAGCAATGAAAAATCCTAGTGCTACACCAGCAAGTAATGCTAGTATACCTACTAGAATATATGTCCACATATTACTTCCTCCTTCATGTTGTCTATCATACAGTGTACTAAACCAAAGAACATTATACAATATTTGCTTTTGAAATTCTCGTATTTAGACAAATTTTCTTTCTTTAATTGGTTTTAGCCACCCGTATCGGTAATGCTCTAAATCTATCGCTAAAAAAGAACTTTCATGCTTTCTTAATACTTCAAAGAAAATTGTCTCAGCGTCGTAACTACCATAAGAGCAAATAGAGATATATTTATCAAAAATTTCTAGCTTTGCGGAACTTAGCTTACCATTTTCTATATAATATACCCCTTGTTCTGTTCGAAAATCCTTCATTCTTTGTAATTGCAGATTTAAGTACTGATGTAACCTTATACTTGGAATTGGCTTTGTTATATAATCAACTTGCTTTGTTAAAATCGATCTCATTTCACCAATAGATTCATTAAACTCGTTAAAAAGCTGAAAAAACATTTTCTCTCTACCAAAATAGTGGGAGGCAAAATCATCTTCAATTAAGTATAGCTGATAGGTTCTCACCGTATCTCCCTCCTTATAAAGACAACCTTTTCCTCATTATATAGAAAATCTTTTTGAACGTTTGTCTTAAAACGTCAAAAACTTCCACTATTTTTGTCGAATTTGCACATTTCTAACTATTCAAACATTTTAAGAGAGTGTTTTCAGCTATTAGAAAGCAAAAGGACACAGAAACTAGTTCCTGCGCCCTTTCCCCATTAATTAGTTTGAAAGAAGAGCTTTCACTCGCTCTACTACATTCTGTACTGAAAAACCGTATTCTTCCATAATTTTTTCACCAGGAGCAGAAGCACCAAATTGGTCGATAGCAAGCACATCTCCTTCATCCCCGGTATATCTGTGCCATCCTAAAGATGATCCCATCTCAATCCCTAAACGTTTTTTCACATTTTTCGGGATAACACTATCTTTATATTCTTTCGTTTGTTGTTCAAATCTAGCCCATGATGGCATACTTACTACTGAAGCTTGAATTCCCTCGCCTTTAAGTGCCGTCTGTGCTTCTACAGCTAATCCTACTTCAGAGCCTGCAGCAAGCAGAAGCACATCCGCATTTCCTTCCGCTGGCGAAACTACATATGCACCTTTTGATACGCCTTCGTAAGCATTTTTATCCGTATCCTTTAAAGTAGGTAGATTTTGACGAGTTAATACTAATGCAGTTGGTCTATCACTTGATTCTAGTGCTAGCTTCCATGCTGCTGATGTTTCGTTTCCATCCGCTGGACGAATGACATCTAGATTTGGCATGGCCCTAAGTGATGCAAGTTGCTCAATCGGCTCATGTGTTGGACCGTCTTCACCTACTGCAATACTATCATGTGTAAATACATAAGTGACTGGCAAGCCCATTAGCGCAGCTAAACGGATTGCTGGTCGTAAATAATCAGAGAAAACAAAGAATGTACCTCCAAATATTTTCAGTCCACCATGTAAAGCCATTCCATTCATGGCTGCACCCATGGCAAATTCTCTAACTCCAAACCAAATATTTCTTCCTTCAAATGAATCTGGAGTAAAATCGCCCGAACCTTTTATCATTGTTTTGTTTGAACCAGCTAAGTCAGCAGATCCACCTAAGAAGATCGGTAAGTTTTGTGCTATTGCATTTAACGCTTCACCAGAAGAAGCACGGCTTGCTAAGCTCTTACCTTCTTCATAAACAGGAAGGTCTTTATCCCATCCCTCAGGTAAGGAGCCTTTCATTGCCAAATCCAATTGAGCACCAAGTTCTGGGTATTCATTCTTATAGGCTTGGAACATTTCATTCCATTCTTTTTCTTTCTTCTGACCATTCTCTAAAACTTGCTTCTTAAATTGCTCATATACTTCTTGAGGTACATGGAAATCTTCCTCGAAAGTCCATTGATATGATTCTCTCGTTAGTTGTCGCTCATCACTTCCTAGTGGAGCACCGTGTACATCAGATTTACCAGATTTGTTTGGCGATCCGAATCCAATGACCGTTTTTACTTCAATTAATGTTGGATGATTTTCATCATTCTTTGCTGCTTCAATCGCATTTGCAACCTCCGTTAAATCATTGCCGTCTTCTACTCGAATATATTGCCAGCCATAAGACTTAAAACGCTGCTCAACACTCTCAGAGAACGATCTGTCTAAATCACCGTCTAACGAAATATCGTTTGAATCATAAAGAACAACAAGTCTACCTAGTTTTAAATGCCCTGCTAGAGATGCAGCCTCAGCAGATACACCCTCCATTAAGTCACCGTCTCCACAAATACTGTATGTATAATGATTAACTAAATCATATTGATCCTTATTATAGACTGCAGCTAAATGACGTTCTGCCATTGCCATACCCACTGCCATAGCAATCCCTTGCCCTAATGGACCTGTTGTTGCATCTACACCTGGAGTGTGACCGTATTCAGGGTGGCCTGGTGTTTTACTGCCCCATTGACGGAAGTCTTTAATATCATCCATTGTGACATCATAACCCGATAAATGAAGTAAGCTATATAAAAGCATCGAACCATGACCAGCAGATAAAACAAAACGATCACGATTAAACCATTCTGGATTTTGTGGATTATGATTCATGTGCTTCGTCCATAATGCATAAGCCATCGGAGCTGCACCCATAGGCATTCCTGGATGTCCTGAATTTGCTTTTTCAATTGCATCAATTGAAAGAGTTCTTATGGTATTAACTGCTAGTGAATCTACTTGTTCAAACATATCAACATCCCTTTCTTGAGTAGGCTTACTCTAATAATATAATAGTCCTCAATTTTTTTATACAATTGAATGTGACTATATTAGAAAAATTACTATATACTGCATCCTCTAACACAATATTCCTATTATAAATGCAAAAGAAGGAATACAAATTTTGCATTCCTTGATTGACCTATTTAATGTAGATCCTTTTTATTTTTCAATTTTTTAAGTTTCTCCGGTGTTACATCGTCTCCATTCGGATCTATAAATGTTACACCTTGCAAAGTATCTAACATGGAAGAACGAAATGTTTGTAAGTACTCTCGCCTTAATGTCGACTGTTCCTTTGCCTCTTCTTCAGTTAATTTTGAGGTCTTTGCCTTATTGGCTAACTCATTTATCCTAGCTATTTTATGTTTAGGTAGCATAATCAGGCTCCTTTGTGTCAAGTCTATCTTTGATTAAAGTCATATTACTAAAAACTTTATCGTTTGACAAGAAAAGAGCCTACTAATCCTGTAATGATTCTATGTGCTCCTTATACCTTCTATGTGCAGTCGCTTTAGAAATTTCGTAGCCAAATCCTCTTAACGTGGCAGCAATCTCAGCAAAGGTCAAATCGTTATTACGCAACCTAACAATCTCACTAATTGGTACATCGATTCTTTCTCTGCCCGCTGATATACCTTGATTCTTTAAGTTTTTCTCGGGTTTATACCCTTTTGCTATCGCTCGGTTCACGCCTCTCTTGATTTTAATATTATGTAACTTTCTCTGATACTCTTCTACCATTCCAACAATCTGCAGAACCATTGAATCCGAATCTGAAAGTTCTAATTCACCGTTATGAGAAATGCTATAAAGTTTTACCCGTTCTTTTAATATGCAATGAATAATGGCAATTTTCGTATTCCCACGACCAATTCTCGTTTCATCCTGAATCAAAACGGCCTCTATTGAATCATCCTTAATAAGAGATAATAGCTCAAGTATTCCGTCCCTTTCCATTTCATATCCGCTTGCCTTCTCCTTGATCACTGACACTACATTAAAGTTTCTATTTTTAGCTAGTAGTAATAGTTCTTCCTCTTGTCTCTGAAGTGAAGATTCTTGACTATCTTTGTTCGTACTAACTCGACAATATATAATCGCTTTCATTTAATCTCCTCAATCTAGTTGTTCATTATATGAGCTTGCAATTTGTTTAGAAAACTGTAGCTCTTCTGTTAAAACGGGGATCATAATCTTTTCGCCTACATATAAATGACTTCCACTTAATTGGTTGTTTTGTTTTACCCAATTAATAAATTCTCCAGGACTCAATTCGTGATAACTTGAAAATTCCTTCGATATACTCCATAGAGAATCTCCCTCTTCAACCGTAATTTCAACAAATTCATCTTTTAGTTCTTTCTTTTCATTTCCCAACAGAACGAATGTAACAGTAAAACTTAATATTACAAGAATAATAGTATATGAGTATTGATTCCATAATTTTTTCATAAAGACACCTCTAACTAAGAATGTATGTTCGATTTATATTCTGATTATACTAGGAACATTTGTTTGGTGTCAACAAAAATTCGAACTTATGTTTGTATACAATGGTAATACATGCTATAATTAATGCAAGATTAACCATATGAGGTGCGTAAATTATGGCAAAACTATCAAAACGCCAGCAGGATATTCTTGCATTTATAAAAGAAGAAGTGAAACTCAAGGGGTATCCACCTTCTGTTAGAGAGATCGGTGAAGCAGTTGGCCTAGCATCAAGCTCAACCGTTCATGGTCATTTGGCAAGATTAGAAAGCAAAGGGCTAATTCGAAGGGACCCAACAAAGCCTAGAGCGATTGAGGTATTAGATTTGGAGGAAGAATCCCACATTCCTAAATATAATGTGGTCAACGTCCCTGTAATTGGTAAGGTAACTGCAGGACTACCTATTACAGCCATTGAAAACGTTGAAGAATATTTTCCTCTACCGGAGAGGCTTGCTCCGTCTGATGATCAAGTATTTATGCTAGAAATAATGGGAGACAGTATGATTGAAGCTGGAATCCTAGACGGAGATTATGTGATCGTTCGTCAGCAACAAACTGCAAATAACGGTGATATTGTTGTAGCAATGACCGAAGAGGACGAAGCTACTGTAAAAAGATTCTTTAAAGAAAAAGATTATATTAGACTTCAACCCGAAAACTCCACATTAGAGCCAATTATTTTGCGTCATGTTTCTATTCTCGGAAAAGTAATCGGTGTTTATCGCCATATACACTAATAACAAAAAAGCCAGCGAGGAGAACCGGTCCTATTCGCTGGCTTTATTTTAATTTAATAGAGTATCTGCTTCTATAATTTCTAGAGTCAAATTTTGATGTGACGATAAATCAATATCATAAGGTTGTACTTCTTCACCATACTCATCTTTAATAATCCTTAGCTCTGGTCGACCCACAGCATTAAAATTATATTTTGAGACGATTCCTGTTCGCCCATCGTTTAACTTCACCGTTAGACCTGGTGGGTAGACAGCAATACAACCCCTAAATAACTCAATTTGTTTACTGTCAAATTGAGTACCACTTCCCGCATAAAGTAATTCTAGACCTTTGTGAGGCAAAATAGCCCGTCGATATGTTCGATGATTCGTTACTGCATCAAATACGTCTGCAACACTTAATATTTTTGAGTAGTGATGAATCTTGTCTCCTGTTAAACCTCTCGGGTATCCTTTCCCATCGATTCTTTCATGATGCTGAAGTGCACAATGGGCAACAGGTAGTGGAATTTCATGAATTTTTTTAAGAAGGCCAAACCCTAATTCCGCATGTGTTTTTACATGCTCGTATTCCTCCGCTGTTAAGCTTCCATGTTTATTGAGAATATCAGGTGAAATAAACATTTTACCAACATCGTGCAACATAGCACCAAGACCTACCTCTTCGATATTCTTCAATGGCCACCCATTTTCTATTGCTAATTGACACACATAAATGGATACATTCAAGCTATGGGAGTAAACATAACTATCATGCACTTTCGTTGATGCTAACAAATTTAATGCTGTTCTATTGTTTGAAAGTACACTATGTATATCACGAAAAATTTTCTGAAAGCTCCTAATGGCTCTTCCAGTCTTAAACATTCCTTGAATATTATTCTTGCTAGAATTCAAACCCGCAATAGAATCTAACCCATCTGTTATTACATTCACTGCTTCTATTCGAAGTTCTTCAGGGATAACATCTATTATTTCTATCCCTTCGGATGCATCATCTTCTATGTAAACTGTAAAGATATTTAGTGTTTTTAGTCTAGTAATTAATGGATCTGTTAATGATGTACCTTTTGCTAAGAGAATATGGCCGTTTTCGTTATAAATGGATTTGCCTAATTTAACCCCAACTTCACATTTCTCCAATGTTGTTAACCGCATGACTTTCCCCTCTATCACTTTTTCAATTTGTTGCAAATTCTATGACAAGCACCAGCTGTAAATGAGTCCCTAGTTTAGTTTCGCTTCAATTCCTGGGCACGATAAAGTAAAGAAGTCCCACTCCTTATTGAACACTTTACAAAATTCGACTTTAATTGCGATAATCCTTCCTTAACAGTAATTATTTGAAAAAAATGTGAAGTTTTCGTGATATCCAGTTCTATTTGTATTGACCACATAGTGTTAACTCTATTAAAATTTATAGGTATAAACACCTATCCACAAGGAGTTATTAAGATGAAGGTTGAAAGTGTTATACGGCTCGTTAATACCATGTGCAAAGACCATAAATATGCAAAGGCTAGACCTCTAATTGTAAGTGAATGGAAGCGTTTAACAGAATCTAAAAACTATCACTTATTAAATTCTAGTGCACAGCAATTTATTAAAATCATTAAAGAAGAGCAGGAAAACGGGACTATTGTCCATTTGTCTTATACTGATAAACAAGTATTGAATGTAATTAACTCTTATGTGAAAGATTCACATTTTCAGTATGCACGCAAAATTTTTTCAGAGCACCTTGCTCTACTTGAAAAACAAGAAGCACAGAGCTGGCTAACTTCGGATGCTAGATATATTTTTAATGCTTGGAAGAATTCAACCTCATCAGATCCATCCTAATTAGAGTATTTGAGACATATATAAAAGGCACTTCGACTTAAAATTGTCGAAATGCCTTCTTATTCTACAATTATCTTTAACGCCATTAAAGCGTGGCCTGCACCACATAACTCTGAGCAATTGCCAAAGTATTCTCCAGGCTTTTCAAAACTTATTTCAATTGATTCTCCATGCTGGATGACTTTTCCTCCAACCCGAAGTCCATGTTGAATTTCATCATCACTTGTAAGTGTAAGCTTGACTTTTTCTCCAACTTTTAAGTTTATCTCCGCAGGTTCAAAAATAAAATCTTCAATCTCTGGCCCTGTTTTACCAACGACCAAGATTTCCTCCATGCTATTGTTGGTTTGCCGCTCATTAGCAACATCAGCGTTTGCTGTTTCATCATTTACTTTCTTCTCTTTACTACAAGCTACTAAACTAGTGAATACGAGTAAAATGAATAGTGTAATAAATATTTTTTTCATGAAATCCTCCTGAAATGATTGGGACTATTGTAGTTTAGCAGCAAAAAATTAATGTTTCAAGAAGTATATTTCCAACTGTGTGCCGCATCTAAAAAAGCCTTAACACTGTCGTGTCAAGGCTTTTATCAGTCTTAGAACATTTGCATATATTGTTCTCTTTCCCAAGGGTGAACTTGTGTACGGAACATATCCCACTCGATCTCTTTCGCTTCAACAAAGTGTTCGAAAATGTGCTCACCTAGAGCAGATACGATTACTTCGTCAGCTTTTAATTTGTCTAGAGCTTGAGCTAAAGTAGCTGGTAGATCTTCAATGCCCTCAGCTAAGCGCTCTTCTTTGTTCATAACATAGATGTTACGATCAACCGGTGCAGGAGGAGTTTGTTTATTCTTAATCCCATCAAGACCTGCTTTTAAAAGTACAGCCATTGCTAAGTAAGGGTTAGCAGCTGGGTCCACACTACGTACTTCAACACGTGTGCTAATTCCACGCGATGCCGGAATACGAATTAATGGAGAACGGTTTCTAGCTGACCATGCAACGTAGCAAGGTGCTTCGTAACCAGGTACTAAACGCTTGTAAGAGTTAACAGTCGGGTTTGTAACCGCTGTAAAGCTTGGTGCGTGATTTAGAATTCCTGCGATAAATTGACGAGCTGTATCACTTAATTCTAAATTTCCAGTTGTGTCATAGAATGCATTTACACCATCTTTGAATAGTGAAACGTTACAGTGCATCCCAGAACCGTTTACTCCGAATAATGGTTTTGGCATAAATGTTGCGTGTAAACCGTGTTTACGAGCAATTGTCTTAACCACTAGCTTAAACGTTTGAATTTGGTCACAAGCTGTTAAAGCATCAGCATATTTAAAGTCAATTTCATGTTGTCCAGGAGCTACCTCATGGTGAGATGCTTCAATCTCGAAGCCCATTTCTTCTAGCTCAAGAACGATATCACGACGGCAGTTCTCACCTAAATCTGTTGGAGCTAAGTCAAAGTATCCACCGTTATCATTTAGTTCTAAAGTAGGTTCGCCTTTTTCATCTAATTTGAATAAGAAAAATTCTGGCTCAGGTCCAAGATTAAAATCTGAGAATCCTAAGTCTTCCATTTCTTTAAGAATACGTTTTAAGTTGTTACGAGGGTCACCTTCAAAAGGAGTACCATCAGCATTGTAGATATCACAGATTAAACGAGCAACTTTACCTTTTTCAGCAGTCCAAGGGAATACAACCCATGTATCAACATCAGGGAATAGGTACATATCAGACTCTTCAATACGTACAAAGCCTTCGATAGAAGAACCATCAAACATCATTTTGTTATCTAATGCTTTTTCAAGCTGACTAATTGGAATCTCAACATTTTTGATTGTTCCTAGAATGTCAGTGAATTGCAGACGAATAAACTTTACGTTTTCCTCTTCTGCCATTTTTCTAATATCATCTTTAGTGTACTTAGCCATTTTGTATTTCCTCCCTAAATTTTAATTCTATTATTTATTAATGAAAGAAGCGGGACATATCTCCTTGACGTAAAGAAGACCGATTAAATCTCCCAGCTTGCATTAATTCGGATTTCAGAATCTTTCTAAGTTCTGCATCTGATAATTCACGTTTTGTCTTTTCATTTTTCTTCATTACTGCGTTAAGTTCTTGTTCAAGTTTGACAGTAAATAATTGCTTTATCCCTGCCATATTGACACCTTGATCAATCAAATCCTTAATTTCTAATAAAGTATCAATATCATTCAATGAAAACAATCTTCTATTTCCGTCTGTTCTAGCTGGAGAAATCAATTGGTGCTCTTCATAGTAGCGAATTTGCCGAGCCGAAAGCTCAGTAAGCTGCATGACGATTCCAATTGGAAATAATGGCATTGTACGACGAATTTCACTTCCGCGCATCTGATTTCCCCTTTCATTAATTACTTCTTGACCTTATTATATGTAATGTAAGAAAATCTGTCAACTACATGTTAGGTTTTATAACATAAAAATTTTCATAAAAAAATAGAGTGGATTTGATTAACCACTCTTTTAATTTTCACTAATTTATTTTTATTAAACCTTTTACTAATAATCTGTTTAGAGCTATGCAAATGGCGATTTTAACATGAGAGTAGGTAAGTCCACCCTGTACGTACGCAACATATGGTGGCCGAATCGGTCCATCAGCCGTCAGTTCAATACTTGCTCCTTGTATAAAGGTACCAGCTGCCATAATAACATCATCTTCATAACCAGGCATATAAGCTGGATAAGCAGTTACATGCGAATTTATAGGAGATGCAAATTGAATAGCCTGACAAAAAGAAACCATCTTTTCTTTATCATCAAACTGCACGGATTGAATAAGGTCCGTACGGTTTGCATTCCAACTAGGATTCGTATTCATACCGAATTCTTCTAAAAGAGCTGCTGTTAAAACTGCCCCCTTCAATGCTTGGCCTACGACATGTGGTGCCAAGAAGAAACCTTGATACATTTCTTGTAAACTATAAAGGGAAGCTCCAGCCTCTGCCCCGATTCCTGGTGACGTCATACGATACGAACAAGATTCAACAAGTGATTGTTTACCTACGATATAGCCACCTGTCTTAGCAATCCCTCCACCAGGATTTTTTATGAGCGATCCTGCTATTAGATCAGCCCCTACATGACATGGTTCTAGGTCTTCTACAAATTCTCCATAACAATTATCTACAAATACAACAACATCTGATTTAATTTCTTTTACAAAGGAAATCATTTCTTCGATTTGAGCAATCGTAAATGAGGGTCTATTTGCATATCCTTTAGATCGCTGAATGCCAATCATTTTTGTATTTGGTTTTATGGCCTTTTCAACGGCAACAAAGTCAACTTGGCCTTCCTCGGTAAGGGGGACGCTATTATAATCTATCCCAAATTCCTTTAAGGATCCATTTCCTGTCCCTCTAATCCCAACAATTTCTTCTAATGTATCGTAAGGACGTCCCGTTATATAGAGAAGCTCATCCCCAGGACGAAGAACACCGAATAAAGCAATCGAAATCGCATGTGTCCCAGAAATGATTTGTGGTCTAACTAAACCAGCCTCGCCTCCGAATACATCTGCATAAATCTTCTCAAGTGTATCTCTCCCGATATCATCATACCCATACCCTGTTGAAGGAATGAAGTGTGAATCACTTACCTTATGCTTTTGATAACTTACTAAGACACGAAATTGATTACTTTCAATTTGGCGGTCAATATTCTGATGCTTTTCCGAAATCCGCTCCTCGATCTCAGCAACTTTTTTTTTCAGACTTTCCCCATATTCTAAATGTTGATACATGGTGTTCTCCTATCTACTTGATATTCAATTTAGCTTTTTTATAACTGAATGAAACTTTAACAATTCGCTCTAGCTCTTATGAACCATGTCATTTAAAAGGAGTACTTATTAAGCTGGCCAGATATTTGATGGTCCTGTAATGAGTAACCTTTACAAACATACAACTGCTTTTCTTCATTAAAAGAAAGCTCTCTAAGAATAGTGTCATTCTTTAGTTGTGAGAGAAGCTTCCCTTCTGTTGAAGGAACTTCAACGTAATAAGATTCCATCATTTCTATGACCATCTGTTCAACTTTTTGCTTTAAATGTACTCGGTCTTCTTGGTCAAAGGCACTTATGCGCACGGTCTCTGTTTTAGCAGAAGGGACAAAGTCTGGATGTGCTATATCCCTTTTGTTATATACAGTTAATTGAGGAATTTGTTGAATCTCTAGGTCTTCGAGTAGTTTGTGTACGGTCTCTTCATGTTGAAAATAATCTGGACTAGACATATCTACTACATGAAGAAGTAAATCAGCTTCTCTTACTTCCTCTAATGTTGAACGAAACGCAGCAATTAAGGTCGTAGGAAGATCCTGTATAAATCCAACGGTATCTGTTAACAACGTACCAAACCCACTTGGAAGAATCATTTTTCTTGTCATTGGATCAAGCGTTGCAAATAATTGATTTTCTTCATATGAGTCTGCTTCAGTTAGACGGTTGAATAAGGTGGATTTTCCGGCATTTGTATATCCAACTAAAGCGACCTGAAACGTTTTGTTTTTCTTTCTTCTCTCCCGGTAACGCTCACGATGCTGAACAATAACGGAAAGTTGAGCCTTAATATCATCGATGCGTCTCCGAATATGACGGCGATCGCTCTCTAGCTTTGTTTCACCCGGTCCTCTTGTACCAATTCCAGCCCCGAGTCTAGAAAGCTGTGTTCCTTGTCCACCTAATCTTGGGAGAAGGTATTGTAACTGCGCTAGTTCAACCTGCAGCTTTCCTTCCTTTGAACGAGCACGCCCCGCAAATATATCTAATATTAATTGTGTGCGGTCAATAATTCTAGCACTAATTTCAGAAGCTACGTTCCTTACCTGGCTAGGTGACAGTTCATCGTTAAATATAATCAGGTCGGCTTCCACTTCTTCAGCCAACATTTTTAATTCTTCTACCTTCCCTTTACCTATGTATGTAGATGGATGTACTCGATCTCTTTTCTGGGTTAAGGTTGCAAGTACTTTTCCCTTCGCCGTCTCTGTAAGTGAGGCAAGTTCCTCCATTGAATAGTCAAATCTCAAATCATCCTCAGTTGTATGACACCCTACAAGGATAACCTTTTCAAATTCATACTTTTGTTCCAAACGATCAACTTCTTCCTAAATAAAGTCTATATAGAGGTTTACAGGCAGTGTTTATACCCTGCACGAATACCTCATTCTTCCTTTAACAATTCCTTTATAACTGATTCTTATGGATCAATTCCTTCATATCTGTAAACATCATACCAAAAACTTTTCATCAAAACTAATTTTACTAAAACTTATTATTATATTAGACAAAATGGTTGAATTTATTGTGCAACATGGTAAAATCATATTGTTTGTTTAGGATTTACATTCATATATATAGATAATTAGAATTTTCATCACAGAGGAGAAAACATCATTATGACTTGGGATGTATTAAGCATGATTGGAACTGTCGCTTTCGCGGTCAGTGGTGCCATCATTGCCATGGAAGAAGAATATGATATTCTCGGAGTATACATACTAGGGATTGTAACGGCCTTTGGGGGTGGCGCCATTCGGAATTTATTAATAGGAGTGCCAGTCTCTGCGTTGTGGGAACAGGGGTTATTTTTTCAAATCGCTCTCTTGTCCATAACAATCGTCTTTCTTTTTCCAAATAAATTACTTAAACATTGGCAAAAGTGGGGAAATTTTTTCGATGCCATCGGATTATCTGCTTTCGCCATCCAAGGAGCTATTTATGCTTCTGATATGAATCACCCCATTAGCGCGATTGTTGTAGCAGCTGTTTTAACAGGAAGCGGAGGAGGGATCGTTCGAGATTTACTTGCTGGTAGAAAACCTCTAGTATTAAAATCAGAAATATACGCAGTATGGGCAATCCTTTGTGGATTATTAATCGGCTTTAAAGTAATTACTTCACCTGTTGAATTGTATATGTTATTTATAACCATTACTGCCCTTCGTGTAATTTCCTACACTTATAAATGGAAACTTCCTATTAAAAGACTTACGATTAGCTAAAAGGATTCCGAGCCATTCGGAATCCTTTTACTTACTCATCTTCTTCAAAAACGAGGTCATTACTCCTGATGGTCATTAAATCATGCCTATCAAAATTACTCTGCATAAGCAACCTCATCGCTTGGGTACGAATAGATTTCTCAAGTATATTTCGAATGTATCTTCCATTGGAAAAACTAACAGGGTTTAAGGTCTTTATCCATAATAAGTGTTCTCTCAACTTTTTTTCCGCTTCATGGCTCAAGACATATTCCTTTTCCTTTAACATTCGCTCACCAATTTCCATAAGCTGTTCAATTGAATAGTCAGGAAAATCAATGACGAGAGGGAAACGGGAATGAAGACCAGGATTTAAGGTTAAAAATTGATCCATTTCACGAGAATATCCTGCAAGGATCAAAATGAAATCGTGCTGCTTATCCTCCATATGTTTAACCATTGTATCAATTGCTTCTTTTCCGAAATCCTTTTCCCCACCCCTTCCAAGTGAATATGCCTCATCTACAAAAAGGATGCCCCCCATTGCCTTTTTAATTAAATCCCTAGTCTTCTGTGCTGTATGACCTATATACTCTCCTACAAGGTCTGCACGTTCCGCTTCTATTAAATGACCCTTGGAGAGAACATTCATTTTTTGAAATAGCTTTCCTATTAATCTTGCAACTGTCGTCTTTCCTGTTCCAGGATTCCCTTTAAACATCATGTGTAGAGCTTGCTTGCCGACTTTTAAACCGGTTTCTTCTCGTTTTTTATTTACATATATCCACGCATAAATTTCCTTAATCATCTTTTTCATTTCTTCCATTCCAACAAGAGCTCCTAATTCCTGCTCAATTTCCTTCAATGCAGTATGCTCAGGGGGAATGGTCTTTGGAACAACGTTTGATTCTGGTGGTTCTTTTGCTACTGCTTTTTTCTTCTGTGAGTTAAGTACAATACTAATTTGTCCGTTATTTTTCATCCGAATAGGTCGGTCCAAAGCTTTCACCTCACATTTCACCAACAGTATACGCCTAGATGCTTTATTTGTGACAAAAGCCTAGTATGCAGTCATATATATTACTCTATAAGCCCTTTCTCGATTGGAGCAAAACCGACACTTTTTATTTAATGTTTTGGTATGAATCATGTCGCATTATGCGGTTTCCCGAGAAATAAGCGTCTATTCTATATGTATTCACATAAGTCCCATTTCATTAAATAAAGTTTTCAGATCATAACTTTTATTTATGACCCATTAAAACGAAAAGAGCCCGCCTCTATTGAGAAGCGGGCAAAAGATTCATTTATGTTTTACTGCTGAACTTCCATATCAATATGAACATTTCGTTGTGGAGCAAAAGTTGAAATGGCATGTTTATATACAAGCTGTTGCTTACCTTCCGATTCAAAAAGAACCGTAAAGTTGTCAAAGCCTTTAATTTGTCCTCTTAATTGAAAGCCGTTAAGTAAGAAAACTGTTACACTTGTACCGTCTTTACGTAGTTGGTTTAAAAACTGATCTTGGATATTAATGGATTGTTTCATGGTTAATCCTCCTCTTTTATCTCTAATATTATGTATTCGATTTTATTTCAAGCTTTCCTTCAATATACGTGGAAATTTCCACAATTTTTTTTCTAAATTGCTGGTCATCTTCAACCTCAGTCATATCAAACCAGTTTACATCCATTTTATTTCGAAACCAAGTTAACTGTCTTTTCGCATACCTTCTTGAATTTTGCTTAAGGATTTCAACGGCATCTTCCAAGCTAACGCGATGATTGAAATATTCATAAAGCTCTTTATATCCAATAGCTTGAATGGATTGACAATCGCGAAGACCCTCGTCAAAAAGCGCTTTTACTTCCGCTAAAAGACCTTCCTTCATCATCATGTCAACCCTAGCATTAATTCTGCTATAAAGTTTTTCTCGATCCATTGTGAGTCCTATAAGTGCTGTATTGTAAATGAGTTCAGGACTTTGATTCTGCTGGTACTCATCCATCGTTTTACCTGTACAATGATAGATTTCCAGGGCTCTAATCACTCTTCGAACATTGTTTGGGTGTAAGTTTTCAGCACTTTTAGGATCAACTTTAACTAACTCACTATATAATGCTTCATTACCCTCTAAGGCTGCTCTAGAAGTTAACTGTTCTCGAAATCCCTCATCCGAAGGGGCATCTGAAAACTGATAGTCATTTATAACTGATTGGATATAAAGACCTGTTCCACCAACTATAATGGGTAGCTTTCCCCTTACCGTTATATCTGAAATCTTTTCTCGAACCAATTCTTGAAACTCTGCAACGGAAAAAGATTCATTTGGATTTTTAATATCAATTAAATGATGGGGAACCCCATTCATTTCATCTTTTGTTACTTTTGCAGTTCCTATGTCCATACCTTTGTAAATTTGCATTGAATCGCCACTAATAATTTCTCCGTCATACTTCTTGGCAAGTTCAATACTAAGCTTTGTCTTTCCGACGGCAGTTGGACCAATTATAACGACTACTTTATCTTTTTCCATGTTAGAAACCCCACATTGCCTTTTATATCTTTCTTTTTATTAATTCTTTTATTCCATCCTAATGTTACCACAAAACAGTTGTATTCTTTAAACTTTGTATGTAAATCTCTTGTAATGCAAGGCAAGTGGCTCTTGTAAAAATAAATCAGTTGAACATCTATGCATTATGCCCGATTCTGAGTTTCATATTCAAAATTTTGAAGGTTTTTTATCAATAAGGAAAAATTTATATTCTTCAATGTCGACTTAAAAGATTTGAGATTACCTTCTTTAGACAAAGGGTTTAAATCATTATAATTTAAACCCTTTTCAATCTATAATTTAAACTTTTGAACCAACTCTCTTAAATCCTGTGCCATATGGCTTAAAGAATCAGATGATGATGAAATTTCTTCCATAGAGGCTAACTGCTCTTCAGATGATGATGCAACATTTTGAGAGTTTGCAGATGTTTGTCTTGCTACATCCTCGATTACTATAATCGTTTCTTTTACCTTTACTGCATTTTCATTTGCAAGTTCTGTTGAGGAAGATACTTTTTGAATTTGATCAGTAACATTTTTAACAGACGTGAGAATCTTTTCAAATAATTCTCCCGCTTCGTTCACAATCTCAACACCTTCATGAACATCACTTGTCCCTTTGGACATAGCTTCCATGGCTTCAGAAGAATCTATCTGGATCTCTTTAATTAAATCTGATATTAAACTTGCAGATTTTTTCGATTCCTCAGCTAATTTTCTAACTTCATCTGCTACAACCGCAAATCCTTTCCCGTGCTCTCCTGCACGAGCAGCTTCAATAGCAGCATTTAGCGCAAGTAGATTGGTTTGTTCAGAAATCCCCGTTATCACTTGAATAATTTGACCAATTTCTACTGATCTTCCTTCTAATTTCTTTACAACGTTTGAAGAATTTGAAACAGAATCAGTAATGGTATTCATTTGGTTAATAACTTTTTGGATCACTTTATATCCTTGTTCAGCTTCAGTTGCTGCCGAGGTAGAGGATTTGGAAACGGAAGTAGCCATAGTTGAAACTTCGCTTAGCCCTTTCGCCATATCCGATAAGGATTTCGTTCCATCCTCAATGCTTCTTACCTGTGTTTCATTTGATGAAGCGATAGATTGCATAGCTACCGTTACTTCATTTGTGGCAATCTTTGTCTGTTCGGCACTTGCAGATAATTGTTCTGAGGAAGCAGCAACTTGCTCACTTGAAATATGTACTTGCTCTAGTAATTCACGTATCGTTTTAGCCATTTCTTTAAATGAAACGGATAACTCCCCTATTTCATCTGTAGCTTTAAATTCCTCTACTTCGATCGCCAAATTACCACGGGCAATTTCTTTTGCACTTTCATTTATTGATTGGATCTTGTTTAAGTAACTGCGTACAAAGAAATAATAAGCCACGCTTCCAATAATTAGTGTCACAACCCCAATTAAAATTGAAATCATTCTAAGAGCATCTAAATGTTCATAAAACTCGTCTGTATAAGCTCCTATCCCAATCATCCAATCCCATGGTTGATAATAAGATACATAGGCTAATTTTTCCCTTGGTTGGGTCTCACCTTTGTTTGTCCAATCATATGTATGTGTTCGTTCATCTGGGTTTTCTCTCTTTGAAATGCTTAATAGATCACGTATTAAGTAATTTCCATCCGCATCTTTTAATTCTGATTTATCCTGTCCCTCTAATCCCATTGGATGAGCAGTACTTATCAGCTTACCATCGTATGCAAACATATAGCCTTGTTCTTTATATAAGAAAGCTGCTTTATTGAAATCTCTTTGGTTATCAGTCGTACTAGGACCCGAGATGAAATTTGCTGCAATTTCTTTCGCCTCTTCTAAACTAATTTCTCCACTTTGAACCTGTTGATCCAGTTGATTAAGAATCGCAATAGCACCATTTACAGAGTGACGTAGGTCAGTAACCCCTGCATCAACCAATTCCTTCTTAGCAAATGTGTAGCTAATCGTGCCGAATAGTACCGAAACAATCAACAAGATAATGAAATTTAAAGCTAAAATTTTTGTCGTGAGACCTTTCTTAAAAAATTTTGACCTCATGTAAGTATCTCCTTTGGTGAATATTTTTTGAAATTGTCAAAGAGATATCAGGTTACTTTTAGTCATAAACATAGTCCTATTAAAATAGCACTTTGAGAATGCTTTTTTCACTAGAGGAGTTTAAACCTAGTACAAAAATACCATTTTCGACAATTCACTACAAATTATACCAAGCGAGATAAAATATTCAATCTAGTTCCGATAAAATTCACACAAAATATTCATTTTAGTTTTTTTAAATCATTTTTTCTATGTCATATATCATATTTCAAATAAGCTATAAAACTACCACCGATTTCCTGTTATTTTACATTGTGTTAACGATTAGATGACATTCTTTCGTTTACCCCCAAAACTGTGCTAATTTATTAGAATGCTATTTATGATAAATAATAGAACATACAATTATGTAGATTGGCGGGGAATAGATGTTTACAACTTCAGAATTTGGGATTGATTTAGGAACAGCAAATGTACTCGTATATTGTAAAAATAAAGGAATCACATTAAATGAACCTTCAGTAGTAGCGATTGATGCGGTTACTAAAAAAGTCTTAGCAGTTGGCACGGAAGCAAAAGAAATGATTGGAAAAACACCAGAAAGAATTGTTGCGATTCGCCCACTTAAAGACGGTGTGATCGCCGATTATCATATAACGACAGAAATGGTCAAACATATCCTTTATAAAGCTTCAAAAAATATGGGATTAACGATTAGGAAGCCAAATATTGTCGTATGTGTTCCGTCCGGTTCTACAAGTGTTGATCGAAGAGCCATTCATGATGTAGTAAAAAATGCAGGGGCAAAAAAGGTCCATATCATCGAGGAACCCGTTGCAGCTGCAATCGGAGCAGGTCTCCCGGTAGATGAACCAGTGGCTAATGTAGTAGTCGATATTGGCGGTGGTTCCACAGAAGTTGCATTAATTTCCTTCGGTGGAGTTGTTACTTGCCATTCCGTTCGGATTGGTGGAGACTCAATGGATGAAGACATTATCCAATACGTTCGCAAATCATATAATGTATTAATTGGAGAAAGAACTGCTGAGCAGATTAAAATAGAAATTGGCTATGCTCCATTGGACCATGATTCATTAGAGATGGAAGTTCGGGGCCGAGATTTAGTTACAGGACTTCCCAAGACCATCACTTTAACATCCAATGAAATTCGGGAGGCAATCAGAGAATCCCTCCTACACATTCTAGAAGCAATACGACTAACCTTAGAGGATAGCCCTGCAGAGTTAAGTGGCGATATTGTTGATAGAGGGGTTATATTAACAGGTGGTGGATCGTTGTTAAATGGTTTAGAGGAATGGATTAGTAAACAAATACAAGTACCGGTCCAGCTAGCCTCAAATCCACTAGAATCCGTAGCAATAGGTACGGGAAAAGCACTGAATTACTTACAAAAAATACAACCAGCTGTAAAATAAGAATTAAAATAGTAGACACCCTTGATTGGTGTCTACTATATATATTTATTAAGGCTATACGGCTTAATGATCGTCTAAAATAGCTCCCCCTAAAAGCCCCGCGCCTAATCCTAATAATCCAGTACTAAGAGCCGGATTAAAACCACCGTAACCATAACCTGGTGCTCCTGGGTAACCATGGCCTCCACCAAAGCCTGTTCCTACTCCTGGATAACCTGGGCCTCCGAAACCTGCTCCCGCTCCTGGATAACCATAGCCTCCAAAGCCTGTTCCTGCTCCTAGATAACCATGGCCTCCAAAGCCTGTTTCCGCTCCTGGATAACCATAGCCTCCAAAGCCTGTTCCCGCTCCTGGATAACCTGGGCCTCCAAAGCCTGTTCCCGCTCCTGGATAACTTGGGCCTCCAAAGCCTGTTCCCGCTCCTGGATAACCTGGGCCTCCAAAGCCTGTTCCCGCTCCTGGATAACCTGGGCCTCCAAAGCCTGTTCCCGCTCCTGGATAACCAAAACCAAATTGTCTAGATGAATGATTCAAATATGGATTCAATGTAATTCCCCTTCCTAATTGGTTTTCAGTCTAGTATATGTACCTATAAAAAAAGGGGAAGAGGAGTACAAGTTAATTGGGCTTATGAACTAGCATGAGTTTGACTAAGGTTACATATAAAAAGGAAAAGCATCTCTAACAACACCCAATCGACGTTGTTAGAGATGCTTTTAAGTCTGACTTTTTCTCATTCTATTGAAGTATATAAAGATTGGAAGAGGGATGACGATAAATCCTAAGCTTTTAATGATTTGATTTTTTGCTCTTTCTTGTTGACGTTGTTTTTCGTCTTTAATCATTTGCTCATATTCAGTGCGTAGTTCTTCCTCCGTCAACTCCGCCTTTTGTCCTTCAAACTTTTCATGTTGTCTCATCGTTTTGAAATCAGTATAACTCTGATAGTAAGATGGTGGACTAACTAAATCTGCTGAGGCCATAAAAATTGAAATGCCGCCACCGATCACCATCATAAGCGTGGCAAATAAAACTAAATACGTATACAAATGACGAATCATATCTTCTTCCCCCTCTTTATTTTTTGCGACAAGGGCAATTATGAACACTACAATTACGATAGGAATCAAAGAAAATAACAATCCTAAACTCACCATTTTACCACTCCAATCACATGGCCTATCTTAAATATAGTTTATATAGCTACTGAAAACCAGCTTGTTCGTTCGACTATTTTTTGAAAAATCAGGAACAAGTGAATTTTGGCAATATTTTATACCTCTATATACATTGACGATCATTTGATGAAAAAGTTTCACGAAAACGTATTTCCCTCTAGGCTGATTACGTTAAATTTTGCCGTATTCAGATTTGTGTTAATGCCACTATAACTCTAGAAGATCCTTACTAACCAAAAAACGCCAGAACATCGTTCAAACATTTGAACATGTTCTAGCGCTTTATTTACATCACTCTCTTAAACATTTTCTCTAACTCATAAGTTGAGTATTGAATAATGATTGGTCTCCCGTGAGGACATGTGAAGGGGTCTGTTGTTCTTCTTAAATCATCTAACAACGCTTGAATTTCTTCGTTTCGTAGATATTGATTTGCTTTTATAGAGGCTTTACAGCTCATCATAATGGCTGCTTCCTCTCTCAGCTTCTTAATATCTACTCTCTTCATATGAAGTAGTTGTTCAATCATACTCTCAATAATTTGCTGTTCTTCTCCTTTGGTAAACCATTGTGGGTGTGCTCGAACGATAAAGCTATTATGACCAAACGGTTCTAGGAAGATCCCTACTTTTTCAAGCTCGCCCTGGTACTCTGATATTTTCATATATTCATCTGTTGAATACTCGAGCGTTAAAGGTACCAACATGTCTTGGAGCTCACTTGCCACTTGCCCTACTTTTTCCTTAAAGTATTCATATTTTATCCGCTCTTGTGCAGCATGCTGATCAATAATATATAGTCCCTTTTCGTTTTGGGCTAAAATGTACGTTCCGTGCATCTGACCAATTGGATATAGAGGCGGAACCCTTTGTCCCATTTCAGTTGTTTCCTGACTAACTAGCTCTTGATGTGTTTCCTCTTTTACATCATCAATGAAACTCTCTTCATCCTCATGGATCATCTCCACCTGCGCTGAGGTCGATTCCACTCTAGTAGGCTGAAACTCTTCTAAAGTACCCGGTTGATAGAGTCTCTTAGCTGGCATTTCTCTCTGTAAGACTGGAGATGATTCAAATTTTACCGGTTTACTAGTCGTGTCCGGTAGATGATCCAACTCAAAAAAAGTCTGCTCAGATTTAGGCTTTTCTCTTTTTAATTGTGTGTAGCCTGATGGAATAAGCTCTTCTTTTTTAAAAGTATTCTTAATCGTTGAGGTTACTAATTCATTTAATTCATGCTCTTTACTTAAACGAACATCCATTTTAGAAGGATGGACGTTCACATCAACAAGTAACGGATCCATTTCAATATTTAATAGGACAATCGGATAGCGACCGATCGGCAAAAGAGTATGATACCCTTCCTGTATGGCTTTTACCAATGGATAGTTTTTAATAAATCGGCCATTAATCATCGTGGAAATATAGTTTCGGGACGCCCTTGTAATTTCAGGAAGCGCAATCCAACCATTTAATTTGAAATCTAATGAGCTAGCCTCAACCGGAATCATTTTTTTCACAATATTTAAACCATATATAGCTGCTAGAACTTGCCTTACATCGCCATTTCCATTTGTATGAAGCAACTTTCTTTCGTTATGGAGTAACCTAAACGATACTTCAGGATGAGAAAGGGCCAAACGATTTACTATATCCGTTATATTTCCTAATTCAGTGTGAACTGTCTTAAGATATTTAAGACGCGCAGGAGTGTTGAAAAACAAGTCCGTAATCGTGATATCTGTCCCTTTTCTGCTTGAAGACTTTTCAGAAACCTCAACTTTTCCACCCTCAATGACTACACGATTACCTGTTTCACCAGTAGAAGTCTTCATTTCCAGTCTAGAAACAGAGGCGATACTCGGTAATGCTTCACCACGGAAACCTAGTGTACGTATACGAAATAAGTCATTGTCTGTTTTAATTTTACTTGTAGCATGCCGTTGAAACGCCATTAAAACGTCGTCTTCTTCAATACCGTGTCCGTTGTCAATGATTCGAATCTTTGAAAGGCCAGCTTCTTCAATTTCGATTTCAATAATGGAACTTCCCGCGTCTATGGCATTTTCGACGAGTTCTTTTACCACAGAAGCAGGGCGTTCCACCACTTCACCAGCAGCTATTTTGTTCGACAATGCATCGTCTAATTGAATGATTCTTCCCACACATACACCTCCTAGTGATTATTTAAGTTTTTTGTGTAACTCATATAAAGTATTTAATGCTTGGATTGGGTTCATCTCCAGAATGTCCATCTGTTTGAGTTGAGAGATAATTTGTTTTTCCTTTGAATTTAAACCTTCATGATTGGTTTTAGATGGTACATCAAAAAACGAAAGCTGCGCCTCTTCTTCCACTTTTGAAAGAACTGGCTTTTTAAGCGTTTTCTCTTTAGAACCGTCCTTTTGTTCTAAAGTTTGCAAAATTTCATTCGCCCTTGTAATTAATTCTTCCGGGAGCTCCGCTAATTGGGCTACATGAATTCCATAGCTCTTATCCGCTGCGCCATCTTTAATTTTATGAAGAAACACCACTTTGCCATTTTGCTCAATGGCGCTTACATGAATATTTTTTAAGTTATCAAGCTGTTCTTCTAATACCGTTAGCTCATGATAGTGGGTTGAGAATAATGTTTTAGCACCAATACGGGTGTGAATATATTCAATGATTGCCTGTGCCAATGCCATTCCATCATAGGTTGATGTACCACGACCAATTTCATCAAAAAGAATTAGGCTTTCTTGAGTTGCGTTAGCAATGGCATTTTTCGCTTCTAGCATTTCCACCATAAATGTACTTTGTCCAGAAATTAAATCATCAGCAGCTCCGATTCTTGTGAAAACTTGGTCAAAGATGGGCAGTCTTGCTTCTGTAGCTGGTACATAACAACCAATTTGCGCAAGAATGGCTGTAAGCGCAATTTGTCTCATATACGTACTTTTCCCCGACATATTAGGTCCTGTAATAAGCAGTAGCTCTTTCTGTGAGTTCATTAAACAATCATTGGGAACATACTCCTGAGCATTCATTACTTTTTCAACAACAGGATGCCTACCTTCCTTAATAAAAATTTCTCGATTATTAGAGAAAGCAGGCTTTACATAATGTCTCTCCTCACTTACCGTTGCAAAACATTGAAGGACATCAATCTCACTGACAACTTTTGCTAATGCTTGTAATTGAGGAATATATTTTTTTACAAATTCACGAATGGAAATAAATAATTGGTACTCTAGTTCAACACTTTTTTCTTCTGCTTGTAAAATTAACGCTTCTTTTTCTTTTAGTTCTGGAGTAATAAAACGTTCAGCATTTGTAAGTGTTTGTTTTCTCTCATACTGACCTTCTTTTAAAAGATGAAGGTTTGCTTTTGTCACTTCAATATAATATCCAAACACACGGTTATATCCAACTTTAAGAGATTTAATACCAGTCTTTTCACGCTGTTCCCTTTCAAGTTGGGCAATCCATGTCTTTCCGTTCCTAGTTGCATCACGATATTGATCCAACTCAGCATGATATCCATCTTGAATCATATTCCCGTCCTTGATGGATAGAGGTGGATTTTCAACAATTGCTTTTTCTAGTAAATCAGTCACCTCAACACACGGTTCTATTTTTTTAGCTACTTCTTGAGCCTCTTTAATCGGAAGCTTCTCTAAAAGTTCTCTAACAATTGGCACCTGAAGAAGAGATCGTTTTAGTTGCATTAAGTCTCGTGCATTTACATTTCCGAATGCAACTCTTCCTGCTAAACGCTCAAGGTCGTAGACTTCCTTTAAGTTCTCTCTTAGCTCTTGACGTTCAAAATAATGAGAGATGAGAGCTTCTACAACCGCTTGGCGTCTCTTTATTTCTTTTTCATCGATTAGAGGTCGATCAATCCACTGCTTAAGAGTCCTTCCGCCCATAGCTGTTTTGGTTTCATCAAGAAGCCAAATGAGGGAACCCTTTTTCCCTTTGGAGCGGATCGTTTCAGTTAGTTCCAAGTTTCGTTTCGAAAAATAATCAATTTTCATATACTGATCGATTTGATAGAGCTCCACAGGCTGGAGATGATCTAAATTTCTTTTCTGTGTACGGTACAGATAATTAAATAAACGAATGACTGTCATACGGAGCTTGTCCTGGTTTATGTGCTCGATAACATGTTCGAAAGCTTCCTTTCCTTCAATGTCGTCCTCAAAAGAAATCGTGGTCACAGCACGCTCCTTCATTTTCCGTTGAAGATCACCATTAAACGAACGATCAATAACCACTTCTTTTGCACCTAAAAGCGATAATTCATTCAATACTTGCTCAAAGCTTCCAGTAAGTAGTGTAACTTTGTTTTCCCCTGTAGATAAGTCATTACATGCAAATCCATAGGTTTCATCATCGAATTGGGTAATGGTTGCGATATAATTATTATCTTTTTCGCTTAACGCTCGTCCTTCCATGACAGTTCCTGGAGTAATGAGTTGCACTACTTCTCTTCTAACTACCCCTTTAGCCTGTTTAGGATCTTCCGTTTGTTCACAAATCGCAACTTTATAACCTTTTTCCACTAGTTGCTCAATATATTGTGGCGCTGAATGATAGGGAACTCCGCACATCGGAATACGGTCCTCTCCACCACCATCACGACTTGTTAATGTAATCTCTAGTATTTGCGAAGCTTCAATTGCATCATTAAAAAACATTTCATAAAAATCACCCAAACGGAAAAATAAAAAGGCATCTTCATAGTCTGCCTTTACTCGTAAATATTGTTGTATCATCGGCGTATATGTAGTAGACATAAGTCCTCCAAAATATCATTCTATCAATCATTTTCTCTTGAACAATATTATAACATAAATCGACACATTCATTTCTAGCATCAACAAAAATCCAATTTGAAAATTTTCTCAAGAAATTTCTGATTAAAGCAATTATTTTTCCAAAGAAATCCATTATAATTCTTCTAAGGAGTTGATGAAGGATGAATAGAAGAACTGGCTACTTAGAAGGCTATAATGGAATGCAAGTTTCCTATACATATTTAGAACATAAGGAACCTTCGACTAAACTAGCATTTATTTTCCCTGGATTAGGCTATACAGCCCAAGCACCTCTTCTTTATTATAGTACAAGTTTATTTGTGAAAAATGGATACGATGTAGTTCATGTCAATTATGACTATCAGAGTGCACCGTTCTCTTCCTTTAGTCAAGAGGAAAAACAATCTTGCATGAAGTATAATGCAGAAACTATTATTGATGTCTTTCATTCAGAAAAATACTCAGAGACCCTTTTTGTTGGAAAGTCTATTGGCACACTCTCAATCTGCATAAGCTTAGAGTACTTTTTACCAAATAAGATCATTTGGTTAACTCCGCTCATCAATCGTGACGATGTATATGAAAAGATGCTTAATAGTCATATTCCATCACTCACCATCATCGGGGATCAGGATCCTTGTTATATAAGGGAGAAATGGGAACTATATAAAAATGTACATCAAACACATCTTGTACGTGGGGCTAACCACAGTCTCGATATAGGTGTCAACCCTTTTGAATCAATTAAGATATTAGAAGACGTTATAAGTGTAATCAATGAGTTTCTTGAGGAGAATGACAAAAAGCTATAAGAGGGCCTTATAGCTTCTTGTCTTTCATATCCCCACACTATTCATAAGAACCACTCTCCACCCATCTGGATCTTCAATGGTTACTCCGCCTCTTCCCCAATACGGATTTTCAGGCTCGACTGGTTCATATCCCATTCTCGTTAATCGACTAACGATTTCATCTCTTTTATAACGATTTCCCATATAAAACACAAGTAAATGCTCTTTCGTAGGAGTTGGGAGCGCAACCTCTTTCTCATATTGGGTGAATTCTATGTGGTAGGGGTGTCCTGGTAGACCAAGCATCATTCCATCATATCCTTCATGACCTCTAAACTCACCAATGATGTTAAGGCCGATTCCATCTTTATAAAACTCAACTAACTTTTCTAATTGATTGGTTGGTCGTGCCATCCGGAATTGAACGGCAGGAAGCTCATGATTCCATTCTTTCCTAACAACGATTTCATAAGGATAAATTTCATTTTTGTAGTATGTATCCTCATTCCCGGTGACATAGACTTTTAGAGGATGAATCGTGGCTCCTAATGTGGTGGGGTACCAATGTCTCCCTTCTTTAACAATGACAAATACCCCTTCAAGATCGCCATAAAACGCAAATGTTTCACTATCAGCCTTCACCTGATCGTTTAGAATTTGGTTTAATTGATTTTGTAGTTCCTTAACATTTTCCGTAGGTAGGCCGATCTCCCCTACATCGAACCAGGAGAGAGGTTCAGCTTGATCGGCTTCCGTAAATGGTCTTTCTAGCATTTCTAAAATATTCCCATCAGGATCTTTAAAATACGCCTGTTTTCCTTTCCAAAATAGACTAATTTCACCATCTTCATTAGGTAAAAGAACTTTTTCTGCATTCAGTTTATTGAATATGTGATGAAAGAATGTTGCGTTCGTTCTGAAACACACATGATAAAATGGCGTAATAGAATCCTTCTCAAAAACAAGCTTCGTTGTACCTGCCATCACAGAGAAATGACTCTCTGACTCTCCCACAAGCTCCATTTCTAAAACGTCTATATAAAAACTTTTCATTTCTTCTAATTGTGCACACTTCATATTGAGCTGATATATTTTCACTCAAATCTCCTCCTTCATCACAATTATATAAATTAGCAGTCATTTTGTACTCAAACTATTGATGGAGATTTCTTACGTTCATTAGAAGGAACATGGTGTCGATTGTTTACTTATATAGGAGGAGTTTTAAAAAGAGGGAATATATCCTCAAAAGAAAAAACTAGGAAGAATAAACTCCCTAGTTGATTACTACTCTTCTTCAGATCCGACTAAGAAATCTGGATTTAGATCCTCGAATTCCTCGTCATCGATATCTAATCCCCAATCATCATCGTCGTCCTTGTGAGCTCCAGGGTGTACTTCAACGCACACTTTTGTTTCACCAATAACTTCTACAAGGAATTCTCTTTCAACATGAACAATAATCTTATTTCCATTTGGGGAAATAACTGCTTCACAACAATTTGGCTGTTGAAGTACTTTCGCGATTACATCATGGTCATCAAAACAATCTGGATCACGATATTTTAGTTTAATGACGTCACAATATTCAACGCGCTCCGTTACAACTTCTGTCTTTGTATTATCGTTATAGGAGTGCCAAACGTTAATGTCATAGTAGCCGTGTACTTCAACTTTTTTACCTAACTTTTTCGCCTCGTACGTATGGTTTATGATCCAACAGCCGAGGATACTGGTCGGATTGTGTGCCGGGCAAATCGTATGATTAGACTGTGTGAATTTACGTCCTTTCGCTACGACCGCTTTTGTGATAATCTCTCTGTATTCTCCCATTGCGAGCGAAACCTCCTCAATCATTTTCATTTCATCCTATGCGGGATATTAGACTAGTGTGATTATATTTTTATAGGATTGACTAAGCCTTTATTTAGGTGCGGTATAGTTCATACTATGCGTTCACCCATAGATATGTGTCACGATTTAAAAGAGGGTTTTGAGAAGGATTCAAACAGAAAATAGGGACAGCAAAATTGCTATCCCTACATTTATATGATTCTATTGGATTGTCCGCCTATATCCGAAACACTTCGACAGACGATTTAAGTTCAGCTGCCATGGAGCTTACTTCCTCGGCTGAGCCTGACACGGTTTCCATCGCTGCAGTGGACTCTTGAATCGAAGCAGCCACTTCTTCCGTATTTGCCGCAGTATTTTCCATTACAGAAGATAAATCAGAAATCAACTTAACAATCTTATCTGAACTTGCGACTTCTTCGTCCGTTACATCAGAGATTCCGTCCACTTCTTTTAAGGTTAGTGATACAGCATCAAGGATTCGATCTAAAGCATCGCCTGCAGTCGATACAATTTCTACCCCCTGCTCTACTTCAGACTTGTTCAAATGCATAGCACGAACAACTTCACCAGTACTGCCAGATATCTTCTTGACTAATTCAGCTACTTGATTAGCACCTGAATTTGATTGTTCGGCTAGTTTACGAACTTCCTCTGCTACAACTGCAAATCCACGTCCATGTTCTCCTGCTCGTGCGGCTTCAATCGATGCGTTTAACGCAAGGAGATTCGTTTGATCTGCAATACTTGTAATCATCTGTGTGATATGGCCAATTTCCTGTGTGTACTGGTCTAGCTTTTGAATTAACACTTCAGTCTCAATGGTTCGATTTCTAATTGACTCAATTTTATCAATGGATTTATTTACTATGTCTTTTCCGTCGGTAGCCGTTTTATAAGTTGTTTCAGAATTATTTAGAGCTGAGGTTGCTTTATTTTTCGCAATTTGGATAAGAGAGGATAGCTCTAATAAAACCGTTGATACATCTACGACTGAATTGTTTCCTAATTCCGTATTTTGCGCAACATGATTCATTGAGATAGATACTTCTTGAACGGAAGATGATACTTGTTCACTCGAAGCTGCCATTTCCTCCGATACCGCCGCCAATTCTTCTGCTGACTTCGAAACGGAGGATACTAATGCCCGTAACCCTTCTTTCATTTCATTAAAAGACTGGGCTAAATCGCCAATTTCATCTTTATTCTTTATCAGGATTGTCTCTCCCGTTAAATCCCCCTTAGCAATCTCATTTGCTCTAGCAGAGATTTTCATCACCGGTTGACTAATGTTTCTTCCGACAAAAAGGCCGACGCTTATCGCTACAATAGTTGCGACAGCGATTGTTAAAATAAGAAGCAAACGAGTTTGCTTGTAATTTTGTTCATTTTGGTTCATTAATTCTTCAGCCATTTGATTGTTAATGTTAATTAGCTCTTTTAGGCTATCACTTGCTAATGTAAAAGGTTCTCCACCAAGCTTTAACCCCGCTGTAGCTTCCTCATACTGTTCGTTTTTAACTAAAATAATATTTTTAGCAACCCGATCCGTAAATGTATACCAGTTAGATGTAAACTCTTCAAACTTTTCTTTTTCTTCAGGGATCATTGAAATTTTTTCATATTTTTCAATTACATCTTTTATATGTATTATATTTTCCTCTGCAATTTTTGTTGGCGATGCATTCTTTGTATTAACTGCAGTGACCATTTGTACACGAGTATTCTCAGAGTACTTAGCAATATCCGCTAAAAGACTTAGTGGAACCACTCCATTTTTATACATCGTTTCTCCGTTTTTGTTTACAGAAGAAAGTGCTGTATATGCTCCAAGACCGAGTCCTCCCATCATAAGAACAATAATGAAGTAAGAAAGTAATAATTTCTTAGTTAATTTCGCCATTTCCATACACCCCATATAAAAATATCCCATGAGAATTCCATTCCTATTCAATTTTAAAGCACTATCAGTAATGTTCTCTGATAGTGAAATTGGATAAAACTATGAAACCACTCACTTTATGGTATTGTAGTGTATTTTTCCCTATTTAAACTATAGAAAAGAAGAAAAGGACTTAAATCTGTCAAATAGATTTAACAAAACTGTGAACAAGTATAAAAGAATGACTTTTTTCACATCCTACATGATTCATATATCCTAGAAATAATTAATATAAAAAAAACGACCCTGTCTTATAGACTAGGGTCGTTTTGTTATTAATGATGTGAACAGCTTTTGTTTTCAATCTCTGAACCAGTTTCCCCACTTAAGATGTTTCCACCAGTGGAAGTCACTACTTCGTCAGTAACTTTATTTGAGATAGTAGTAGCTACAAGCTGTAGAAGATCATTTACTTCTAACTGTGATTGCTTGAATTCTTGAACTACTGGAATAGAATCTAATTCCTCTTCAATTGAAGCAATTTTCGCTTCTGTCTTCTTAAGAGCTTCTTCTTTCCCATAGTGGTGTAAGTTTACTGCTTGTTTTTGCAAACCTTTAATTTGCGAAATCAAAGCGCGAACCTTCTCATTGCTATGAATTTGAGCTTCAGCCTTTTTAAAGAAATCAACTTCTTCTGTTTCTGAAATCATTCTTGCTAATTCTTGTGCACGTGCCACGATATCATCTTTTGTATATTTCCCCATCTTACTTCACCTCGATAGCTTCTAGTTCCTCAACCATTTCTCCGTTTAAAGACCAAGTTTTTGCATCTGTAATTTTTACTTTTACTAATTTACCAATTGCTGATTTTGGTCCTTTAAAGTTAACAAGCTTATTCTTACGAGTATATCCTGCTAAAACTTCAGGGTTATTCTTACTTTCCCCTTCAACAAGAACCTCAACAATTTGGTCATGATATTTCTTCATCGCTTCAGCAGAAAACTCATTAACTAATGCATTTAATTTTTGAAGACGCTCTTTCTTCACTTCCATCGGTACATTGTCCACCATTTTGGCAGCTGGTGTACCTTCACGTGGAGAGTAAATGAACGTATAAGCAGATTCAAAGCCAACCTCACGATATAAAGACATCGTCTCTTCAAATTGCTCTTCCGTTTCATTTGGATAGCCTACAATAATATCTGTTGTAAAAGTAGCATTTGGAATCGCTGCCTTTATTTTACGAACAAGTTCTAAATACTGCTCTCTCGTATATTTACGAGCCATGATCTTAAGAACTTCCGTTGATCCTGATTGTACTGGAAGGTGAATATGTTCAACAAGGTTTCCACCTTTTGCTAGTACTTCAATTAAATGATCATCAAAATCACGCGGGTGGCTAGTCGTAAATCGAATACGTGGGATGTCAATTTTACGAATCTCATCCATTAAGTCACCAAGGCCATATTTCATGTCCTCAAAATCTTTCCCATATGCGTTAACATTTTGACCAAGCAATGTAATTTCTTTATAGCCTTGTGATGCTAAATGACGCACTTCTTGGATAATGTCTTCAGGACGACGGCTACGTTCTTTCCCACGAGTGTAAGGTACAATACAATACGTACAGAACTTATCACATCCGTACATAATGTTAACCCAAGCTTTAATATCCCCCCGACGTACTTTTGGAAGATTCTCGATAATATCTCCTTCTTTTGACCAAACTTCAATAACCATTTCTTTAGACATATAAGCTTCTTGAAGAATGTTCGGGAGGCGGTGAATATTATGAGTACCGAAAATCATATCTACCTGTTGGTAAGTCTTAAGGATCTTGTTCACTACTGATTCCTCTTGAGACATACATCCACAAACACCAATCAGAAGATCTGGTCTCTGAGTTTTTAGATGTTTTAAGTGCCCTAATTCACCAAATACCTTATTTTCTGCATTTTCACGGATTGCACAAGTGTTTAAAAGGATTACATTCGCATCTTCAACTGAATCAGTAGGCTCATATCCAAGCCCCATAAAAATACCCGCCATTACTTCTGTATCATGTTCATTCATTTGACAGCCGTAAGTACGGATATAGAATTTACGACCTTCTCCCATACCACGAAATTCTTCTGGGATATCGAAATCCTTATGATACTGAACTTCTTCTTTTCCACGTTTTTTAGCATCTTTTAAAGAAGGAGCTGTGTAGACTTTTTCAAAGTACTTACTGAAATCCTTTTCGGATTTTTTGTCCGAAGAATTATCTGCTTGTACTTGCTGACCTTCTAAACGTTGTTTTTCGTTCATTCGAATTCCCCTTTCTTTTCTAAACTATCTATAAATCGACGATTTTAATGTTGTGTTTTGATGCAAACAAATTCTAGTCAAAACAGAGAATGTACGCACATTATTTAAGTATAAAGCCTATATAGATTGAAAACAATAGTAAATCACTTTTTGTCGAATAAGAAAGTTTATTTCGTTTGTTCATGTTTCACAAAAGATTTCATAAGGAGCCCAGAGTAATCTTATAGACATCCCAATCCCAATTCTCCGTGCTCATCCACAACACTTTCTTCGATTAAATCAAAAGTTTAGTAACCTTTATTAACGAATTAGGGGAAATGTAAACAAAGATAGCCAAAGGAATTTTACCCTAAAATGAACAAATCAGATGTGATAGTCATCACATTATAATCCCTGCAAAAAGAAAAACCCCGAATAAATTGAACTGCCCCCTCATTGTTATGGTAACAATTGAGGTAATCGTTCATTTATCGGGGTTTTAGGCTTTATTACATAAACTCAGAAACTAGCTTATTGAAGTGTGCTTCATCTAATTTTAGATCAGCATTTACAAGTGGAGTTTCAGAGTATCCAGATAATAACTCTTGATAAGATTTACGCTCAGTATCTTGGTAGATTAGTCCAGTTACTAAACCATTGTGCTTCATTAATGTCTGCATTGCTTGCTCTTTGTTATTTGGATCATAACCTTCAACATCAGCAAGCTTCGTTAGGTTTTCTTTAAACCAGTCATATGTGTTTACTTTATTGTAAGTTACACATGGGCTGAACACGTTGATTAATGAAAAACCTTTATGGTTAATTCCTGCCTCGATTAGAGCCGTTAAGTCCTTAAGGTCAGTTGAGAAGCTTTGAGCAACAAATGTTGCACCGGCTGTTAATGCCATTTCCATCGGGGAAATTGGCTGCTCAATAGAACCTTGAGGAGTAGATTTCGTCTTGAAACCTGCTGCTGATCTAGGTGATGTTTGACCTTTTGTTAATCCGTAAATTTGGTTATCCATAACAATATAAGTAACGTCTACGTTACGGCGGATTGCATGGATCGTGTGTCCCATTCCGATTGCAAATCCATCTCCGTCTCCACCAGATGCAATAACTGTTAAATCACGGTTCGCCATTTTCACACCTTGTGCAATTGGTAATGCACGTCCGTGAATACCATGGAAACCATATGAGTTAATATATCCTGAAATACGTCCAGAACATCCGATACCTGACACTACCGCTAAGTTTTCAGGTTCTAATCCAACGTTAGCTGCTGCACGTTGAATTGCCGCTTGTACTGAGAAATCGCCACAACCAGGGCACCAGTTAGGCTTTACGTTATTACGAAAGTCTTTAAATGTTGCCATTCTTAAAACAGCTCCTTGCATTTTGTATGAATTTCATGTGGCAAGAACGGATTTCCGTCATATTTTAAATGTTTGTAGACTTTTTCAGCATGTCCAACATTCATTTTTAAAATATTTGCCAGTTGTCCAGTTGCGTTGTTTTCTACAACTACAACCTTTTTAGCTGATTTCACAAGCGGTAGCATTTCATCAGTCGGGAACGGATGAATTAAACGAATATGAGCATGATTCACTTTTAATCCGTCTTTTTCTAAACGAGTCATTGCTTCTTCAATTGTTCCGCGAGTAGAGTTAAAGCCTACTAATAAAATGTCAGCTTCTTCATGCGGAGCATTTTTGTGAACTGGTGTATTAAATTTAATGTTTTCAACTTTACGGAAACGCTTATCCATTTGAGCATTACGGTTAGCAGCTGATTCTGATGGTTTACCCGTTTCATCGTGCTCAACACCTGTTACATGGTGAATACCATTTTTCATACCAGGAACTACACGTGGTGAAACTCCATCTTCAGTAACTTCATAACGCTTGAAGTAACCTTTGCCCTCAACTTCTGGTAGCTCTTCAGTAGCAAGCTTACCACGACGGATTTCAACTTTATCAAAGTTTAGTGGCTCAACCGTTTGCTTACCTAAAGATAACTGCAAGTCAGTTAATAGAATAACAGGAACTTGATATTCCTCAGCTAAGTTAAACGCCTCTGCAGCATCATAGAATGCTTCTTGAACAGTACTTGGAGCCATAACAATTTTAGGAATCTCTCCGTGAGTACCATAAATCATAGCCATTAAGTCAGATTGTTCTTGTTTCGTTGGAAGACCTGTAGAAGGACCACCACGTTGAGTATCAACAATAACAAGTGGAGTTTCTGTAATACCAGATAAACCAATTGCTTCCATTTTAAGAGATAGACCAGGACCCGCAGATGCTGTAATGGTACGAACACCAGCATAGTTAGCACCGATTGCCATTGTAGCTGCAGCAATTTCATCTTCTGTTTGGATAACAGTTCCACCTAAAGCAGGAAGTTTTTTAATTAAGTACTCCATGATCTCTGAAGCAGGAGTAATAGGATATGCAGCCATGAAGCGGCATCCACCAGCAATTGCTCCTAATGCGATTGCATCATTACCAATCATAAACATACGTTTATTTCCATCTGCTTTTTCTAATTGCATTACTGAATTATCAGATAGCTTTTCTTTCATAAAGTCGTAACCAGCTTTAACAGCTTCCATGTTCTTAGCTACAACTTGCTCACCTTTTTTCCCGTAGATCTCTTGAACTACTTCTTCAAAAACAGTGATATCTAAGTCTAAGATTGCACTAGTAGCACCAATTGCAACCATGTTCTTCATTAGCGATGTTCCTAGTTCTGTTGCCATATCTGTAAATGGAACCGCATACATTGCCGCTTGAGTATCTTCTGGACGTTTTGGATCAAACTTTGAATCAGCGATAATAATTCCTTTTTCGTGTAGTTCTTTGTAGTTTAAGTCAATTGTTTCTTGGTCGAAAGCTACCAGAATATCAAGGTCGTCGGAGATTGAGCGAACTTGAGTAGTGCTTACGCGAATTTTGTTGTTAGTATGACCGCCTTTAATACGAGATGAAAAGTGACGGTAACCATATAAATAGTAGCCTAAACGGTTCAATGCAATGGAAAATACTTCTCCAGTACTTTCAATACCTTCCCCTTGTTGTCCGCCAACTTTCCAAGAAAGTTGATTGATCATGTCTTACACCCCTTTGGATACGTTAAGAAATATGTAAAAAACGTGTTTTTTAAATAAGTGTAGCCCTATTCTAAAGCCCTTACAAACAAGTAGATCTCTTGTGAAAAAAACTAAGAGCATGAATACGTACTAAACGCTTTCAATTCTAGACCTAAGTATCAAAAATTGCAACCCCTTCGAACTAAATATTGACGAAAATATGAATATTTTTTTATTTACAAAAATATAATAGATAGATTGAGAAGACTTTCTATGAAAATTCATGAAAATGATTTAAAAAACATTGTTTCTATAGTGTTTTACCCTGGCTACTATCTCGGAAAACGACTTGCTAGATTTTTATATAGAAATTTTTCTACTTGTATATCAGAATAATATTTTGTTAATTCCTCTTTTAATGTAATATACCCTTCAACTGATTCCAATCCTGTAACTAGTTCATCGTTCCCATCGAAATCTGAACCGAAACCAACATGATCTTCTCCCCCAAGGGCACATACATGTTCTAAATGTCTCAAAATATCGGTAATTGTTGCATTCTCTTTACCTGATAGGAACTGTGGTACAAAATTAATACCCATTACCCCGTTTCGTTCGATAAGTGCATATATTTGCTCGTCATTTAAATTTCTTGTATGAGGACATAGTGAATAACAATTTGAATGTGATGCATATGGATAGTCTCCCCATTCAATTACATCCCAGAAGCCTCTCTCAGAGAGATGTGAAACGTCACACCATGTGTTGCTTTCATTTAATGTATTCACAACCTGTTTCCCAAATTGTGTTAGTCCTCCACCTCTTTCCTCAAGAGCACCATCCGCAACAGCATTTGCATGATTCCAAGTCAATCCAACCGATGAAACTCCTAGCCTCAAGAGTGTTTTAAGTTTCAGTAGGTCCCTTCCTATCGCATCACAGCCTTCTAAAGTAAGAATGGCCCCTACCTCGCCTTCACTTATATGATTTAATCCCTCCTGTGAAGTGATTAATCTTAACTGAGGGTTCGGCTTTAATACCTTTTCATAAAAAAGCTCAACCATATAAAGGGCAACATTAAACCTCATCTCTGGATGAGTAGATTCAGGTATATAAATAGAAAAACATTGAACTGTAACTCCAGCTTGCATTAAACCTTTGAGATTTACGTTTAAATCTTTGGAATTGTAAAAACGAAGATGATTATTTAATAGCATTTTATATAAGACATCGCAATGAGCATCAAAAATTTTCATACGTTTCTCCTCTCAAAAAAGTTTTAATCCTGACCTTTAAATGATTAAAATTACATCCATATAGATAAGCATATAAATCTACACACAAAAAAAGAACCTGTCTGCAAATCCGCAAACAGGCATAAGTAAAACAATGTTATCTTGGCTCTACTATAAGTTTAATCGCCGTTCTTTCTTCCCCATCAATCAAAATATCTGTAAATGCAGGAATACAAATTAAATCAACTCCGCTAGGTGCTACGAATCCTCTTGCGATCGCTACTGCCTTTACGGCTTGATTTAATGCACCCGCACCAATCGCTTGGATTTCCGCAGCACCTCTTTCACGCAGAACTCCTGCAAGCGCACCAGCTACAGAATTAGGATTAGATTTTGCTGAAACTTTTAATATTTCCATTCCTAGCTCCTCCTTGTTTAACCCCTCCTGATGTTCGTCATTTGAACATGTCAGGTATATATGATTCCATTGCTACTATATTCTTGAAATAAATAACATATTCCAGCTTGGACAAAAAAAAGAAAACTTTCAGGTGCGTTTTCCCAAAAAAAATTTTAAAAGGTCATTTATTCAAGGAGAGTTCTAGAAAAAATTAAAAAAGCCTCCTCCAGTAAATGAGAAGACTTTCTACAGTTCTATATGATGGCATTAGCTTCAGTTTTGATTTTTAGGAATAGAATGGGTGGTCTTCATTAATTATGATTCGGTCAATCTTCTTTGCCCGTCCACTGTTCTTATCTAGTTCAATAAGTACGCCATTAAGTTGAGACCTACCTGTTGTTGGTACTTCAAATCGAACTGGTAAATTCGTTAAGAACCTCTTCAATACCGCTTCCTTCTCAACTCCCAAAATTCCGTCGTAAGGACCTGTCATTCCTACGTCTGATATGTATGCAGTGCCAGAAGGTAAAATGCGATTGTCTGCCGTTTGAACGTGTGTGTGAGTACCTACTACTGCTGTTACTCTTCCATCTAAGTACCAACCCATCGCTTGTTTCTCGCTAGTTGCTTCTGCATGGAAATCTACAAATATGATGGGAGTTCTTTCTTTTGCCTCATTAATTAATTCGTCAACAACTGTAAATGGACAGTCGTTTGGTTGCATAAATGTTCGGCCCTGTACACTAATAATTGCTACCTCATCCTGATTCATCTTCAAATATACAATTCCTTTACCAGGATTATCTTTCGGGAAATTTGCCGGCCTGACCATATATTTAGCTTTATCAATGAATTCAAATATCTCACGATTATCCCATGTATGATTTCCAAGAGTAACAGCTTGTGCACCCGCCTCTAGAAATCCTCGGTAAATTTTCTCTGTAATTCCTTTGCCCCCTGCTGCATTTTCTCCATTGATGATGGTTATATGAGGACGATACTTCTCCTTAAGCTTTGGTAAATACTCATGTACCATATCTCGTCCGGGGGATCCAACAACATCCCCTATAAATAATATGTTCATACAAAAGCCCTTTCTTCTTCTTTTCTTATTTTGATATCCATATTTTCATTGTAACACAACTGATAGAAGTTCTATGCATCGGTTGACCCTTGAGCACAAATAAAGCGATGCATAGCGCATCGCTTTATTTTGCATATTCAACAGCTCTCGTTTCACGAATCACTGTTACTTTAATATGACCTGGATAATCAAGTTCTTCCTCAATCTGCTTTCTAATGTCTCTTGCAAGTCGATGAGCTTCAAGGTCATCGATTTGATCAGGCTTCACTAATATACGTACTTCTCGACCAGCTTGGATTGCAAAAGATTTCTCAACACCATCATAAGATTCAGAAATCTCTTCAAGCTTCTCAAGACGACGAATATAGTTTTCTAGAGTTTCTCTTCTAGCTCCTGGTCTAGCTGCTGATAGAGCATCGGCAGCGGCTACAAGGACAGCTATGATCGAAGTTGGTTCAGAATCACCATGGTGAGAAGCAATACTGTTAATTACAACTGGATGTTCTTTGTATTTTGTTGCTAATTCTACCCCAATCTCAACGTGACTACCTTCAACTTCATGGTCAATCGCCTTACCAATGTCATGAAGAAGACCTGCACGACGAGCTAATGTTTCATCTTCACCAAGTTCAGCGGCTAATAGTCCAGCTAGTTGAGCTACTTCCATTGAGTGTTTGAGTACATTTTGACCATAACTTGTACGGAATTTCAAGCGACCAAGGATTTTGATTAGGTCCGGATGAAGTCCATGAACACCAACCTCAAAAGTGGTTTGTTCTCCGATTTCTCGAATGTGCTCGTCAACTTCTCTACGCGCCTTATCAACCATCTCTTCAATTCTCGCAGGATGGATGCGTCCATCTTGTACAAGCTTTTCTAAAGCTAAACGGGCTGTCTCTCTACGAATTGGATCAAAACCAGAAAGGATAACTGCTTCCGGCGTATCATCGATAATAAGATCAATTCCTGTTAGAGTTTCCAGCGTTCGGATATTCCGTCCTTCACGACCAATTATGCGTCCCTTCATTTCATCATTTGGAAGGTTCACGACAGAAACGGTTGTTTCTGCGACATGATCAGCCGCGCATCTTTGGATTGCTAGTGACAAGACTTCTTTGGCTTTCTTATCCGATTCCTCTTTAGCTCTATTTTCACTCTCTTTAATCATTAAAGCGATGTCATGAGATAACTCCTGCTCCATTCGCTCTAAAATGATGGACTTCGCCTCTTCACGAGTTAAGCCAGAGATTCGTTCAAGCTCCGATTGTTGCGTTTTTACGATCTCGTCCACTTTGCTTTCCATCTCTTCAATATGCTGTTGTTTTTTGTTAAGAGAATCGTCTCTCTTTTCTAAAAGTGATTCACGTTTTTCTAAAGATTCATCTTTTCGATCAAGATTTTCCTCTTTTTGCAGTAATCGATTTTCTTGTTTTTGCAGTTCATTTCTTCGATCACGAATTTCACGTTCAGCTTCTATACGAAACTTGTGAATCTCATCCTTTGCTTCAAGCAGGGCTTCCTTTTTCAAAGAATCCGCTTCACGATTAGCATCTTCTAAAATTTGCTCTGCAGCACCCTTAGCACCTGCAATCTTTGCTTCAGAAAAGGATTTACGAACAAAATAGCCAACAACTGCACCGACGAATAGGCCAAGCAAAATGGAGATGACTGTAATTAAATCCATCATTTCACCTCCTCTTGCTATGAACTTTTTTTAGTTTACGATTTTTTAAAGTGTCGGCATGTACATTGTTCTACATCAACATACAGCACTAAGGCTTTTAACATTTTAATAATCAGTAAAAATGTAAAATATACATATTAATTGTAAAGCTGTGTATTTTTATTGTCAAGGGGTTGTCCTTCCACCCTTTTTTAAATATTTCGAAAAAACTACAAATTTCATCATATTCCTTCACAAAAAACCAGCAAAGTGTACGACCTTGCTGGTTTCGCTAAGATTAATCAATTAATTCAAATTCTTCTTGATCTTCGTCTTCAGGTGCCGTTTTAACACCATCTAAACCATAGTGTTCACGAATTTTCTTTTGAATTTCTAGGCGAATGCTTGGGTTTTCTTTTAAGAATATCTTCGCGTTTTCACGTCCTTGCCCAAGACGCTCATCATTGTAGGAATACCATGATCCGCTTTTTTGTACGATATCCAACTCAGAACCCATATCGATAATTTCACCCTCTTTTGAAATACCTTCTCCGTACATAATATCTACTTCTGCTGTACGGAAAGGAGGAGCTACTTTATTCTTAACGACTTTGATCTTTGTTTTGTTACCAACCATATCATTACCTTGCTTTAGTGTTTCAGCACGACGTACTTCTAGACGAACAGAAGAATAGAACTTGAGCGCACGTCCACCAGGAGTTGTTTCAGGATTCCCAAACATAACCCCAACTTTTTCACGAATCTGGTTAATGAAGATTGCAATCGTTTTGGATTTATTGATAGCACCTGAAAGTTTACGAAGAGCTTGAGACATTAAACGAGCTTGTAAACCAACGTGTGAATCTCCCATTTCCCCTTCAATTTCCGCTTTTGGTACAAGGGCTGCAACCGAGTCAATAACTAGAATATCGACAGCTCCACTTCTAACAAGTGCTTCTGCAATCTCTAGAGCTTGCTCTCCCGTATCTGGTTGCGATAGTAATAACTCGTCAATATTTACTCCTAGTTTTTGAGCATAAACAGGATCTAACGCGTGCTCCGCATCAATAAATGCTGCTTGTCCCCCTGTTGCTTGAACTTCAGCAATCGCATGTAAAGCAACAGTTGTTTTACCTGAACTTTCAGGACCGTAAATCTCAATAATACGTCCACGTGGATACCCACCTATCCCAAGGGCTGTGTCCAATGCTAATGATCCACTTGGCATAGTAGAGATTTGGCGATCTGTTTGTTCACCAAGCTTCATGATGGATCCTTTACCAAATTGCTTTTCTATTTGTTTTAACGCCATTTCAAGGGCTGCCTGACGATCATTCACTACAATTTCCTCCTTAGAACGAATATCTATTATTCGTTATCTCTTTAGAATCTATCATTACTATACCTGTTTTTTATAGGTTTGTCGAGAAAAAAATCGAACATCCATTCGATTTTTTTGCCATTGAATTTTTCTTCAAAACATATTTTTCAGCTAGGGAAAAATATCTTTTTTGCGGGTAGAAACCTTACGAAAACACAATTTTCAATCGTTTTCTGACTATAAAAACAAGAAAAACTTTATTCATCTAGTAGGATTCTATTTGATAGCCTGTATTTCTGATAATGCCTTTAATAGCAGATAGCAGCCATATTTAACGCTTCTAATACGATTTGCTTCTCTAGTTCCTCCTAGTAAAAGCTTTTCTGCCCTTACTGTGTGCCCTTTCACAAAAATCCCTATAAATACGGTGCCTACTGGCTGACCTTCAAGCTCGCTAGGTCCAGCAACGCCAGTAAAGCTAATCCCTATGTCCGATTGAAGTATTTCACTAACATTTTGGGCTAGTTCAGCAGCACACTCTGAACTTACTACACCTTTTTCTTCGATTGTTTCCCTCTTAACCTTTAAAATCTGTTTCTTCACTTCATTCGTATAGCAGACGATTCCGCCTTTTAACACTTCACTTGTGCCTGGTATGGAAGTAAGCTCCTGCTGAAATAATCCACCTGTCAAACTCTCTGCACAAGAAATCGTTAAATTCGATTCTTTTAGTTTTTCAACTAGTACTTTCATAAGAGACGTATCATCATAACCGTAGAAAAATTCCTGAACACGGTCAAGAATTTCTTTTTCCGTCTCATCTATTAAACTATGAGCAGTTTCTAGCGAAATATGTTTTGCCGTTAGCCTAAGTGTCACTTCACCGTCAGAAGCCAAAGGGGCAATCGTAGGATTCGTTTGTTTGTCAATGATGTCCTCGATTTCAGCTTCTAACATGGCTTCCCCTATTCCAAAGAATCGAAGCACTCTAGAGACGATTTTTTCTTCTGTATTAAGCTTACTCATAATAGCCGGCTGTGCATAATCCAGGTACATTGGTTCCATCTCTTTTGGTGGCCCAGGTAAGAGCATGTACATGTGATCATTTTTCGTAAGAAGCATACCTGGAGCCATACCATGGTCATTCTGTAATACCTCAGATTGTTCTAACACAAGTGCTTGTTTTCGATTATTTTCAGTCATGATGCGATTGACTTTTTCAAAATAACGCTCGATGGAGGTCAATGCAAACTCATCAAATACAAGTTTTAGCCCTAAATGAGAAGCAATGGTTTCTTTCGTTAAGTCATCCTTAGTAGGGCCTAAGCCACCTGTAAAAATAATTAAATTAGATCTTTTTTCTGCAATTTCAAGAACAGATTTAAGACGATGTGGATTATCTCCAACTACTGTATGGTAATAAACATTGATCCCTATATCCGCTAATTGCTTTGAGAGAAACCTTGCATTCGTATTGACAATTTGCCCAAGTAACAGTTCTGAACCTACTGCAATTATTTCCGCATTCATTATACTTCCACCTTACAAATTATTTTGAGTTGATAAGGGCATGCTTATTTTTGTTAAAATAATCCCATCCTGACCAAATGGTAAAGAATGTAGCAACCCAAAGAGAAATATCATCAAGTGGGAATGAAATGAGTTCAAAAATGGTATTATGCAATAGGTAAGCTGATATTGCTATGATTTGGGTCCAAGTCTTAATTTTCCCTAACGTATTAGCTGCAACAACTTCCCCTTCCCCAGCGAGGACAAGACGAAGTCCCGTTACAGCAAATTCACGGCTGATTATAATAATAACAATCCAAGAAGGAACCATTTCTAAATCTACTAGTAAAATAAGAGCAGCTGAAACCAATAGTTTATCTGCTAGTGGGTCAAGAAACTTTCCTAAATTAGTGACTAAGTTGTATTTTCTAGCATAATATCCGTCAACCCAATCAGTTGTAGATGCAATAATAAATATTAATCCTCCTATAAAATGAGCTATTGGTAATTCTACTCCGAAAAGATGCATATTCCCCCATGAAAAAGGGTCTAGCGTGATAATTAAAAAAAGTGGGATAAGTAAAATACGTGATATCGTAATTTTATTTGGCAAGTTCATCTTGTTACCTCCGTCCGCCTTCTAGGTATAATTCTTTCAAAAATAAGTGCTATTTCTTTTCTTTCATGAGCCAGACAATACTAATGTCTATAAGAGTAGCTTACACTTTGTCTATGCTTAATTCAAACTATAGAATAAGTTAGCATAAAACGAAAAAATAGTCATCTTTTAGATGACTATTCATTCGTAGGTATAAACCGAATAGTAATATCTTGACGAACCTGATCAGCAGGTGGTACTGCATAGTCTAATTTTACATCATTAATATAGATCTCTGTATTGGTAGAATTCCCGATTACAAGGACAGCCTCTGTTTCTTTCGAGAAATCCACTACTTTTTCACTTTCCTGACCGTCTTTCACTAGCATACCTTGGAAGAATGAATACCCTTTTCCATTAAGCATGTTAACCCAAGTTTCGCCTGTTGAAACAAGCTTTACTACAAATTGGTCGGCTTTTAGCTCGAAAGTAGTTTCCTTACCTTGTGATTGGACAACATTTACTTGTTGTGCAGGAAGTTCTGGTTCCTGCTCAGTTGCTTCTTCCTCTTCTGTTGTCTGTTCGGTTTCACTATCCGTTGTTTCGTTTGTTTCTTCTTCGTCCTCTTTATCTGCGAGATTATCTGATTCCTTATATTCTACCTGTTCGTTTTCATTATTATCTACAGGATTGTCTTGAGCTTCATCACCCGCATTTTGTTGAAGAAGGTAATAAATTAAAACTAGAGCACCAATTATGAATAAGGAAATAATGATTTTCGGAAGGATTTCAAATATTTTACTACTACTTCCTGAAATATCTTTCCTTGTTTGCACTCTCGAGAGTTTTTCAGGAATCTCTTCTTTATTATATGTAGAAGGAATTTCTTGCTTATATTGTTCAAAGAGTTCTTCGGGCTCGATATTAACAGCCTCAGCATATTGCTTAATAAATGCTCGCACATAAAAGGAACCAGGCATGATACTATAGTTGCCTTCTTCAATCCCTACTAAATAGCGTTTTTGTATTTTTGTAACAGTTTGTAAATCGTCTAAGCTCATTCCTTTAGCTAGTCGAGCTTCTTTTAGTCGATTACCTAATTCCGTCAACGATAACACCTTCCAACATATTAAAAATCAAATCCTCCAAAATCAGAATCAGAAAACATTCCATTTTTCTCTACAACATCATACTTAATTTCTTCCTCTGGCTCGTTCCGTAGTTCGATAATATAATCAAAATCTTCAATCGTGTACTCCGTATTTTGCACAAAAATATCAGGGTGTTCAACTACTTTTACCGCTGGAAGACGCATGATTTCCCGTACGAGCTGCCAATGACGTTCATTGGCTCTTCTTGTGGAAACAATTCCATCTAGAATAAATAAGTTGTTCTCATTATACTCGTCCTCAATTAATTGATTTCGAATTGTTTGTTTAAGTAAGGTCGATGATACGAATAACCACCTTTTGTTTGCACAAACGCTTGACGCGACAATGGACTCAGTTTTACCTACACGAGGCATTCCTCTTATTCCGATCAACTTATGACCTTCCTGTTTAAACAGCTCTGCCATAAAATCAACAAGGAGCCCAAGCTCATCTCGAACGAATCGGAATGTTTTTTTATCATCTGCATCTCTTTGTATGTATCGGCCGTGACGTACAGCCAAACGGTCTCTTAACTTCGGTTCACGTAGTTTTATTACTTTTATTGTGTCCATCGTATTCAAAATAGACTCAAGGCGCTCTATTTGTTCATGATCGTTAGCCAATATTAATAAGCCGCGTCGACCTTCATCCACACCATTAATGGTCACGATATTTATAGATAACATCCCTAATAAAGATGAAATATCACCGAGTAGTCCTGGACGATTCTTTTGGATCTCATATTCTAAATACCATTCTTTTTTCTCCATGGAAAACCTCCTCCGTTTAAGAAGAAAAGCAAGGTAAAACATGCCAATCATGATTTTATAGGACTTTTCGTCAATGGGAGTTGTAGATAGACGAAAAAGCGACAATTTTTAGCATTTTTTATCTAGCTACTATAATATATGATTTTCTACGAAGATGAAAGGAAAAACAAAGAACTACTGCATGAAAATAAAAATTAATAAGTTCACCTTAAAATAAATGAAAACGGATGAGTTATTTTTAGTACAATATACTCCCTACAATTTGAAGTGCTTTTATAAAAAAAGAGAGGAAATTTCACCTCTCTTTTTTTTTACGTTATATAAAATTCCTCTTATTGTTGAGTGCCGTCATTCTGAACTAACTTGACCATCATATTTGCAATGGCATGTTGTTCTTCTGGACTTGCAACAGACCATAAATCAGCAAGAATTCTTTCTTGTTCATTTTTAGGATCCACTTGCTTTGCAAGGTAGTCACCGATTTGGTATGCTAAATCGTTAATTACCTGTTTATTCATTCCTTCATTTTGTGCCTGATGTAAGCGATCACCTAAAAAGTCTTTCCACTGTTCCCAGTTATCTAAAACAGACATGGTATAATCCTCCTTTATTTGTTGTACAAAGTTATTTTGCATTCAACAAGGAGAAAATATACATGTTCAAATGTGTCTAATCGATGAAGCACTTGATCACTAAACATACCATCCACCATTTACAGACAGAACTTGACCAGTAATGTAGGAGGATCTTTCAGATAATAGAAAAGCCACTGCATCACCTATATCGTTGGGAGAACCTAATTTACCCATAGGAATTTCCTCTGTTACTGATTGCAATTCTGCTTCTGTGAAGCCTTCTAACATTCGAGTATGTATAGCGCCTGGAGCCACCCCATTTACACGGATTCCATTTAAGGCAACTTCCTTACTTAATGCTTTTACAAAACTAATCTGGGCCCCCTTTGCAGTTGAATAGGCCACTTCACAAGCAGCTCCTACCTGCCCCCATATGGATGAGATTACTACAATGCTTCCATGCTGTTTTGCAAGTAATTTAGGAAGAAGCTCCTTTGTTAACAAAAGAGGGGTTGTGACATGAACCCGCATTAAGTCATTTAACGTGTGATCATCCAAATCCATCAAAAGTCCGTAATGACTCGTTCCACTATTATGTACAATAGCATCCAAAGAAAATATATTTGACGCAATTTTTTTATAACCATCAGTTGTCGTTAAATCAGCTTGGATGGGTATATATTCCCCGCGGAACCTGTTAAGTGTTTTAATGAGATTACTCATGCTATTTTCATTCTGGTGATAATGTAAATATAACGAATAACCTTCCTCAGCAAGCTTATAAGCAATAGCACTTCCAATTCCACCACTTGCTCCTGTAATTAAAGCAAATTTTCTATTCATCGATTTCACTCCGGCTTATTTATACTAGGCTCTGATAAACGTTGCTGTTGATTTCCGCTCCTGGCGCATGCCTTCCGCTCCAAGCAACTTTCTCCGAAAAATCAACATTATCCTTTAACATAGCTAAATATTAAAGGATTTTATAGAATTATTCCGTCACGCATTGGCTTGGCTTCCTCTTAACACAATCAGCCTCATATTATCATTTTGTCTCATTTATTAGAAGAAATAGACTCAATTAAATAGTAAAGGCGCCGAAATCGACGCCTTACCCTGTGCTTATTTTTTTGGTACGACTTGGCATACACTAAAACGATTTTCGGCTATAAAATCGTTTACTGTAGCTTTAACATCCTCAACCGTGATACCTTCCAACGTTGGTACAACATCAAATAAATTCATCTCATTAAATGCATAACGAGTAAATTGGTTGGCAATATATTCTGGAGAATTGACAGCTCTTAAAAACGCACCTATTTTCTTTTTCTTTGTCCTCTCTAGACTTTCTGTAGTTAGTTCATTATTTTTTGCATCAAGGAGCATTTTCTGCAATGTGTCTGCTAGACGATCAGGATCATTTGTGTCTCCTCCTACCATCGCAAACCCAAACCCATGCTCTTGAGTATAATCATAAGAAAAACTCTCATCGATTAGTCCATCATTATATAATTGATTGTAGTTTTCAGAGCTTTTTCCGAATAGAACATCTAAGAATACATTAAGAGATAATTCATTCTTAAGCATTTCTTTACCACTTTGATTTACATGAAGAGCTTTAATCCCTATTAGACATTTAGAGGATTGAACATTCATTGGTAACACTTGTTTCTTATTTGCGACCTCTTCGATTTCTTCTTCAAAATATCTCTTGATCTCTGGCTGTTTGTTATACTCTTTTTTAGACTGATTGTCTTTAACTTGCTTCATAATACTTTCCGCATCAACCGGTCCAGTGATAAATAACAGCATATTACTCGGGTGGTAGAAAGTATGATAGCATTCATACAGCATATCCTTTGTAATATGCGATATGGAATCAATGGTACCGGCAATATCTATTTTAACTGGATGGTTTTTATACATATTCTCAATGAGCCCAAAATAAAGACGCCAATCAGGATTATCATCATACATGGTAATTTCCTGTCCGATAATACCTTTTTCTTTTTCAACCGTCTTTTCAGCAAAATAAGGCTCTTGAACAAAATCAATTAAAGTTTCTAAATTTCTTTCAACATCAGATGTACTTGAAAATAAATAAGCAGTACGTGTAAAAGATGTAAATGCATTAGCAGAAGCACCTTGTCGACTAAATTGTTGAAAGACATCACCGTCTTCCTTTTCAAACAATTTATGTTCTAAAAAATGGGCAATTCCATCTGGCACGGTGACAAATTCATCTTTTCCTAGCGGGACGAATTTATTGTCTATAGATCCGTATTTTGTTGTAAAGGTAGCATATGTTTTGTTGAATCCTTTTTTCGGAAGGATATAGACATCTAGTCCATTATCCAACTTTTCATGAAAAAGTTCCTCTTGAAGCTGATCGAAGGTGATTTTATTCATGATTGATTCGCCTCCATTCCCGTTAAGAAGTAAATCGTATCAAGTTCGACCTTTTGGGCCACTTTCACAATGTCTTCTTTTGTTGTTTTATCTGTCTGATCTAGCCAGTAATCGAGGGTAACTTCTTTATGTGATACTACATTGTGATATAAGACCTCAACCAAACCTCTTGCTGTGTCAATGGTTTCAAGTAACTGGTTCTTAATAACTGCTTTTGTTTGTTGAATTTCTTGATCAGTAAAGTCACCTGCCTGCATAGCGCTCATTTGTTCTTTAATGATGGATACAGCTTGATCATAGTTTTTATTATCTATTCCTGACATTACCATCATAAGACCTTTATGGCTTTCTAACCGACTAGCAGCATAGTATGCTAAGCTCGCTTTTTCCCTGACATTGATAAACAGTTTTGAGTGTGAAAAACCCCCATAAATCCCGTTAAATAATTGAAGAGCAAAGTAGTCATCATCTCCATATACTACATTGGTCCGATAACCGATATTAAGCTTACCTTGTTTTACGTCTTGCGTTTCTTTTACCTCATGAACGCTTTCCTTTTTATAAAAACCAGTACTTTCGATTTTTTTCGGTGTTCGAGCAGAAAAGCTTAAACACTCATTTGATAATGAGACAACTTCTTCCTCAGAAACATCGCCTATCACATATAGATCCAACTCATCTTCATTAAATACCTTTTGATAATATTCATATAACTCTTCAGCAGTGATGGTATCTACCGCGTTCATCTCGCCATGAACATGCAACGCATAAGGTTCACCTTTGCACATTTCCTCTACTAACCTAGAACTAGAATACTTCATTTTGTCATCGTAGACAGACTGAATTCTTTGTTTAAGCGTTCTTTTTTCCTTTTCTACCGTGTCTTTATCAAAAGAATTATTCTGAACGTTAGGCTTTGTTAATATCTGAGACAGTAACTCAACAGCCTTTCTCAATAACGGTGTTTGGTCCGTTAAGAATTTTTCGTTGGCTATTTCCATTGAAAAACTTATAATTTGATATTCATCTTTTTTTGCCAAGTCTATATTTAATGTAGCACCATACAATTCATCTAAGTATGATCGCAATTTGGTCGTTGTAGGATAATTTTCTGAATTACTTTGCATTACGTACGGTAATAGCGCTCTCTTAGTAACATCCTCTTTATTAAGAGGTGCTTTCATCTTCCAAACAATTGTATTGGTTTTATATTTTTCTGTTTTTACAATGTGTAATTTATAGCCATTCATTTCTTTAACACTTTCAGTGATTACGGCCATGTCCATCCTCCTTTTAGTTACCTGTTTTTATTATTATGTAAGGCTGTTTTCGCATAGATTGTTGCTATTTGTATATGGTCTCCAACACGAGTCTATGCTGCTTTGTGGCATCTTTTCTTCTCTAAATATAGAAAACAGCACCATAATCCGTTTAAAAGCAGTTTAAAGTACTTAAATAGCAACAGAGTTTACGAAAAGAGCCTTATGTAAGAAAGAATTGTGTTATCTTAACTAATTTTCACCCCATATAGAGTTGGTAAAAACACTTACTACAAAGCATAGCCAGAAAAATTATTTCTCCATACTATCATTCCCATAAAAGTATGATTATGAACCCTAATTATGGAGTAACTAGTAGCCTTTTCAATAAAAAAACTCCATCTCGGAGTAATTTTACATCGATTTTATTGCCGGAATGTTGTTATCAAGCTTACTCAAATACTTATGACCTGTTTCAAGAATAGCACGATTTTTTCCTTGCTTTTTTGCTTCGTAGAGGCATTGATCAGCCTTTGATAAAATCTCATCCCTTGTAACGGATGTAGAAGAAAAGGCTATCCCAAAACTCATCGTTACGGTCCAGAGGCTACTTGTAAATGTAAGCTGATTTATTTTACCGTACAAGTCTTCTAAAACAAACATTAGCTGATCCGTTTTCATAGCTGGTAAAATAAAGGCAAATTCTTCCCCACCATAACGGAATGCTTTTCCTTTATATTTAGTAGTAACTTCACTTAAAAGCTTGCCAAGCTTACTTAGTACTTCATCTCCAATCATATGTCCATAACGATCATTAATCGATTTAAAATGGTCAATATCGCCCATCACAAGTATAAAAGGCTCCTCTTTTTTGAATGAAACCTCTAATTCCTCTTGAAAAGATCTATGGTTATATAATCCAGTTAAATAGTCAGTAACCATTAATTCATAATAAATCTCTTTTTGCTTGAAGTGTTTGCGTTCCCTTAGAACAATAAGAGATCCAAATAGGCCAACCACAATTACAAAACAGCTATTTAAAGAGAAAATGATGATTTCATGTGCAGAGATCGTATCTTCTACTAGTAGTAAAGTAAAATACATTAAAACTGATAACGATGAAGATATAAAGGCTCCTTTTGTTTTCCAATAAATAGTTGAGTGCATGACCAACAAAAAAATAATAGGAAACAAAGGACTAGTAACACTTCCAGACAAAAGTAATAACCAAAAAACTACAATAAAGTCAAAAACAATTCCTGCTCTTACGATATATGCAAAACCCTTCGTCTCAGAGTTTATTCGAAGTAATGCAATTTGGGAAATGGTCATGTATAGGATCCCTAATGTAAGTAGAGCGTTAAAAGATCTCTGTTCAAGTTCTAGATATGAGGAAAGATTAGGCATCTTAAATAATACGAGGGCCACAACGAGAAAAATCCATCGTAAATAAGAAAATAATTTTTCAGTCTCATAATCGTTCATATATAACGAAAGTTTCATATTCGTATTCCTCTTTTATTCTGAAAAATTAGTTATATTTTACCATACTGAAGAATATTTTCCATTAAAATAAGTAGACAAATTTCGATATTAGCCCATTCTTTAAGTAGTTATTTCAGTTCTTCTAACTAAATACCCTATAAAGATAGCATTCTTTTTCACGAATCGATTCTTCCTAATACGCAAAAAAGGCTAATTCAAAATAATTAACTGCTTGAATTAGCCTTAATAAATATGCTTTTATGTTTACCTTTTTCCGGAATCAAACGTTTGACCGGCAGCTTTTGGTGCTTGTGAAGATTTAGAGAATATAACTAACGCAATTAATGTAACAACATAAGGGAAAATTTTCAAAATAATTGGCGGTATTACTGCTAACTCAGGGATTACCTGTGAGACGTTTGCAATGGTACTTGCAAAACCAAAAAAGAATGTAGCAGCTAATACTCCATATGGTCTCCATTGACCAAAAATTAAGGACGCTAGTGCTAAGAACCCTAATCCAGATACAGTACCTGTAAATTCACCAGCATACGTTACGATAATCAGAGCACCACCTATCCCAGAGAATGCACCTGAAATAAGTACTCCGCTATAACGAATAGCTCTTACGTTAACCCCAGCAGCTTCAGCAGCCTGAGGGTATTCACCACAAGATCTTAAGCGAAGACCGTATCTCGTTTTATAAAGAACAAATGTACTAACAATTAGAACCAATAGGATAAACCATGTAGTTGGATACGTTTTAGTAAAGAATAAGTCTCCAATTACAGGGATTGAAGAAAGAATAGGAATATCCATTGGCGAAAGTCCATTTGTGATACGGATGTTTCCACTTCCAGTAATATTTCTAGCTAAAAATACAGTCAAAGCTGTTGCAATCAAATTGATTGCTGTACCGCTAATAATTTGGTTAGCACTTAAATTAATGCTAGCAAATGCGTGTAGGATTGAGAATAACATTCCTGCTAACGCTGCTACCAAAATCCCAACCCAAATCGCTACATTGTTATCCACATTTCCTTGAAGATAGTATATCGTTAAAGCTCCAGAGAAAGCCCCAATGACCATCAATCCCTCAAGACCAATATTTACGATTCCACTTCTTTCACTAAATAGACCACCTAAAGCCGTAATAAGAAGAGGAATAGTGAAGATAATTGCATATGGAAAAATTTGCTCTATAATTGTCCACATTTTATTGCTCCCCCTTCTTAACATCAGGCACGACTATTTCTTGCTTATTACCACGCTTCCAAAATTTATTTACTACACGCTCGATAAGTACACTTGTAGCTGCAAAATAAATGATAATAGCAATAATGGTATTAGCTAGCTCCGGTGGAATCTCAGTCATAGCATTCATAAAGCCTGTACCAGAATATAGAATTCCAAATAGGATAGCTGCGAAAAATACTCCAAACGGTGTGTTTGCACCTAGCAATGCAACCGCTATGCCATCGTAGCCTTGTGTTGGTAATATTCCGATTTGTATACTAGAGGCATTACCCGTATACAGCGCTACACCGCCAAGACCAGCCAGTCCACCAGAGATCAGCATGGATAGGATAATATTTGAATTCACTCGCATCCCTGCATACTCCGCAGCAAAGCGATTAAAACCTACTGCCTTTAACTCAAATCCTAAAGTTGTTTTATTTATTATAAACGCAACAATAATTACAGTAATAACTGCTATAAATAAACCTAGGTTAATATATGAGCCAGCAAACATTTCAGTCAAAAACGGCACTCTTAAGGTAGCTTCCTCTGGCAACTTTCTAGACTCGGTTTCAAGAAACTCTCCCTTAAAATAACCCGGAATCACATAATATACTGTCCAATATGCAATCCAGTTCATCATGATGGTAGATACAACTTCATGTACATTAAACTTAGCTTTTAAAAGCCCAGGAATAAATGCCCATAATGCTCCACCTATAAACCCTACAAGAATCATTGTAATAAGCAAAACGGGTCTTGATAAATCAAAGCTTAGTCCAACCGCTGTTGCAAAAAGCCCACCTATTAACATTTGTCCAGAAGCACCAATATTAAATAGACCTGTTCGGAAAGCAAAAGCAACAGAAAGCCCAGTGAAAATTAGTGGGGTCGCGGTAGCTAACGTATTCCCAATCCGCTCAATATTTTTTAATGCCCCTTGGAATAAGTAAGAATACCCTTCTATCGGATTACTACCAATGAATAGCATTAATATTCCACCAGCTACTAACCCTAAGACAATAGCTATCAACGATACAATCGTCTGTCTCATACACTTCTCTCCTTACTAACGCCTGCCATCATTAACCCTACTTCATTTTCATCCGTTTCAGCAGCATTAACGATTCCAACTAACTCTCCATTATTAATAACTGCAATACGATCTGATAGTTTTAGGACTTCATCTAACTCTAATGAAACGAGGAGAACAGCATTACCTTGATCCCGGTGTTCTATCAATCTTCTATGGATATACTCAATGGAACCAACATCCAGTCCTCGTGTTGGTTGAACGGCAATAAGTAATTTCGGATTTAATTCTAGCTCTCTTCCGATAATCGCTTTTTGCTGATTTCCACCTGATAACGTACGAGCAATTGAATCCGCACCCTCACCAGAACGTACATCAAAGTTTTCTAATATATTCTTTGCATACTTTTTCATTTCCGATTCATTCAATAACCCAAACTTGGCAAAAGGAGGCTTATTATATACTTCTAATACCATGTTTGATTGTAGTGTATAATCTAAAACTAGTCCTCTTTTATGTCTATCCTCAGGAATATGCCCTATCCCTTTATCAATCCTAGAGCGGATTGATACATTTGTAATTTCCTCGTCATTTAATAAAACAGTTCCTGACTCCGCCTTTCTAAGGCCAGTAATAGCTTCTATGAGTTCAGTTTGTCCATTCCCATCTACTCCAGCAATACCTAAAATTTCACCCTCTTTAACTTCGAGTGAGAAATCTTTAAGACCTAAAACTTTTCGATTACTTTTAACTGATAAATGATCTATTTTAAGTACGGTGTTACCGACTTTACTTTCTGTCTTATCCACTTTAAATGATACACGGCGACCTACCATCATCTCCGCAAGGCTTGCCTCACTAGCGTCAGCCACATCTACTGTCCCAATTGATTTTCCACGACGAATAACTGTACAACGATCTGCTACAGCTTTAATTTCTTTTAACTTATGAGTAATAATAATGATAGACTTTCCTTCTTTAATAAGGTTACGCATAATTTTCATTAATTCATCAATTTCACTTGGAGTTAACACTGCTGTTGGTTCATCAAAAATAAGAACGTCTGCTTCACGATAAAGTGTTTTCATAATTTCTACCCTTTGTTGCATACCTACTGAAATATCTTCAATCTTGGCATGAGGGTCTACATTTAATCCATAATGCTTTGATAATTCCTCAATTCTCTTAGCAGCTTTGTCAATATCAAGTACGAACCCTTTTAGAGGCTCACTTCCTAAGATGATATTTTCAGTTACTGTAAAATTGTCAACCAACTTAAAATGTTGATGAACCATCCCAATCCCTAAACGATTTGCAACATTAGGATTAGTGATTTTTACTTCTTTACCATCCACTTTAATAGTCCCTTTTTCAGGTTGATACATCCCAAAAAGAACACCCATTAAAGTCGATTTACCTGCGCCATTTTCACCTAAAAGAGCATGAATTTCCCCTTTTTTAAGGGACAAGGAAATATTGTCATTTGCAACAATCCCAGGAAATTCCTTACGAATATTGAGCATTTCAACAACATAACTCATAAGTAACACTCACCTTTTTTTATAGTCTAAGGTTCCCTATTTTGATGGGACTCCCCTATCTCTACCACTGTAGGATAATGACTGATTGCATTTCTTTAGTAATATATATAATAAAATTGCCCATTTATATGTAGTCGGGTATATAGTATTTCAATATAAACTATTGTTAGCACTCATCGTAGTAATATACAAAAGAGACGGATAAAAGCAACCGTCTCTTTTGACTTTCTACCTACTCTTACTTAAATAAATTTCCTTGTTCAGGAGAGACTTTAATTTCCTCTGATTTAATCTTTTCGTAAATTTCGCCAACTTGATTCGTTGTTTCTTCACTTAGGTTTGGATTTTCTGCCGGTAAGCCAATTCCATCATTTTTAGCATCGAAAACCAATGTTTGGCCACCTGGGAAACTTCCATCTAACTCTTGCTTAATCATGTCAAAAGCAACTTGGTCTAACTTTTTCATTGCAGATGTTAAAATAACTGACTTTTCACCTTCATAAATACCATCAGCATATTGGTCTACGTCTACACCAACAATCCATACTTCTTCTCCAGCTTCAGCACGTGTTTTTGCTTCGGTAATTGCACCAACACCAACTCCACCAGCTGCAGTAAAGATAACGTTTACACCACGATCAAACATTTGAGCAGCAATTTGTTGTCCTGCTGCAGAGTTATCAAAAGTTCCTTGGTATAGTACGTTTTCTTGTTTCATTGTAACGTTTGTGCCTAAGTTTTCATTCGCATATTGTACACCTTGTTGGAAGCCCCAGTTAAACTTTTGTACAGCAGGGATTTCCATTCCACCGATGAATCCAGCTTCTGCTTCTTTTAATTCTAGAGCAGCAGCAACACCAGCTAAGAAACCTGATTCATGTTCTGCGAAGAATACAGAAACCGTATTATCCTTAACTACTGGATTATAATCACCAGAGTGAGGGTTTCCATCAATAATTACAAACTTAGCATCTTCGTAACGATCTTGTGCTTGGAATACAGCCGTTTCGAACTTAAATCCTGGAGTAATGATAAACTTATAATCTGCATCATATAAGTTTCCAATCTCTTTTAAGTAATCTGCTTCAGTTGTACCTGCAGGCTTAAGGTATTTTTCTTGAATTCCAAGTTCTTCTTTAGCATCAAGAATTCCTTCCCATGTACCTTGGTTGAACGACTTATCATCAATCGTCCCTGCATCTGTTACCATACCTACTTTAAGATCTACTTTATCTGCATTGTCACCATTACCTTCATCGCCGCCACCACAAGCAGCTAATACTGTACTTGCAGCTAACAACAATGACATAACAAAACCAAATTTACGTTTCTTCAAGATTTTTACCCCCTATAAAGTTTATTAGTAGAAATGCTTAGGAAAGCCTTATTTTTGTCTTCGGCGATATAAGACTTATACTCTTTTTCGCAAAACATGAAAACAAAATTTGTCGGCTCTAAAATAGTTTACCGAAAAAAGGACAGCTTCATCCATTTCATCATAATGGATTTGCTTTAAGACTAATAAAGCTGTTTCAGGATCGCACTCAAGGATGGGGGAGATTTTTTCGTGATACCCAATCGGCTCTATTTGAGCAATAGCATATGTAATTTTTCTGTGTCCTTCATCTTCTAGTATGCTTAATAGAGATTCCTCTTTGTGCGGAAAGGTTTTTGATAGGAATTTACTCGGGACTTTATCAATGCAGTAAACCACAGGTTCTGTGTTTGCAGTACGTACCCTTTCAATCACGGTAATTTCCTCATCCTCTAAACAGTTAAATCGTCCCAAATCCTCTTCGGTTGGACTTTGTGTAGTCGAGCTTAAAAAAATCGTTCCTGGTTTCATCCCCGCATGAACAATCATATTTGTGACACTATTTAACTGTTCAATTCCAGATGTGAATAGTGGCTTTGAATTTACAAAGGTACCTACTCCGTGTCGACGTGTGATAACGTTTTCTTCTTCAAGGATTCGAAGCGCTTCTCTTAATGTTGCTCTACTAACACCAAGTTGCTTGGCAAGATCAAACTCAGAAGGTAGTTTTTCCTTTTCCTTATAAACACCTTTCTCAATATCTTGCTTTAATCGCTCGATAACTTGTAAGTACAAATGCCGGCTATCAGATTTTATGGACATGCAAGGCTCCTCCAGCAACTTTTTCTTAAGACATCAGACCTCTGATGTTCAATCACTCCTACTAATCGAAAATAATATAACACTTTTTAAGACATAAATAAATAGATTGTCGAAAAAAGTAGAATTTTTTTCATTTATTGAGCTGTTATAATGAAGTTCTTATTCAAGGGCTATCCCTGACTATTGAGATAAGTTAAGGGTAAACCAATCATCACCTCATACTATCAGCATTGTCTCTCACAAAGTTCTACATAAAAAAGAGTCGGAGAAACTTCCGACCCTTTTTTAAATCCCTTCATTTAAGAACTAGCCTCTTCAGAAGGAGGCTTTGACATTAATACTGCCCTAGGTTTGCTACCTTCATAAGGACCTACTACTCCACGAAGTTCCATTTCATCAATCAATCTCGCAGCTCTCGTATATCCAATTCTAAACCTTCTTTGTAACATCGATACAGAGGCAGTTTGCATTTCTAATATGAGATCAACTGCTTCATTATATAATTCATCTTCTACTTCACCGCTAGCTTCTGGGATTTCATCTGGAATCATCTCTTCTTGATACTGAACTTTCTGTTGGTCAATGACAAAATCAACGATTTCTTCTACTTCATCATCCGATAGGAACGCACCTTGTACACGAATTGGTTTCGATGCCCCTACTGGTAAAAATAACATATCCCCTCTACCTAGAAGTTTTTCCGCACCACCCATATCAAGAATCGTTCTTGAATCGGTCATCGATGAAACAGCAAACGCAATTCGAGAAGGTATATTCGCTTTGATAACTCCTGTGATTACATCCACAGATGGCCTTTGTGTTGCAATAATTAAATGAATTCCGGCAGCACGTGCCATTTGTGCTAAACGCGTAATGGCATCCTCTACATCAGAAGAAGCGACCATCATTAAATCCGCTAGCTCGTCGACGATAACAACGATATACGGTAACAGCGGCTGCTTAGCTTCTTCTTCAGCATTATGCCTTTTAATGTGCTCATTATACCCTTCAATATTTCTCGTACCTGTATGAGAAAATAATTCATATCGGCGTTCCATCTCACTTACGACTTTCTGTAATGCTTGTGAAGCTTTTTTCGGATTTGTTACGACAGGTGCTAATAAATGAGGGATGCCATTATAAACGTTCAATTCGACCATCTTAGGGTCAATCATCATTAATTTTACTTCATGGGGTTTGGCTCTCATTAAAATACTAGTAATAATCCCGTTTATACAAACACTTTTCCCACTACCGGTAGCCCCTGCCACAAGCAAATGAGGCATTTTATTCAATTCAGCAAGGACTGCTTCTCCGGTAATGTCTCGACCTAAGCCAATCATTAATTTTGAGTCTGGCTTATCGTTTTGCTTTGATTCGAGAACCTCTCTTAATGACACCATTGCCACTTCTGAGTTCGGCACTTCAATCCCTATCGCTGATTTCCCTGGGATCGGTGCTTCTATTCGAATATCCTTTGCTGCAAGCGCAAGAGCTAAGTCGTCATTTAAACTAACAATTTTACTAACCTTCACCCCTACATCTGGATGAACCTCATATTTTGTAACCGCAGGTCCTAAATGCACCTGAGTAACCCTTGCTTTAACCCCAAAGCTTTGGAACGTTCTTTCAAGCTTGGCAGCATTCGCATGAATTAATTCGTATTCTCCACTTTGATCCGTCTGTCTAGGAAGCTTTAATAATTTAATAGGAGGCAGTTCGTAATCGACATTTTCAATTTCAGTAAATGTAATTGCGGGTGTGATTTCGTCTTCAGTTGAATGATCTTCTGTTACGATTTGCTGCTGTGTGTTAGGACCTATCGTTTCTTCTGTATCCAAATGCTGTTTGTAAGCCTTCTCTGCAAAGTTTGAAATGATAGGCTCCGGTGGTTGTTCCTCAACATCAGCAAGCTTCACCGTTGAAAAAATGGGTTCTGCCTGTTCTTTATTAGCTTCCTCTACTCTCTGTTTTTCTTTTTCTAGTTTTCTAATTTCCTTCTTCTCCTTACGGTCTTGTCTCCACTCAGCAAGATCATTCAGAAAAGCATCCCATTGTTTTTTTGAAAAATTTGAAATAGATATAAGTACTTTGCCAACTGCCTCACCAAATGTTTTACCTGTTAATAAAATGAATCCTATCATGATGAGGACCACTGCAATAATCTTTGTACCTGCCTCAGCGAACAAATAATAGAATAGAGCAAATAAAATAGCACCCAGCATACCTCCACCTAAATCCGTGGTACTGGTCTCACCGTTAATCTCCATCCAATAGAGTTCCCATGTATTCCCAATGACACTTGGATCTTGAAACTTCCCGCCATTTGATAGAAGTTCAAACAATGTTACATGACTAAGCAACAATAGAGATAGAATAATTAAATATAGGCCTATTAACTTTGGATGGAAAAAGGTTGGTATTTCTCTTTTCCACATTAAATATCCACCAATAACGATTAATCCAATAAGATTGACGATATACCATTCCCCTGAAAAAAATCGAAAAAACATAACAGTTGTGTTCCCAACTGCTCCTAGTCTTGCCATGGCTATAGCAGCTAAAGCTATTAAGACAAGGCCGATTAATTCAAATTGAACGGTTCGTTTAAATCCCTCTTTGCTTTTTGATCTTCTTCTTTTTCTTTTGGCCATAAATTATCACCTAAATTATTTTTTTCGCACATTCATCACTAAACATATGCATGTGTAAAGTGTGAAAAATTGATTATGTAAAAATAGGGTGCAGCACTTTATAGCTCCCCAAATACTTCATAGCAAAGTATTTACGTGAGTGCCTAATATTTTCATTCTTCTCACTTTTCTTTTAAAACAAACTATAAACTAGCTTTCAGTTCGTTTTAACGGTTATATATCCTACCATTAGTGAATGAATGATAGTGTTAAATGCGTTATTAGCAAGTTAAACACCTAAAAATAAACTTAAGATACTCATCTAAATAAAGCCTTTAATGAAGAAAGCAGCCTTAAATGGCTGCCTCTTGTATTTATACCTTATTATACCACAATGCTTGTCCCTGTGGTGCTCCCTTGTAATTACTACTGTAAAGAAATTTTTTCTCCTGGTGAACATCTTTGGTCAAGGAAATGAGAAGGATCACTGCTTAATATACGTACAACTCTATAGGATTGATCTTCTACCATTTCAACGAGCAATGGGATTCCGTTATACGAGATTGTGCTTTGCTTCCCAAATTCACTTGCTTCGCTTTGGAAGATTAATTCTTGCGGCATCATTGTATATAGAATCATTGTACTAGACCTTCATTCTTTTCCTTATTAATATCAATCAGTTCGTTTAACTTCTTCATAGCTTGACCAATCCCACCAACTTCATCAATCAATCCGTATTGAACAGCGTCTGTACCTACTACATTTGTACCAATGTCTCTCGTTAAATTTCCTTTTTCAAACATCAAATTTTTAAACTTTTCTTCGGTAATATTTGAATGGCGAGTCACAAAACTTACTACTCTTTCTTGCATTTTATCTAAATACTCAAAAGTTTGAGGTACACCAATTACTAAACCGGTTAATCTAATTGGATGAATGGTCATAGTAGCTGTTTCTGCAATAAAGGAATAGTCACATGAAACAGCTATTGGAACTCCAATAGAATGACCTCCCCCTAGTACGATGGAAACTGTTGGCTTTGATAATGAAGCTAGCATTTCAGAAATAGCAAGTCCAGCCTCAACATCTCCTCCGACCGTATTTAGGATTACCAATAAACCCTCTATTTTAGGATTTTGCTCAATCGCTACTATTTGAGGGATTAGATGTTCATATTTTGTTGTTTTATTTTGTGGTGGTAATTGTAAATGCCCCTCTATTTGACCAACAATTGTCAAGCAGTGAATGGTAGAATCCTGAGAAAGTTGCGGGACGTTGGTTTGCCCGAGTTGTTGGATTTTTTCCAATAATGGAGATGGTTTATCTTCTTTTGGTTGCTCCTGGCCTTCACCATTTTGTTTCGTTTCTTTATCCATCCTTATTTCTCCCTTCAGACATTAATATTGTTAGTATGAACGGCTAAATGGTTTTCATGCGAAAGTTTGGAAATAAAGGTAACAAACCAAACAACAAAAAACGACACATCGAGTGTCGTTTCAGACTGTAGACAAACTCGAGAATTCGTGGTTGCCTATATTCTTTTTTAAAATAAATTAAGTTATAAACTATATAATCGTTGATTTACGCTACGGGCGAACGCTTTCCGCGGGCGGGGTCGAGCCGCTTCCCTCGCTACGCTCACTCAGTCCAGGGTCTCGACTTTCCCGCTTTCCCCGCTGGAGTCGTCGCCCTTCGCTCCAATCAACTAAGTAACCTGTAATATTTTTTTTGGTGACGTACTATGTAAACCCGCAACAGCGAAAGGAGCTCACCGCCTTCCCCCTTGAAAGCAAGCGCCTGGAGTGGAAATCAACCATTTCCGCTGCGATTTGAATCTAAAAAAAAGAGGCATCAGTATCAATGCCTTTTGTCGTCTTTCTTCCATTTAAACTTCCATGATGATTGGAAGAATCATCGGTCGTCGCTTTGTTTTTTCAAATAAGAACTGGTTAAGTTCATCTCTCATATTTTGTTTCATGCTAGCCCAGTCAAAGGATTGGCTTGAAATGTTTCTTTCCACGATACTTCTCACCAATTCTGTAGAGTCCTCCATTAGTTTCTCGGATTCTCTTACATAAACAAATCCTCTGGAGATTATTTCTGGACCTGCAGAGATTTTCTTTTCATGTTTATTTAATGTCACCACAACGATTAAGGTTCCATCTTGAGAGAGAAGTCTACGGTCTCTTAAAACAATATTCCCTACATCTCCAACCCCGATCCCATCGATCAGAATATTCCCTGCTGGTACTCTACCGCTAAGCTTAAATCGATCACCTTTAAGCTCTAAAACGTCTCCTTTATCGGGAATTAGAATGCGATCATCTGTTATTCCACAACTATTAGCAACCTTTGCATGAGCTTTAAGCATTCGATATTCCCCATGAACAGGTACGAATATTTGCGGATTCATTAAATTAATCATAAATTTTAATTCTTCTTGGCTGCCATGACTAGATGTGTTTACAATGCGTTTTCCAGATATTACATGCGCTCCTGCACGATATAACATATCTATTGTTTTATAAATAAACACTTCTCTTCCTCTTAACGGGGAAGCTGCAACTAAAACGGTATCACCCGGTTGAATGTTTACTTGTTTGTGCATCCCTTTTGCCATCTTTTGAAGAACCTCAATAGGTTCTCCTTGCGTTCCTGTAGTTAATACAACTATTTCATCGTCACGATAATCCTTCAATTCTGAAATCGGTATGATCAGTTCATCATGGACTTGTAAATAATCCAATTCAATTGCTATTTCAAAAATACGTTGCAAGCTTTTTCCTACAACCGCTATTTTCCTGCGGCTTTCGTAAGCGGCATCAAATACGTGCTGAATTCGGTTTAAATCTGAGGCGAAGCAGGCAGCAATAATCCTTCCTTGTGCACTATAAAAAGCATCTGACATTTCTTGTGCCACAATGGCTTCTGATAATGTATATCCAGGCTTTTCCGCATCGGTACTGTCGGACAATAAACAAAGAACCCCTTCTTCGCCTATTTTAGCCATCTTCCCAATCTCAGGCTTGTAAAGCTCTTTTGCTGCCTGATCGAATTTAAAGTCGCCTGTATAAACGATGGCACCTTTTGATGTATGTATACAAACACCTACTGAGTCTGGGATACTATGATTAGTTTTGAAAAATGATACACTAGCCGTTTCAAAGTCCACAAGAGAATTTGAAGTAATTTCAACAAAATCAGCTTTCCCATTAAACTCTTGTTCGTTCATTTTCTCTTTAGCCAGTGCTAACGTCAATTTGGTTCCGTATACTGGAACTTGTAGTTGACGTAGAAGATATGATAAAGCTCCAATGTGGTCCTCATGACCATGTGTCAAGAACACTGCTTTAATTCTATTAGAATTTTGTGCTAGATACGTCATATCCGGGATGACGATATCTATTCCGAGCATTTCATTTTCAGGGAACATGAGTCCTGCATCGATAACAAATATGTCCTCATCGACTTCTACCAGATACATATTTTTCCCGATCTCTCCAACTCCCCCTAAAGCGATTACCTTAATGCTCTCATTCTTTCTCTTATTCAATGTAAGTTCCTCCTATGTTGAGTTAAGCCGACCCTAGATCAGTTAACATTATTATACTTGAATCGAGAAAACCTTTACAACCAAATTAACATCGTTCTAGCAGATAAAAAATATAATATTAGGTTGACTCTGGATGGCTACTGGATTTACTTAGGTGGAAAAAGATGGTATATATCTAAGGTTTATCTAGATAAAAACACAAAAAACGTATGTGACCATCTAAAGTCACATACGTTTTTTAACTATATTTACTTCTAAGTTTATTTAAATAGAGCTATGACATTTGATCTTTCTTGTTCAGTTAGTGGGACAAGTGGCAATCTAACTGATCCTACATCTAGCCCTTTCAATTGTAGAGCCGTTTTAACTGGTCCCGGACTAGGAGCTTTAAATAACCCTTCCATGATAGGTAAGATTTTTTGATGTATTTTAGCTGCATCTGCATTATTACCTTCAAAGAAAGCTGTTATCATTTCCTGCATCTCTAAACCAATTACATGGGATGCAACGGATACAATTCCATCTCCACCGATTGAGAGTACTGGTAAGGTTAATCCGTCATCACCACTGTACAGTAGGAAATCATCAGGCGTATTCGCAATAATCGTTGCCATTGCATTTAAATCTCCACTAGCTTCTTTAACAGCAACAATATTTTCGATATCTGAAAGACGAATAACGGTCTCTGGCGCGATATTTACTACCGATCTACCTGGGATGTTGTATACCATTACAGGAAGCTTGGTGCTCTCTGCAACTGCTTTAAAGTGTTGGTATAAACCTTCTTGGTTAGGTTTATTGTAGTAAGGCGCTACTAACATAACAGCGTCTACACCAATCTGCTCGGCTTTTTTTGTCAACTCAATGGACGCATACGTATTGTTACTTCCTGTTCCTGCAATGACTGGTACTCTCTTATCAACCACTTTTACAACATGTTGAAATAAAGCGATCTTTTCTTCTTTTGTAAGTGTTGGAGACTCACCAGTAGTTCCTGCAACAACCAGGGAATCTGTACCATTGTCGATTAAATAGTTGATTAATTGCGTTGTCTTTGCAAAGTCAATATGTCCCTTGCTATCAAATGGAGTTACCATTGCAGTTGAGACTCTTCCAAATAAAACCATGTTGCCACTCCTTTAAACGTTGCTTTTTCAAAATTAATTGTATTCTATAGATTCTTCCTGCAAATGAAACGCGTCATGTAAAGCATTAACTGCCGTTTTCAATTCATCCTGCTTTACAAGTACCCAAATAGTCGTATGACTATCAGCAGACTGCAAGATTCTAATTTCCTTCTCAGAGAGTGCTGATACTATTTTTGAAGTTACTCCTGGGACGCCTGCTATTCCAGCCCCTACTACGGAAACTTTCGCACAACTTCTCTCGATTTCCGGTTCATGACCGAGATTTCTCAGTACCTTTATCGCTTTATCTGTCATTTCATCCGTTACTGTATAGACGACGCCACTTGGTGAAATGTTTATAAAGTCCACACTAATCTTCTCATTTGCCATTGACTTAAAAACTTCTGATTGTAGATTGTACTGATCCTTTTTAGCAGCCACTTTGATTTGAGTGATTGGAGATACATGTGCAATGCCTGTAACCGTTCTTTCCTTAATATCACTACCTCGATTATGTCGATTTAAGGTGGTTACTAAAGTTCCAAGCTTGTCAGAGTACGTGGAGCGGATTCGAATCGGTACTTTTGATTGCATTGCTATTTCAACAGCACGTGGGTGAACAACCTTTGCCCCTTGATAAGCCATATTACATACTTCTGTATAGGTTACTACAGATAGCGGTCTTGCATTATCTGCTATGCGAGGGTCAGCTGTCATTATTCCTTCAACATCTGTAAAAATATCGATAAATTCTGCTTGCAAAGCAGAACCTAGAGCTGCAGCAGAAGTGTCGCTGCCTCCTCTACCAATCGTAGTCATATCACCGTTTTTAGCAACTCCTTGGAACCCCGCTACAACGACTATATCGTGTTCTTCTAGTTCCTTTAGTAGCCGCTCACAATCCATTTTAATAATTTTTGCATTTGTATGATCATCGTTGGTTCTAAAACCTGCTTGAGCGCCATTAAGTGATGTTGCCTTTAAACCATCCTCTAAAAGCATGTTGGTAAAAACTACACTCGAAATCACTTCTCCACACGACATAAGCAAATCCAATTCTCTTCTTGATAACTGACTGTTACTACCACCTATAAGAGAAAGTAGTGTATCTGTTGAATACGGCTCACCTTTACGTCCCATTGCTGAAACGACTACTACAACTTTATAGCCTTCAGATAGAGCATTTTTTATATGATTTTTAGCATGATCTCGACTTTCTTTATCTCTTACAGAAGTGCCGCCAAATTTCTGTACGATTATTTTCATTGTAACACCTCAAGATACAACACTTCAGATTTTAAATTCTAAGTTGATTTATTTAACAATACCTAGTTTCACTAGACTCTCAGCAATTTGTACTGAATTCCAAGCCGCGCCCTTAAGTAGGTTATCAGATACAACCCACATGTGGAAACCTTTTGAATGATCTAAGTCACGACGAATTCGTCCAACAAATACATCATTCTTACCAACGCAGTCTGCTGGCATTGGATATACTTGATTAGCTGGGTCATCTTGAAGCACAACTCCCGGCGCAGTTTCCAGTAATGTCTTCACTTCTTGAACACTGACCCCATCATTTTCCACTTCAAAATATAACGATTCAGAGTGTCCTGTTGCCACAGGTAGACGCACACAGGTTGCAGCTACTTGTAGCTCAGGTAAACTCATGATTTTTTTCGTTTCGTTAATCATTTTCATTTCTTCATAGGTATAACCATTTTCTTGGAATTTATCAATTTGCGGGATTGCATTAAAAGCAATCTGATAATGTTTCTTATCAGATCCAACAGGTAAAATTTGCGGTTCAAAGCTCTCATTGTTGATAATAGCTTTTGTTTGTCTATTTAACTCTTCTACTGCTGCAGCTCCAGAACCGGATACTGCCTGATAAGTTGAAACAATAATTTTCTTAAGACCATATTGGTTACGAATTGGTTGTAAGGCAACAACCATTTGAATCGTCGAGCAATTAGGGTTAGCTATAATACCGTTATGGTTATGAAGTTCCTCTTCATTTACCTCTGGAACAACAAGAGGTACATTCTCATCCATACGGAAAGCACTCGTGTTATCAACAACTATCGCTCCACGCTTTACAGCTTCAGGTGCAAGTGCTTTTGAAACACTTCCTCCAGCACTAAATAAAGCAATATCTACCCCTTCAAAGCTTTCAGGAGTTGCTTCTTGAACCGTATATTCTTCACCTTTAAAAACGACCACTTTACCAGCTGAACGTGAAGAAGATAGTAAAGTTAGTTTAGAAATAGGGAAATTTCTAGTTTCTAATGTTTGAATCATTTGTTGTCCAACAGCACCTGTTGCGCCTACTACAGCTACATGAAAACCTTTAACTTCTGTCATTGTTAGTTTCCCCTTCCAGTTGTTTATTTCGCATACTTTTTCTATTTTGAAATATTTATTTAAATGAGTGAAAAACAAAACCATACTTATCAAGATTTAGAAAATGATTTTTGAATTTCGACCATGAAGGTTTGTTTTTCATTATAGGAAAAATAAAGATGGATAAGCTATGTTTTCCGTAAAACTCCCACTTATGTGGTAAGTGGGAGTTTACAGACAGAAATACCCCGAATAAAAAGGGATTTCTATCAATCATACATTCTTTACCCTAAAGATTTTTCGTAATTAATCAACGTAATTTACGATATTTCTCCTAATAATAACATTTATTTTAACATATTCATGCATTAAAGATATAACTTTTTACTTTCTGCATGAAAATATTTCAGTAGATAAAATTTTTAAATAGAAGGTCTATCTTGATGAGGAACCCCCTAAATATTTTACCTAGAAAAAGATGAGAATGGTTTAATTACCATCGCGAAATTTCTCAACAATTACTGGTTGGATTTGTTTCCCTATTAATGCAGATTCAATCGTCTCAGATATCATTGTCATTCTGGCGACCATTGAATTAGGTTTCTTGACTGGATCATCCTGACCATAGGGAATAAAGTAGATGTTCTTTGTTGCCATTAACCTCATTAAATTTACTCCATTTAAGCCCAATGCATCATTGGTAGAAATCCCTAGAACTACTGGGTTTCCGTTTCTCAATGTCGCTTTCGCAGCCATTAAGACAGGAGAATCTGTCATAGCATTCGCAAATTTACTCATTGAATTTCCCGTTAGTGGTGCGACCACCATACAATCAAGAGGAATTTTGGGACCTAACGGCTCTGCTGCCACAATTGAATCGATTACCTTATTTCCAGTAAGATCTTCAATTCTTTGAACCCAATCCTCACCTTTTCCGAATCTAGTTTGTGTATTCTTTACTGTATGGGTTACCACTGGCAGCACTTCTGCCCCTGCATTAACCAATTTTTCAATCTCTGGAAAAACCGCGTCATACGTACAATGTGACCCGGTTAAACCAAAGCCAATTCTTTTTCCGTTTAAGCTCATGTTTCTTTCCCCTTTCTCTTTTGTAAATCATCTTTCAATAATTGAGAAAGAACGTTAGCCAAAATTTGTCCTGCTGTTTTTGGAGCAACGATTCCAGGAAGTCCAGGTGCTAGTAGAGCTTTAATTCCCCTCTTCTCTGCATACCTGAAATCGGTTCCACCTGGCTTAGAAGCAAGATCAATTACTAGCGTATGAGGTGGCATTCTTGATATTACTGAGGCATTGACAATTAAATGCGGGATGGTATTTATGACAATGTCTACATCATTTACTTCATCTTCTAAATCATTTAAATGGAATGGTTCTAATCCCATTTCGGTAATTCTGGCAAGATGTTCACTTTTTCTTGCTCCGACCTTTACATTTGCACCTAGCGCATCAAAAATTCTAGCTACGCTCATTCCGACTCTACCAAGGCCTAGTACGCTTACATTAGAACCATGAATAGTAAAATCGGTGTGCTGAATAGCCATCATAATCGTTCCTTCAACCGTTGGGATAGAATTATAAATAGCCACATCATCTCTCTCAAACAACTGTACAAGACGACGATTTGCTTGCTTAGTTATCCCAGTTAAATAGGAATTCGTAATTCCAGAGTATACCGTACAATGATCTGGTGTTTTCATTAACATCTCCTCTAATAAAAACACCTTTTCATTTGAGAATATGGTTTCAATCTGCCCTTCTAAATTGGTTCCAGGGACCGGTAAAATAATAACGTCAAGATTTGCAAAATCGACTTCGTCAATTTTTTCCTTTGTCGCTCCCGAGAACGCATGGTCTAATTGTTCAAAGCCAACTAAAGAGAGCTTTGCATCAAGTTCCGTTAATTTACGGATAATTTCAAGCTGTCTCGCGTCACCACCGATGACTGCTATTTGCATCCCTGTCAGCATGAAATATTCACCTTCTTTTTTGTAAAATCCTAAACAGGAATTAATTATCATGAACTACTTCAACATCTTATGTACGAAAGCACAAATCTGTGAGTTAACTAGCCTATACATATTTAAAAAAAGCCCACTTTTTTTAAGCACTACTATTGGACAATATCTAGAAAATTCGATTCTACTCTTCGAAGCTTGTTTAATTAAAGAAACATTAAGGTTTAATCTCCTACTTAAATCTTTGGCTTTCTTTGATTCTAAAAATCAGAAGTTACCGATACACATATAAAGAGGACAAATTGAAAAGGGGGGCTGTAAATGAGACTGAGTGAATTAAGCGGGAAAGAAATAGTTGATGTAAAAAAAGCAGAGCGCCTTGGAGTGTTAGGACAAACGGATCTAGAAATCAACGAGAGTACAGGGCAAATTCAGGCTTTGTTAATTCCATCATTAAAATGGTTTGGGTTTAAGCGGCAAGGTGGAGAAGTTCGAGTACCTTGGAAGCACATTAAGAAAATTGGTGCGGATATGGTGATTATTGATATTCCTGATCACGAAGAGGAGTAAAGAAGAGATTGTCTAGACAATCTCTTTTTCAGTCATAACTCGATAATTTGTTTCATAAAAAACAGCCTTACAAAAGTAAGACTGTTTTTTAACACACTAAATATTCTTAGGGAGAACAGCATCTGGGCTGATTAGGGCAACAGAATAATGATCTCCAAAGATAGAATTGGCCAGTTCGTTGACGCCCTGCTTTGAGACTCCATCAATTTCCACAACGATTTCGTCAAGTGAACGGTGTCTACCTAATAACAATTCGTTTTTACCATTTCTACTCATTCTACTATTTGTGCTTTCTAGGCTTAGCATTAAGCTTCCTTTTAATTGTTCCTTACTATTACTTAATTCTTTATCTGTAATCCCGTCTGCTTTTAATTTTGCAAGAGTATCTTGGACAGTATCAAATAAAACATCTAGTTGTTTTGCTCCTGTCCCTCCATAAATGGTTACCATTCCACTGTCCTGGAAGGCAGAGTGATAAGAGAAAATGGAATAAGCTAAGCCACGTTGTTCCCTAACCTCTTGGAACAATCTGCTACTCATGCTACCACCAAGAATATTATTTAGAACGATTAGGCTGTAAATGTCCTTATGACCTACTTGTAATCCTTCATAGCCAATACATAAATGAGCTTGTTCTGTCTCTTTTTTACGAGATAGATTATTGGAATGAAAACCTGGCTTGGATTCCCTTCTGTCTTGTTTCCCACCTTCATAGTTCCCGAAAAGCTTCTCAGCATTTGAAATAAATGCCTCTGAAACATTTCCAGCAATCGAAATAACGACATTTTCAGGAGTATATGTATTGTGCATGTATTCTTTTAAGGTCTCCCCAGTAAAAGTCGAAAGAGTTTCCTCTGTTCCAAGGATTGGGTATCCTAAAGAATGATTCTCGTAAACAGCCTTGCTTAAAAGATCATGAACAATATCATCAGGAGTATCATCATACATTTTAATTTCTTCATATACTACGTTCTTTTCCTTTTTTAATTCTTCCTCAACAAAGGTTGAATTAAAGAACATGTCTGCAAGTACCTCAAGAGCGTAATTTGCATGCGTATCAAGTACTTTTGCGTAGTAACAAGTGTATTCTTTTGAAGTAAAGGCATTAACTTGACCACCAATACTGTCAAATGATTCCGCAATTTCTCTTGCTGACCTTGTCTTTGTCCCTTTAAAGAACATATGCTCTAGGAAATGGGAAATCCCATTATTTTCAGGGCTTTCATTACGAGAACCTGTTCCAATCCAAACACCAATTGCAACGGAGCGAACGGTTGGAATATTTTCTAGTACAACTCTAACTCCATTTTGACATGTATATTTCTTAATCACTAAAACTCCTCCTGTTCTATGCGTGCTGCTACCCTAAAAAATTTTTACTAATTCCAATCAATTATTTGATGATCCGTTCTTCACTTAGTAATTCTGTGACGGTATCAATTTCTAAATCTTTACTCTTGATTTCTTTGATTAGTCGATCAAGAGCCTTGGCAGTCGAATCCGTTGGATGCATAAGAATCAACGCTCCATTGTGAACTTTACCTAAGACCCTATTAATTAACTCATCCGGACTAGGTTTTTTCCAATCGATGGTATCCACACTCCACATGACCGTTGCAAGATTCTCCTGAGCTGCTATGGTAACAACCTCATCTCGATAACTTCCACTTGGTGGAGCAAGAAGTGTGACTTCTTTCCCGGTAGTCGCTTTAATTACATCATTTGTTTTTTGTATTTCTTCCCGGACTTTTCCAGATGAAATAAGTTTCATATCAGGATGAGAATATGAGTGGTTTCCTACCTCATGTCCTGCATCCACAATCATTTTAGCAAGTTCGGGATTTTGCTTAACCCAACGACCTTCTAAAAAGAAACTTGCATGAACGCTATTCTTCTTTAACGTTGCCAAAATGGGGGATAAGTACTCATTTCCCCAAGCAACATTTATAATAAAACTCACCATAGGCTTATCTGGATGACCTTTGTAAATGGCGGTTGGTGGAAGATCCTTAAGATGTACAGCAGGCTTAACTTGTTTAAATACTAACTTTTCCTCTTTGAATTCTCCATCGTCTTTCATCTTCTTATAAGAAGCATCCACATCCACTTTTAACCCATTATATCCAGGGATTGCCTTCCAAACTGGATCAATCTTAGCATCAGATGGTGGTACTTCGAATTCAATTGAACGACTCTCAATCTCTAGAAATAAAGAGTCTTGCGGCTTTGCAACAGTTACAGCCTCATTTTTTAATTGTAAAACATAATACTTTGTGTAAGGGTTATTTACCAAAATTAACGCTAGCAAACCAATCATAGCAATAGAAACAATCTTTTTCATTAAATATGCCTCCTTCCATACAAATTATGTATGAAAAGGACAAGGTAGAACGAATGTAATTGCTTTACTGAAGTTTTCCAAAGACTACAACACTTGGTGAATCTTACTAAACTAAAACGAATGTGTTACTCAAACAAAAAGCCAGGGTTTCCCCTGACTTCGCATGAATGCAAATGTAGGAGTTTGATTAAGAATACTTTCCTACGTATGTCTCCTTACTTCTGCGCTTGTTCTTTTTGTTCACGTTGTTCTTTTAAAACAGCTTTTCTAGAGAGATTAACGCGACCTTGTTTATCGATTTCCGTTACTTTAACCAGAATCTCGTCACCAATAGCGATCACGTCTTCTACTTTTCCTACTCTTTCTTCTGCTAATTCAGAAATATGAACTAAGCCATCTTTTCCATTAAAGATTTCAACAAAAGCTCCGAATTTTTCAATGCGTTTTACCTTACCTAGATACATTTGTCCAACTTCGACTTCACGGACAATATCTTCAATAATCTTCTTCGCTCTTTGATTCATTTCCTCATTTGTCGAAGAAATGAATACCATTCCATCTTGTTCGATATCTATCTTAACGCCTGTTTCTTCAATAATCTTATTGATTTGTTTTCCACTTGGTCCAATAACATCACGAATCTTATCTGGGTTGATACGCAGAGTCAGAATTTTAGGAGCGTACTTAGATAATTGCTCTTTTGGCTCAGAAATAGTAGCCAACATTGAATCTAGAATCTCCATACGACCTTTTTTGGCTTGTTGTAAAGCCTCTTCTAAAATTTCACGAGATAAGCCTTCAATTTTAATATCCATTTGTAGGGCAGTTACCCCTTTAGATGTACCTGCTACTTTGAAGTCCATATCTCCTAAATGGTCTTCCATTCCTTGTATATCAGTTAGAACAGTATAGTGTTCTCCCGATTTAACTAATCCCATTGCAATACCTGCAACCGGTGCTTTAATTGGAACACCTGCATCCATCATCGCTAACGTACTTGCACAAATACTTGCTTGTGAAGTAGATCCATTTGATTCAAGAACTTCCGAAACCAAACGAATCGTGTATGGGAAGTCCTTTTCAGATGGAATAATTGGTTCTAATGCACGCTCACCCAATGCTCCGTGTCCAATTTCACGTCTTCCTGGACCGCGCATTGGACCAGTTTCACCAACGCTAAAGAGAGGGAAGTTATAGTGATGCATAAAGCGTTTCTCTTCTTCAATTCCTAGGCCATCTAAAATTTGAACGTCACCTAATGCACCTAGTGTACAAATACTTAATGCTTGTGTTTGTCCACGTGTAAATAGACCAGAACCATGCGTTCTAGGTAGCATGCCAATTTGAGAAGATAAAGGACGGATCTCATCTGGATTACGACCATCTGGACGAACTTTTTCTTCCGTAATGAGACGACGAACTTCATTCTTAACAAGCTTGTCTAGGATTTGCTTAACTTGCTTCATATCATCATCGTTCGCTTCTTGTTCTTCATATTTTGCTAACACTTCATTTTTTACATTCTTTATAGCTTCTTCACGAGCATGCTTCTCTTGTACCTGAATAGCTTGAATCATATCTTTTTCACATAAGTCACGAATTTCAGCTTCTAATTCCGCATCTAAGTCAAACAATGTCACTTCTGTCTTCTCTTTACCCACTTTAGCAACGATTTCTTCTTGGAATGCGATTAAGCGTTTTATTTCATCATGACCGAACATAATTGCTTCGAGCATCGTTTCTTCTGGTACTTCTTCAGCTCCAGCTTCAACCATGTTAATTGCATCTTTTGTACCAGCAACAACTAAGTGCATATCGCTATTTTCCATTTGCTCAACAGTTGGGTTGATAACAAAATTACCATCTATCCGTCCAACTGTAACCCCTGCGATTGGTCCCTCAAACGGAATATCTGACACACTTAATGCTAAAGAAGAACCAAACATTGCGGCCATTTCTGATGAACAATCTTGATCAACGCTCATTACAATACTAATGACTTGAACTTCATTTCTAAAACCATCTGCAAAAAGTGGACGAATTGGGCGATCAATTAAACGGCTAGCTAAAATAGCTTTTTCACTAGGACGCCCTTCTCTCTTAATAAAGCCACCTGGAATCTTACCTACTGCATATAATCTTTCCTCGTAATTTACTGTTAATGGAAAGAAATCTAATTTTTTAGGCTCTTTTGATGCTGTTGCAGTACTAAGTACAACCGTATCTCCATAACGGACTAGGACTGCACCGTTCGCTTGTTTAGCTAATTGTCCAATTTCAACGGACAACTTGCGACCAGCCCAATCCAAAGAATAGACTTGCTTTTCTTGTTCCATATTATAAACCCCTCTCTAACAACTCACCTGGAGTTCTAGCAAATTTTATTAAATATAGCAAAATTACCTACCTAATATCATTACGATCCATATTTGGTTAAAAAGTAAAAGGAAATTGAGTATGAAATGAATTAGGAAGCAATTAATTATGTGATAGATGGAAGGCTATTTTCGCATTGACATGTATTTTCTTATGTGTTTTGCGAAAAAGCTTGTCTTAATATAGTATGTACATTTTTTTTGTAACTTAAAAGGCTAGGAATATGTATATACATTCTCTTAACCGCTTAATGGTGTTTATGTTTAAAATCTTTATAAAAACTTTCATATAAAAGGAAAAAATTTCTATAAAAGCAGTCCTAATAAAAAAGCGGGAATAATCCCGCTTTCACTTAATTATCGACGTAAACCAAGCTTATTAATTAACTCACGGTAACGTTGAACATCTTTGTTACGAAGGTAAGTTAAAAGGTTACGACGTTTACCTACCATTTTTAAAAGACCGCGACGAGAGTGGTGGTCCTTTTTATGAGTACGTAAATGCTCATTTAAATTGTTAATTTCTTCAGTAAGGACAGCGATTTGAACTTCTGGAGATCCAGTGTCGCTTTCATGAGTTTTGTACTCATTGATAAGTTCATTTTTACGTTCTTTAGTGATTGCCATCCGTTTCACCTCCTAATAATATATCCCCTGTTACTGAGCAAGCGTCGGTGACTCGACTTGCCAAGCAAAGGTTCATTCTTGTGAAATGGTTCACAGTAAAAAGATTAAACTTTCACCTGAGAATGATTCACGTTTATAAGAATACAACTTTTTATGACAAAAAGCAAGACAAAACGTAGTTTTTTTCAATTACCTACACACATTAATCATTTAGACGTCTAAATTCTAAACGTTAAACAATCAATCTGTTTAATGTGATTCAAGGATTTGCGCTTTATTAAAATAGCTAAGAGCGTTTTCTTTATCAATCGTAATCTGACCAACTAGTTCATCCACACCAGAAAACTTACGCTCACTACGAAGGTGTTTATGCCACTCAACTGTAACTTCTTGATCATATATTTCTTTGTTAAAATCAAAAATATGAACTTCTATAGATGGCCTTGACGATTTTTCTTTATTAAACGTAGGCTTGTAACCAACATTGCAAACCCCTTCAAACCAGTTTCCTTCCACTAATATTCTTACTGTATAGACGCCTACTGGTGGCAATATATATTCATTTTTTACAGCTATATTAGCAGTCGGAAATCCTATTGTTCTTCCCCTCTTATCTCCATGAATAACAGTCCCACTAACCGTATAATATCTCCCCAAAAGATTAGGTAGTTGATCCATATTTCCATTTTTTATTCTAGATCGAATAAGGGTTGAGCTTATCTTTTCGTTATATGTCTCCAATTTAGGAACAACCGTAGATTCAAATTGTGCTCTTGAGTGAAACGGAAGTGTCTCCATCGTACCTTTGCCCATTTTCCCATATGAATAGTCGAAACCAGCAACGATATGAACAGCATTTAACCCAATCAAGTACTGGTCAACAAACTCTTGCGGTAAGAGCTGGGAGAAGGGTACAGAAAACTCTACAACAAATAAGTAGTCAATTCCAAGGCTCTCAATGAGTTTTTCTTTTTCATCTAATGGAGTAATGTACTCCACATGCTCCATGCTATTTCTTAATACAACCGATGGATGAGGATCGAACGTCATAACAGCGCTTCTCAAACCCTTTGAATGGGCTATCTCTTTGGCAGTAAGAATGACTTCTTGATGTCCCTTATGCACTCCATCAAAATAGCCAAGCGCTAACACCATTGGTTGAAATTCATTTTTGTCAATATTATGAGGGTGTTTTATCTTTATTACTTCCACTCAATACTCACCTTTTCCTAAGAAACCTTACGACTTCTGCTTCAAGTTCTATTCCTTATATTTTTAAAACTTTTGTTGGTTTCATTAAACCAGCTTTTTGAGGATGGTGCTGATAAATCGCTAGTGCTTCCCCATCCATATTTTTAACTACAATAGGTCCGGTGTTATTCTCTAATTCTGTCGGTATAGGAAGAACAGCGCCATTTTTTACTTTCTCACCTAATTTATCACTAATTTCATATTTCGGCAAATGATTAAGAGCTGATTCCATAGGCTTTAATACAGCTGGGAGCGAACCATTTCCCATCTTTTCTTCAACTTCTTCGAGTGTTAAACAATCTTCAATCCTATAGCCTGCCGATTGAATTCTTGTTAAATCTGACATATGTGCTGGGTAACCAAGTTCCTCTCCAATCATGACTGCCAAAGTTCTTACATAGGTACCCTTGCTACAGGAAACTCTAAAACGAAACTTAATGGTTTCTCCACTGAAAGAATTTCGATCATCTAATAACTCTAATTCATAAATCGTTACCTTCCTTGAAGGACGCTCAACCTCAATCCCTTTTCTTGCATACTCGTAAAGTCTTTTCCCATTTACCTTAACAGCAGAAAACATAGGTGGCGTTTGGGTTATTTCTCCGCTTAACTTTTTAAGTACCTCTAGGATCTCACTTCTAGTGAACTCCTCACGAACAACCCTCTGTTCAACTACTTCACCTGAACTGTCCTCAGTTGTTGTCGAGAATCCAATCGTAACTTCTCCTTCGTACGATTTTCCCGCTTCCGTCAGATATTCTGCAACCTTGGTCGCACGCCCTATACAAATCGGTAGCACACCATCTACATCCGGATCTAGTGTTCCGGTATGTCCAATCCTTTTCATTCTCAGTATCTTACGCAGCTTAAATACGCAATCATGTGAAGTCATTCCTCTTGATTTATAGAGTGGTAAAATTCCTTCCAAATCAATCACCATCCAAAGGTATAAAAGTATTATGTAAGAGAAAAAGGATAGACACCTGTCTATCCTTCCAGTTCACCAAATAACATATTATGAAGTGGATGGAGTAATCCAAATACTTCTATATGATGATTAGTCTTCTTGTTCTCTCTCTTCTGATTTGTTATCACCTTGTATTTGATGAAGAATCGCATTAATTCTATTCCCATATGCCATTGACTCATCAAATTCAAAAATGATTTCAGGTGTTTTTCTCAAGCGGATACGCTGACCGATTTCAGAACGGATAAACCCTTTAGCTTTTGCTAAGCCTTTAAGCGTATTATCCTTCTGTTCGTCATCACCTAACACTGAGATAAACACTTTTGCTTGTTGAAGATCCCCTGTTACTTGCACGTCCGTAACAGTAACAAAGCCAATTCTTGGGTCTTTAATTTTACGACCAATGATTTCGCCTAGTTCTTTTTTCATTTGCTCTCCAACACGATTAGATCTAAGGCTCATTTTTATGTCACCTCTTTATCTATTCTAAATGAGCAGTAGGACTCCCCAATGTGCTTGGGGTAGTTTATGACCTTGCAAGTCACAACCGTTTTATATCCACTCGATATCCGTAATGGTTCTTTCTATCTCTGGAAACGAGTCAATAAAACTTAGAGCGTTCTGAATCTCTATTTCAGTAGAAGATTTAGAAGAAGTAACAACAACCATCGCTATTTTTGTTCGTTGCCACACGTCTTGGTAGTCTACCTCTGATACCGATATGTTGTACTTCTGTTTTAAACGAGTAAGTACTCGTTGCAAAACAGCTCTTTTTTCTTTTAAAGAATGTGCATCGTAAATAATACATTCACAGGCTGCTAAGCCAATTATCATTAACGTTCCACTTCTTCCATAATATATGCTTCAATGATGTCTCCTTCTTTTACATCATTAAAGTTTTTAATGGTAATTCCGCACTCGTAACCTTGGCTTACTTCTTTAGCGTCATCTTTGAAACGTTTTAACGCATCGATTTCACCTTCAAATACAACGATACCGTCACGAATGACACGCACACCACTACCACGTGTAATCTTACCATCTGTTACATAAGAACCAGCAATGGTTCCCACTTTTGATACTTTGAATGTCTGACGAACTTCAGCTTGACCTGTGATTTTTTCTTGGAACTCAGGATCAAGCATTCCCTTCATTGCAGCTTCAATTTCCTCGATAACTTTATAAATGATTCTGTGTAAGCGGATATCTACTTCCTCAGTATCAGCAGCACGCTTTGCATTATTATCCGGACGGACGTTAAATCCAATAACGATTGCATTTGAAGCAGATGCTAACGTGATGTCTGATTCGTTGATTGCTCCAACACCCGTGTGAATAATTCTAACATTTACACCTTCTACATCAAGCTTTTGAAGAGCAGCAGCTACAGCCTCAACAGAACCTTGAACGTCAGCTTTAACAATTAAGTTTAAGTCTTTCATTTCACCTTGTTTCATATGTTCGAATAGGTTTTCAAGACTTACTTTTGTTTTCTCGCTTCTTTGTGCTTGGATGGCAATTTGTGCACGAGCTTCCCCTACAGAGCGAGCTGTCTTCTCATCTTCAAATACTACGAAACGATCTCCAGCAAGAGGTACATCGTTTAATCCTGTAATTTCTACAGGTGTAGAAGGTCCTGCTTCTTTTACACGACGACCAAGATCATTAACCATCGCACGAACACGACCGAATGTTCTTCCAACTACGATTGGGTCACCAACGCGTAACGTTCCATTTTGAACAAGAAGGGTTGCAACTGAACCTCTACCTTTATCAAGCTGAGCTTCAATTACGGTACCAATTGCTTTTCTGTTTGGATTAGCCTTGTATTCTTCTACTTCTCCAACAAGAAGAATCATTTCAAGAAGTGAATCGATTCCTTCACCTTTTAACGCTGAAAGTGGAACGAAAATTGTATCTCCACCCCAAGCCTCAGGTACTAATCCATGTTCAGTCAGTTCCTGCATTACACGGTCAGGATTGGCAGCTTCTTTATCCATCTTATTTACCGCAACAATAATTGGTACTTCCGCAGCTTTGGCATGGTTGATTGCTTCAATTGTTTGTGGCATTACACCATCATCAGCTGCTACAACAAGGATGGTGATATCTGTAATTTTCGCCCCACGAGCACGCATGGTAGTGAAAGCAGCGTGACCCGGTGTATCAAGGAATGTAATCTTTTTGCCGTTCTCGACTACTTGATAAGCACCGATATGCTGAGTGATTCCACCTGCTTCTCCAGCAGTTACCTTTGTATTACGAATAGAGTCTAGAAGAGTTGTTTTCCCGTGGTCAACGTGACCCATGATGGTAACAACTGATGGTCTTTCAACTAGTTCTGCTTCATCATCTTCAGTGAAATAAACCTCTAAATCAGTTGTATCAATCTTAATTTCTTCTTCTACTTCTACACCATATTCAGAAGCAATTAATTCGATTGCATCTTTGTCTAGGTCTTGGTTGATTGTTGCCATTACACCTAGTAAGAATAGCTTTTTGATAATTTCTGAAGGCTCACGGTGAAGCTTCTTTGCCAACTCAGCAACTGTTAAAGATTCACTAAAAGTGATTTTTGAAGGAAGCTCCTTCTCTTTTTTAGGCTGTTGCTGTTGATTTTGGTGTTGGTGTTGGTTTCTATTTCTATTATTGTTGTTTTGCTGATTTCGGTTTTTATTGTTATTGTTGTTGTTTTTACCTTTTGTAAACGCTTTATTCTCTTTAGACTGGTTCTCTTGTATTCCTTTTTTACCGTCTTTCGCTTTTGGTGCCGTTTTAACCTTTACTTTAGAAGGACTTGTATTATCATCGTCTTCAAATGCACTTGCCTTTGTTTTTGATTGGACCTGAGGCTGAGGCTTTTGGTTTTGAGGCTTTTGCTCTTGTTTATTTTGTGTTTGAGCAGGTTTTTCGTTCTTATTGTATAAACTATCTAACTTTTTCACTGTATCATCTTCAATTGTTGTCATATGATTAGAAACCTCAACGTTCATTTCTTTTAGTTTTGAGATCACGTCTTTACTTGAAACATTATGCTTTTTCGCATATTCGTAAACTCGTATTTTACTCATTATTACACCCCCGCTAGATTTAATCGAGCAACGTCATTAGCTTTTTGGCAAATCCCTCATCTAGAACAGCCACTACTACGCGGGCTTCTTTTCCAATCGCTTGACCGAGTAAAAAACGGTTTTCTACAATTTTATAAGGAATGTTATAGGATTTGCATTTGTCAGTCACTTTTTTACTCGTATTTGCGGATGCGTCCGCAGAAAGCAAAACAAGCTTTGCTTTACCGTTACGTATTTCCTTAACGGAAAGCTCCTCACCAGAAATAATTTTACGCGCTCGATTGGCTAAGCCAAGCAATGACATCCATTTATTTGTACTCATTAGGATAGTCGATTCTCTTTCCCTATTAACTCTAAAAGCTCGTCATAAACCGAATCTTCTACAGTTACTTCTAGATGATTTTTTAATACATTTTTCTTTTTTGCTAATAGAACAGCTTCTTTATCTTTCGATAGATAAGCTCCTCGACCAGACTTCTTCCCCGTTAAATCAATGGAGACTTCCCCATCTTTGGAGCGAACGATGCGAACTAATTCTTTTTTTGGCTTCATTTCACCAGTTGCAACACATTTTCGCATTGGAACTTTTTTTCGATTGTTCACCATCATTCACCTCCTTCTTATTCTAAATCCTCATTAAAATCTAAGTTTAAGTCTGTATCTGTATCAATATCAGAATCTTCATCGTCGAATGATAGAATGCCTTCTTCACGTGGATAAATACCAGCTTCTCTAGCATCAGATTCTGATTTAATATCAATTTTCCACCCTGTTAGCTTTGCTGCAAGCCTCGCATTTTGACCTCTTTTACCAATCGCAAGAGAAAGCTGATAATCAGGGACTACAACGGTTGTACCCTTTTCTTCTTCGTTCACAATAACGTCAAGAACTTTTGAAGGGCTTAACGCATTTGCTACAAAGACAACAGGGTCTTCTGACCATTTAACGATGTCGATTTTTTCACCCTTTAACTCATTAACAACTGCTTGAACACGGGTACCTTTTGGTCCAACACATGAACCAACAGGATCTACTTCTGAATTATCTGAATGAACCGATATTTTAGAACGGTCCCCTGCTTCACGAGCAACTGATTTAATCTCAACTGTTCCATCATAGATTTCAGGAACTTCGATTTCGAACAATCTTTTTAGTAATCCTGGGTGAGTTCTTGATACAAAAATCTGTGGACCTTTAGTCGTCTTTTCAACTTTTGTAATAAAGACTTTAATTCGATCATGTGGTTTGTATCTCTCATTAGGCATCTGTTCATTCGCCGGCAAAATCGCTTCAATCTTTCCTAAGCTAACATAAATGAATTTAGAATCTAATCGTTGTACAATACCAGTCATGATGTCTTCTTCGCGGTCAATAAACTCTGAATAAATAATGCCTCTTTCTGCTTCACGGACGCGCTGTGTTACCACTTGTTTAGCTGTTTGGGCAGCAATTCTTCCAAAATCCTTTGGAGTAACCTCTAATTCGACTACGTCCTCTACTTGGTAATTTGGATTAATTCTTTGTGCTTCCTCTAGAGAAATTTCAAGACGTGGATCAAACACTTCCTCTACTACTTCTTTTCGAGCAAATACTCTCATCGTTCCCGAACCGAGGTTCAAATCAATACGCACATTTTGAGCTTGATTAAAATTTCGGCGGTATGCAGAAATAAGGGCAGCTTCAATCGCTTCAATAATTACATCTCGAGATATCCCTTTTTCTTTTTCAAGTAACGTCAGAGCATCTAATAATTCACTGCTCATGAAATTGTATCCCCCTTTAACTCTCTTAAGTCTCTCGTTTCGAGTTTTTCTTCAAGATATTATGTTTTGAATGAATCATCATCTTGTACTATTAAATCCTTGTTCATCTTTACAACAATCGTTTTACCTAGTTGTCATTTCAAAGAGGATAGATTGGTAATATTCAATTAACTGAATGTAACAGCTAAACGCGCACTAGCAACCTTTGCGTAAGGTATCTCAACGGTCTTAGTTCTAGTTTTAATTTTCATATCTACAGTAACCGTCTCACCATCAAAACCTTTTAGTACGCCCTCGAATGCTTTTTCTCCATCTATTGGTTCATAGGTTTTAATAAAAACGTTCTTACCGATTGCTTTTTCAAAATCCTTCTCTTTCTTTAAAGGGCGTTCAGCTCCAGGAGATGATACTTCTAGAAAGTAGTTATACGGTATCGGGTCTAATTCATCTAGCTTTTCACTTAACCTTTCACTAACAAGACCACACTCTTCAATGTCAACACCATTTTCTTTATCAATAAATACGCGAAGAAACCAACTTTTTCCTTCTTTTACATATTCGATATCGACTAACTCCAAATTTAGTTCATTAACAATAGGGGTGGCTAAGCTTTCGACTACTTCAATTACTTTACTCATGATTTCCCTCCTCACGTACTTTCTGTAGCCCGTTCTTTAATTTTGTGCGCTAATTTAAAATGGTTAATGCTCTTTTTCGCAAAATCTTCTTGTCACAGTAAAGTTGTTGGACACTGAAGTTATTAGTGACTTAAAACAATATTTGTCCTCCAAAGAACAAGATATTAATTAAATTATGTACGAAAACAGCTATGATAAAAAAGTCTACACAACACGAAAGAGTGGGGTGACCCCACTCTTGGTTACGAGAGTTAACGTTAGTATTTCCAATAAAACTATACCATAACCATATTTTTAATGCAAATGGAATAGCTGTAAACCAAGGGGTGACAGCTATTCCTATATGGTTTGTTCTTACAACTTTCAAGTATTAGGATACGTAAATTTCTCCTAAGGTATGGTTAAGACGTTGTTGTTAAAACAGTGATAATTGATTTTGATCAGGTAAAGACTCTAAACATCCAAGATTATCAAGATATTCTAGAATTGTTTTAGAAACTCTTCCACGTTGCTGTAGGTCTTCTTTCGAAAGGAATTCCCCATCTTCTCTAGCTTTAACAATATTTAGCGCTACGTTCGTTCCAAGTCCCGGGATTGAGTTAAACGGAGGGATTAATGAATTCCCATCGATGATAAATTCCGATGCACTTGAACGGTATAGGTCTACCTTTTTAAATGAGAAACCACGCTCATTCATTTCTAAAGCTAACTCAAGAACGGTCATCAAGTTTTTCTCTTTCGTAGAAGCATCTAATCCTTTAGAATTGATTTCTTCTACTTTTGCTCTAATTGCCTGTGACCCCTTTACCATTGCTTCTATATCAAAGTCCTCTGCTCGAACAGTAAAGTATGCTGCGTAATATAGAAGCGGATGATGAACCTTAAAGTAAGCAATCCTCACGGCCATTAATACGTATGCGGCTGCGTGAGCTTTAGGGAACATGTATTTGATTTTCTTACATGAGTCAATATACCATTCCGGTACCTCGTTCTTACGCATTTCTTCTTCCATATCATCAGATAAACCTTTACCTTTACGAACGGACTCCATGATTTTAAAAGCAAATGATGGCTCTAATCCTTGATAGATCAAATATACCATGATGTCATCACGACAACCGATTACTTCACTTAAGGTACAAATATTGTTATGGATAAGCTCTTGAGCATTGCCAAGCCATACGTCAGTTCCATGGGATAGACCAGATATTTGAACTAACTCAGAAAAGGTAGTCGGTTTTGTATCCTCAAGCATTTGTCTAACAAATCGAGTACCAAACTCAGGAATCCCGTATGTTCCTGTTTTACACATAATTTGTTCTTCCGATACTCCAAGGGCCTCTGTACCACTAAATATTTTCATAACCTCTGGATCGTCAGTTGGAATCGTCTTTGGATCGATTCCACTTAAATCTTGAAGCATACGAATAACGGTCGGATCATCGTGCCCTAGTATATCAAGCTTTAGTAAATTATCATGAATAGAATGGAAGTCAAAATGAGTTGTTTTCCACTCTGACGTACGATCATCAGCAGGGAATTGAATAGGCGTAAAATCAAAAATATCCATATAATCTGGAACTACGATGATTCCCCCTGGATGCTGTCCAGTTGTCCGTTTTACTCCTGTACAACCAGAGGCAAGCCGTTCAATTTCAGCACCACGTAGCGTAAGATTATGGTCTTGCTGATACGCTTTAACATAACCGAACGCTGTTTTATCAGCTACAGTACCGATCGTTCCGGCACGATAAACATAATCTTCACCAAATAGAACCTTCGTATAGTTATGAGCACGAGGCTGATATTCACCTGAGAAGTTTAGATCGATATCGGGAACTTTATCTCCTTTAAATCCAAGGAAAGTCTCAAACGGAATATCATGTCCGTCTTTTTTATATACACCGCCGCAATTAGGGCAATCCTTATCAGGTAAATCAAATCCTGACCCAACCGATCCGTCATTGAAAAACTCTGAATGTTTGCAATGAGGGCAAACATAATGCGGTGGCAATGGATTTACTTCTGTAATTTCTGTCATCGTTGCTACAAGAGAGGATCCTACTGAACCACGAGAACCAACTAAGTAACCGTCATCTAGCGATTTTTTAACAAGTTTATGAGAAATTAAGTAAATAACCGCAAATCCATGACCAATAATACTTTTTAGCTCTTTTTCCAGTCGAGCTTCTACAATCTCTGGAAGGTCATCGCCGTAGATTCGTTTGGCCATCGAATAACTTAAATTTCTCATTTCTTCATCAGCGCCTTCAATTTTAGGCGTATAAAGGTCATCTTTAATTGGTTTGATAACTTCTATCATATCAGCAATTTTATTACTGTTAGTGACAACAAGTTCCTTCGCTTTTTCTTTACCTAAAAACTGAAAAGCTTCTAGCATTTCATTGGTTGTTCTAAAGTGAACATCTGGTAATTGGTGTCGATTTAATGGATTTGCCCCGCCTTGAGAGCTAATCAATATTTTTCGATAAATCTTATCATTTGGATTTAGATAATGAGTGTTACCTGTCGCCACGACTGGAATGTTAAGTTGATCACCGAGGCTTACGATATTTTTAATGATATCCTCTAAGGCATGCTCATCCTGAACAAGCTCCAACTCTATTAGATGTGCATAAACCTGCTTTGGATGAACCTCAATATAATCGTAAAATCTAGCTGTTGCTTCCACTTCCTCAGGGGCTTTTTGCATCATCCCTTCGAATACTTCTCCTTTATCACACCCCGAACCAACAATGATTCCCTCCCTATGTTTTTGAAGGACCGATCTTGGAATTCGAGGCACTCGGTAGAAATAATTCAAATGAGAAATGGAAATGAGCTTAAACAGATTCTTAAGCCCCTTTTCGTTTTGTGCAAGTAACGTACAATGATAAGGCCGTGCACGTTGGTATGCATTCCCTTTCCCCATATTGTCATTAAATTGATCATGGTATTCAATACCTTGCTCGTGTGCATCTTTTAACATTTTCATTAATAGATATCCTGTTGCCTCAGCATCATAGATCGCACGGTGATGTTGGGTAAGTTCAACATCAAATTTTTTCGCAAGTGTATTTAGACGATGATTTTTCATTTCTGGGTATAGGAAACGGGCTAGTTCAAGGGTATCAATAACCGGATTGGTCGCCTTTTCTATCCCTGCTTTTTTATAACCTACATTTAAGAATCCCATATCAAATGATGCATTATGAGCAACGAACACACAGTCTTCAGCCCATTGATGGAATCTGTGGAGTACTTCCTCCACTTCTGGTGCATCTCTTACCATATCGTCCGTAATCCCCGTTAAGTCAATCGTTGTTGCGGATAACGGATGGTGTGGATTCGCAAATGCTTCAAATCGGTCTATTATTTCTCCGTCTTTAATTTTTACAGCGGCTAATTCGATAATTGTATTGTATACGGCTGAAAGTCCTGTCGTCTCTACGTCGAACACTACATACGTGTCATCGGCCAGTAGTCGGTGAGCATCATTATAAGCAATTGGCACTCCATCATCGACTAAGTTAACTTCAACACCATATAAAATTTTTATATCATTTTTCTTTCCTGCACTATAAGCCTCAGGGAACGACTGAGCAACGGCATGGTCTGTTATTGCTATCGCTTTATGGCCCCACTTTTTTGCCTGGCTGACTAAAGAACTAACAGAGCTGACAGCATCCATTTGACTCATTGGAGTGTGAAGGTGTAGCTCCACTCGCTTCTCATCTTCTGGTGCAGTGTCCTTTCGCTCTATTGGCTTCATTTCATTTATGTCATTTCCGATCATGACCAAATCACGCACAAAGGTATCGTTTTGGATGCTACCTCGAACCTTTAGCCACATTCCTTTTTGAACTCGTTGGTATAGAGCAGCATCCTCTTTATCACGAGAGAACATCTTTACCATAATCGAGCTTGAGTAATCGGTAACTTTAAAGGTTAATAGAGTTCTACCGCTTCGCAGTTCTTTTGTTTCTGCAGCAAAAACATATCCTTCTATCGCAATTCGTCGCTCTTCATCAACAATTTCTTCTATCTTTCTAAAATCAGCATCGTCCTTAATCGTTAATCCAATGGTTAAAGGACCAGATGGTTGTCCACTATCAGCAGATTCTTTTTCTGCCTCCTGTTTCTCCATCTCGATAAGTGCTTGTAAGCCTCTTTCTTGATCTTCTTTTTGTTTTGCCTTTAAAAATGCTTCATATTGTTCCGTAGAGGAATCACTATTAACTTCAGTATCAATTACAAGGGCCGGAAACCCAAACTGTTGATAAGCATCACTAATAATCGTTGCATATTTTCTTTTAATTGCTAGTCCTTCAAGTTCATTCCCAACACTGATTGTGAGCTTATTCCCCTGTACTTTAGGAACTTGTTCATTTAATAATTTTATTAAAGGTGGGGAAATTCCATCTAGCTCTTGAACACAAGTATTCCAATACTCTAGAAGTATTTCTTGTGAGATCTGTTGGTCCTTAACGTTTATAGCGTAGGAGATCGTCGCAATATGTGAGAAAGTTTTTTGTAATTTATCTGTGAACTGAATCAGGACCTTACAAGGCAGTATTTTTTCAAATAAAAAATGAAAATGCCATCTCTTTGCTTGCTTTTCGATTACGACTTTTTCAATTTCAGCATTCGAAAAGTATTCCACAAAAGCATTTTCCGTAAGTTGAAGCTGCTGGAGCAAAAGTTGGAATCGCTCTTTTCTACCTGAAGCATCGCTCATCAACCTCTCTCCCCTCCATCAAAATAATATCTAATATAAGATGTACAAGTATTAGCAAAGGTTATTATAACATAAAAGAAAAAGGAGTTAGGTGAGGAAATAAAAAATATATCTTTGCTAAATTTAACAAATTGCGCTAGGGGTCTTCCTTAAAGCTTCCATCACCATTTCCAAAAATGTTAAACTTCAAAATGAAAAAGCGGGCTCCAAAGAACCCGCTTTTTCATTATAAACTTGAGATTATGTTCGTAATGGTTTGTAGTAAATCGTCCTTATGAACCTCTTGCATCTCACCTGTTTTACGAACTTTAACCTCTACAACCCCTTCAGAGGCTTTTTTCCCAACTGTTATTCTGACAGGCAGTCCGATTAAATCTGAATCAGCAAATTTAACACCTGGACGCTCCTGTCTATCGTCCATTAATACTTCATAGCGATTTTGTTTAAAGGTAGAATATAGCTCCTCAGCTAGGTTTGCTTGACTTTCGTCTTTCATATTAATTGGAATAAGATGAAGGTCGTATGGAGCAATGTTAACTGGCCAAACTAATCCACTCTCATCATTAAATTGTTCAGCAATAGCTGCCATTGTTCTTGAAACCCCGATACCGTAACAGCCCATAATCATCGGCTGTGTTCTGCCATTTTCGTCTAAGTAAGTAGCATTCATTGCTTCACTGTACCTAGTTCCTAATTTAAAGACATGCCCAACTTCAATCCCTTTTGCAAACAGGATTGTTCCGTTCCCATCCGGTGATGGATCCCCTTCTTTAATGAAACGAAGATCAGCGTAACGATTTACTTGGAAATCTCTTTCTGGATTAACATTCACAAAATGATAATCCTCTTCGTTTGCCCCGCAAACAGCGTTGACAACAGCTTCTACCGCATGGTCAGCAACAATCTCTACATTTTCAGTTTTAATAGGACCTAATGATCCTACAGAGCATCCTAATATTTCTTTTGTTTCTTCAGCCGTTGCTAACTCAACAGTAGCTGCCTCGAATAAATTTTTAAGTTTAATATCGTTTACTTCATGATCACCGCGTACTAGAACTAAAACGTACTGCTCGTCCACTTTAAAAAGAAGTGATTTAATGCACAGACTAGCTTCTACATTAAGAAATGCAGAAACCTCTTCAATTGTTTTTTGATTTTCAGTATGAACTTTTTCAAGATCCTTTAATGAATCCGTGCTTTTCTCGTACTTAACGTTAACCGGAGCCATCTCAATATTAGCTGCAAAATCAGATGAATCAGAATATGCGATTGTATCTTCGCCAACATCTGATAACACCATGAATTCATGGGTATCCTTCCCACCCATTGCACCAGAATCAGCAATAACTGCTCTGAAGTTTAATCCGCAACGTGAGAACACATTGGAATATGCCTTATATAACTTATCATATACTTCGTCTAATGATTCTTGTGATGAATGAAACGAATAGGCATCCTTCATGATAAATTCGCGGCCACGAAGTAAACCAAAACGCGGGCGTTTTTCATCACGAAACTTCGTTTGAATTTGATAGAGTGTTAAAGGCAATCTTTTATATGATTTTACTTCATCGCGAACTAGGCTTGTGATGACTTCCTCATGAGTTGCCCCAAGAGCAAAGTCTCGATCATGACGATCCTTCAATCGCATTAATTCAGGACCATATGAATACCAACGTCCTGATTCCTGCCAAAGTTCTGCTTGTTGCATAGCCGGCATTAGTAGCTCAGCAGCACCCGCATTATCCATTTCTTCACGAACGATCGTTTCAATTTTCTGCAATACTCTTTTTGCTAATGGCATGTAGCTATATATACCACTTGCATTTTGTCTCATAAAGCCAGCTCTTAATAGCAATTGATGGCTTTTAATTTCTGCATCTGCTGGAACTTCCCTAAGAGTAGGAATTAGCGTCGTACTTTGCTTCATCTATTTGCACCTCATTTAATAGCTTCTAAAATTTTTTTATTTGTGTCATTATAGGAAAAATTGAATGTAGAAAAGTGTCTAGGCTACCCTTGTAGGATAGCCATAGTGTTCACACTTTAGAATTTATCTAACTTTTACAAGAAGAATCGTTGAATATCATTCCAAGTAACAACTAGCATTAATAGCATTAGTAAAGCAAATCCGATAAAATGGACCATTCCTTCTTTATGCCGATCAATCGGTTTACCTCTAACTGCTTCAACAGCGAAAAACATAAGTCTTCCACCGTCCAATGCTGGAATTGGAAGTAAGTTCATAATTCCTAGGTTGATACTTAAAATCCCTGCCCATTTCATTAAATAATAGATTCCTGATTTAGCTACGGTATCTGTTGATACATAGATTCCAACTGGACCAGAAAGAGCGTCGATTGAGAATTGCCCCGTAATTAATTTTCCTAACATGGAGAAAATCTCAGTAGTCCAGAAATAAACTTCTTTAACTCCATAAACGACTGATTTTACAGGAGATTTTTCCATCGGGCTATATACGCCAATAATCCCAATTTTTTCACCTTCAATTTCCTGCTCCTTTGGCGTAATTGGAAGTGTCATCTCTTGTCCTTCACGTTCAATAATAAATTCTAGTTCATTCCCCGGATTCTTACGGATCACTTCGACCACATCGGACCAGCTTGAAATCTCTGCTCCATCTACACTGTGGACGATATCGCCTTCTTTAAGTCCACCTTCTAACGCAGCACCTTCAGGAGTAAGTTTTCCTAACATTGGCTCGTTTGTTGGTATGCCTTGAAGGAGAGCAATTAATATAAATAGAACGCCTGCTAGCACAAAGTTCATCATCGGACCAGCAAAAATAGCCATCGTTCTTTGACCTAATGTCTTAGAAGCAAACTGTCTATCGTAAGGAGCTAAGAGGGTCTCCACACCATTTTCAACTAAATGCGCTTTTCGGCTAATCGGAAACGATTTTAAGAGCTCGTCTTCCCCTTCTTCATAACCTTTAATAACTAAGTCATGCTCAATATCCGCGTATTCAACTTCAATAATTCTGGCATCTGGATATTTTTCTTTGTTATTAAGGATGATTTTTGTAACTTCCTCATTTTTATTAAATAATAGCCCCACACGAAAACCTGGTTTGATTTCGACCATTTCAGGGTCTTCTCCAGCCATCCTGACAAATCCACCGATAGGCAGTAATCTGATGGTATAAACCGTTTCCCCTTTTTTATGAGAAAAGACCTTCGGACCCATACCTATAGCAAATTCCCGACATAGAATTCCAGCTCTTTTAGCAAAAATAAAATGTCCTAATTCATGAAAAAATACAAGTGCTCCAAAAATGATGATAAAGGCTAATACTGTACTCAATTTTTAACCACCTTTATTTTAGAAGTGAGTTTACATATGTGCGCGTCTCTTGATCAACCTCTTGAATCAATGAAAGACTTGGTGTTTGAATACTATGATGATTTTCTAGTGCTTTTTCTATTAAATCTTCAATCTGCAAGAAGGTAATTTTCCCTGACAAGAAGGCCTCAACGGCTGCTTCATTTGCAGCATTTAGTACAGTAGGTAAAGTGCCTCCTTTTTTACCAGCTTCAAAAGCAAACTGTAAACAACGGAATCTCTCGAAATCCATTTTCTTGAAGTTCAATTGTCCAATCTCAGCTAAGTTTAATCGATTAGCTGAAGGTAAAGGTAGGCGATCTGGATAGGTTAAAGCATATTGGATAGGAACTCGCATATCTGGTGTTCCTAGTTGAGCAATGATACTACTGTCATGGAATTCAATCATCGAGTGAATGATACTTTCTTTATGAAGAAGCACCTCAATTTTTTCATATGGCATCGCAAAAAGCCAATGTGCTTCAATCACTTCGAGTCCTTTATTCATCATCGTTGCTGAATCGATGGTTATCTTTGCTCCCATTGACCAGTTTGGGTGATTTAAAGCTTGTTCAACTGTTACGTGTTCTAGTTCTGCGCGGGTGCGATCCCTAAAGCTCCCCCCCGATGCAGTCAGTATTAGCTTTTCAATATTTTTTTCTTTTTCACCCTGTAATGCCTGATAAATAGCGGAATGTTCACTATCAACTGGAAGTAACGTAACGCCGTGCTTTTCAGCTGCATCCATCACTAGATGCCCAGCAGTAACTAGAGTCTCTTTATTTGCTATCGCTATGGTTTTCTTCGCCTCGATTGCTTGCAATGTAGGTTGTAGACCCACACTACCTAGAATGGCATTTACTAGTATATCAGACTTATGGAAAGTAGCTACTTCTACTAAGCCCCCCTGTCCATAAGAAATGTTCAGATTCGGAAATTCAGCTCTTAAAGTTTCAGCTGAAGCTTTTTCACTAACAGAAACTAATTCTGGTTTAAACTCTAGAATTATTTTTCTAGTCAGCTCCAAATTACGCCCTACAGAGATCGCATTGAGTTTAAATTCTTCACTATGCTCTCTTATTATATCTAACGTTTGGGTTCCAATAGATCCTGTTGCCCCTAACAAACTAATGCACTTCACCAAATTCAACTCCGATTAGATTTTCGAAACTATTTTATGTATTAGAAATACCAACTACCACACTTCTTCATCAAAATGTATTAGAGAAGATTGAAAAAGTGTAGAAGCGGCCAAACAAATAATAAACTATCAAATCTATCTAGTATACCACCATGGCCTGGAAGGATTGTTCCAGAATCCTTAACATCATAATGTCTCTTCAATGCAGATTCAACTAGGTCACCAACTTGGCCAAATATTGATAGTAAAATGGTAATTAATACTAACTCAATTAACGATGCTTGTATGTCTGAGAAAACAATAAACAACACAGCAACTAAAACGGCGCATATGATCCCACCGATAAAGCCTTCAATGGTTTTATTCGGGCTTATTTCAGGCCAAAGTTTATTTTTCCCGAAAGCGCGACCGATAAAATAGGCACCAGAATCCGTTGCCCAAATAATGAATAAAGAGTAAAAAATATACACTAATCCTGCTTCACGTGTTTCAATAAAATACAAAAATCCCATTCCGATATAAAGAGTAGCCATCGTTGAAAAAGCAACATCATCAAAAGTAAATCGATTTTTTGTCGCTACTGTATACGTCAAAAATAACAGTACAGCCAATAATGCAAATTCGACCTTTGTATAGTTTAGATCACTCAGTATCCCCTGGTATTGATCGGGTAAAAGAAAAATCCAAAGAACTACTAGTGAGATAAGGCCCGGTACAGAAAAAAGTTTTAAATTTCTCATTCTTAGAAGCTCATGTAAAGCAACAGAAGCTAAAAGGTATGTTAATATAACAAACGGCATACCCCCAAAAATGACAAGAGGTAAAAAGATTGCTGCTGCGATAATTGCTGTGATAATTCTTTGCTTCATTTAATTTTCAACACCTTTACTAAACTCCGCCAAAACGCCTCTGACGATTTTGAAAAACCTCAATGGCTTCAACAAGATGTTCTTCAGAAAAATCTGGCCATAGAACATCTGTAAACCAGAACTCTGTATAAGCTAGCTGCCAAAGCATAAAGTTACTTAAGCGAATTTCACCACTTGTTCTAATAAGTAAATCAGGGTCTTTCAAACCATTTGTCATTAAATAGCTTGAAAAGACATCTTCATTTAATTCATCATCCTTCATTATACCACTTTTATAATCATTTAAGACATTCTTTACAGCTTCAAGTATTTCAGCTCGACTGCCATAGTTAAGAGCAAAATTTAGAATGAGTCCATTATTATCTCTCGTATCATGTATGGCCTTTTCTAATGCGTTCAAAGTATGAGAAGGTAGATTCTCTCTATATCCCATCATCTTTACCTGAACATTTTCTTCCACTAATTCTGGTAAAAAGGACCCTAAAAATTCTTCAGGTAATTTCATTAGATAGTCTACTTCCATTTTGGGCCTTTTCCAGTTCTCTGTAGAAAAAGCATACAAGGTTAACGTCCTAACTCCAAGTTCATTAGCTAATTTCGTTATCTTACGAACGACCTTCATTCCTTCATGATGTCCAGCAATTCTTGGCATGGCTCTTTTTTTTGCCCATCTTCCATTCCCGTCCATAATAATTGCGACATGTTCAGGGACTTGTTGTTCTTTTATAGTACTTATTCGATCTCGGAGATTGGAAGAAGTGTTGTTACTTTTCCAAAGCTTCATTTTATCTAACATGGTCGGCTCCTCCATAAATAGATTATTCATATCCTCCGATAATAAAGTGACATTTTTATATAAAACTCTTGCTTTATTTTCAAAGAAACAGCCATTATATATTACTTTTGTAGACAAATATATGAACAAAGTAAATCGGCTTAACAGGGAATTAATCTATTATGTATTCATTCTATTTATGCATGTTCTTATCATACCAAAAATAAATAAAGATATCTCTATAAAAGAATATGTACAAGGACAAAAAATAAGAAGAAAAAGAATGGTGATGTCTTGAAACTATCTAATAACTTCTATTTAAAGTTGAATTATACGGACAACTCAAAAAAGAAAACCCCCTAAATTTAGAGGGTCTAAAGAATAAAAATTTATACTTCCATGATTTCTTTTTCTTTTTCTTTTGATAGCGCGTCAACTTTATTGATATGCTCATCTGTTAGCTTTTGAATATCGTCAGAGTAACTACGTTGATCATCTTCCGTAATTTCACCGTTTTTCTCAAGCTTTTTTAAATCATCATTTGCATCACGACGAATATTACGGACAGCTACTTTTGCTTCTTCAGATTCCTTCTTCACAACCTTAACTAAGTCTTTACGGCGCTCTTCTGTTAGTTGTGGAATCATAATACGAATAACACTACCATCATTCGTAGGATTAAGTCCTAAATCTGATTTTAAGATTGCTTTTTCGATTTCACCTAAAACACTCTTATCATAGGGTTGAATAACAAGTAATCTTGCTTCAGGAACAGTTACACCAGCTAATTGGTTGATAGGAGTTGGTGCTCCATAATAATCCACTGTTATTCTGTCTAAAAGTGAAGCATTTGCACGACCTGCACGAATACTCGCTAATTCTCGAGAATAAGCTTGGATTGCTTTTGACATTCTATCTTTTGCATTTGCAATAACTTGTTTTGGCATTATTTTTTCCCCCTAACAATAGTTCCAATGGTTTCACCCATAACGGCTCTTTTAATATTGCCCTGCTCCATAATTGAGAATACAATTAACGGAATATCATTATCCATACATAAAGAGGATGCTGTAGAGTCCATAACAGCTAAACCTTCTTTTAACACATCTAAATATGATAATTCGTCATACTTCTTAGCATTCTTATCAACTCTAGGGTCTGCTGAGTAAACCCCGTCTACATTGTTTTTTGCCATTAAAATAACTTCTGCTTCAATTTCAGCCGCACGTAATGCTGCCGTAGTATCTGTTGAGAAATAAGGATTTCCTGTACCCGCAGCAAAAATCACGACGCGTTTCTTTTCAAGATGACGAATTGCACGTCTACGGATATAAGGTTCTGCCACCTGTCTCATCTCAATAGAAGTTTGTACTCGTGTTTCAACACCAGATTGTTCAAGACTATCTTGAAGTGCTAGTGAGTTCATTACAGTCGCTAGCATACCCATATAATCGGCATTTGCTCTATCCATACCCATTTCTTCGCCGATTTTACCACGCCAGATGTTTCCGCCACCTACTACTACTGCAACCTCTACATCTAAATCAGCTAATTCTTTTACTTGGCTAGCTACAGATTTGATTACAGAAGGATTAATTCCAAAGCCTTGTTCGCCTGCTAATGCTTCACCACTTAATTTTAAGACAACGCGTTTGTATTTAGGACCCATTAGAACCTCCATATGTATATTGAAAACTCTATTTCTTGAAAAACAGGGAACACTATGTGTCCCCTGGATCATTCATCAGTCAAAGTTATTCTATTTTAAGATTCGCTTAAAATAGTACTTCATACTAGAAAAATATCAGCAAGGCCCAAAGATCCTTATTAGATATTCATGAAGTGATAACTGATTCAATATTATTTCTTAACTTGGTTCATTACTTCTTCAGCGAAGTTATCTTCACGCTTTTCGATACCTTCTCCAACTTCAAAGCGGATGAACTCACGAACTTTTCCGCCTTTAGACGCAACGAATTGTCCAACCTTTTGATCTGGATTCTTAACGAAAGCTTGGTCGTTTACACAAACATCTTCAAAATATTTGCTTAGGCGTCCTTCTACCATTTTAGCAACGATGTTTTCAGGCTTACCTTCATTTAATGCTTGTTGTGTTAAAACTTGACGCTCACGCTCAACTTCTTCTTGAGATACTTCGTCACGTGATACATATTTAGGATTTAATGCAGCAATGTGCATTGACACATCTTTAGCAGCGTCTTCATCTGTAGTTCCTTCAAGTACAGATAATACCCCAATACGTCCACCCATGTGTAGGTAAGCACCAAAAGCATCGTTATCGCCTTTAGTTACGATTTGGAAGCGACGAAGAGTTAATTTTTCTCCAATTTTAGCGATAGCTGCATTAATATGAGCTTCTACAGTTGCACCATTTTCCATCGTTTGTCCAGTTGCTTCTTCAACAGTTGCAGGCTTGTTAGCAAGTAGGAAATCTCCTAATTCTCTTACTAAAGTTTGGAAACCTTCGTTCTTAGCAACAAAGTCAGTTTCAGAGTTAACTTCTAGAATAACTGCTTCGTTTCCTTCTACCTTAATTGAAGATAAACCTTCAGCGGCGATACGATCGCCTTTCTTAGCAGCCTTAGCAATACCCTTTTCACGAAGATAATCGATTGCTTTTTCCATATCACCTTCAGTTTCTGTTAATGCGTTTTTACAATCTAACATACCAGCACCAGTTTTTTCACGAAGTTCTTTTACCATTTGTGCAGTAATAGCCATAATGAGTAATTCCTCCTTAATTCTATGTATTATTATTTTTTGCAAGCTTTTCAAAAGCTAATCAATCGTTGTAAAGTTTTTCTTTGCTTGTAATGATTTATGATTAAATAAACCACTGTCTTTAAAAAAAGGTGATAAAGGGGAGCGCCCTCTAATCACCTTTATATGTTAATTAATTAAGCAGTAGTAACTTCTTCGCCTTGTTTCGCTTCTAAAATAGCGTCTGCCATTTTAGCAGTTAATAGTTTAACTGCACGAATTGCGTCATCGTTCGCAGGGATTACTACATCGATTTCATCTGGATCACAGTTAGTATCAACGATTCCTACGATTGGGATGTTCAATTTGTGAGCTTCAGCAACAGCGATACGCTCTTTACGTGGATCGATGATGAATAATGCATCAGGAAGCACCTTCATATCTTTAATTCCACCTAAGAATTTTTCTAAACGCTCTAGCTCTTTCTTTAATTGAACAACTTCTTTCTTAGGAAGTACGTCGAAAGTTCCATCTTCAGCCATTCTTTCGATATCTTTTAAACGTGCAATACGCTTTTGAATTGTTTCGAAGTTTGTTAAAGTACCACCTAACCAACGTTGGTTAACATAGTATTGACCTGAACGGATTGCTTCTTCTTTAACTGAATCTTGAGCTTGCTTTTTAGTACCTACGAAAAGAACTGTACCACCGTTAGCAGCTAATTCTTTTACCCAGTTATAAGCTTCTTCAACCTTTTTAACTGTTTTTTGTAGGTCGATGATGTAAATGCCGTTACGCTCAGTGAAGATATATTTCTTCATTTTTGGGTTCCAACGGCGAGTTTGGTGTCCGAAGTGTACACCAGCTTCAAGCAATTGCTTCATTGAAATTACTGACATGTTTTTTTCCTCCTAATGGTTTTGTTTTCCTCCGCTCATTTCAACTCTAATCAAAAACTGTTTAAAACAGCACCATTTGACTAAATCCATGAACGTGTGTATTAACACCAAGAGTTAATATAGCATAAGTTCGACTGACTTTGCAAGTTATTCTTGGCTAATTTGACGAAATTTGAGTAAAAGTTCTATTTCGGTTTTACCCTTATTTAATTTACGGGCAATCTCCTCTTCATTAAACCCTTGTTTTTTAAGGAGTAAAACTTGATTCAAAAGGGACTGCATATACAAATCACTTGTAGATTTCTTTTCCTGTATATTTACCTCTGGAACCTCTTCACTTTTATTAAATTTCATTTCTTCTTTAAGGGGTGTGATGTTATTTATATCTTCATCAACAATAAGAGGGGGTATTTTATTAATATCCTCTTCATCAGTTAGATTAACATCTATTTCCCTAGTACTTGCCTTCTTATAAGCTTTAGAGGCCTGAAATGCCATAGCTTTGCGATAGGTGCCAGCTTGATTGTTTACTTGATCACTTGAAAGATGTTTTGGCGCAGCAGGTTTATCCTCTATATTCTGTTTTTCGACCTTACTATTTGGTTGTACTACCACTTCTTCTTTTGCTATTTTATTGCTTTGTTTTTCTTGTGCAATTATAGGTCGATTTAGATTGATTTCTTTTACCTTCTGTAAAAACTTTTCATTCTCGTCTTTCATTTCGATTAGATACGTAGAAATAACATCTTCCATATCTCGTATCATTTTGTCATGTTTTTTTTCAACGAGTAACAAACGATTTTGTCTTAGGAATAGAATGATAATTGCAAATAAGGCTATGATATTTAGAAGCAAGCTTATAAATAATAAAAATGTAGTCATAAGTAATCCAAACCCTCTATCCGCTAAAGTCAAAAAGAGTACCTTTGTAAGGGTGTTGTTCTTTTGCTTTATCTTTATCTTTATCTTTCTCTTGGTCTTTATCTTGTTTTTGTTGATACATTGACTGATTATGCTTTTGATCAAATTGCTGAAGGTGAGCACGGTCTTTCTGCTCTTGTTTTAGTACTGTGCTTCTCTTTTTATCCTCTTCCCTTTGAACACTTTGAGCAGCATAGTCATTATGTAGCTGTCCTCTTTGTTGGGCCTGTTCTTGTAGTTTTCCTGCTTCATAGGTTCTCGGAAGCGCAATCTGCATTTCAATTAACTTGAGACTCAAAATGGCCACTTCCTTTATAATTAGACTTTTTTACTATTCACCGACAGTTCAGGCAGGATGCAATCAGATTGGCTCAAATGCAACCTCACTGTTAGAAAAGTAAAACCTAACATACGTATGCTTCCTTTGGATATTTTGTGAATACTTGCCGAAATGAAGAGTTGTATTTGGATAAACAGTATCGTATATAAATACGGATGCCATTAATCTTTCCTGTTTCTCATCCTCTAACTCTTGGAGGGTTTCATTTAAATCCTCAATTTGAGTAGTAAAATGTTTTTTTGTAGCTCTTTGTTTTAAGATAAGTGTTTTATGTTCTTCGGATAACTGTCCAGATTTCTTCGCAACTTCAATTATTTTTGATTCAATTTCATCGATCTTTTTGATATTTTCGGAGACAGAAAATATTTCTTGCTTAAGTTTCATTTCGGTATCAGCGAGGATAGGATCGAACCCAATAAAAAGGTCTGTTTTTGTGAATAAATGGTTCCCTACATTTTTCACGTGAATATCCTTCCCTGATGATATTTGCCCACCGATAACATGTCCGTTTTTACAGAAGATGGATCCTCCTGTTTGAATAAAACTATGTAATAAAGAAGAGTCAACGAAAAGATCCTGTCCAGCTTTAACATTGGCTTGGTTTAGGTAGGCTGCATGAATGCTGCCTTCAGCCTCGATTTTCCCCCTATTTCCACCGGTAACACCGCCCATTATGACAATATTCCCTTTTGATGTAATATGAGCTCCTTCTACTAAACCATAAATTTTTATATCGCCACCTGCATGAACCTCATAACCTGTAGGAACATTTCCACGAATGACAACGTTGCCGATAAAGTTAATATTTCCTGTCTTTAAGTCTATATCTCCTTTTACTTCAAACACGGGATTAACTGTAATCATCGTTTTTGATATGCTAACTTGCCCGTTTAGAGTAGAGATAAATTTATTATCATTTTGTATAACATTTTTACCCGCTCTCACCTTTAATGGCTTTCCATTCTTTGCTTGGATCTGTTTCCCAGTTATATCCGTACCAGGTGCACCATAGGTTTGTGGAACAGCAGTTGCTATAATTTGCCCATTTTCAACAGAAGGAATTTCCATCACTTCACGAAAATTAATATCCTTCTTTTGTCTATCCTCTTTTTTTACTGACTCAATTAATAAGTATGCGTCGTCACCATTTTTAGGAAGAATCCCCTCAGCAATTACAACGGGAAATGAGATAGAAAATGGGTTGTTAGCTATTTCTGCTATTATTTCCTGGTTCAATCCGAGAGTAATGCCTTCATTCTTAATTAGTTCTTCTAACTCATGAACAGAAATGGAAAAGCGTTCATCAAGTTTCTCAATTAAATCTATTTCAGCTTTTAAACGATCTTTTGAAATTATAACTTTAAATGGCTTTTCCACAGTGATTCACCTCGTATGTATTAATAATTGAATATTTGCAGTGAAGTTAATTTATTTTTTTCAAAGATTGCCTTAGTTTGAATATTGCTTTTGAGTGAATTTGTGAAATCCTTGATGTAGATAAATCCATAACCTGTCCAATCTCAGTTAGCGTTAGCTCCTCTTGATAAAATAGACTAAGAACAAGCTGCTCTTTTTCATTTAACGATGAAATCATATTGGCCATTTCTTGAATAAGTTCATCCTTCATGACCTTTTCTTCTGGAATCTCTGCTTTATCGTCCTTAAGTACAAAAGATTGACCTTCTTTTTCATCCTGCTCATTTGGTTGTTCATCTATTGAAAGGATGTTAGCAAAGAAGTACTCGTTCATAGTTGTGTACACTTCTTCTTCTGTTAAATTTAACTCCAAAGCTATTTCCTTTGCCGAGACCGTTCTCATGTATTTTTGCTCTAACTTTTCAATCGCTGCTTCAATTCGCTTGGATTTTTCCCTTGTACTTCTTGAGAGCCAATCTTCTTTTCGTAATCCATCAATGATAGCACCACGAATTCGAAAAGATGCATATGTGTCAAACTTCAAGTCTCGTGTAGGGTCAAATTTTTCTAACGCATCATATAGCCCAATCATCCCTAAACTACGAAGGTCATCTCTCGAAACATTTCTAGGTAGCCCTACAGATATTCTTTGTACGTGGTAGCTAACTAGAGACATATATTTCTTAACTAATAGATTCCCTGCATGAGAGTCTCTCGTTGTCACCCACTTTTCCCATATTAACTGTTCCTCTGTTGTTGATGCCTGTGCCATAGTTCCACCTCAAAACGTACCTTTTTCATTATTCATATTATACCAAACTTAAAGCTCTCTTAATAGAATCGTTATACTTTTATATTGTCCATTATAAGGAAATTAGATAGGAAGTGTTTATGGGCGGTGAATCCCGAAATAGACTTCTTTATTGCACGAGGTAACGTTTTCGTAGATTTCTCTTATGGAGCTGATAGAAAGAATACTTGAAGGATCCTAGCAACTTGCCTTTTTACCATTAACAAAAATAAAAATCAGCACCTCAAAGGATACTGATTTTAATCTTTTATCATTTCTTTTATGTATTGTGTAGTTTTATCGATGTCTTCATCGTTTAATTCATTTGAGTCTGCCGTGTGATTTTTTCCAATAAATTCAGATTTATTTTCATCTAATTCTGATGTTTCCAAAACATTTAAATCCTCACTCTGGCTTTCCTTTTGATTCTGATTCATAAAATAGAGAGCCCATCTGAAAATATAGCCTAGGAAAAAGAAAACGAATCCCACAATTATCGCCTCGATGAGAGAACGAGTAATGGATTTATTTAATATAGATAAAAGAAAGTAAAATACAAACGAACCTAATCCAAACCATACATTAAAAATCCATGAGCCAAACACTAGAGTTCTTGCACTCCCTTGTTTACTGTACGAATATTTAATATACAAGTTTGAGGATCAAATTCTATCGTTCTTCCACTATTTCCTCCTACGTCCTCTGCAACAATGGTAATCCTAAGTGCGGCTAGCTCCTTCTTTACTGCTTCTACATTCCTTGGACCAATACGCATCATATCGCTTGAATTAGAGAACTGAAACATTTGTGCCCCACCAGCGATTTTAGCTTTTAAAGAGCTAAGTCGAGCACCATGTCTAACCAGTATATTAACTAATTCTTTGACAGCCGTATCTGCATATTTGGCTATATTTATAGAACCAGTCTTTGCTAAGGAAGAGTCAGGAAGCATTACGTGAACTAAGCCTGCAATTTCCTTAACTTGGTCGTAAATAACAACACCTACACAAGACCCTAGACCAGATGTCCGAATATGATTAGGTGGTTTCACAATATTCATGTCAGCTATTCCAACTTTAACGACTTCAACACAATCATTCATTCTGTGCAACCCCTAATGATTTAAAGATAATATCAAAAGAATCCGGATCAGGTAAAAGGAAGAAATGACCTTTAACGCTTTCTGAAATTCCTTCATTATCTTCATTAAGAGCAGTATCAATCACGATTGCATAATCACTTACTTGAGATAGCTCAATTAACCCAAAGCTTATGATAGCTCCCACCATATCGATGCTTAATGCTGGGACAGAAGGATATAAAGAAAGTTTTGTTAAATCTGACAAGGACGCTAAATAAGAGCCTGATAGGATATTCCCTAACTCTTGAAGAGCGGATATTGCTAATTCATTATATGGTGGATTTTCAAAGTTAAAGCTAGTATCACCAATCATCTGCTGAATAAAGGTAGTGGCTTGCTGAAGTGGCAGAACAAAGAACATGCTTCCAGGAGCATCCCCTTCAATTCTAAGAAATACACTCGCAACAATATTTTCAGCTCCACCAGCCATTTCCATCATTTCATCGAACGATACAACCCTTACATTAGGAACTTTCATATCCACTTTTTTATTTAAAAGCTTTGAAAGAGCTGTTACAGCATTTCCAGCACCAATATTTCCGACTTCTTTTAATACATCAAGGTGCATGCTCGTAAATTTATCCAAAAAACTCATATCGCTACCCTTCATTTCTGTTAACTTCTTCCGGATTTAACACCTTTACCAAGTCTATTAAAATCAACAATCTTTTTTCAATCTTTACTACACCATTTATATACTCAGCCTCTGTCACACCTACTACCTCTGGAGGTGGCTCAATAGAAGTTGTTTTTACATCGATAACATCGTTTGCAGCATCAACAATTAATCCTACTTCCATGTTTTCTAGTGCAACAATTATGACTCTAGTACTTTCAGAATAATGCTCTTCATCAATGTCAAAACGTCTACGTAAATCAATGATAGGTGTCACTACACCACGAAGGTTGATAACACCTTTTACAAATGGTGATGTACTAGGGACTCTAGTAATGTGTTGAACCTTTTCAATTGAACGCACTTGACTTACCGGGATCGCATATTCTTTCCCTTTTAATTGAAAAACGATTAGCTTTAAATCAGCCGTTAAAGTTTCAGTCATGATTTTCACTCCCGTTCAGTTTCCTATTTCATGAATGGCTCTGTCCTAAAGAGGAGCCAGAGCCATTAAATTTCTAAACATAAACAACTTGTATTGATTACTTAATTAAAGCATTACAGTCAACAATTAAAGCAACTTGTCCATCTCCTAAAATAGTCGCTCCAGAAATGGCAAATACAGAAGTTAAATAGTTCCCAAGAGATTTTAGTACAACTTCTTGCTGGCCAATAAAGGAATCAACTACTAACCCTGCCATCTTATCTCCTTTTCGAACAATAACAACTGAGTAAAACTCATCCTCTTCTTCATGAACAGGTACTTGGAAAATATCCTTTAAGAATAATAAAGGTACTACCTTTCCACGGAAATCAATTACTTTTTGATTATGAGCATTTAAGATATCTTCTTTTTTAACGATGGCTGTTTCAATAATCGATGATAGAGGAACAGCATATTTTTCCTGTTGTATTTCTACTAACATAACAGAAATAATAGAAAGTGTAAGTGGTAGCTGTATAGAGAAGGTTGAACCAGAACCTTCTTTAGCGTCAATAGAAACTGAACCACCTAATGATTCTATTGTATTTTTGACAACATCTAAGCCCACTCCACGTCCAGATACATCTGATATCACTTCAGCAGTAGAAAAACCTGATGCAAAAATAAGTTCATACACTTGTTTATCTGTTAAGGTAGCAGCTGTTTGCTCATTTACAACTCCATTTTTTAGCGCTTTCTTTAAAACTCTTTCTCTACTGATTCCAGCACCGTCATCTTGGATTTCAATGAACACATGATTTCCACTATGGAATGCCTTGAGAATGACTGTTCCCTCTTCACTTTTTCCTTTGCTCTTTCTAACTTCAGGTGTTTCTACACCGTGATCAAGGGCATTTCTAATTAAATGAACAAGAGGATCTCCAATTTCATCAATAACCGTTCTATCTAATTCAGTTTCAGCACCAATGATTTCAAGATTAATCTTCTTCCCTAAATCTCTAGCTAATTGACGTACCATTCTAGGGAAACGATTAAATACTGTCTCAACAGGAACCATTCTCATGTTTAAGATAATGTTTTGTAAATCCCCAGATATTCTAGACATTCTTTCAACTGTCTCATGAAGTTCCTGGTTATTTAAGTCACGTGAAATTTGCTCTAGTCTTCCACGATCAATAACGAGTTCTTCAAACAAGTTCATAAGAATATCAAGTCTCTCAATATTTACACGAATCGTTTTATTACTAGCTTGTTTTGCTGATGTTTGCTTTTTCTGATCAGTTGCTGGTGCTGCAGTATTTGTTGATATTTCTTGTGTTTCACCAAATGTTTCTACATTTACAACCGGTTCATGTTCCTTAGTTTCCTGCTTCTCGCGAAGTGATTCTAATGTAAACATTTCAACTTCTACTTTTTCCACCTCAGAAACTTTCATTACCTTCTTCTTAATATCTTCCTGAGGTTCCTTAGAAACGATTGTAACCGTAAATTCTTGATCGAATTGTTCTTCTTCAAGTTGATCAACGGATGGATTCGATTTAATTACTTCACCAATTTTCTCTAAAACTTCAAATACCATGAATACCCTTGCTGCTTTTAAAAGGCAATCTTCTCTTAAAGCGATTGTTATCTCAAACGCATCGAAGCCTTGTTCTTTTGATTGCTCAAGAACCGTGTATTCAAACTCATCATACTGACTTTTTGTCCCATTTTTCACTTCCGCTACAGCAACTGCAACTTCGTTCTTCGTTTGAGCTTGAGTTGGGCTTTCTCCCTTCTCAATCATGACTAGTTTATTCACGACTTCTTTTACGTCTCTTTTACCATCTCCACCTTCAGCAATCGATTGAACCATAGCTTCAAGGTCATCTACAGCTAAGAAAACAACATCTAATATTTCAGGTGTGACCGATATTTTTGAATTACGGATTAAATCTAGTACATTTTCCATTTGGTGTGTCAAGCTTGCTAAATCCTCGTACCCCATTGTAGCCGACATACCTTTTAAAGTATGTGCTGAACGGAATATATCATTAACAATGCTTATATCACTTGGATTTTTTTCTAAATCAAGCAATCTCTCGTTACAGCTCTGCAAATGTTCCTTACTTTCTTCAATGAACACTTCTAAATATTGATTCATTTCCATCGCCCTACACCCCTGACTTATACATATTTCAATATCGATTCTGCAATTCGTTCAACATTTTGAACTTCATCAACTAGATTTGTAGAAATAGCGGCTTTTGGCATTCCAAAAACGATTGAAGTCTCTTTTGACTCAGCTATCGCTTTTACCGCACCATGTTTCTTTAACTCTATTAAGCCTTGTGAACCATCTGATCCCATTCCTGTCATGACGACAGCAATTTTCAAATAATCTTTTATTACACTAACTGATTCAAACATGACATCAACTGATGGGCGATGCCCACTACGAGCTGGTGACTGATCTAGGTGAATGGCTAAGCTTGTTCCAACATGCTTTACCTTCAAATGGAATCCCCCAGGGGCAATATACACAGTTCCATTTTTCACAATCTCTCCATCTTCTGCTTCCTTTACTTCTACCTCAGAAAAAGAATTCAAACGATTAGCGAGACTTTTTGTAAACCCAGGAGGCATATGCTGAACAACTAAGACTGGTGCTTGTAAATTGCTAGGAAGCTTTGTGACTACATTCTGAAGTGCTCTTGGACCTCCTGTTGAGGTACCAATACATACAATTTTCTTCGTTGTATTCCAATTGCTACTAGTTACATAAGTTTTTAGCGTAGCTTCCTTTGGTTCTATTTTACTATAATTATCGGCGGAAATAGTAGTACTTTTTACATTAGAAGGCGATTTAGCTAATTGTTTAATATTTGCTTGACTCGCTGATAAAACCTTTTCAATAATTTCTTCTTTAATCTTATATAAATCTAGTGAAATAGCTCCTGACGGCTTTGCGATAAAATCTGTGGCACCATACTGAATGGCCTGAATTGTATTCTCAGCCCCCTCATAAGTGGTGCTTGACAGCATGACTATTGGGACAGGGTGCTCTTTCATGATTATTTTAAGAGCTTCTAGTCCATTTAGAATAGGCATTTCTATGTCCATAGTCACAACATCAGGTTTTAATTGCTTAATTTTTTTGATGGCATCCTCACCGTTTCTTGCTGTATCAATGACTTCTATACGAGAACTTTCGGTTAGAAAATCATGAATGAGTTTCCTCATGAATGCTGAATCATCAACGACAAGGACTTTTACTTTTTTCATACTGAAGCACTACCTTTCAAAGAGAAATTGCTTTAACTTTGAAACAAAAAGAAAATGATTGGAAGGCGGTAGAGTATTAAAAGATTGTTTTTCATATCTTTCAGTTATTTTATATAGTGCTTTGGACGCATTTGATTTTTCATTATTAATAAACGGAACTTGTTTTACTACCGATTGATGAATAGCTTTATCGTCTGGAAGTGTACCAAGTAAAATGACGTCCCTATCTAGAAACCTTTTAAGAACCATTTTAAGCCTATTAAATGTTTCTTTACCTTCTTTTTCACTCTGAACTCGATTTACCATAATCAAGATAGGAAGATCCTGGTTATTTAGATGTATGTATTTCATCATGGCATAAGCATCAGTAATTGAGGTCGGTTCTGGTGTTGTAATAACAACGATTTCATCCACTGCCAATATAAAATTAAGAGATTCCTCACTTACCCCTGCACCCATATCGAATATGATATAGTCATAATCATTTATCAATTTTGATAATTCATTAGAAAAAAATTCTACCAGTTCTTCATCCAATTTAATTAACTGGGATAAACCAGATCCCCCGGCAATATATCGAATATTATCGGGGCCCTCCATGACAACATCTTTTAAAGACTTATCTCCTTTGAAGAAATCAACAATGGTTGACTTAGTTGTCCTCCCCATTAAAATATCAATATTGCCCATACCTACATCCATATCAAATAGTAACACTTTTTGTCCACGCTTGGATAAGGAGATGGCAAAGTTTAACGAAAAGTTCGATTTTCCAACTCCACCTTTTCCACTTACAACCGCTATTGTTTTTGGAGTAGAATCTTTTTCGATATTGCTAATCTTGTTTCTTAACGCCTCAGCTTGATCGTTCATCTTATTCAACCCCAACAATGAATTTTGTTACTACGTTAGGATTTGCTAAAATCATATCATCTGGCACATTTTGACCAGTCGTAATATAGGCGATTCCTTTGTTATATTTATGGGTCAAATTCAACATTGCTCCATAATTAGATGTTTCATCAGACTTAGTAAAAATAAACCGATCAATATCAATCGTCGAAAACTGTTCATATATATCTTCCATGTCTCTCTGCTTTGCAGTAAGAGCTAAAACTAAAAAAGTTTCCATTTCATTGTTGTAATCGATAATCCCTTTTAAATCTTCAACATATTGCTTGTTTCTAAAGTTTCTTCCAGCTGTATCGATTAAGACAACATCGAAATCCCTAAAGGAATCACATGCTTTCTTAAAATCATCTAGGTTATAACATACTTCAAGTGGCATAGAAAGAATTTTCGCATAGGTTTTTAATTGTTCGATAGCTGCAATACGGTAAGTATCAGTCGTTATTAAAGCTACTTTTTTCTTATACTTTAATGAGCATTCTGCGGCCATCTTTGCTAGGGTGGTAGTTTTTCCTACTCCTGTTGGACCGACTACATTTACATATTTTTTTGTAAACGTAATTTCACCAAATGGTACTTTAGCGAGCTTTTCGGATAAGAGATCTTTCATCCAACCTTTTACCACTTCGTTAGCACCTTGTCCGCCATTTAAATACCACTTTTCGAGTAGTATTGTTAATATTTCTTCTTTAATTTCATTATCTACTTCCTGACTAGTCAAAATTTTGGCCGCCTCCTGCACAGGTTCAGGATAAGAGATTCTTTCGCTTGTAGGACTTGATAAATTTTTTATCATTCCTTTTAACTCGGATAACTCTTTAAGCAACTCTTCAGAAGGCTTTATTACTGTATTGATTTCAGGGCTTTTGTTAATAACTTCTTTACCGTGCTCAATTTTAAGACTAGGTTTCTCAGGTTCCTTTTTAGCTTTTTCCTTTAGTTTGGGTTCAGCTTTTGGTGTAGGATCGACAGCAGCGATGACTTCAATTCCTTTTTTCTTAAAGAAACCAAGGAAACCTCCAGTATGAACCATTTTGGAGTTAAGGATAACCGCATCGTTTCCAAGTTCAGCACGAATTTGTTTCATTGCTTCAGGCATCGAATTAGCTACGTATTTTTTTATTTTCAATCGATGTTCACCACCCCAACACTTTGTACTTCCACATTCGCTTCCAGCTCGTTATAGGAAAGGATGGGAATTTGTGGAAAATATCTTTCTGTTAACTGACGGACATACATTCTAACTGCAGGTGAACAGAGAACGATTGGTGTTTGCTCCATTAATGATAATTGCTCAACCTGAGATGCTAACGACTCAAGAATGGACTGAGAAACTGTAGGATCCATTGAAAGATAGTTTCCATGTTCTGTTTGTTGAATACCATCTGCTATTAGCTTTTCTATTTTACCTGACAAAGTAACAACCTTTAACGATTCGTTACTAGAGCTATATTGATTAGTAATCTGTCTAGCAAGAGCTTGTCTAACATATTCGGCTAGTAGATCCGTGTCCGATGTTACTTTCCCAAAATCAGCGAGAGTCTCAAAAATAATAGGAAGGTTTCTTATTGAAACATTTTCTCTTAATAGTTTTCCAAGTACTTTTTGGACTTCACCAACCGATAATGGATTTGGAGTTACTTCTTCTACTAGAATTGGATAGCTTTCCTTTATATGATCAATCAACTGCTTCGTTTCTTGTCTTCCTAGTAATTCATGAGCATTTCCTTTTATAACTTCAGTGATATGGGTAGATACCACAGACGGGGGATCTACTACCGTGTAACCAAATATTTCAGCTTGCTCCTTCATATCTTCAGTAATCCATTTTGCGGGAAGACCGAATGATGGTTCTACCGTATCAATCCCTTCGATTGAATCATCGTCAATCCCAGGACTCATCGCTAGATAGTGATCAAGTAATAGCTCACCTCGAGCCATTTCACTACCTTTAATTTTTAGTCTATATTCATTCGGTTGTAGCTGAATATTATCTCGAATTCTTACAACAGGAATTACTAGTCCTAGCTCAATTGCTAGCTGTCTTCGAATCATCACAATTCGATCGAGAAGGTCCCCTCCTTGGTTCGAATCGGCTAATGGGATAAGTCCGTAGCCAAATTCAAATTCAATAGGATCGACATTTAGGAGATTGACAACACTCTCAGGACTTTTCATCTCATCTGTTTGAATCTCTTCTTCAAGTTCTTGGAGCTGGTCTTTATCAGGCTGTGGAGTACGTGAGATCATGTATCCTCCCACAATCATTAGCCCACCAATTGGGAGTGTTAGAACAATTCCGATTGGTGTAAAAATCCCTAATAATAGGATGGTTGCACCTGTAACGTAAAGCATTTTTGGATAGGCAAACAGCTGTGAAGTGATGTCTTTACCAAGGTTCCCATCAGACGCAGCACGTGTAACCACAATACCTGTTGCAGTTGAAATCAAAAGAGCTGGAATTTGGCTTACAATTCCGTCACCTACTGTTAAAAGGGAAAATTTATTAGCCGAATCCGCAATACTTAATCCCATTTGAGTCATCCCGATGACGATTCCGAAAATTAGATTGATTATAACAATAATAATACCGGCTATGGCATCTCCTTTAACGAACTTACTCGCACCATCCATAGCTCCATAAAAATCGGCTTCTCTTCCGATTTTTTCACGTCTTTCTCTTGCTTCATGTTCAGAAATCATCCCCGCATTTAAATCTGCGTCAATACTCATCTGTTTACCTGGCATCGCATCTAGTGTAAAACGAGCAGCAACTTCAGAAACACGTTCAGACCCTTTCGTGATAACAATGAATTGGATGATAATTAAGATTAAGAAAACAACCATCCCTACTACTACATTCCCACCTACAACGAAGGTTCCAAAGGTTTCTACTACGCCCCCTGCTTCTCCTTTTGAGAGAATCGATCTTGTAGTAGAAACGTTAAGTCCCAGTCGAAAAAGGGTTAAAAGTAACAATAATGAAGGGAATATAGAGAACTGAAGAGGTTCACTCATATTCATGGATGTTAAAAGAACTAATAATGCTAATGAAATATTTATGATAATGAGTACACTTAATAACCATCCCGGAAAAGGAATAATTAGCATCGCAACTATTAAAATGACACTTAGCAATACCGATAAATCTCTTGCTGACATACTTCCCTCTCCTAACTGGTATTTTAAGACAACTAAATCTTATTTTTTGTTTTATATACGTAGGCAAGAATTTCTGCGACAGCTTTAAAGAATTCTTCAGGAATTGCATCCCCAATTTCTGCCTGGCTGTACAATGCTCTTGCTAAAGAACGATTTTCCACCATGACCACGTCATTTTCTTTGGCTATATACTTTATTTTCTGAGCGACGTAGTCAACTCCCTTTGCGACAACATACGGCGCATCAAGCTTTTTCTCATCGTATTTCAAAGCAATTGCATAGTGCGTTGGGTTCGTGATAACTACATCTGCTTGGGGTACCTCTTGCATCATTCTGCGCATAGCCATTTCTCGCTGACGCTGTTTGATTTTTGATTTAATTAAAGGATCCCCTTCAATATTCTTATATTCGTCCTTTATATCTTGTTTGGACATTCGTATATTTTTTTCAAAGTCGTACTTCTGATATAAGTAATCCAATACAGACAAAAATAATAACGCTGCAGATGCTATTAAGCCCATTTGAATCGTGATATTCGCTACAGTTACTAATGATGCACCAACGGATTTTAGGGCTAGGATTAAGATTTCCTCTCTATTAATCCAAAGGATGGCAAATGTAATAACTCCGACAAATGAAATTTTCAAGATACTCTTAAGCATTTCAACAATGGCCCTAACAGAAAAAATTCTTTTAAATCCTTTAATCGGATCAATCTTTTCTAGTTTAGGCTGTATCGCTTCTGTAGAAAATAAAAAACCAAATTGCATATAATTTGCTGCAACACCTGCAAGTAAGGCAACTATCATAATAGGACCTAAAAGAAGTATTAGTTCATATAAAATATCAAGAAAGATTACTTGTATATTACTTTCTGTTAATTCCATTCGCATGTAATCCTCGAAGGAGTGACTAAAGATATAAAGGACAATATCTTTCATATAACTTCCAGTAAATAAAAGCAATAAGAAAACTCCTACAAAACCTACAGCTGTATTAACATCCTGACTTTTGGCCACTTGTCCCTTTTTTCGGGAATCTTGCCTCTTTTTTGGTGTAGCTTTTTCTGTTTTTTCACCAGAAAAAAATTGTAAATCTAATTTTAATTGATTCATATTATGAACCTCCAATAAGATCCATAAGATTTCTCATTGTAATAAGCATCGTTTCAAATAATTGCGTCACAACCATCATTAACACACTCATAACAGCAATAAGGACAATAAAACTAACACCTATTTTAAGAGGTAGACCTACAACAAACACATTTAATTGAGGTACAGTTCTAGCTACAATTCCCAGAGCAACATCGACAAGAAATAAACTCCCTACAACAGGAATGGACATTTGAAAGGCGATCGTGAACATAGAACTGAAGGATTTTACGATAAACTCAACCATCGATTCATCCCCAAAAGGAATCCAAGCTTGGTCAAGTGGGATAAACTCGTAGCTATAAAAAACTCCATCTAAAAGCAAATGATGTCCATTTACCGTTAATAAAAAGAAAAGAGCAATAGTGTATAAATATTGACCCGTAAGAGGACTTTGCGCTCCTGTTTGAGGGTCAATAACATTGGCAATGGCAAAACCCATCTGAAAATCAATAAATCCACCCGCTACTTGAATAGCCGCAAGGATTAAGTATGCGATAAACCCTATTATTAAACCAACTAAGGCTTCTTTCATAATTAATAAAAAGTATGCACCGTTAATTTCTAATACCGGTGCATCAATGTTAGAGAACATAATCAATGAAAGAAAAAATCCTAATCCAATTTTATGTGTAGTAGGAATCGTCCGATAAGAAAAAATCGGCATCATTAAGAAAAAAGATGTAACCCTGACCAACACTAGTAAAAAGGCAGGGAATTCTGGAAGAAAATCTAACATATTATCATCCTACAAACCTAGTTAAATTCGAAAATATTTCACTTGCATATGAAAGCATCTGACTAAGCATCCATGGTCCAAAAAACACGATTCCTAGTAAAACAGCCACGATTTTCGGTATAAACGCAAGTGTTTGTTCTTGAATTTGTGTGGTGGCTTGGAATATACTTACAACTAAACCTACTATTAGAGCTAATGCTAATAATGGTCCGCAAATAATGATTACCATCCAAATACCCTGTTCAGCGATTGCGATTACACCATCTTGAGTCATACATTCACCTGCTTAAAAACTATATAGTAACGATTTAACGACCAAATACCAACCATCTACTAGAACAAAAAGCAATATTTTAAATGGTAACGAGATCATAACTGGTGGTAGCATCATCATCCCCATAGACATTAGAATACTTGCTACAACCATATCAATGACTAAAAATGGAATAAAGATCATAAAACCTATTTGAAATGCCGTTTTTATTTCACTTATGGCAAATGCCGGAACAAGTGCAGTTAACGGAATATCTTCAATAGATTCTGGTGGATCTGCCTGTGAATACTCTAAAAATAGTGCCAGATCCTTCTGCCTAGTGTGTGCACTCATAAACTCTTTAAACGGTAGTGCCGCTCTTTCATATGCTTCTTCCAAATTAATTTCCTCATTAAACAAGGGCGTTAAAGCTTTCTCGTTTACTTCTTGAAATGTTGGAGCCATAATAAAAAAACTTAAGAAAAGAGCTAGTCCAATAATTACTTGATTGGGTGGCATCTGCTGAGTAGCAAGCGCCGTTCTGACAAAGGAAAGAACTATTACAATTCTTATAAAACAAGTCATTAATACTAGAATACTTGGAGCTAGTGAAAGAACAGTGAATAGCAACAGTAGCTTCACAGAAGTTGAAACATTAGCAGGGGAACTGTTGTTGAAAAACTCCATAAATTCACTCATTGTTCGTCTTTCCCTTTCTTCTCCATTTCTTCATATAACTTTTTTCTCCCTTTTGACATTTCTTCTAACTGGTTCTTAAATAAAGAAGAGAATGGTGTGTTTCCAGTACTATCATTGCTTGTTTTTGTCAGCTTTGTTCTTTTTATTACCCTTGTCACAATATCGCTTGGTTGAACAAGCTGTTCTAATCTGTTGTTGTGGTCTTGGATGATTTGAAGAGCTTCCTCTTCGTCTTCTATCTCTTTTAACAGCTGAATATTTTCGCCTACTCCAACAATTAATACACGATTTCCAACCTTTATGATCTGTACAGAACGATTTGCCCCAAGTGTAGTTCCTCCTAAATTCTCTACTAATTGGGATGTCTTGTACAATCTACTTTTTTTATTAATAAATTTGAGTAAGAAATATAGAAGTGCTACCACAAAAATGGTTGCTATAATCATTTTTAAGAAATCCCAAATATTTAACCCAACATTGCTAGTTTGACCTTCCTGTTCTTCACTTGAATCATCTGCTGGATTTATTTGATTTTCACTACATTTCTCTGGATGTTGTATGCAATCTTTTACACTATTTAATTGCTCTGCATAGGCTTCTATTTCGAAGCCTAGCAAAGCAATCATCACTAGAAGCAACACCATTATTTGTCGTCTTAATCTTTGCAATGCGCTGCACCTCTAATAATTTCTAATTTTTATCCTAATGTTTTTGATATCGCTTCAATAACTCGGTCTGCTTGGAATGGTTTAACGATGAAATCTTTTGCTCCCGCTTGGATAGCATCAATAACCATCGCCTGTTGCCCCATTGCTGAACACATAATAACTTTTGCATTAGGGTTAATTTTCTTAATTTCCTTAAGTGCTGTGATTCCATCCATCTCAGGCATAGTGATATCCATTGTAACTAGATCTGGCTGGCTTTCTTTATACTTTTCTACTGCTTGAGCACCGTCTGCTGCTTCTCCTACAACCTCAAAACCATTCTTTGTTAAAATATCCTTAATCATCATTCTCATAAATGCCGCATCGTCTACAATTAAAATCTTGTGTCCCATATTCGAAATCCCCCTAAATTATTATCTAAGTTTTTTTATTCGATCCGTTTGACTGATGATATCTGTCACACGCACACCGAAGTTTTCATCGATAACCACAACCTCACCTTTTGCGATGAGACGATTATTTACTAATATATCAACTGGTTCCCCAGCTAATTTATCTAATTCAATAATAGAGCCAGAAGACAACTCAAGTATTTCTTTTACTGAGCGTTTTGTTCTTCCTAGTTCAACCGTAACTTGTAACGGGATATCCATCAGCATATTTAAATTTTTTGATTCAGATTCCTGCAGCTGATATTGCTCAAAATTAGAAAAGACTGCCGGTTGAACATTTGGTTGCACTCCTCCAGGGAACGGTGACCCATAATGCTGTGGCCCAGTTTGATACCCCATTCCTGGTGGTGGCATTTGATAACCTTGTTGCGGTTGCTGCCAGCTTGTTTGCTGATGGTTAGGGTCAAAAGTTGGCTGTTGTCCTTGATTTGGTGGTGGACTCCATTCATTATTAATAGGTTGTTCAGGCTGATATTGATGCAAAGGTTGATTACTAGTACCTGGTGATTGATTATATACCTCAGGCTGTTCCTCTTCCATTTTAACTGATTGAGTTGGTGTTGCTTCTCCCGGATTTAACAATTCCTTGACTAAATTCTTTGCAAATTCCAAAGGAAGTAGTTGCATAATGCTTGAATCAATTAATTCTCCGACCCTTAAACGGAAAGAAATTTTTGCAAGCATATCATCATCTGGAATTCTTTCTGTGCCTTCTCCTTGTTGAACATCAAGCATATCAATGGAAGGAGGAGAAATATCTACCTTCTTGCTAAAAATAGTGGACATCGATGTAGCCGAAGACCCCATCATTTGGTTCATCGCTTCTTGCACAGCACTTAACTGTATTTCACCCATTAGTTCTGCAGGATTTAATCCATCCCCACCTAGCATTAGATCTGCGATAATAGCAGCGTCTGTTTGTTTAATAACTAACAGATTTGTACCAGAAAATCCTTCCGTATAGCTCACTTGAATAGCCACATACGGATGTGGAAATTCTTCTGCAAGCTTATTTCTAGGAATAATTGATACTGTAGGCGTTGTAATATCAACTTTTTGATTTAATAACGTTGATAAAGCAGTTGCAGAGCTGCCGAAGGATATATTTCCAATTTCACCTAGCGCGTCTTGCTCCATTGAAGAAAGATAATCTTCTACGTTAAATATTTCATCATTATTGTTTTCAGAGTCAGAGTCATCTGTTCCTCTTAATAGTGCATCTATTTCATCTTGAGAGAGCATGTCATCGCTCACCATCATCGTCGCCCCCCTTCAACGTATCCAAAACTTGAATGGCAATTTTTTTGTTTAATTTTCCTGGTTGACCTAAAAATTTAGGAATATCGCCAACACTTATCGTCAACGGCTGATCAATTTGCTGGTTTAACTCAATAACATCTCCTACATCAAGCATTAAAAAATCTTGAATAGATATTTCGGACGAGCCAAGTCCAACAGATATTGGTACATCAGCCTTATGAATTCTCTGTTCTAATACTTCTATTTCTTGAGGTTTTCTTTCCTTCTTCTCCGTTTGCATCCAATAATGAACGGAAAGTTTAGGTATAATCGGCTCAAGAACGACGTGAGGTATACATATATTAATCATCCCCGACGTTTCGCCAATCGTTGTATTTAACGAGATAACGACAACCGTCTCGTTGGGAGATACCATCTGTAAAAATTGAGGATTCACCTCAAAATCAGTTAACATTGGATCAATTTCAGCTATCGTAGACCATGCTTCTCTTAGATTTTCAAAAGAACGTTCAAACGTATTAGACATAATCTTGGTTTCAATTTCTGTTAAATTATCAACTTTGTTTATACTTGTTCCTCTACCACCCATCATGCGGTCCATCATAGCATAAGCAATATTTGGGTTCACTTCCATCAATATTCTTCCATCTAATGGAGGAACTTCGAAAACGTTCAATATCGTCATTTTAGGAATGGAACGGATAAACTCCTCATACGGTATTTGGTCTGCGGACGCAACTGAAATCTGTACATAAGTTCTCAATTGAGCAGAGAAAAAGGTAGTAAGCAATCTAGCAAAGTTCTCATGAATCCGAGTTAAACTTCGAATTTGATCTTTTGAGAAACGTAATGCTCTTTTGAAGTCATAAACCTTAACTTTTTTCTCGGATTGTTCTTTTTTCAGTTCATCTGCATCCATTTCACCAGTGGAAAGAGCTGATAAAAGGGCATCTATTTCACTTTGGGACAATACTTCTCCAGACATGAATCCTCACCTCCTATTCGTAGTAATTTCTGTCATGTTGTTTTACTGGAGGAGTGGTTCAATAATATACACCTTGACGACTTCGCCTTCTTGCATAATTTCATTAATTTTAACCTTTAACTCTTCCTCAAATTTCAGTAGGGCTTCTTTACCTTGTAGGTCTTCTGCCTTTTTCTCTGATAATTCAAGTATGATAATGTTCTTTACTTGGAAGTCACGCTTTTCCAATTCTTCCTTTGCCTCTTTACTGTCTGTCTGTATTTTGAAGGAAATACGAATATAGTCATTACTTGCAAGATTAGTCGTTATCTGTGGGATATCAACAGACGCTTCTAAAACCTCATCTATAGTAGGCTCTTTATGTTCTTCGGCACCAGTAAATTTTAATACAACCACAAGCGCAACAGCCCCAACAAGGGTGATCGCAACAAGCATAATTAACATAATCATTAATAGCTTATTATTTTTCATTTTCTTTCCCCTCCCCCTGTTGTTGTCCTAGTAGGTTGACAGATTGATAGAAATTTTCAACTAACGTAAAAACTTGATCCTCTGCCTCCCTCACGACATACTTTCGGCCGTTTGTTAACGTAATGGTCGTATCAGGAAAGGATTCAATCGTTTCTATGTATACTGCATTTAACATAAATGAATTTCCATTTAATCTTGTAAGCTTAATCAATTTATTTATCAGGACTGAAGGCTAATTACTTTCAGTCCTGTCCCTCCCTTAAACTATCGTTTTAAGTTTACTAGTTCTTGCAGAATTTCGTCAGAAGTTGTAATAATTCTAGTATTTGCTTGGAATCCACGTTGAGCAGTGATCATTTCGGTGAATTCTTCTGAAAGGTCAACGTTGGACATTTCTAGGAAGCCTGACTCAGTTGTTCCTAGACCTGATTCTCCAGCAAAATTTAATACTGCAGCCCCAGTGTTATCATTACCTCTATAAGAATTACTACCGGTTTTTTCTAGAGCTCCGGTATTGGGGAATTTTGCCATCACTAGTTTACCAGCCCATTTTAAAACTCCAGCAGCATCTACATATGTTACTGTTCCATCTTTTCCTATACTCATGTCTTTTGCATCTGTAGGTATCTTGATTGGGCTATAATCCACCCCTGGATTTGTAGTAGTTGGTGTTCCACCCGCTGGAAAATTGAAACTCGCGTTATTTATTGCAGTAGGTGCGACACCAGGATCTGCCGAGAAACCAACAATATACATACCGTCACTATTTACTAAGTATCCCTCTTTATCCATATAAAAATTCCCTGCTCTAGAATACTGTATATTAGAAAAATTGGAATGAGTAGCATTAGATGTTCCTACTTGAAAAAAACCATCCCCAGCAATCCCTAAATCTAGTACTCTATTGGTTGTCTGTAGGTTTCCACCAGTGTGGATTGTATCAATAGTAGACATCTGCGAACCCAGCCCGACTTGCTTAGGATTTACTCCTCCACGAGTACCAGTGGGTCCACTAGCACCAGATAAATTCTGGCTCATCATGTCTTTAAAAACAACACGGCCCTTCTTAAATCCAAATGTATTTACGTTTGCAATATTATTTCCTATTACATCAAGCTTTGTTTGAAAGTTTTTTAAACCACTAATACCTGAATACATTGAGCGTAGCATATAACTATCTTCTCCTTTCGAATGAGCTGCTTCATTCGGTCCACAGCTCAGGCCTCCAACTAAGGTCCAGCCTATCACTTATTATTCTAGTACAATTGTACCGTTTATGTTAGTAAAAATTTGTGAAGTTGCTTCGTTCCGATCCATTGCCGTTATAACCGTATTGTTTTTTGCACTGATAATTAACGCAGCATTATCTAACAATACAAGGGAATCTTTAACCCCCATTTTCTTTGCTTCATTTACTTTTTCCTGAATATTCTCCCAACGACTCTCACTAATAGTTATCCCTCTTTGATGTAGTCGCTCTTTAGCATGCTTACTAATCGTTAACTTACTATTGGTTTCAATAGCTTGTTGTAAATGAAGGGAAAATGTATTATTTTTTGAGTGGTTTACTTTTGGTAAACGATTTTGTTGGCTTTTAATCGGCTGTGACTGAATCGGTCTAAAAACTGACTTGTCCATCCCAATCCTTCCTTTTTAGCCAATTTTGGTTATTTGACTTGAAGTTATACTCGTTTCATCATCTAACTGAAACAATGTTTTTCCATCTTTAAAAGAAACCGATTTAACCACTGACTGTTTTTCCTCTTTATTCTCATTAAAATAAGTAATACTTTTACCAATTAACATACTTGCTTGTATAAGATTATTTTCTGTAGGTGAGCTATTAATCTGTGAAATATTAGCAGGCTCTAGTTCTGTTCCGTCCTCTAACTTAAAATAGACATTACCGTCTTTAAATTGGAGAGATATTACTCTACTAATTCCCTCTTGAACTACTGGTTCTGCATCTGGGTCTTCTTCAGAATATTGTAATTTATGCCAAGTTATTTCTTTGCCTACGAATTGACTGTAAGATATTAGCTTACTGTCCTCCTGTGACTGTACAAATTTATCAATAGATTTACCCATGTTAGTAATTTGCTCCAAGCTAGTAAACGTTGCCATCTGAGCAATAAAATCCTTATCCTGCATAGGATTCAGTGGATCTTGATGCTGTAGTTGTGTCATAAGAATTTTCAAAAAATCATCTTTTCCTAAAACATCTGAGCCTGTATTCCTTTGTTGCTTTTGGTAGTTCGATAAATACAAAGATGAGTCAATTGTATTTGTCATATTCATCACCTATATTTCCATATTTAAAAGTGCATCCTCAAATGATAATTCAAAAGAATCGTCATTTTGATTTTCTTCTTTAGCTTCTTTATCCGGTTGTCTAGAATGATTGTTATGTTGTTGGTGACCCTCTTTATTTAAAGATCTATCCTGTTGGTTCATCTGTTGAGATATTTCAATTCTCTCAACTTGTATGTTTTGGGAATTAAATGCTTGTTTTAAGCTGTTTAGCTGCGATTCAATGGTATCTTTTGCAGTAGCAGTTGTTGTTAAGATCTTTGCAATCATCATTGAATCCTTTTGAATTAGCTCAATTCTTAAGGATCCTAGATGTTCAGGATTTAATTTAATGAACAACTTTTGTGTTCCACCGAGTTTTGAAAATTGACTTCTAGATAAAATGTTCTCAAACTGTCTGATCATATCTTCAGTAGTTGCGGCTTTGACAGACTTATCAACCATCAAACTAAATTGTTCTGGTTTAGAAATTTGGTGAAATTGAACAGTTCCATTAATCACTTCAAGTTTTGGTGATGTAGTTACCTTATCTGTTTGACCTTCAGAATTACCAGGGATTTTTTTAAACCCGGCAGCTACAGGAGCAAACTTTTCATATAACAATTGTAATCTATCATTCTTCGGCCCTAGTTTGTCAGACATAGTTGCTAGAGTAGAAGTTGACTTTCCATCTTCTAAAAGAATTTCGAGTTTCTTCGAAAGCTGTTCAGTTAAGCCTTTAAATTGACTTTTCTTTTCACTTAAATTTAGATGTTCAGACAAAAGGTCGAACAATTTTATCGTCTTAACCATATCGACAACATCGTTGTTTATCGATTTACCTAATTCTTTAATTGGTATTTGATTTAGGTTATTTAATTTACTAACAATTGCTAATAACTCTTCCTTAAAGGACTCTTCTTCTATACCCAGATATTCCTTTACCATTGAAAGCAAATCAAGCTCGCTGTTGGACAAAACTTGATTTAGTAACTCTAACCCACCATTTAAGTCAAGTAGATCATCTGTCTTTATAAACTGTATGAGTTCCTGAATTTCATTCTTGGATAGGGATTGCTCCTCCTCAACAGGACCAATTTGAGTATCATTGTTAACTGATAACAATGCTTCGAATAATCCAGCAAATCCACTATCACTAGTTGTAGACGAAATACTTTTATCACCTGACACTAAGGTATTTACTGCACCTAACCCTCCTACTTGCATCATTTCTCACCCCCTTTCAAAGAAAGCATAAACTAATTGTTTTCAGCAGTTAGAAGTTCTGTATATTTTGCTGCATCCTCTGGTTCCATATTTTCAATGATTGCAGCAAGATTGTCTGGTTTTATACTAGTCAGGATCTTTACAGCATCTTCGTCACTCATTTGAGTTATTATAGGCGCTGCTTTCTTCGCAGAAATCGTTTCATAAGTTTTAATAATATCTTTAAAGGCACGCTTATTTTCTTCTTGCATAGCTGTCAGTTCATCTATTTGCAGTTGAAGTTGTTCTTTTTCTAGCAGAACACGCTCCACTTGTTTTTCTTTTCCATCAAGTTCGGTTTCTAACTCTAGAATCTTAGCTTCGCGATCCTTAATTTCCCCTTCTAGCTCAATCATATTGGATTCCCAATCTTCAATTGAATTTGATGGATTTTCTTCAAAGTAGGCTGATAAGAAAGGAATATTTTGTCCATATTCTTTAGTCTTTTCGAAAACGTTAATCCCTGCAACTGAAAGTATAACTAACGCTAAAGTAACTGCAAATAAAATTGGAATTACTACAACAAACAAAAACCACTGAAACTTATTAAATTTTTTCTCTTCTTGTTCTTCAACTGCTTTAGCCATCCAATCACCTAGCTTCCCCGACTCATAAAGTGTTGAATCGAGATGTCATCCATCTGCTTATTCTCAGTAGCCTTTAAGTCTTCCACAAATAGATTTAAATCTTTTTCTCGAATCTTTTCTAGTTTCTTCACTTCTATGTTTTTTTCTAATAGCTTTTCTTGATACAAGAACATCCTGTTTCTAGCATTCATAACCATCTTTTGCTGATGATTAATCAGATTCTCTAGGTTACCAATAAAATGTTGATGGTAACGTACTTCTTGGACTGAGAGACCATGCACTAATCTATTAGATTGAAATTCTTCTAGATCCTCTTTCTTCTTTAGAAGTTCATATAGCTTTTCCGCAACTTCTTCAAACTTTTTTACTGATTCGTTGTATATCGAGAGAGCCTCTTCTTTCTCTCGCTCCTTTACGAACAAAATTTTATTAAACTTAAAATCGTATTTCATAAGCCTATTCAACCTTTCCAATTAAGTCGTATAGGGTATTAATACTCTCTTGCATCGAAACCTTTTCGTCTGTTTCTTGCTTTAAAAATGATATGATCTGGGGGGTTAACCTAATCGCCTCATCTATTTCTCTTGAGGATCCCTTCTTATATGCACCTATATTAATTAAATCCTCTGAATTAATGTAAGTACTCAATAAGTCCCTTAATTTCTCTGAAGATTTTCTATGGCCTTCAGGAACAATGTTATTCATTACCCTGCTAATACTCTTTAGAACGTTTAACGCTGGGTATTGTCCTTTATTGGCAAGGCTACGATCTAATACAAGGTGACCATCTAAAATTCCTCGTACTGTGTCAGATATAGGTTCATTCATATCATCACCATCAACTAACACAGTGTAAAATGCTGTAATGGAACCATACAAATTGGTACCCGTTCTCTCCAAAAGTTTAGGCAAAATAGCAAAAACGGACGGAGTATACCCCTTTGTTGTAGGCGGTTCTCCAATTGCTAGTCCAACTTCCCTTTGCGCCATTGCAACGCGTGTAACTGAATCCATCATCAGCATGACATTAAGTCCTTTATCTCTAAAGTACTCAGCAATGGCAGTTGCAGTAAAAGCACCCTTTATTCTCATTAACGCAGGTTGATCTGAAGTGGCGACTACTACTATTGACCTCGATAATCCTTCAGGACCTAAATCTCTTTCAATAAACTCTCGGACTTCTCTCCCACGTTCACCAATAAGGGCAATTACATTTAAATCTGCTGTAGTGTTTCTTGCAATCATTCCTAGTAAAGTACTTTTCCCTACTCCACTACCTGCAAAAATACCAACCCTTTGACCGTTTCCAACTGTTAATAGGCTGTCTATCATTCTGACACCTACTTCTATTGGATCGGTAATTGGTGGCCTACTCATTGGATTAGGAGGCTCTTTATCCGTTGGTACGGAAACCAATCCTTTAGGGAGAAGACTGCCATCTAATGGCTGCCCTAACGAATCTACTATATTTCCAATCAAGGCTGAACCTACTTTTACCTCGAGAGGCTTCAAGGTAGCTTCTACTAAACTTCCAGGCGAAATATCACTAATTGTTGTGTAAGGCATTAGTACGACATTCTCTTCTTTAAACCCTACAACTTCTGCAAGAATCCTTCTCTTTTGTAGATTGTTACTAACATGAATATAACAAACATCACCGATGGAGCTTTCTGGACCTTGAGATTCAATCATTAATCCGATGACTCTTTTGACTCTGCCATAACGTTTAAAGGTATCTAGTTGCTCAATTTGATCAATGAGATCGGTCACTTTCAAATCATTCACTCTCCAACAGTTCGAAAAGCTTTCGTTTAATTTCTTCCAATTGTTGATCTACACTAGCATCAATTCGTCCATTGGCTGATTCTATGATACAGCTCTGTTGAGATAATTCTTCGTCAGGATAAATATAAAGCTCTGTCTCCTTAGGAAATATACGAACTAGGTCTTCCTTTTGAGATAATAAATATCCGTAATGGATAGGATGAATGTGTAATTGAACTTCTTTGTAGTCTCTCGCCTCTTTTAGCGCTCGTTTAACAATCGTTAAAAACTGTTCTGTATTTCCATCAATTTTTTCACCAAGAATTCTCTCCGCTACCCTTAGTCCTATGTCTAGGATTGTACTTTCAGAGGATTCTATTTTGTTGAAATAATCCTGCTTAGAATCTTCAACAACTTGTTTTGCTTCGCTGATGTTTACCTTGTATTCCTCATATCCTCTTTGCTGCCCCTCAGAAAAACCATGCTTATACCCAGACTGTCTAGCTTCTTCAGCCATTCGTAGTTTTTCTTCCTCCCAGGCTATTTTTTCTTGTTCTATTTGCTGATACATGAACTGGATGTTGGCTTCTGTCTCTGAAATAAGTTGTTCAGCCTCTAGTCTCGCCTCTTGAAGAATCTTCTCTTTATCCTCTTGGAAATCAGCTTGTATGCTCGGAGCGACAACTTCTGGTTCAACACTTTTAAAACTTTTAATCGATATCACTTTGTTTTGTTGCTCACCTGGAGATGTCCAAGCAGACTTTATAAGTCTAGACAATGATATCATCTCCTCCACCGCGTGCTACGACGATTTCGCCAGATTCCTCTAGGCGGCGAATAATCGCAACGATACGAGATTGAGCTTCTTCAACATCACGAAGTCGGACAGGGCCCATAAACTCCATTTCATCCCTAAAGGTTTCCACCATCCGTTTAGACATGTTTTTAAAGACGATTTCTTTTACTTCATCACTTGATACCTTCAGTGAAAGCATAAGGTCTTCATTTTCACAATCACGAATAATTCTCTGGATTGCACGGCTATCAAGCGTGACAATATCTTCGAACACAAACATTCTTTTCTTGATTTCTTCTGCAAGCTCAGGGTCTTGAATTTCTAGTGCATCTAGAATCGTTCGCTCTGTAGCTCTATCAACTCCATTTAACACTTCGACAACCGCTTCAATTCCACCGGTTTGCGTGTAGTCTTGGGTTACTGTCGAAGAAAGCTTTCTTTCAAGCACCTGTTCAATCTCATTAATGATTTCAGGAGAAGTACTATCCATAACTGCGATTCTTCTTGCAATATCTGCCTGCATTTCTTGCGGAAGCTCGGATAGAATTTGACCAGCTTGTGTTGCATCTAGATAAGATAGAACTAGTGAAATCGTCTGTGGATGTTCATTTTGAATAAAGTTTAGGATTTGAGCGGGATCTGCCTTCCTTGCAAAATCAAATGGTCTAACCTGCAAAGATGACGTTAATCGATTTATAATTATAGCAGCCTGATCTGCCCCTAATGCTTTTTCTAACACCGTTTTTGCATACCCAATTCCGCCCTGAGTTATGTAATCTTGAGCTAAGGCGATATTGTGAAACTCTTCTAATATTTCTTCTTTAGAATGGGTATCTACTTTCTTTACACTTGATATTTCTAGTGTTAGCTTCTCAATTTCTTCCTCGCTTAAATGTTTATACACAGATGCTGACACATCAGGACCTAGTGAAATTAAAAGAATGGCCGCTTTTTGTTTTCCAGTTAATTCTTTTTGGTCTTTCTTTGCCACTTTTCACATCTCCCTTAGTCTTCGGCAATCCAACTTCTGAGGAGCTTTGCAAAATCCTCTGGTTTCTCTTTCGCCATTTTCTCTAGTTGCTTCCTTCTCATACTACCTTCTGTTTCAACCTCATCGTTCACATCAGGTACAGTAATGGGACTTGCTTGTTCAAGTATACGTTGATTATCTTCCTCTTCTTCAACACGTTTCTTACGCGCTCGCATGAATAAGAAAATTAATAACGCTATAACTGCTAGCAGCACTCCGCCTACTACATAGATCCACCATGGTATTACAGCAGTAGGTTTATCATCAAAAGTGACTTTGCCATTGAATGGCTGTACAGAAACAACAATTTTATCTTGGATACTTTCTTCTGTTAGTTCCTCTTGTAATGAGTTTTTATCAATGGTTGTACGGACAATAGTCCCTAGCATCCTAGTAATATCGTCTACTCTCTCTTGCGGAAGAGAGTTAGGATCATCTGCAACAGGTGGTTCAACCATAACTTGAATTCCTAGATCTCTAATCTTGTATGGACTTTCAACAATCTCTTTTCGAATCTTATTAACTTCATTGTTAATCGTCTCTTCTATTCTTTCATAATCACCATTTGCGTTAGCACCTTCTAGGTAACCGACCCCACCTGCATCTGCAGGATCTTCCCCCTGTGGGACTCCACCTACACCAGCCCCATTCCCGGTAAACGTTTCTGTAATCTTTTGTGCGCTAATAGCTATACCTTCCATGTTTTCTTCATCAACAGGTACAACAAGGTTTTCTTCTCTATTTTCTTGAGTAAAATCGATGTCAGCTGTAACGGAAACAACGACTTTGTCTTGACCCATTAATGTTCCTAACATACTTTGAACTTGTCTTTGCACATCACGCTCTAACTGATTTTTAATGTCAAGTTGAGCGGTGAAAGTAGAACCGTCAGAATTTGAATTATTTTTTAAATCAAAGTACTCAAAAAATTGGTTGGTGATGACGATATTATCTGTAGACAGATTTGGTACACTTTTTGAGACTAGATGGTAGAGTGCTTTTATTTGATCTTCTTCAAACTGATACCCTGACTTTGTATTTAATACAATTGACGCTGATGCTGCCTCGGCTGTATCAGTAACGAAAATCCCTTTTTCAGGAAGGTGAATCATCACCTTTGCGTCATTTACGCCATCTATGCCTTTTATTAGATTAGAAAGTTCCGATTGCATAGCTTCCAGCTTCAAAACATTAAATTCATTTTCGGTCATCCCAATCCCAGCATTTTGACTAAAAAAAGAATAATCTATACTCCCGGAATTTGGGATCCCCTCTGCAGCAAGTTCAACTTTTAAACTGTCTACTAACTCCTCGGGAACTTTAATAGTTGTCCCTCCGTCTGCAATTTCAGACACAATTCCTCTCCCATCTAAACTTTCCTTGATGGTCCCAGTTTCGGATGGAGTTAAATTACTGTAAAGAGGAACTAGTGTAGTTCTAGTAGCAAGTATAGTTGTTATGATTACTAGAACAATAAAAAACAAAAATCCACCGAAAAAGACCATTTTTTGTTTTTTCGTCCTAGTACCCCAATATTCTTTCACATTGTTTACATTTTTCTGAAGCGTTTCATTCATCATAATCCCCCGGTTATTCTGGCTAATTGTCGGCAGCTAATAACCGCAAGCCTTCATCACTTATATCTCTATTAAACTTGCATTCTCATAACTTCTTGATAAGCCTCGATTACCTTATTTCTGATTTCCATCGTAGCTGAAAACGTAATGCTAGCTTTTTGACTGGCAATCATCACCTGATGCAAGTCTACATTCTCACCTTTTGCTAACTTCGTTGTGTATTGGTCCGATTCAATTTGCGCTTGATTTACTTCCTCAATTGATTTCTTTAATACGGACGCAAAATTCTTATGTATTTCGAATGGTGTAGATGTAGGAGTAGCATTTATTTTATTTTGAGTTTGAAATATTTGATTTGTTGTTGGAAATGAAATATTATTCACTTATAAAACTCCTTTTATTTTCCAATTTCTAGAGCTTTCATCATCATTCCTTTTGAAGCATTTAAAACCGTTACGTTAGCTTCATACGATCTTGTTGCACTTATAAGATCAACCATTTCTCGAAGTGGGTCCACATTTGGAAGCTCAACATACCCATTTTCATCAGCATCAGGATGCTCTTGGTCAAACACTAGTTTAAACGGAGTTTCATCCTCAACGATTCTAGTAACTTTTACACCGTTCCCAGCACCATTACTTTGGCGATTTATGGCCATATTCATAAAAGATGAGAAGCTACCTTCTCTAGGCTCTAACACTACTGATTTACGTTGATATGGTACCCATTCTCCATTCACTAGCTTTCCACGCGTTGTATCTACATTAGCCATATTCGATGAGATAACATCCATGCGTAATCTTTGAGCTGTAAGAGCTGAAGATGAAGTGTTAATACTATGAAACATAGACAATGTTATTTCCCTCCTCGAATAACGGTTTGTAGAGAATTAAACTTACCATTAACTCTCTCAATTAATGCATTATAGTAGATCTGATTCTTTGCTAAATCTGCCATTTCTTTATCTAAATCTACGTTGTTGCCATTATGGTTGTAAGATGTATCATTTCTATTAATAATAGTCTTTTGCGTTGAAGGCACACCTTGAAATTGATAGTGCCTAGCATCCGTTCGGTTAGCTGTAATGGTTTGGTCTAGTGTAGATTGAAAAACAGACTTAAAATTCACATCTTTTGCTTTATAATTAGGTGTGTCTACATTAGAAATGTTCTGGGATATTGCTTTTTGCTTCAACGAAGAATAATCCAATGCTTTTTCTAAAGTTGTTATTGTGTTTGAAAACAGTTTCAAGTACCTCACCTCAAATTACTAAAAACATAGTGGAAATGTTAAAATTTGCAGAAATTTGTTATTTAACGCTGAATTATGTAATCTTAATCCTTATTGTAATGAAAGTGTCATAATATGTCTATGTAAAATAAGATAAAAACTTTGGTATATAAGTCCTATTTTGACCCACAAAACTGATATTATATGAAGAATTTACCAATCTAGATCGTTTTGTCCTAAAGTCTAAGTTTAGTCATACTTGTCAACATAAAACTGATTATATTTTTAAAGAAATTTTAGTAGGTAAATAGACTTATGAATTACTGAGAATAAAGCAAGTATATGGACAAAAGGTAGTAAGTTTCTTCGTTACAATTGTTAAAATAAATTCGTTTTTTCGTAAGAAATCTGTAACAATTTGTCGATGTAACTTCCGATAACCTGTTCACATGTAGCTTGCTATACTAGAATGGAGTCTTAGTTCTTTAGGGATTTTTTTCCTTTCAATTCTCCACAAAACAACCCCCTTAGCATCCTAAGGGGGTCAAATTTATTAATTCGTTTTTAGTTTTTCAAGTTCAAACAAGAACTTGTCATTTAGTACCTTGATGTAAGTACCTTTCATTCCTAGTGATCTTGATTCGATTACTCCAGCACTCTCAAGTTTACGAAGTGCATTTACGATAACTGAACGAGTAATTCCGACGCGGTCAGCAATCTTTGAAGCAACTAATAGACCTTCATTCCCATTAAGTTCTTCAAAAATATGTTCAATCGCTTCTAACTCACTGTATGATAATGAACTTATCGCCATTTGCACGACAGCTTTGCTACGAGCTTCTTCTTCAATTTCTTCCGCTTTTTCACGAAGGATTTCCATCCCTACAACAGTAGCACCATATTCTCCAAGGATTAAATCATCATCATGGAATTGTTCTTGAGTTCTAGCTAGGATTAGTGTACCTAGTCTCTCTCCACCACCAATGATTGGAACAATCGTTGTCAGTCCATTTTTAAACAGCTCTTTATTCTCAACAGGGAATGCTGTATATTCACTTTCTACATCTAAGTTCGAAGATGTCTCTTTAATATTAAATAAGTTATTTGTATATTCTTCAGGGAACTGTCTGTCCTCAAGCATCTTTTTCATACGCTCATTTTCAATTTGCTGATTGACAGCAAATCCTAAAAGCTTCCCGCGGCGACTTACGATAAAAATATTTGCTTCGATGACTTCAGATAATGTTTCGGACATTTCCTTAAAGTTTACAGGTTTTCCTGCTGCTTTCTGTAGTAGAGCATTAATTTTCCTTGTTTTTGTTAATAAATCCATCGTTTCTTCCTCCTATATTTGCTAAATCCCATAAAATATTTAGTAGTATATTTTTTTCTGTATCTATTGCTGTGAAATGACTCTGTTAAACATCAGATCGAACTTTAACATAGCCTTAATTTCTAAAATTTAGAGAATAAACTGACTTAAATCCTTATCCTTTGAAATGGCCCCAAGTTTTTCGTCTACATATTGAGGTGTAATAGCAACTTTATCCATTGTAATATCAGGTGCTTCAAACGATAAATCTTCTAAAAGTTTTTCAAGAATCGTATGAAGACGTCTCGCTCCAATATTATCAGTGTTTTGATTTACATCAAATGCTACTTCTGCAATCCTACGAATAGCATCGTCAGAAAATTCAATTTGTATACCTTCTGTTTCCAATAATGCTTGATATTGCTTAATGAGAGCGTTATCAGGTTCAATCAAGATCCTAAAGAAATCGTCTACCGTAAGCTTCGTTAGTTCAACACGGATTGGAAAGCGCCCTTGTAGCTCTGGAATTAAATCCGAAGGCTTCGCAGTATGAAACGCGCCCGCTGCGATAAAGAGAATATGGTCTGTTTTAACTGAACCGTATTTCGTTACTACTGTTGACCCTTCTACCACTGGAAGAATATCTCTTTGGACACCTTCACGGGAAACATCAGCAGACGAACCACCGTTATTTTTACTAGCGATTTTGTCTATTTCATCAATAAAGATAATGCCTGTTTGTTCCGCTCTGAAAACAGCTTCCTGCGTAACTTCATCCATATCGATTAACTTTTGGGCTTCGTCTTGTGTAATAACCTTTCGAGCTTCACTAACAGTGAGTTTGCGCTTTTTACGCTTTTTAGGCATCAAACCACTTAAGGCATCCTGCATGTTCATCCCCATTTGTTCCATTCCTGAACCTTGCAGCATATCAAACATGGAAGGCTGTTGTTCATCGACTTCGACAGAAACCATTTCATTTTCTAATTCGCCACGCTCAAGTTTTTCCTTAACAACTCTACGGCGATCTTGAAGGTTCAAATCCTCTGCAGTAGTATCAGGCTCTTCTTTTGTTTCCCCACCTCCAAAAAACATTTCAAGCGGATTTTTGTATCCCGTATTTTTTTTAGTAGATGGAACTAAAAGGTCGATTAAACGTTTGTTTGCATTATGCTCAGCTCTTTCTTTAACACTAAGCATCTTTTCTTCTTTTACTAAGCGGACAGAGGTTTCAACTAAATCTCTTACCATGGACTCAACGTCACGACCTACATATCCTACCTCGGTGAATTTCGTTGCCTCTACCTTAACAAAAGGAGCACTTACTATTTTAGCCATTCTACGAGCGATTTCCGTTTTCCCAACTCCAGTTGGTCCCATCATGAGGATGTTTTTCGGATTAATTTCATCTCGAAGCTTTTCATTTAATAAACTACGACGATATCGATTTCTTAATGCTACCGCAACCGCTTTCTTTGCATCCTTTTGACCTACAATATATTGATCCAATCTATCAACAATTTGACGTGGAGTTAAATCCGTTCCTTTGGTCACCATTTGCATTCCTCCTTACAACTCTTCAACAATAATGTTGTCATTTGTGTAAACGCAAATTTCTGCTGCCACTTCTAGTGCTGCTTTGGCGATGTCTTTAGCTGTTAAGTGCTCTCCTGCATATTTCTTTAATGATCTTCCAGCGGAAAGAGCATAGTTTCCACCTGATCCGATAGCTAATATACCATCGTCAGGTTCAATAACTTCACCTGTTCCTGATATTAAAAGTAAACCATCCTTATTCATAACAATTAACATGGCTTCTAGTTTTCGTAGAACTCTATCACTTCTCCATTGTTTCGCAAGTTCAACTGCTGCCCTTTGGAGATTGCCGTTAAATTCCTCGAGCTTGCCCTCAAACATTTCAAACAAAGTAAAAGCATCGGCTACAGAACCGGCAAAACCAGCAATCACTTTCCCATTAAATAGTTTTCTTACTTTTCTAGCAGTATGCTTCATTACTACTGCATTTCCAAAAGTCACTTGACCATCGCCGGACATCGCATATTGCCCATTATGATGAATTGCGAATATAGTGGTTGCATGAAATTCAGACATTTAATCCTCTCCTTTTTTGGAGTTTATGCCCTAGGATGATGGGTCATATACATTTTTCGTAAATAGTCATTGGTTACGTGTGTGTATACTTGTGTTGAAGATAGATACGCATGACCAAGCAATTCTTGTACCGTCCTCATGTCCGCCCCATTATTCAGCAAGTGAGTGGCAAAGGTATGCCTAAGCATATGGGGATGAATTTTTCCATCAAGAGAAGACTTATCGATTATGCTGTTTAAAATAGTTCTAACTCCTCTTGTCGTTAGAGGACCGCCCCGAAAATTCACAAATAAAAAATCATGTCCATTATTGGTCAATAATTCTTTACGTCCTTGTTGTATGTATTGTTCTAATGCGTCTTGAGCAAAGCTTCCAAAAGGAACATATCGCTCCTTCTGCCCTTTTCCATGTACTAATACGGTTGATAAATACATATCTAAGTCCGGTAAACGTATTTGGCAACATTCACTTACCCTTATACCTGTAGCATAGAGTAATTCAAGTAGAGCTTTGTTACGTTGACCAAGGGGTGTACTAATATCACAAGCTTCAAACACATGTGCCAATTCTTCTTCATAAAAAAAGTCTGGTAAACGTTTTTCAGATTTCGGGATAGCTACTTGTGAAAATGGATTTAGATCTACTAACTTTTCCCTTAGTAAAAACTTATAAAAAGTTCTCATGCTAGAAATTTTTCTAGCTACAGACTTTCTAGCAAGCTTTTTATTAAAAAGTTTAGTAAGATAGATACGGACATCCATGTATTGGACATCTGCAAACGATTGAATAGCTTGTTCAGACATGAACAATTGAAATTCTCTAATATCATGTTGGTAATGTTCAATAGTATATTGTGAATAATTTTTTTCAATTTGTAAATATTCTAAGAACAACTTTAAAGAAACGTTCATATTTGTCATCATAACACCTCACAAGGGCTACTAAATATTATCATAGTTTAATACCCCTTGCAAGAAAATTTACATATTTTTCACAAAGTTCTGAATTGTTTCCAAAGCTCTGTTTGCGTGTTGCTCATTTCTTTCTTTCTTCCCTCTAATTTTTTCAGGTAAATCAGGGAATAAGCCAAAATTAGCATTCATAGGTTGGAAGTTCTTTGAGTTAGCTGTTGTAATATATTTTGCCATACTCCCCATCGCCGTTTCGTGCGGGAACTCTATCGGTTCTTGGCCCAATGCAAGGCGAGCAGCATTAATTCCAGCAATTAGTCCACTAGCAGCAGACTCTACATAGCCCTCTACCCCAGTCATTTGACCTGCAAAGAACAAGTCCTCTCTATTTCTAAATTGATAAGTCGCTTTTAAAACCTTCGGTGAATTGATAAACGTGTTTCGGTGCATAACTCCATACCTTACAATCTCTGCATTCTCCAAACCAGGAATGAGTTTAAGCACTTCTTTTTGCGGCCCCCATTTTAAATGAGTTTGAAATCCTACTATATTGTAAAGAGTACCAGCAGCGTCATCTTGTCGTAACTGAATAACTGCATATGGTCTTTTTCCAGTTCGGGGATCCTCTAAACCGACAGGCTTCAGGGGACCAAACAACATGGTTTTTCGTCCTCTTTGTGCCATAACCTCTATTGGCATACAACCCTCGAAGAAAATTTCTTTTTCGAATTCTTTTAATGGTACTGTTTCAGCTGCAACCAAAGCATCATAGAAGCGATCAAATTCTTCTTCTGACATCGGACAATTCAGATAAGCAGCTTCGCCTTTGTCATAGCGAGACTTTAAATAAACTTTCTCCATATCAATGCTGTCTTTCTCAATGATTGGAGCAGCAGCATCGTAAAAGTACAGGTATTCTTCACCCGTTAGATCCTTAAGCTTTCCCGAAAGTGCTTCACTGGTTAAAGGACCCGTAGCAATAATAGTGATTCCTTCTGGTATTTCTGTCATTTCTTCATTCACTACCGTAACATTTGGATGATCCTTTACTTTTTCAGTTACTCTCGCTGCAAATTCGTGGCGGTCTACTGCAAGTGCCCCGCCGGCTGGTACTGCACACTCATCAGCAGAACTTATGATGACCGAATCTAGAAGGCGCATTTCTTCTTTTAGTACTCCAACAGCATTCGTTAATGTATTGGCTCTTAGTGAATTACTACACACCAGTTCAGCAAATTTATCCGTATGATGTGCTGGTGTTTGTTTTACTGGTCTCATCTCATACAAACGGACGTTTATTCCTCTTTTAGCAAGTTGCCAAGCAGCCTCACTTCCAGCTAAGCCAGCACCAATTACATTTACAGTTGTATTTAACATTTTATGTACCTCCATTTTTACATATGAATATTAAACATCGCTTTAAGTATTTGAATACGATTTAATAGTTTAATTTTGCTATCTTTGCAACCTTGGCTTAAAGGTACTAGTTTTATTTTCACCTATTCCTTTTTGGAAAAACCCTTAAAAACTTTTTCATTTACTTTTAAAAGGTCAATAGAAAAGAGTGAGCGTGCAGCTCACCCTAACTTTGTTGCTCTTCTTTATAGTCGCAATTAATACATTGGACTTGGACACCCTTTTTAAGCTTTTTCTCCACAAGTAGCTTGTCACACTTTGGACAATTACGTGGTAAAGGCTTATCCCATGAAATAAAATCACACTCAGGGAAACGATCACATCCGTAAAAGATACGACGCTTTTTACTTTTCCGTTCGATAATATTTCCCTCTTTACAATTAGGACATTTCACACCAATTTCTTTAACAATCGGCTTTGTGTTTCGGCAATCAGGAAAATTGCTACACGCCATAAACTTACCGTAACGCCCCATCTTGAAAACCATTGGATGAGAACATTGTTCACAATCCTCACCAGCTGGCTCATCTTTAATCTCTATTTCTTCCATTTCTTTCTCGGCTATTTCTAGACGTTTTTCAAAATCTTTATAAAAACCGTCGATAATACTGACCCACTTGGTTTTACCTTCTTCAATGTAGTCAAGATCCTGCTCCATTTTAGCTGTGAATTCTACATCGAGGATTTCTGGAAAAAACTCTAAAATTAACTCGTGTATGATCTCACCTAATTCAGTTGGAATGAAGCGCTTGTTGTCTAATGCAACATATCCACGCTTTTGAATCGTATCGAGAGTAGGAGCAAAAGTAGAAGGCCTACCAATTCCTAATTCTTCGAGTGTTCTTACTAGTCGTGCTTCTGTATAGCGTGGCGGCGGCTGTGTAAAGTGTTGCTTTGGTTCAATATCTTTTTTCAACACTTCGTCTCCTTCGACCAAGTCAGGAAGCATATTGTTCTTCTCTTCGAGTTGATCGTCGGTTCCTTCGACATAGACTTTCATAAAACCAGGGAATTTAACCTTGGATCCTGTTGCACGGAACACTACCTCACCATTTAATAAATCAACACTCATCGTATCCATGATGGCAGGTGCCATTTGACTTGCCACAAAACGTTCCCAAATTAATCGATATAAGCGAAGTTGATCCCTTGATAAGAATTCCTTTAAACTTCCTGGATCTTTTAATGTGCTAGTAGGTCGGATGGCTTCATGCGCATCTTGAGCATTTGTATTCTTTTTCTCTTTTCTTTTTTCTTCTTGCAGAAATTCCTTTCCGTAGGAAGATTCAATGTATTGGGAGGCTTCATCTTGAGCCACTTGGGAAATTCTTGTTGAATCGGTTCTCATATATGTAATTAGACCGACTGTACCTTCTTTTCCTAAGTCAATCCCTTCATATAGCTGCTGTGCGAGCATCATGGTTTTCTTTGCTCGGAAATTTAGCTTTCTCGCTGCTTCTTGCTGTAACGAAGATGTGGTGAAAGGGGCAGCAGGATTACGTTTACGCTCCTTCTTAGTAACCGAAGCTACAGAGAACTTATTCCCCTTCATTTGTGCCAATACATTTTTGACCTCGGCTTCTGATTTAAGCTCCATTTTTTCTTTCCCTATTCCGTAGAAAGATGCTTCAAAACTATCTTTCCCTTTTAAGAACTCTCCATCAATAGACCAGTATTCTTCTGGTACAAAGTCCTTAATCTCTTTTTCACGGTCAATAATGAGGCGAACTGCTACTGACTGTACTCTTCCCGCACTTAGACCTTTTTTTACTTTTTTCCACAGTAGAGGACTTATGTTATAACCAACAAGGCGGTCAAGAATCCTTCTGGCTTGTTGAGCTTCAACTAAGTCCATATTGATTGGTCTAGGGTGCTTGAATGACTCTTTAATAGCATCCTTTGTTATCTCATTAAAGACAACACGACAATCAGAGTTTACATCTACATCAAGGCTATGTGCTAAATGCCAAGCAATCGCTTCCCCTTCGCGATCCGGGTCAGCTGCAAGGTAAATCTTTTTCGCTTTTTTGGCAGCTGTTTTTAATTCTTTTAATACGGGACCTTTTCCACGAATCGTTATGTATTTTGGCTCGTATTCGTTGTCGACATCAACGCCCATTTGAGACTTTGGTAAATCTCTAACATGCCCCATTGATGCTTTAACTTTATATTTTTTCCCAAGATAGCGCTCTATCGTTTTAGCTTTGGCTGGAGATTCTACTATTACAAGAAAATCTGACATTAATGATCCTCCTCAAGAGGGTTGGTTTTTAGTTAAGGCTCTATTCGTTAACTTTATTGCTATTTAAATACTTTAAATTATTTTTATAGCGATGATGGTGCTGCTTCTTAGATCTACGAAGAAAAGATGCCACGAAGTAACACCGTATTCGTGTTAAAGTCAAAATACAAATAGCAGCAATCAATTCGAAAAGAGCCTTAGTTAATAATCTCAAATAAATGATTTAAGTGTTATATTCTTAAAATAAATGAAAATATCGGAGAAAATATCCATTATTATTAAACAGTTTGCTCGCTCTTGTCAATGTTTTAGTAACCGATTACAGTTTAGAGCGAGCAATTTTATAATAAATTGAGCAAAAGATATTATCAAACACCTGAAGCAAAATGTATAACAGTTTTAAAATAATTTCAACCTTTTCCTGAAAATTCTTTCCAGAAAATAGAGAAAAAAGTGAAAAATAGTCTTTATTGTGCATTATACAGCTTTATCTTTACAAAATACCATTTATTTAGTCTAAACCTTTCTAAATAAACTATTTTAATAACACAACTCGTCAAGAATATCTTGATAACTTTTTACAAGCTTTGCCCCTTGTTGTATGAGTTCATTCGTCCCAGCGGAATAATGACTAAAAATATTACCTGGGAGTGCAAATACTTCTCTTCCCTCATGAACCGCATAGTTTGCCGTAATTAATGAGCCACTTTTACTTTTTGCTTCTATTATAAATGTGCCCCTGCTCATTCCACTAATAATTCTATTTCTCATAGGAAACTGCCATCTGGTAGGCCTGGTATCTGGGGGATACTCCGATACAACAAGGTGTTGCTTCATCATTTCCAACGCCAATTTTTGATTCGATTTAGGGTAGATGTGATAAAGTCCTCCTGCAATAACACCAATGGTATTTCCACCTAGTTTTATTGAAGTTTCATGTACCAAAGTATCAATTCCTATTGCCAAACCACTAACAAATGAAATATTTTTTTCAACAAGGTAAGGAAATAAAGTATCTATCGCCTTCTTTCCGTATTCTGTTGCTTCTCTTGAGCCTACAACTGCAAGCTTTGGCTCTTCTTTTAAAAGACTAATCTTTCCCTTCGTATACAAAAGCCAGGGAGGCTGATAGATTTCTTTGAGCAATTCAGGATATAGAGGGTCAAAAATCGAAATGATTTTTATATTATTAATGGCGTACTGTCTGATTTTTTGAAGAATGATAGGAGAGTGTAAATCTTGTAGGAAATTGTGTAGCGTTTCGGAAGATAATTGTGTGGGGTAAAAATCTGGTGAGAGATTGTAAAGTGAGTTTAGTTGAGGGTCCTTCTTGAGCAATTGAAAAATAACTTGCCAGCTAGCACCTCTACAGTGGTGCAAATGAATAAGTCTTAATTTAAAATCATCCATAAAATGAAATTCCTCCAATTCTATAAAAAAATATTAGAAATAGTCCCTCTATTAAGAGGGACTATTTAAATATAAAAAAGTGTTAATTAGTGAGTTTTACATTGGTCATAAAGTCCTTTTTCTTTAAGAACTTTAATAAGTGTTTCACCCATTACAGATGGAGTATCAGCTACTTCAATTCCGCACTCGTTCATAACACGAATCTTTTCGTCAGCAGTACCTTTACCACCTGAAATAATCGCACCAGCATGGCCCATACGCTTTCCAGGAGGTGCCGTGCGTCCACCGATAAAGCCTACTACTGGTTTAGTCATGTTCGCTTTAACCCACTCAGCAGCCTCTTCTTCTGCTGTTCCACCGATTTCACCAATCATGATTACAGCATAAGTTTCAGGATCTTCGTTAAATGCTTTTAATACATCAATGAAGTTTGTTCCGTTAACTGGGTCTCCACCAATACCTACAGCTGTAGATTGGCCGATCCCTTCTTGTGATAACTGATGAACAGCTTCATATGTTAATGTACCAGAACGAGAAACTACTCCCACGTGTCCTTTTGTATGAATGTAACCTGGCATGATCCCAATTTTACATTCACCTGGAGTGATAACTCCTGGGCAGTTAGGTCCAACTAGGCGAGTCTTTTTGCCTTCCATATAACGCTTAACTTTCACCATATCTAAAACAGGAATATGCTCAGTGATACAGATAGCTAAGTCTAACTCAGCATCTACAGCTTCCAAGATTGCATCAGCAGCAAATGGAGCTGGTACGTAAATAACAGAAGCGTTCGCACCTGTAGCTTTAACAGCATCTTCAACTGTGTTGAATACAGGAACACCCTCAACTTCAGTACCGCCTTTACCTGGTGTTACACCAGCAACGATTTGCGTACCGTATTCTAGCATTTGTTTTGTATGGAAAAGGGCTGTAGAACCTGTAATCCCTTGAACAATAACTTTAGTATCTTTATTAATAAATACGCTCACAACAATTCCCCTTCCTTATACTAATGAAACGATTTTTTGTGCACCGTCAGCCATAGATTCTGCAGCAATAATGTTGATATCTGACTCAGCAAGAATTTTCTTACCAAGTTCAACATTTGTACCTTCTAGACGAACTACTAAAGGAACGTTTAAGCCTACTTGTTTAGCAGCTTCTACTACACCAGTAGCTATAACGTCACACTTCATAATTCCGCCAAAGATATTTACAAAAATACCTTTTACATTTTTGTCAGAAAGGATAATTTTGAATGCTTCAGTAACCTTTTCTGCTGTAGCACCGCCCCCAACATCAAGGAAGTTTGCAGGGTCTCCACCGTAATGTTTTACGATGTCCATAGTAGCCATTGCAAGTCCAGCTCCGTTAACCATACAACCGATATTTCCATCTAAAGAAATATAGCTTAGGTCATATTTAGAAGCTTCAATTTCTTTTGCATCTTCTTCATCAAGATCACGATATTCTACAATATCTTTATGACGATATAGAGCATTAGAATCAAAGTTTAATTTTGCATCTAATGCCATTACATTTCCATCACCTGTTACAACAAGTGGGTTAATTTCAGCAATTGAGCAATCTTTTTCAACAAATGCTTGGTATAAGCCCATCATGAACTTAACCGCTTTGTTTACTAATTCTTTTGGAATATTGATATTGAAAGCAATACGACGAGCTTGGTAGCCAGTTAATCCAACAACAGGATCTACTACTTCTTTGAAAATTTTCTCAGGAGTTTGTTCTGCTACTTCTTCAATCTCCGTACCGCCCTCTTCTGAAGCCATTAATACAACACGAGAAGTTGCACGATCTAATACCAAACCAATGTAGTATTCTTTTTTGATATCGCAGCCTTCTTCGATAAGTAAGCGTTTAACTTCCTTACCTTCTGGACCTGTTTGATGTGTTACAAGTGTTTTACCTAAGATTTCACTCGCATATGTACGTACTTCTTCTAAGTTCTTAGCAACTTTAACTCCGCCAGCTTTTCCGCGTCCACCAGCGTGAATTTGTGCTTTAACAACACAAACAGCTGTTCCTAATTCTTTTGCAGCTTCAACAGCTTCATCAACTGAAAATGCTACCTTACCGTTTGGAACCGCTACCCCGTATTTTCTGAGGATTTCTTTACCTTGGTACTCATGGATATTCATTTCCCATCCTCCTTAATTCTGCTCTCGCGCTTGGAAAATCTAATTCATTTTCCTTGTGTTAAAGCGCTTCCGCTTTTTTCCCTTAAGTTCTTTAAAAAATAGACTGCGCTTCCATTTTATAAAACAACACATACCTTGTCTACTATAAAGACAAAAATATTATTATTCTTTCTTTAATTTAGATGAAGATATACTGATTTAACTACGTTTTCATGTTAGAAAACTTATGAATTGAGCACAAATTATTTTTGTAACATAAGAAAAGCGCAAGCCCCTTGCTAAGCACCGTATAAATTGGAGCCCCATCTAATCTAGCTGTGGCTCCTTGACCCTCGAGTCACAAGCTGTACTGCTATGTGGCAAACAACGCCACGCCGCAGCCCATCTTATGCTTGTCGGGTCAGAGCAGTCGCCTCACTTTTTATGCATGAGATAAAGGAAACAGGAGAGCGAAAGCGATTCGATGTTGACTTATCGTAAGGAAGGAAAAATCATATGATTTTTCCCAGATGGGGTGAAGTTTACTAGGCGCTAGGCGCTGGAGCTAGACACCAATCTAAATTGAAGAACTTATACTCTCTTACCTAAAAATAAAAAGGAAAACTACCCAAAGGTATTTCTCCCCTAAAAATACTTTTATAGTCGTAAATTAATTTCTCCCTGCCTCTTTATCTGCTCGATAAATAAACGCAAATACTTCTGCAACAGCTTGATAAAGATCTTCTGGAATATTCTCATTTATATCTAATTTCCCAAGTAACTCAACTAATGATGAATCCTCTTGAATAGGCACACCATGGTCCTTAGCTGAGGCAAGAATATTTTCAGCAATAATCCCTTTTCCTTTTGCTACTAATTTAGGTGATTGATGCAGTTTATCATTATATGACAGGGCCACAGCTTCTTTTCTTTTCAATTTATCGTTCTTCATACCCGAATATCTACTCCGTTGTAGTTACTAGAATCATATAAAGGTTGAACAGCGTGTTTCTTCAGTGTGGTTTTCTGTTCTGAACTTTTTTGAAAATATATCGAAGACAATTTGTAATCATTCCTAGCCAAGTTTTCTTTTAAGATAGGAATAAGAGGAGTTGCTAACTTCTTTAACCTTTCCGTATCGTTAAAGATGGTTATATTCATAATCCGATTCTGAACTTGCATATCGACAATTGTCTCGTTCAGATTTTCTAAGTCTAAATAAAAGAGGACCCTACAATAGTTAGAATCTATTTCACCATTTTCCTTTTTTCTTCCACTCCATTGGATCGTTAAATCCGTCGTTTTTTGAAACAACGGTAAAGGTATTTGCATGACGTATTGTTGCAAAGGTCCAGTTTCCTGAGACATAAGCTGTACCCCTGTTATTTTGTGAAGGAGCTGTTCCGCCACATCTCTAATGTGAGGAGGAGGGGTCTCATTTAAATATTGAATGAGCACTGATTTAAGCGTATCTGTTCTTTGTAATTCTGGTGCATTCGTTTGTTTAAAAGAATGTAAAAGGTCTTTTTCATACGATAGGCCCAAATCTTTTATGATTTTCCGTAGTTGCTCTGATACGAACGTGCTATCCTCCCACTTTGCTCCCTCATTAATAACAGTCAATAATGACCGTAAAAGCATCTTTTCTTCTGCTTTTAATTGAGTTTGAATCTGGTTATTAGGCAGTAACTCTACAGGATCGAAAGTTTCATTCATAACTGAAACAACGTTCTGATTAAAGAGATTTATTTTTCCTACATCGTCCCCGTTTGAACTTAATAAAGGTAAGACCAAACGAGAAATCGTGTTTCCTACATTTTCGGTTTCTGTTTGTTGTATGATGGATAGAATGAAACTTTTCATTACACTATTTAGTATTCTATCATTCTGGCTAGAATTTACGCCTTCCGTCTGGTTAAGAATGCCCGAAACAACAGAATTTGATTGGGAGCTCCCAGGATTATTTGCAAGGTACTGTTTCACTTTTCCTATAAATTCTTCTTGGTTTCCAAGCCTAGAACTCTCAACCACTTCTTTGACTAGAGATAGATTCCTCGACACCTCATGGTTTAAGCCCCTTGTGGTGTCTTCTGCTGTCTTAAGGAGCTGTTCTGCACCATTCCTCAATACGACACTTTCATTCCCTTCTACAACCAACCCAAAGCGCTGTAGAAGTTTAAACGCAACTTGAGAATCGCCTTGTTCAGGAGTGCTTAGCCAGGTCTTCAATAGTTGGGTTAAGACTTGTTCTGTAAGTTTATGATTCTCCGATATCGTAAGCTGATGTGTTAGTTGTATAAGCTTATCGCCTGTAACAGAGGATGGACCTTGATCAAGCAGAGTATGTAACTGAGATAATAATACATTCATAGACTCACTTTTTATGTTGGCTTTCATAGATAGGAAAGTTTCTTTAGTAAGAGGTAAATCTTTTGTAAGCATCTGTTTAATGGCTTCGAGACCTTCTTTTGACTGACCATTTCCCTTTAACCACTCTGCAGATAATTGTAAGATTTCCTTTGAAATCGGAAGTCTCTCTTTGGCAAAAAAGGCCACCAACTCTATATTTTCCTTTGACTGAGGAAGAGAAAGCTGTTTAATCAGTCCTTCAATGGAAGCCGTACCGCCTTTTTGGAAGCTCCCTTCACTTAAAGGCAAAACCTTTAAATGAATTTTCCCTTCACCCGATTGGACCTGAAACCAATACCTTTCATTTGCTGATAGAGGAACTTCAAGTTGGGCAATTACTTTTTGATTCCCGACTTGGACCTCTGCTATTTGATTAGGAAATAACTTAATGATTTTCCCGTTTATAATTTGACCGGGTCGAAAGCCACGAGCTTCGGTTGGTGGAGCTGATTCTTTTAATAAAGACTGAATAATACTAGCAGTAACCATTTTCTCACCTTCTTTTATTACCTCTTAAAACAAGGCTGTTTTCACATAGATTGTTGCTATCCGTATATGTCTCAAGCACGGATTACATGCTACTTCGTGGCATCTTTTCTGCCTAATTTAAAGAAAACAGCACAATAAACCGTTTAAATGCAGGTTCAAAGTACTTAAATAACAACGAATTTTACGAAAAAAGCCTAAAACAACTTTATAAGGTCTTATTCATTACTTAAAGCTTCCCTTACCGGAGCGAAACTTCTACGGTGATAAGGTGTAACTCCAAATTTTTGTATAGCAGTTAGATGCTCACTCGTCCCATAACCCATATTACGAGCAAAACCATATTGCGGATATTCTAAGTCAATTTGCTTCATCATGCGGTCGCGAGTCACTTTGGCAATAATAGAAGCTGCAGAAATTGAAATACTCCTAGCATCTCCCTTTATGATAGACTCGCTAGCAAAAGGAGTCTCAAGCTTCATGGCATCTATTAGTAAAAAATCTGGTGTGACTGAAAGACCTTGTATGCTTAAGAGCATTGCTTTTTTTGTAGCTTCATAAATATTAATTGTATCTATGTCTCCTGCATCTACAACCCCAACGTTAATCGCTTCAGCTTGCTCTTGAATTTGAGAAAAAAATTCTTCCCTCTTTTGTTCTGTTAACTTTTTAGAATCATCTATCCCAGGCAGGTAAAATGTCTCTGGGAGAATGACTGCTGCAGCTACTACAGGTCCTGCAAGCGGTCCTCTTCCAACCTCATCGATTCCTGCAATTGATTTAAATCCTTCTTTACGGTATTTGTTTTCAAAGTAGGTCATTTCAACAAATTTTTCTTGAACTAGCTTCGTTTTTTCATAATTATTTAGCCATTTTTGTAAAAGCTGTTGCACCCCTTTACGTTCGTCGGATTTTAACTCCTTTAAAAATGGATGATTAAGATCTTCTAAAAGTAGTAGTTTATCGCTGATTTGACTAATGGTTAATTTGTTCAATGTAGGGTACTCCTTTTTTCACTCTTATTATATGTATCGGCTAGAATGAACAAAAAATAAAGGCCTCCTCAAATGAAGGCCTGGTTTGTAAACTATTTTTCATTAACTTCTTCTATAGGTTTTTCAAAAGAAAGTGGACCAAATAATTCTGTTCTTATTTCCCTAATGACAAGTTCTGCAACTTTATCATAGTCTACTTCTCCTCCACCCATCAAGCAGCCTCGTCGTCGGCCTATCGCATCAAAAAGTTCTACAATATCCTCTGGAATGATCTCTAAACTGTATCTTTCTTTCAGGCGTTCTGGGTATTCTCTTTCAAGAAACCGAAGCCCGTATATACAAATATCTTGTAGATTTAAAATTGTATCTTTAATCGCTCCGGTTAAAGCAAGTTTCATACCCACTTCTTGATCCTCAAATTTTGGCCATAAAATCCCCGGAGTATCTAACAGTTCCATCTCTTTCCCAACTTTAATCCATTGTTGTGCTTTTGTTACACCAGGTTTATTCCCTGTTTGAGCAATATTCTTTTTTGCAAGCCGATTGATTAAAGTCGATTTTCCTGCATTAGGAATCCCAACAATCATTGCTCTAATGGCTCTTGGTTTTACACCCTTAGCTTTCATTCGATCAAATTTTTCTTTTAAAATCATTTCCGAAGCAGAAACAATTTCTTTCATTCCAGTTCCTGCTTGTGAATTAATCGCTAGTGCGTTAATACCTTTACTTTTAAAATAATGAATCCACTCTCTTGTCACTTCTTTATCAGCCATATCTGCCTTATTTAAAAGAACTAGTCTTGGCTTATGTTGAATGATTTCATCTATCATCGGATTTCTAGAGGAGTATGGAATTCTAGCATCGACTAATTCAAAAATAATGTCGACAAGTTTGAGCTTTTCCGTTACTTGCCTTCTAGCTTTCGCCATATGGCCAGGAAACCACTGAATTGCCATCTCATTCACCTCCATGTCTTTTATCTTGTCATGAGTTCCAGTTTTGATGTTAAGTTCTTCTACAGCCAAAAGAAACTATTTTACCATCCGTATGTCTTCTATTGGCCAATAGATAATACTCGTATTACCTAGGACTTCTTTCATTGAAACCGCACCAATGTGACGGCTGTCTTTGCTAAATCTTCTGTTGTCACCCATTACGAATAAATGTCCCTCAGGAACAGTTTCTTGGGCAACAGGAGTGTCCTCAAGAGTAAACGAATCTGTTAATGGGCCATCAAGCACCTGACTCTTATATTCGTCTAAATACGGCTCCTCATATGCTTTACCATTGACATAAAGGGTATCATTCTTATACTCTACCCTATCTCCTGGTAACCCAATAACGCGTTTTATGTAGTCCTTATTTTCTGGGGCATGGAAGACGATTATATCAAATCTTTCAGGTTCCCCTATTTTATAGCTTAACTTATTTACAATCATTCTATCCTGATCATGGAGTGTTGGCATCATCGAAAGGCCGTCCACAACAATTGGAGCGAATAAAAAGTATCGAATAACGGCAGCCAAAAGTACCGCTATAATAAGAGCCTTTGTCCATTCCCAAAATTCATTTTTCTTTTTAGTCATGATTGTTCCCACCATTCTCATTTACAAATATGATCTCTTTGCTATGTAGTTCCCAGTAGGTATTTTAAATACAATGCTATGTTATTAAATATACTACATATTAATATGTAAGAAAAAGGAGCTTGCATGTAAAAATCATATGAAGATTTTTACTTGAACAAGCTCCTTTTTTATCATTATCTAATTTCTTTAATACGAGCTTTTTTACCACGAAGATTACGTAGGTAGTAAAGTTTCGCACGGCGAACTTTACCGCGACGAATTACTTCAAGCTTCGCAATTTTAGGTGTGTGTACAGGGAATGTACGCTCAACGCCTACACCGTAAGAAATTTTACGTACAGTGAAAGTTTCGCTGATTCCGCCACCACGACGCTTAATGACAACACCTTCATAAACCTGAACACGTTCACGAGTACCCTCAACAACCTTAACGTGTACACGTACAGTGTCACCAGGGCGGAATGATGGGTGGTCAGCACGAAGCTGTTCTTTTGTAATTTCTTCGATTAACTTTTGCATATATTTCTCTCCTTCTCACAGATGCTCTTACAAACCTTTTTCATTGCAGCGGAACATCGTTATAAGACCAAAACTAAATATTATTCAGCCTAAGTCACAAAAAACATCATAACATATTAATAGTCGAACTTCAAGACTATTTCCTCTCTTTTTCAAACTCCGTAATCCAACCCTTTTGCTGAACTGTTAATTCGATATCCTCTAAAAGATCGGGACGTCGGTCAAACGTTCTTCTTAGTGACTCTTTCGCTCGCCACTCATCTATTAAACGATGATTCCCTGACAATAGGACATCTGGTACTTTCATCCCTCTAAACTCTGCAGGTCTAGTATAATGAGGATGTTCTAAAACACCTGTGCTAAAAGAATCCCTCATATGAGACTCTTCGTTTCCAAGGACCCCTGGCAAAAGCCTAACTACACTATCCGTTACGACCATAGCACCAAGCTCTCCACCAGTTAAAACAAAGTCTCCAATTGAGATTTCATCAGTAATTAAATGCTCTCGGATTCTCTCATCATACCCTTCATAATGCCCACAGATAAAAATGAGATGTTCTTCCTTCGCTAATTCCTCTGCTAACTTTTGGTCATGTCTTTTTCCTTGTGGACACATTAGAATAACACGTGGACGATCTGTTCTGGCCTCAGACTTTAAATGTGCGACAGCATCAAAGATAGGCTGTGGCTTTAAAACCATCCCTGCACCACCACCATACGGATAATCATCTACGGTTTGATGCTTGTTATCTGCGAACTCCCGAAAATTAACAACATGGTAGTTAACAGCTCCGTTTTCTGTGGCTTTTTTTAGGATGGATTGCCCAAATACTCCCTCAAACATTTCAGGAAAAAGAGTTAATATGTCTATTTGCATCATGATAGTAGACCTTCCATCGGTTCAATAAGTATGATTTTCTCCTTTACATCAACTTTTTTTACTATTTGTTCAATGTAAGGAATTAAGATGTCCTTTCCACCTTTCCCTTTAACCACCCAAACATCATTAGCTCCTGGAGTCAGAATTTCACGGATTTTCCCGATCTCTTCTCCTTTAGTCGTACAAACAAGGCACCCGATGATTTCATGAAAATAAAACTCATTTTCCTCCAATTCACCTAGCTGACTTTCAGGAACTTTTAATATTCCACCCTTCATCTTTTCAACATCATTAACATTCCCGTAGCCTTTAAATGTTAATAGGTTGAAGGATTTGTGAGTTCGATGTGTTTCTACTGTTAATTCGATTGGCTCGTCCTTATCAGGCATAAATAAATACAATACATTACCTGGTGTATATCTTTCATCTGCGAAATCTGTTTTAGAAACAACTCTCACTTCACCTTTTATCCCGTGTGTATTAACGATTTTTCCTACATTAAACCATTTTTCCAAATCTATCACCTCTAGCGAATTTCATCGATAATCCCATCTTTAATAATAATTGTTTTCCCTGCAAGAACATCGTCCCAACGATCGCCTACCTTTATTTCAACAATTGCTTGGATCTCTTTTTCCTTAAGTTCACTTCCTATAGGTAGCATATGTAATTGATCAATTTGAAACTCAAGGAGCTTTATTTTTTCTTGCCTCATATGTATTTCTTTTTCAAAATGCTTCTTCAAACTGTTAGGTTGGAACTTTTTCGTTTTTTCCAGTTTTTTCAATTCAAATCCAAGCTGATCACATTCTTTATTCAGTTGTATTCTATTAAGCGCATATTTTTCTAGTAATTCTTCTTTACTCTTTTCGGTTAAAACTTGTTTTACCACTACATTTTGAAGAATATTCAATTTTAGCGCCTCCTATTTTTACTATTGGAAAAGCGTAAATGCCAGCTTAAGTATGTGTACTTATGACTCATTACGAGGCAAAGTGAAGCATCTGAGGGTTGTAACTTAGAGGATGGTAATGCTACATTTTTTAGATACTTGGTTAAATCAACATTCCCTTAGAATAACCTTATAAAAAAAGGAGGGGAAACCCCTCCTTTTTTTGCAAGCTAGTTTCCCGGCTTGCGTTATGTCTAGCTGTGCCTTCTGATTAGGAAGTCGACTAAACTTAGTTATTCAGTAATTTCTACAAAAATCTTCTTCTGTTGTGATGATCCTGCTGCGTAGACAACAGTTCTTATAGCCTTAGCTACTCGCCCTTGTTTGCCGATAACTTTTCCCATATCACTCTTATGAACCGAGAGCTTATACGTCACTTTATCAGCTTCTTCCTCAACATTGACTTGAACGTCTTCTGGGAAGTCTACAAGCGGCTTAACAATTGTTTCAATCAGCTGTCTCATAGATAACCTTATTTGCTGTATTTAGCATTATGGAATTTTTCCATAATACCTTGCTTAGAGAAAAGGTTGCGAACTGTGTCAGATGGTTTTGCACCATTTTGTAACCACTTAAGAGCTAACTCTTCGTTGATATCAACTTGAGCTGGTTGAGCTACAGGGTTGTAAGTTCCAACTGTTTCAATGAAACGTCCATCACGTGGTGAACGAGAATCAGCTACTACGATACGATAGAAAGGAGATTTGTTAGCTCCCATACGTTTTAAACGAATTTTTACTGCCATTTTAAATAAGCACCTCCGAATAGTTTCACACAAGATAGTATATTATCAGATTGTTAATTGGTTTGTAAAGTGTTTTTTCTTGTCACTTCAAAATTACATGGATTTTACAATTAAAAAGGATTAAAAGGGAGTTTAAATCCACCTTTTTTCTTGCCTTTTTGTTGCATTCCAGTCATTTGTTTCATCATTTTTTTCATGTCTTCAAATTGTTTTAGTAGGCGGTTGACCTCAGGAACAGATCTCCCGCTTCCCTTTGCAATACGTTTTCTTCGACTAGAATTAATGATTTCTGGATGAGCTTTTTCTTCCTTTGTCATTGATTTAATAATCGCTTCTACGTGTGCTATTTGTTTTTCATCAATTTGAAGATTATTTAAGCCTTTAATTTTATTTGCTCCAGGCATCATTTTTAGGAGTTCATCTAATGGACCCATATTTCGAACTTGACCTAATTGGTCAAGGAAGTCATCGAAAGTAAATGAAGCTGTTCGCATTTTTTGTTCAAGCTCTTTAGCCTTTTCTTCATCGACATTTGCCTGAGCTTTTTCAATTAAGGTTAGGACATCTCCCATTCCTAAAATTCGCGAAGCCATACGTTCTGGATGGAATGCTTCAATGGCATCCATCTTTTCACCAAGACCAACAAATTTTATAGGAGTATCCGTTACTGAACGAATTGATAAAGCCGCTCCACCACGGGTGTCGCCGTCTAGCTTTGTAAGAACCACACCGGTTAAGCCCAGTTGTTCATTAAAACTTTGCGCAACATTTACTGCGTCTTGACCCGTCATCGCATCAACTACTAAGAAGATTTCATCTGGTTTAGAGAGTTCCTTAATTTCCTTAAGTTCTCCCATTAATGCCGCGTCCACATGCAGTCTACCGGCAGTATCGATTAACACATAATCATGATGTTCTTCTTTAGCCTTGGCAAGAGCTTGTCTAGCAATCTCGACAGGACTTACTTGGTCTCCAAGAGAAAAAACTGGCATACTAAGCTGTTTCCCAAGTGTTTCAAGCTGTTTAATCGCCGCAGGGCGATAAATATCAGCAGCAACGAGCATTGGATTTCGATTGTATTTTTTACGCAATAAATTAGCTAATTTCCCTGTAGTGGTGGTTTTACCAGCACCTTGTAAACCTACCATCATGATGACGGTTGGAGGTCTATTGGAAACGGCTATTTTACTCTGCTCACCACCCATTAACGCGGTCAGTTCTTCCTTAACCACTTTAATGACTTGTTGACCAGGTGTTAAGCTTGTTAATACTTCTTGTCCAACGGCACGTTCACTTACTTTTTTAACAAACTCTTTGACGACTTTAAAGTTAACGTCAGCCTCTAATAGAGCCAGACGCACCTCACGCATCATTTCTTTTACATCCGCTTCATTTACTTTCCCTTTTCCACGGATTCTCTGAATGGTACTTTGCAGTCGGTCGGCTAATCCTTCAAATGCCATCTAATGCCGCCTCCTAATTTAATTTCTCAAGCTCAGCAACTGCCTCAATTAGAGACTGCCTAGAAAGAGATTCTTCTTTTAGCATTTCATTTATCTTGTTTAGAATCTTACTTCGCTCTTGAAATTTTTGAAATAATAATAGCTTTTCTTCGTATTCTTCGAGCATTGCTTCTGTACGTTTTATGTTGTCATACACCGCTTGACGACTTACATCGTATTCATCTGCAATTTCCCCAAGAGAATAGTCGTCTAAATAGTACAGGGACATATAGCTTTGCTGTTTTGGTGTTAACAGTGAATGATAGAAATCATATAAGAAATTCATTCTTGTTGTTTTTTCCAGCAACGACTCATCCCCCCTTGTTAAGTGAAAAGCCTTTACATAGATAGTTTACACAGAGAAAGAATAGATGTCAAGAAACAACAGTGGCACTTTCCTTGTAAAAGGCTATGTGAAAAAGGCCAACCCACCCATGTGAGTTAGCCTTCTCGTTAATCTTCAATCGTTTTCTTCTTCCACTAAGTCAGCGAATAATCCGTATACATACTGTTCTGCATCAAACTCTTGAAGGTCATCCATCTTTTCTCCGAGACCTACAAATTTCACAGGAATCTCAAGCTCATTTCGGATTGCTAAAACAATTCCACCTTTAGCTGTCCCATCTAGTTTTGTTAAGACAATTCCGCTCACATTTGTAGCTTCCTTAAATGTCTTCGCTTGAATCATCGCGTTTTGACCAGTAGTAGCATCAAGTACAAGTAAAACCTCATGTGGAGCACCAGGTATTTCGCGCTCAATGACTCTCTTAACCTTTTCTAGCTCCTTCATCAAGTTTACTTTATTTTGAAGTCGACCAGCCGTGTCACAAATGAGAATATCCGTTTTTCTAGACTTTGCTGATTGAATTGCATCAAACATGACAGCAGCTGGGTCTGAACCTTCCGCCTGTTTGATTACATCGACGCCTACTCTATCTCCCCAAACTTCTAATTGTTCAATCGCACCAGCTCTGAACGTATCACCAGCTGCTAAAAGCACATTTTTACCCTCTGACTTGAATTTATGAGCTAACTTTCCAATCGTTGTAGTTTTCCCAACACCATTGACACCCACAAATAAAATAACCGTTAAGCCCTCTTCCTGAATATTAAGCTTTGATAAATCCTCATTTCCACCAGAATTGTAGATATCAACAAGCTTTTCAGATATTACACCACGGACTTCTCTTGGATCTTGGATGTTTTTACGTTTCACTTCCATTTTGAGCTCATCGATTAATTCCATTACCGTATCAAAGCCAACATCCGCTTGGATTAAAACTTCTTCAAGCTCTTCAAAAAAATCTTCGTCTACTGTACGATAGCGAGCAACAAGGTCATTTACCTTACTGGAAAAATTATCCCTCGTTTTCGTCAAGCCCTCTTTAAATTTTTCTGTTACTGAGTCGGTTTGTTTCGTTATTTTTTCTTTTAACTTTTTAAAAAAACTCATGATTTCACTTCCTTATGATTGGACTAGTTCCTTTGTTTCTTCGAGTCTTACGGAAACAAGTTTCGAAACGCCAGATTCCTGCATCGTCACCCCATATAGAACATGAGCTTCTTCCATTGTTCCTTTTCTATGAGTAATGACGATAAACTGTGTTTCTGAGCTATAGCGTTTTAAATATTGACTAAAACGGTGTACATTTGCCTCATCTAAAGCCGCTTCGACTTCATCTAAAATACAAAACGGAACTGGTCTTACTTTTAAGATAGAGAATAGTAGTGCAATCGCGGTTAAAGCCCTTTCTCCACCTGATAATAGACCTAAATTTTGTAGTTTTTTACCTGGAGGTTGAGCGACAATTTCAACACCTGTATTTAGCAGGTCTTCAGGATCCGTCAGTCTTAAATCCGCTCTTCCCCCACCAAATAATGCTTGAAAGACAAATTCAAAATGAGAACGTATTCCATAAAACGTTTCTTCAAAACGTTTCTTCATTTCCTCATCCATTTCACCTATTACTTGGAACAACGTATCTTTCGCTTCTTGAAGGTCCGTCTTCTGCTCCAATAAAAACTCATATCGTTCAGATACACGTTCATATTCTTCAATAGCTCCAATATTAACCGTTCCTAGTTCTTCAATAGCTAGTTTAATTAACTTTACCTTCTTTTTAGCTTCATCAGCAGGAATGGTTAGTGGAAAATCTTCCTTCGCTCCTTCAAAGGTTAATAGATATTCTTCACGTAAGTGAGTGAGGCGATTTTCAAGTTCGACATCAAGACGATTAAGCTTGACTTCTTCATCTTTTAAGACTCCAGTTAGCCCTTTATGCTGTCGCTTCAACTCTTTAACTTCCAGTTCAGCATCCTCTAGCTGGTTCTGTAAGTTTAGACGTTCTTCGCGTCGTGAAGAAATTAGCTGCAATGTTTCATTTTTGTCTTGGAGTTTTCTTTTTGAAGCTTCTTCTAAGTGTCCTTCCCCAGATGAACTATCAGACATCTCGATGTTAAGAAGATTTAAATCCTCTTTTATAAGTTCATGTCTTTCTTCTTGTTCATTTAATTCATAGATTGTTTTCTCGAGCTTTTCCTTCACATGCTGTAATTGCTCACTTTTTGATGCAAATTTCACTTTTAACTCACTGATTTCAGAAAGTAAAGTATCTTTAGACGTCATTTGGTGAGATTTTTGTTCCGTTAGTAAGTTAATTTGCTTGTCTAAGGATAAAATTTCATCATTGTATTGCTGCAAGGATGATAACAATTCCTCTTTGCGCATTAAAACCTTTTCATGTTCATCACTATATTGAGATCGGTCGAGGTCATACACCGATAATCGCTCGTTAATATTTTTTTCTTCAAGCTCGACTTCACGGAGATCCCCTTTGATGGACTGCTCCTGCACCCGTAGCTCTTCTCCAGACTTTCTGAGTCCTTCCAACTGCTTTTCTTGTTTATCTATATCTGCTTTTAAAAGCTTAACCTTTTCTTCTAGTTGGACCGTCTTAGACTCCATCTCTGTAAGCTTACCCTTCAAGTCTTCTAATTCTCCTTTTCTACTTAAAAGAGAAGAAGACTTTTGTTTCACAGCACCACCTGTCATTGAACCACCAGGGTTTACGACATCTCCATCGATCGTAACAAACCGACATCGATACTGTAAAATTTTCGCCATCTCATTGGCACCTTTAAGGTCCCTTGTAATGACAACTGTCCCTAGCAAATTGCTAATTACACTATTAAACTTAACATCAAACTGAATTAAGTCCGTACCTAGGCCTATAAAGGAGGAATGTCCTCTGATTTGCTGCAACTGGCTAGAAGATAATGACTTTTCCTTTATAACGCTAAGTGGTAAAAACGTAGCTCGGCCAAAGGCATTTTGCTTTAGGAACTGAATGGCTTTCCTTCCGTTTTCTTCTGAATCTACTACTATATGTTGCATGGCTCCACCTAAAGCCGTTTCCATCGCTACTTCGTATTCTTTTGGCACTGTGATAAGTTCTGCAACAGCGCCTTCAATACCTGTCAGTTTTCCATCTCGAGCTTTTAAAACTTCTTTAACACCTTGAAAGAATCCAGAATAGTCATCTTCCATTTCCTCTAACATTTCTTTTCGGGATTGGGCTTTTTGCAGATACTGATAAGCTTGATATAGAGTCGTTTCTTGTTTTTGATAATGATTCCTGAGATTTTCAAGCTTGGTTTGTTCGCTTCGGAAATTGTGTACTTGATTCTCTAGTTGTTTTTGTATTTCAAGAAGAGAAGTTTGAATGGAACCCTTCTTTTCTTCGATAAGCTTTCGCTCCGTTAAGTATTTTTCATTTTCATTTTCTAACTTTGAACTTCTTGTACTATGTTGATTAATTTGTTGTTCAATATGTTGAAGTTCATTTTTAGAGGTTGCCTGTTTGTTCAGTATTTCTATATAATCGCTTTTCAATGAGTCAATTTTCAATTCAATATCCTCACTGAATAAAGCGAGTTGTTCTTGCTTTTCCTTTAGGTCCTTTTGAAGCAAAGTAGCCTCTTGCTTAAGAATATCAAGTTGCTTTTGCTGTTCATCCTTTTCAACCTTTAAAACTTGCAGCTTTACTGCAATTTCTGACACACTTTTCTCTAACTGTTCTCTATTTTGAGAAGCATTTTTCTTTCTTTCTTTTAGGACTTCTTTTCTTCCCTCAAGCTTTTCTAGCTCTTCACTTGTATGAAGGAGAATATTTTGCAAATCATTAATAGACTCATCTAGTGCGGCCATTCGGTCACGAGCTTCTTCAATTTTTGCTTCCTTACCACTCAGAGATGTAGAAAGCTTCATTTCATCATTTTTATGTTGTTCTAATTGCTCAGAAAGCTTCTTCCATTTCTCATGTAAATCCTCTATTTCATAAACCGTAAGAGCAACCTCGATTTTTTCAAGCTCTTCCTTTTGCTGTAGATAATCCTTTGCAATGGACGCTTGTATTTTTAGAGGTTCAACCTGACTTTCAAGCTCATGCAAAATATCGTTCACACGGTTTAAGTTTTCTTGGGTCTCATTGAGTTTTCCTTCAGCCTTCTTTTTCCTGGTTTTATATTTTAGTACACCTGCTGCTTCTTCGAAAATGGACCTTCTCTCTTCAGCCTTACTATTTAGGATTTCTTCTACCTTCCCTTGGCTTATAATGGAGAAAGCCTCCCGCCCAAGACCGGAATCCATAAATAAATCTACGATATCTTTCAGACGGCATACCTGTTTATTAATTAAGAATTCACTTTCACCAGATCGATATACTCTTCTAGTGACACTGACCTCATTAAATTCAATCGGTAACAGTTGATCTTCATTATCTAATGTAAGGGTTACCTCGGCAAAGTTTAATGCTTTCCTCGAATCGCTCCCAGCAAAGATAATATCCTCCATCTTAGCTCCACGAAGAGATTTAGCTGATTGCTCACCTAATACCCATCGTATCGCATCAATAATATTACTCTTACCACTTCCATTTGGGCCAACTACCGCTGTAACACCTGGTACAAACTCAACCCCTATACGTTCAGCAAATGATTTAAATCCTACTACATCCAAACGTTTTAAGTGCACGATTGGTTCCCCCTGCTTTTAATCTTGTCATATTTCTTGTTGTTTTGAGTGTTCGTGAAGATGAGACTTCAATTTTTCTAAAGCCATCTGGGCTGCATGTTGCTCAGCTTCTTTCTTCGAACGGCCAGTTCCTACTCCCAATTCCTGTCCATTTAAGGACACTCTAGAAACGAACTCTCGGTTATGAGCAGGTCCCTTTTCTTGAAGAATTTTGTATTCAATCGTACCAGTTCCATCACGTTGGGCTAGCTCCTGAAGTTGACTCTTAAAATCCATCACATGAGAAAAAGCACCAGAATTAATTTTAGGAAAGACGGTTTTTTCTAATAGCTCAACAACGGTTTCAAGTCCTTTATCTAAGAAAAGCGCACCAATGAAGGCCTCAAACACATCTGCAAGTAGCGCAGGTCTTTCTCTGCCCCCTGTCATTTCTTCGCCCTTCCCTAATAATACAAGAGAGCCAAATGACAGATCATTCGCAAAGGATACTAAAGATGGCTCACAAACTATCGCCGCTCTTAATTTCGTTAATTCTCCCTCACTCATCATCGGGTACTTTTTGTAGAGGAACTTAGATACCGTTAGTTCTAAAACCGCATCACCTAAAAATTCAAGCCTTTCGTTGTCTTCATAAGGCTTTCTACGATGCTCATTCACATATGATGAATGTGTGAATGCTTGCTTTAATAATTTTTCATCGCTAAATTGAATTCCAATTTTCTGCTGAAATTCTTTAAAATGTCTATCATTGACGCGAAACCCACGTCTTTCTTTGTCTTTTCCGTTCTTGCTCATCGAGATTCCACCTTGATCTTAATTTACATACTACAAGTTTACGTAATAGAATGAAAAAACGCAAAAGAGACTTGGATATTTTTACATCCAAGTAACTTAGAGTTCATACTTTATTCATTATGGATGAAAAACCGTAAAATAGTAACTATTTTTTAGAAAAACAACTAGATTGTTTTTCGTTTTCACTTTCAGGTTCAAAAAATTCCCGTTATAGAAGAAAGCCCCGTCTATTAAACGGAGCCTTTTCAAAAAGTCTAACGATTATTGATTACTTTTTATGTAATTTACAGCGTCACCCACTGTAGAAATTTTTTCAGCGTCATCGTCAGAAATTTCCATATCAAACTCGTCTTCTAATTCCATTACTAGTTCAACAACATCAAGGGAATCAGCGCCAAGATCATCTTTGAATGAAGCCTCAAGCGTTACTTGAGATTCTTCTACACCAAGGCGATCAACGATAATTTTTGTTACACGTTCTAATACTTCTGCCATGTTTGTTCACCTCCCCTCAAGTCATTATAGATGATTTGATTATAAATATTAATATTTATTGTACAATTTTTGCTAGACTTTCGAAAGGGCGGCTACACTTTTCTTTGTCTAGCTCCAACGGCTAGCTCCTCGACCACTTCAACTCCTCCTTCAGAAGCAAAGAGCGCTTCTTTGTCCGAGTTTCCAGTGCTTTTCGGAGCTGTTCAAGCCGTTTCCGCTTTTCTTTTTCCAGCTCCAACGGCTAGCTCCTCGACCACTTCAACTCCTCCTTCAGAAGCAAAGAGCGCTTCTTTGTCCGAGTTTCCAGTGCTTTTCGGAGCTGTTCAAGCCGTTTCCGCTTTTCTTTTTACATCACCATTCCGCCGTCCACATGAAGAGTTTGTCCAGTCATGTAGCGACTATCTTCAGATGCAAGGAAAACTACTACATTTGCGATGTCCTTTGGCTCGCCGAATTTAGCAAGCGGGATTTGCTTTAACATTTCTGCTTTAATCTCATCCGTTAGCTTATCCGTCATATCTGTAGTAATAAAGCCTGGAGCCACCGCATTGACTGTGATTCCTCTAGAAGAGAGTTCTTTTGCAGTTGTTTTAGTAAGACCAATAACGCCTGATTTCGCAGCTACATAATTAGCCTGGCCAGGATTGCCGCTTACTCCTACAATAGATGAAATGTTAATGATACGACCACTTCTTTGTTTCATCATTTGTCTAGTAACCGCTTTTGTGCAAAGGAAGACTCCTTTTAAGTTGATGTTAATTACATCATCCCATTCTTCTTCCTTCATGCGCATTAATAGATTATCTTTTGTGATCCCTGCATTATTAACAAGTATATCCAAGCTACCGAAATTTTCAATTGTTTGTTTAACCATTTCACTAACTGCTTCGGCATTACTTACATCACATTGAATAGCGAAAGCATCGCGACCTAATGCTTTAATCTCATCTACTACTTCCAAAGCTCTAGCTTCACTACCTGCGTAGTTAACAGCAATATTTGCCCCCTGCCTAGCAAGTTCAAGCGCAATCTCTCTACCAATTCCCCTAGATGCACCCGTTACTAAAGCTGCTTTTCCTTCTAATTTCATTGTACTTCCTCCTTTAGGGCTTCCAATGTAGCCTTGAAAGTGTCTTCATCTGATACAGCAAAAGTACTCACTGATTTGCTTACCTTTTTTACTAAACCAGATAACACTTTTCCAGGACCAATTTCGATAAACGTATCTACACCTAAATCGATCATTTTTTGTACAGAATCTTCCCAAAGAACAGGGGAATACAATTGTTCAATTAATTTCTCTTTGATATCTGATGCTTCCCTCATTTCGTCAGCTGTTACGTTTGCAATAACAGGGACCGAAGCACTTTTGACATTCACTTCATCTAATACACCTTGAAGCTTTTCAGCTGCAGGTTTCATCAGTACGGAGTGAAAAGGCCCACTAACATCAAGAGGAAGAACTCTTTTAGCTCCTGCTTCTTTCGCTTTATCAAAAGCAAGCTCTACCCCTTTTCTTGAACCAGAAATAACAATTTGCCCTGGGCAATTCAAATTGGCAAGCTGGACAGGATTTCCACCTTCCGTAATTTCATCTGTTACATTTTTTAATACTTCACGGTCTAAACCGAGAACAGCCGCCATTGTACCTTCCCGATTTGGTACAGCAGCTTCCATAAATTCTCCTCTTTTTCGAACAGCATAAACCCCTTCCTCAAATGAAAGAGCACCGGCTGCAACGAGGGCAGAGTATTCACCAAGACTATGACCTGCTACGTAATCAGGTTTAATACCAGCTTGTTTAAAATATTCAAGTATGGCAATACTCGTTGTTAGTAAAGCTGGCTGTGCATTGGTAGTTAACGTTAATTCTTCCTGCGGGCCTTCAAAAATGAGACTGGAAAGTGAGTAGCCCAACTTTTCATCCGCTTTTTTAAAATAAGAAGAAACGATTTCATTTGAATCAGCGAGTTGTTTTCCCATTCCGACGGTTTGTGAACCTTGTCCTGGAAATAAGAATGCAATTTTGCCCATCAAAACTCCCCCAAATCTATTTTTATACAGTCTCTTTCTCTACTGCACTTTTGATTGTACCTGTAACTTCTTTTTCCACCATCTCACGTGCTTGTCTAATCGCATTGAATATAGAGTTAGCATCGGAAGATCCGTGTGCCTTAATAACAGGTGCTTTTAATCCAAATAAACCTGCTCCACCATACTCTGAATAATCCATTTTTGTCTTTAGTTCCATTAAATCTGGCTTTAACACAGCTGCGGCTAATTTTGTTCTTAAACTACTATAAAGTGCTGTTTTTAGCATTTTAAAAACAGATAAAGCTGTTCCTTCAATCGTCTTAAGCACCATATTTCCGGTAAATCCATCCGTTACCGCTACATCACATACCCCATCTAACAAATCTCTTGCCTCTATATTACCGATGAAGTTAATATCAGCATTTTGTAATAAATCAAACGCCTGCTTAGCAAGGTCGTTTCCTTTTTTCTCTTCAGTTCCGATATTTAACAGGCCAACACGTGGCTTAGCTACTCCCCTAACCTTTTCACAATAAATGGAGCCCATTATTGCATTTTGGAGTAGATGTTCAGGTTTAGCGTCAACATTAGCCCCCACATCTAATAATAGAAATCCTTCTCCACCAATTGTAGGAAGGGTAGGCGCAAGTGCAGGACGCTCTATTCCGTCTATCCTACCAACCACAAACAACCCTGCTGCCATTAATGCACCTGTATTCCCAGCAGAAATACATCCATCTGCATTCCCATCTGCTACTTGCTGAGCAGCTAAAACCATGGAAGAATTCTTCTTTCTTCTTACAGCACGAACTGGCTCATCTGTCCCTAATATAACCTCTTCTGTATGTATAATCGAAATTCTCTCATTGTTCGTTAAGTATTCTTTAATCTTGGCTTCGTCACCTACAAGAGTAATGTTAATATCTTTATAGGTTTGGATTGCTTTCATTGCCCCTAGTACCACTTCTTTTGGAGCATGGTCGCCTCCCATAGCATCTAATGCTAGTCTCATCGTTCAATCATCCTTTATTTTTTTGACCTGTACATTTCGAATTCACCCTTGAAAACCATCTCATTGTTTACAAAGCTGTTTACTTCTACTAATGTACGACCGTTTACACTATCTATTTTTAGCACTTTTGCTTTTGCTATAACTCTTTCATTTTCTTTTACTGAACGAGTAAAACGAATATTCGCCTTAGCTGTTAGAGCCAATTCATCATTAATAACGGCAACAGCCAACGAATTTGCTTGAGCAAATAAGTGGTGTCCACGTGCTATTTGGTTACGTTTAAAAACATGTTCTCTTTTTACATCTAAAATAGAAATTGCTGTTTGGTCAAGATCTATATCGATAATTTCCCCAATTACTTCATCTATTGGTAAAGAACGAACTTCATCATCGAACCTTTTTTCAGCTACATTCTTAATACGTTCTCTAAGTTCGGGGATTGACAGTTCTAGTCGGTCTAGCCGAATGGTCTGAACACTTACCGTAAATTTATCAGCTAGCTCTTCATCCGTAATAAACGGATTTTCTTTTATTGTTTCAGTCAAAAGACTTTGACGCTCTTTTTTCGATCTTCTCATATTACACACCACACCGTCCGTGATATTAAGACTAGGTACTAATAGTAGTATATAATTAAAAAAAGCAGATTGCAAGGAAGAACTTTCCGTCCTGCAATCTGCACACGATATTTAATCGAGCTTTTCATGACTAAAGGCACCGGATTTTTCTAAGTGATTTCTCAATGCCTCATATTCTGGGAGTTCCCAGAATTCACTTGAGTTTATCAATAGAGCAGCATCATTTCTTGCTGTTTCAAGTGCTCGATAATCATGGACCATATCCGCTACCTTAAATTCAGGTAGTCCACTTTGTTTTTTCCCAAAGAAGTCACCAGGTCCTCTTAATTCTAAATCTTTTTCACTCAACACGAAACCATCGTTCGTTTCTGTCATAACCTTCATCCGCTCTTTCCCGACTTCAGATTTCGGGTCTGCGAGGAGAATACAATACGATTGGTCACTTCCCCGCCCAACACGTCCTCTTAACTGATGAAGTTGAGCCAGTCCAAATCTTTCTGCATCATAAATAACCATCATCGTTGCGTTAGGCACATTAACCCCAACCTCAACAACAGTAGTGGATACAAGTACCTGTACTTCATTCTGGCTAAAAGCTTTCATGACTTGATCTTTCTCATTGGAACTAAGTCTTCCGTGCATTAACCCAACTTGATACCTTCCTTGGAAAAAAGTAGAAAGGGCAGCATGAACATCAATCGCATTTTGGACATCTAGCTTGTCTGATTCTTCGATAAGAGGACAAATGACATAGGCTTGTCTACCTTTTGTTAACTCTTTTTCCATAAATCCTAACACTCGATCTAACATATCTTGCTTAGCCCAGTAGGTTTCAATTGTTTTTCTTCCTGCAGGCATTTCATCAATAATTGATACATCCATTTCCCCAAAAACTGTAATGGCAAGTGTTCTAGGAATTGGAGTCGCAGTCATAAAGAGAACATCAGGGTTTTCCCCTTTTTCACGAAGGACACGTCTTTGATCTACCCCGAATCGATGTTGTTCATCTGTAATGACTAGCCCAAGTTTGTTGAACTCGACTTCATCCTGAATAAGTGCATGGGTCCCAATTAGTACATGGATATCTCCAGCTTGCAATCTCTCGAGGATTTCTTTTCTTCGCTTCCCTTTTACAGAGCTTGTTAATAACTCACAACTTATGTTAAAAGGCTCTAGTAATTGCTTTAAAGATTCTGCGTGTTGCTCAGCAAGAATTTCAGTAGGCACCATTAGCGCACCTTGAAAACCTGCTGTAACAGATGCATATAGACAAATGGCCGCAACAACAGTCTTACCGGACCCAACGTCTCCTTGTAGTAAACGATTCATTCTAAAAGGTGATTTCATATCTGCTAACGTTTCGTTAACTACTCGTTTTTGAGCATTTGTTAATGGAAAAGGTAAGCTATTTATAAAATCTTTTAATTTGGGCAAATCGTAGTTTTGTGCGACACCCTTTGAATTTTCTCGTTCAAATTTTCTAAGAGCCTGCATTTTTAACTGAAAGTATAGAAATTCTTCATAAACAAATCTCCGTCTTGCTTGTTTCAGATCTTCTTCACTTTGTGGAAAATGCATGGTACGTAGTGCTCTATTTCGATCGATTAATTTATATCGAGCTAGAAGTTGCTTCGGTAGTGTTTCAACTACTTTGTCTCCATATTGAGAGAATGCAAGATTAATAAAACGACGTATTCCCTTGACGGTTACACTACCCCTTACAGCATATACAGGTTCGAAGTCTTTTGTTTGAACAACAGAGCCAAGCTTCGCTTCAGAAGCGGTTATGGTTTGTCGATGCTGATCCCATTTTCCTGTTACCGTAATAGTTTCATTCATTTTAATTTTGCTTTTTAAGTATGGTTGATTAAAGAACGTAACCTGGATTAAGTATCTTCCTACTAATAATCTAATCGTTAAGCGAGAACGTTTTCGCCCATAATAGACAAGAGAAGGCTCACTATGAACCTTCCCTTCTACCGTAACTCTTTCGTCGTGTTTAACTTCTGCCAAGTCTTTTAATCGATAGTCCTCATAGCGAAAAGGAAAATGTTCAAGCAAATCTTCTATTGTAAAAATATTCATTTCTGCTAAAGCTTCTGCTGTTTCTTCACCGATTCCTTTGACAGCGTTAACGGACTGTTTCACATTAAGATTCACCTTTAATAAGCGGTATACCGAAGATCTTAGCTTCTAACTCTCGACCAGTCGGTGTCGCCGCCAAACCTCCCTGCGCAGTTTCTTTTAAGGCTGTAGGCATAGTTTGCCCAATTTTAAACATCGCGTCGATTACTTCATCACAAGGAATTCGACTAGTAATTCCAGCTAGTGCCATATCAGCTGCTACCATTGCATTAGCAGCACCCATTGCATTTCTCTTTACACAAGGTACTTCAACTAATCCAGCTACTGGATCACAAACTAATCCTAGCATGTTTTTTAACGTGATGGCCATTGCGGTCGCTGACTGTTCAGGTGAGCCCCCCGCCATTTCAACAATCGCTGCTGCAGCCATACCTGATGCGGAGCCAACTTCTGCTTGGCAGCCACCCGCAGCACCAGAAATCGAAGCATTATTTGCAACTACAAATCCAAATGCCCCAGCTGTAAATAAGAATGCTACCATCTGTTCTCGGGTCGGATTCAATTTATTCTTTACAGCAAATAGTGTACCTGGAACAACACCTGCTGATCCTGCAGTTGGAGTTGCGCAAATCGTACCCATTGCAGCGTTAACCTCGTTTGTCGCGACTGCTTTACTAACAGCATCTAAAATCGTGTCGCCACATAAGGATTTTCCTGAATCTATATATTTTTGTAACAGGACCGCATCTCCACCCGTTAAACCTGAATGAGACTTAACCCCTTTAAGGCCTCTTTCAACGGCTTCCTCCATTACGGTCAAATTATTATCCATTTGTGAAAGTACTTGCTCTCTTGTTCGACCTGTTACTTCCATCTCTTGCTCAATCATAATATCTGAAATTTTCTTATTTTGACTAATTGCAAGTTCAACTAGTTCTGCTACGTTGCGGAACATGGTGCATCTCCCCCTTGCAGGTTATTTATAATGTAAACGCTATCATCAAAAAACATCAAAAAATTTTTTAAAATCATGGAGAAAATATGCGAAAAACATCAAAGTACGAGAAAACAAACTTAATCAACAATTTTAGTTACTTTTACAATATTATCTAGTGTTTCTAGTTCTTTTAAAATACTCTCATCAATATTTTGATCAACTTCAATTGTCATCAGCGCTAGCATTCCTTTTTCTTTCCTTGAAACTTCCATGTGCCCGATATTAATTTCATATTTTGCTAGAATATTAGATACCGAAGCAATTGCACCAAATCGGTCATTATGGACGACAAGGATAGCTGGATGATGACCGGAAAGTTTAAGTTCAAAACCATTCAGTTCTGTTATCTCAATTTTCCCACCACCAATTGAAATGCCCACAAGCTCTAATTCAGCATGATCATCTCCTATAACAATTCTTGCTGTATTAGGATGATCAGTAATAGCATCCTCTTCGATGAATTCAATGTTTATCCCCAGTTTATTTGCCATTTCAATCGAGTTAATAATTCTTTCATCGAAGGTATCAAAATCCAATAAACCACCAACAATCGCTACATCTGTCCCATGGCCCTTATATGTTTTTGCGAATGAGCCGTAGAAAGAAATTTTTGCCCATTTTGGCTCACGGCCGAATAAACTGCGGGCAACACGGCCAATTCTAGCAGCCCCGGCTGTATGTGAACTCGATGGCCCAATCATAACAGGACCTATAATGTCAAAAACACTTTTATATTTCATAAAACCGCTCCCCCTTTGGTGAGTTCGAATGTATCTATTCATTTTATTAATCAATCGGAAATCAATCAAGACAAAAGGAAAAGAAGGGTAAACCCTTCTAGATGGTATTATACAGGATTACGAACCAAATTCCTCTGTATATACTTTATCCTTTTATATAAAAAATTGGAAACACTTACGAAAAGCATGACCGTTTAAAGTCATGCTTTTCCTTTTGTATTATTCGATTGAGAAGATAAAGGAATAAAGAGGCTGTTTACCATCATGAATTTCTATTTCAACATCCTCGTATTCAGATTCAACAAATTCCACTAGTGCATTCACTTCTTCGTCTGAAGCTTCTTCACCTTTTAAAATCGTTAAGATCTCTGAATCTTCATCAAGCATCGCTGATAAAAGCTCTTTAGCTGAAAGAACTTTATCCTTGTTCTTAACAACAATCTTGCCATCAGCAATACCCATAAAATCGTCTTTCTCGATTTCTAAGCCATCAATACTTGTATCTCTTACGGCATAAGTAATTTGCCCCGTTTTAACGTTTTGTAAGGCATCTGTCATCCCTTGCTCGTTTGACTGTAAATCAGTACCAGGGTTAAATGCTAAGAGTGCAGACATCCCTTGTGGTACCGTCTTAGAAGGTATCACAATTACCTCTTCATCAGCAACATCTGCTGCCTGCTGTGCTGCCATGATAATGTTTTTATTGTTCGGTAAAATAATAACTTTCTTTGCATTTATGTCTTTAATGGCTTTAACGATATCCTCTGTGCTAGGGTTCATCGTCTGGCCACCTTCGATCACAGCATGAGCACCGATGCTCTTGAATAGCTCAGCTATCCCACTTCCCATTGAAACGGTTACAATCCCATATTCAAGCTTTTCTTTGCTTTTAGCAGGAGCTTCCGTTTTTATTGGTGGAAGTGACTCTGACAAGAGATTTGTGTGCTGCTCTCTCATGTTTTCAATTTTCATATTAACAAGGCTACCGTAACGTTGAGCATATGTTAAAACTTCACCAGGTTCTTCAGCATGTATATGTACTTTTACTAATTGTTCATCAGCAATGACAAGTAAAGAATCTCCATACTTGCTAAGGTCTTGTCTGAAATCTGTTTCAGAGAAAGGATGGTGCTGTACTTTTTCCTCATCAAGCTTCACCATAAATTCAGTACAATATCCAAACTCAATGTCTTCGGTGTTCACGTGACCAGCAACATTCATATGATGCTCTGCGCTTACTAACTCATCCATTGAAGGAAGCGAAGTAGATGGTGCAAGCTTTTCACCCTTCAATTCTGCTAGAAAACCTTCGTATACGAATACTAACCCTTGACCACCACTGTCCACTACTCCTACCTCTTTTAAAACAGGTAGTAGATCTGGTGTGCGGTTTAGAGAAGCTTTTGCTTCCTTTAAGACATCTTCCATAACAGAGATAATGTCATCTTTATGTTTTGCTACTTCAACTGCTTTTTTTGCAGCATCTTTTGCAACGGTTAAGATCGTTCCCTCTACCGGCTTCATAACAGCCTTGTAAGCTGTTGCTACACCCGCATCAAGAGCAGCAGCAAATTCCTCAGCAGAAATCGTTGCTTTTTGTTCGATGGCTTTTGAAAAACCTCTAAACAATTGTGATAAAATAACACCGGAATTTCCACGAGCTCCCATTAATAAACCTTTCGAAAGAGCTGAACCTACTTTTCCAATATGGTCCTGAACATTATTTTTAACTTCCTTCGCACCAGAAGTAATAGATAGGTTCATGTTCGTTCCGGTATCACCGTCTGGAACAGGAAATACGTTAAGTGCATCCACATATTTTGCATTTGCGGATAGGTGGTTAGCTCCCTGAATCACCATTTCTGCAAAACGTTTTCCGTCTAGAGTTTTAATTGACACAAATCTTTCCTCCTCACTAATGATCGCATACGAATTAAGGGTTCGTTACACGAACTCCTTGAACGTAAATGTTAACAGAGTCAACTGCGAGCCCGACTGTCTTGTCTAACGTGTATTTTACTTTTGATTGCACATTATGGGCAACCTCAGAAATTTTCGTTCCGTAACTAACAATAATATACATATCAATATGTACTTCATCATTTTCTTGACGAACAATTACACCACGTGTAAAGTTTTCTTTTCGTAAAATATCAGTAAGGCCATCTTTAATTTGGTTTTTTGACGCCATTCCAATTATACCGTAACAGTCAACTGCTGCACCACCCGCAATTGTTGCGATTACATCGTTCGAGATATCAATCTGTCCAAAATTAGTTTTTAGTTCGATAGACATTTATCGTTCCCCCTCCTGAATTACTCCTTGACTACAGTCATTTTACTATAATGAATATAATTTTAAAAGTCATATTCCCTCGCTATTATTATAGAGCAACAGGAAAGATGTTATGTCAAGGAATTTTTCTTGAAAGCTTTTCTTAGAACTGTTGCATTCCTAAAGTTTCTATGATAAATTATTAAAGTATCTTTTAATGTAAGAAAAACACGAACGGTTTTTCACATTAAATCAGACTGAGCAATGTAGAGTTGCATTTAAAAGAGTGAAAAAATAGCTTCGCCTTTGATAGTAAGGAGGGAAATTAATATGCCACGTAAATGTGTTGTAACTGGTAAGAAAACTACTTCCGGTAATGCACGTTCTCACGCTATGAACGCAAACAAGCGTACATGGGGTGCTAACCTTCAAAAAGTACGTATTCTTGTAGACGGTAAGCCTAAACGTGTTTGGGTTTCTGCAAGAGCACTTAAATCAGGTAAAGTAGAACGCGTTTAATAATGAACTGGACAGGGCATCCTTAATGGATGCTCTTTTTCATTGTAATAAGGTCTCACCAATATCTTTGCCATATCTTTTTATAATTAGACCGTTAGTATTATTGGAAATAAGGTTTTAATCACTTTGTTCTAAAAAAAATAGCACCTCTACGAAGAAAGGTGCCAGTCAAATTGTTTTTTTAAAGGTTGTCTGTCCTATAGACATAAAACAACCAGGTCCATACTGTTATTTTGCTTTAGCCTTTTTTAAATGTACCTAACATCGCGCGGACAAGGCCGCCTAAAAATTTCGGCAGTTTAATCGTATAAAACTTCATAATGTCCCTCCTCACCATCTCACGCATACATCTTTTTCTTAATCGTCCTTATCATCCTATTCAAAGTTTTAAGATAAGTACTTCACCAGAAAAACTTTTTAATCGCGACTTCTTATCACCATTAATATGCCTTCCGTAAAAGAAAAAGTACCATAATCAATAATAAGTTCATTACTAATACATAGTGTGGAACCCAGCAGAATATGCCTATCTTTTAAAGGATATTTAAAACCAGTAAGCGTGAGACCTTTTACATCATGGGTTATGGGGACAAAAGAAATATATTTAAATTTAGGTATATTTTCTAGCGAATAAGAACCAGCTCTCCTGATGAACATGATATTTTTCTGATCAATGATTTGAACTTCACTACTTGTATTTTCTTGGAGGGGTTTTAGTAACAAGTATACATTTGCAAATAAATGATCTAATCGTCCACCAGTTGCTCCAAATAACCTAATAAGCTTTGGGTTTTGTTGTAGAGCCCAGTTTAAGGCGAGCTCCATATCTGTTTCATCTTTTTCAGGTTTGAATTGCTCTAAATGCTTGATCGTCTTCTTTATCGTCTGTTTTTCCTTCTCAGTCACAGAATCAAAGTCACCGAAAGCCTTCTCTGGGTTGAATCCTCTTTTCATTAATGTGAGAACGCCTCGATCTACACCAACCCAAATACACCCTTCTTCATTGTATTCAGTTAAATCTGGGAGGTATTCATCCGGTCCAGAGGCCAATATATTAATAATCAAATTTATCACCTAGTAATTTCGATTAAAAACCTTTTAAGGTTTTTATAGCTAGTCCACGATCACTTTCATTATATACAGCAGAGCCTGCTACAAGGACGTTTGCTCCTGCCTCAATACAAAGTCGGGCTGTTTCCTTGTTCACGCCACCGTCAACCTCTATTTCTATATCCAAACCTCTTGAAACAGCCATTTCTTTAACTTGGGTGATTTTAGACAATACACTTGGTATAAATTTTTGCCCTCCAAACCCAGGGTTAACTGACATTAATAAGACCATATCTATATCATCAATAATATGTTGGATCGTGTCTACAGGAGTTGCTGGATTCAAAACGACACCTGCTTTTACTCCGAAAGATTTAATGTGGTGGATGGTCCTGTGTAGATGACGGCAAGCTTCAACATGAACAGTAATATAATCTGCACCAGCATTGGCAAATGCTTCAATATACTGATCTGGATTTTCAATCATCAAGTGAACATCTAAAGGCAACTTAGTTACTGGTCGAATTGCTTCGACAATGAGTGGGCCGATTGTAATATTAGGAACAAAATGTCCATCCATTACATCTACATGAATATAATCTGCCCCCCCTCTTTCAACATCCTTAATCTCTTCTCCTAATTTCGAAAAATCAGCAGACAGTATGGAAGGTGCAATCTTAACCATAATTAATACCTCGGCTTTCTATCTTTAATTTCCTGAATAAACGTCTGATAATGCTCATAACGATATTCAGGAATATCCCCGCTTTCTACTGCACTTTTTACAGCACATTTGGGCTCCTTCAAGTGGATACAGCCTCTGAACTTGCATTTTTCACTCGTTCGCTGGATTTCTGGAAAGCAATAGTTCAAATCTTCTAATTCAATATCTGTAAACTCTAATGAACTAAAACCCGGTGTATCAGCAACTAGACCATTCCCGACCTTAATTAATTCTACGTGTCGTGTAGTATGCTTACCCCTTCCTAGATGACTAGAAATATCATCGGTTTTCAGTTCTAGGTCCGGCCGCAATACATTTAATAAGGATGATTTACCTACCCCTGATTGACCAGCGAAGACTGAGATTTCCCCTTCGAGTAGCGGAATTAAGCTTTCTATTCCAGCCTCCGTTTCGGATGAAGTTAGCAGTACCTCGTAGCCAGCAGATTTGTAGTGAGATGCATAAACCTCTATTTCATCCCGCTCCTTTTGATTCGTAAGGTCCATTTTCGTAATACATATAATCGGCCTAATATTGTTAAACTCAACTAGTACTAGAAAACGATCCAATAGCGATGTACTAAAAGCAGGTTCAACAGCTGAAAAAACTAAAATAGCTTGATCAACGTTTGCGATTGGAGGTCGAACGAGTTCATTCTTTCGTTCTTTTACTTCTAAAATATATCCGTCTGTATCATTTTCAGCTTGGAAAACGACCTCGTCACCTACTAATGGAGTCACTTTGTTTAGCCGAAATACCCCACGCCCACGACATTGAATAAGTTGTTCATCATCCGTTAAGACATAATAAAACCCACTTAATGCCTTAACAATCTTGCCCTCAGGCATAGCTTCACTCCTTTATCTTCCTTCTACTAGATTTAGTTTCTGCTTTCATTTCACTTTTCATCATAGTCTTTAATAAATAATTATGTATAAAAAAATATTTAAAAATTTCTTACAAACTTATCTAAAAATAACTAAAGGGGAATCGAAACAACCCGATTCACCTTTAGTAAGCTAGTTTCGAATAGATTATTGCTATTCGTATATGGTCCCGAACACAGATTCTATGCTATATCGTGGCATCTTTTCTACCAAATAAAGAAAACAGCACCATAATCAGTTCAATAGCAGATAGAGTATTTAAATAACAACAAAGTTTACGAAACGAGCCTTCGTTAAACACCTTTTAATAACTCTACTGAACCTCATCATAATATACAGGTTGGTCAATAATGACCTTATTATCCCTAATTACTTTATATCCAGCTGTCTCACCATATTCAATGGTTAGCTCAATGGTTCTAGTAACCGTTTCTGTGATATAAATAGTTTGATATGGTTCAGTCATGTTTCGATTCATATCTTCCACTAATATCTGAACAGACTGAGCTTCCCCTTCCACTTCAGGTTCATATGGAATTTGAATCTCGACGGTAACAGTTTTAGGAGGTATTTCCTCTTTCCCTTTTGAGAGAATGACCGTTACTTTATCTCCCTTAGTAAGCTCGGCACCTGCTTTTGGTTCTTGAGATATAACTAATCCTTTTGTAATGGTGTCATGATACTGCTCTTCCTTTGCAATTTCAATAAATAAACCAACGGAATCTGCATATTCCTGGACACCTTTTGCGTTATATTCAGTTAGGTCCTTTAAAGTAATAATTTCTGGACCCTTACTTACCGTAAATTCCAAGATGGTATCCTCAGGAATGACTTGATCGCCAGGCGATATTGTTTGATCTATAATCGTTCCAATTGGAACATTGTCGTCATGAACTTCTTTTTTTAGGATATCTTTAAAGTTTTTATTTTCCAATAGATTAACTACATCATCAAACTGACGACCTTTGTAATCTAATAGTTCATATCTTTCCTTACCGATACTTTGATAAATATCAATAACTTGCCCTTCTTTTATCGTTTTACCAGCTTTGGGATCTGTTCTTATCACGAATCCATCTTCAATTTCTTCATCAGTAATTTCTTTCGTCTCACCTATTTTAAAACCAGCAGCTTGCAATTCTTCCATTGCATCATCTAGTTCTAAACCTGTAACATCCGGAACCTCAACATCTTTAGGTGATAAAATCCCCGGTAAAACGGTCACTGTTAGAATTGATAGAATAACGAGCAAGAAGAAAACAGATACTAGAGCCACAGGCCACTTTTTGCGTTTCTTTTTATTTTTACCGTTACCCTTTTGATTGCTATTTGTTTCAACTGAACCTTTTTGATTACTATGAATCAGTGTGTCATCCAGATTTTGATATGGCCTTTCATTCGTAATAACCGGAATGGCTTTCGTTGCATCATCATCAATAGGGATAACAAACTTTTCTTCATACAATCTTTCCGGATCTAGAGCTGTTCTTAAGTCATCTTCCATTTCTTCCACACTGTTATAGCGATGAAAGGGATCCTTTGCTGTTGCCTTTAAGACAATATTTTCAACACTTTGAGGGATAGAGGGATTCCATCGTTTTAAGGAAGGTGTTTCTGATTGGAGATGCTTTAGAGCTATAGAGACCGCCGATTCTCCTGAGAAGGGAAGCCTTCCTGTTAATAGCTCAAACATCACGATTCCTAAAGAATAAATATCTGACTTTTTATTTGCCATTCCCCCACGTGCCTGTTCAGGAGAAAGATAGTGTACGGACCCTAATACAGAATTAGTTTGGGTAATACTAGTTGCACTAAGTGCCATGGCTATACCAAAGTCAGTAATTTTAACATTCCCATCTCGGTCAATTAATATATTATGAGGTTTAATATCTCGATGTACAATATGATTTTGATGAGCGTTTGAGATAGCAGAAGTTAGCTGTTTTAAAATGTCTAGTGCTACCTCAACCCTAACTGGTGAGTGTTGTTGAATATACTGTTTTAATGTTTGACCATCTACATATTCCATTACAATATAGTAAATGGAGTCCTCTTCACCTACATCATAAATGCTTACTATATTCGGGTGAGCTAGGCTAGTTGCTGCCTGTGCTTCACGATGAAACCTTTTAATAAGTTCTTCATCATTCGCAAAGTCAAGACGAAGCACCTTTACAGCAACATCGCGGTCTAGGATCATGTCGTGCGCTAAATATACATTGGCCATCCCACCTCCGCCAATCATATCTAGAATCTTATAACGACCACTTAATCTTTTACCCATTAACATTATTCATCACCCATTTCGTTGCGATCATCAAATTCAACTATTACAAGGGTGATATTATCTTCTCCACCATTATCATTAGCTAACTTTATAAGAGTTGTCCCTTTTTCCTCTAATGAATCCTCATTTTTTAGGATGGATAGCATTTCTGACTCAGAGACCTTATTCGAAAGCCCATCAGAGCATAGAAGCAACTTATCTCCGTCCTCAAACATGATGGTTTTAATATCCATCACAACATTCTCTTCAGTTCCTAAAGCTCTTAAAAGTACATTTTTTCTAGGATGATGTTCAGCATCCTCTCTTGAAATTTGTCCAGTACGAACTAATTCATTCACTAATGAATGATCTTCAGTAAGCTGCTGAAAACCAGTGTCATTAAGAATATAGCATCTACTATCCCCAATATTTGCCACAGTAGCAAATCGACTGGTCGCAATAACAGCTACAATGGTTGTCCCCATTCCATCACATTCGGTATGACTTTTCGAATGCTCAAACAATAATGAGTTTACTTTTTCAATGCTAGCTTTTAACCAATTCTCGGCGTCGTCTGCTGTGTGAATTCCTTCCGTATTTTCCCACCATTTCTTCATTGTGGATAACGTCATTTCACTTGCAACATCACCGGCACGGTGACCACCCATACCATCAGCTACAATGGCAAGGCGATTCCCGTCACGGTTTACAAAAGCTCCACCACTATCTTCATTATGCTGGCGAACTCGACCTTGATCTGTAAAAAAAACGGTCTTCATTCTTGTCACCTCGTCTCCTCTTTTCGCTCCTTCGCACGAAGTTGACCACACGCTGCATCTATATCATGGCCCTGCTCTCTACGGATCGTTACATTCACTCCATGCTTCTTTAACGTCTTTTCAAATGCAAAAATTTGATCTTTTGGTGTTCTAACATAATCTCTCTCGGGTACATAGTTAACCGGAATTAAATTGATATGGCACTTAACTCCTTTTACCAACTTGGCTAATTCTTCAGCATGCTCTACTTGGTCGTTTACTCCCCCAAACAATCCGTACTCGAAACTCACTCTTCTACCTGTTTTTTCAATATAATATTGAACAGCTTTCATGAGGTCAGGCAGTTTATACGCTTTGTTAATAGGCATCAAACGACTGCGAATTTCTGTATTTGGCGCATGTAGAGAAATAGCAAAATTGATCTGCATATTTTCATCAGCAAATTGATAAATCTTTGGTATAATTCCACTTGTTGAAACAGTAATGTGACGAGCACCAATATTTAACCCTTTATCATGATTAATGATTCTTAGGAATGACATCATCGAGTCATAATTATCGAATGGCTCCCCAATCCCCATAATGACCACCGAGCTAACACGCTCTTCAGTTTCATCAAGTGCTTGTTGTACTTTTACGACCTGAGAGACGATTTCTCCTGCTTCTAAGTTTCGTTTTAATCCACCTAAAGTAGATGCACAGAATGTACACCCAATTCTACAACCTACCTGAGTTGTCACACAGATCGAGTTTCCGTACTCATGTCTCATTAATACTGTCTCAATGGAGAAACCATCATGCAATTCAAATAAAAACTTGATAGTCCCATCACTTGATGTTTGCTGTATTAATGTTTTTAAAGTTGTAACGGTGAAATGACCTGATAATAAATCTCTTAGGTTTTTCGAAAGGTTTGTCATATCTTCAAAAGAGGATACTCGCTTCTTATAAAGCCAATCAAAAATTTGTTCCGCTCTAAACGCTTTTTCATTATTTTCCACTAACCAATCTTTTAATTCATCCAATTGCAATGAATAAATGGATGGCTTTTCTACAGCTGTTTTCTTATTTTCTAATGTTGTTTGTTCCATCTATTACACCTTCTTCCTTAATGAAGCGATATAAAAACCATCTGATCCGAAGTCCTGAGGAAGAATTTGAAGGTCAAAATCATTCATTAGTGGCCTTATTGCCTTAGGCATCCGGTCACTAACAGATGAGTCCTCTTCAAAGTCTTGGTTTTCCTTTAAAAACAACTTCATTACATGTTCGTTTTCTTCTTGATCAACTGTGCACGTACTGTAAACAAGGATACCACCTTTTTTTAACAACGGGGCAACCGAATGTAACAAGCTTAGCTGAATCGTATGTAACTGAGCTACATCTTGTTCTTTTTTCGTATATTTCATATCGGGTTTTCTACGCATAACACCTAACCCTGAGCATGGTGCATCTAGTAATATCCTGTCAAAAGTTTCTTTTGAAAAATGCTCCTGAACCTTCCTACTGTCTAAAGCCCTTGTTTCAATGTTGGTTAGTCCTAAACGCTCTGCATTCTCACCAATTAGTTTTACCTTGTGTTCATGTAAATCTAGCGATATGACCTGACCAGTATTCTGTAATTTTTCAGCTATATGAGTTGACTTCCCGCCTGGTGCAGCGCATGCATCTAGGACGGTTTCACCTTGTTCTAAACCTAAAGCATACGCTACCAACATCGAGCTTTCATCCTGAATGGTAACATATCCTTCTTTAAACGCATTAGAATTAGCAAGATTCCCTTTTAAGCATTTAATGGCTTCAGGGATAATCGGACTTTCCTCAACCTGAAATCCCTCATCCTGAAGCTTTTTTAAACATTCTTCACGACTAATTCGTGCTGTGTTCACTCTTCCTGTCTGCAATGGAGCTGTTAAATTAATCTCACACATTTCTTTTGCTTTATCATAACCAAGTTGATTAATCCACCGCTTTACTAGCCAAACAGGATGACTCGTCTCGACAGAAAGTCGTTCAGCTTGATCTGTAATCGTGTCCAAGCTCGGTAGTCCCTCTCTTTGGATACTTCGAAGAACACCGTTCACTACCCCTGCAATTCCTTTATGGCCTCTTCTTTTCGCGATTTCAACCGCTTCAAAAATGGCTGCTCTATCAGGTATTTTATCCAAATATACCATCTGATAAAGCGTTAATCTTAAAAGTTGTATAACCCAACTTTCAATCTTTTTCTTGTTATTTAGAAAAGGCTGCAAATAAAAATCTAATGTCATTTTTCTTTGAAGGGTCCCATAAGTAAGTTCGGTTAAAAGACCAACATCCTTAGCATTAATGTCATTTTTCTTAATGACATTATTAAGAAGAAGATTGCTATATGATTGATTTTTTTCTATTGTTTCTAATAAATTTAATGCACTCTCTCTCACATTAGGTTTTTTACTCATGTCACACTCCTAATTGTTCACCAGTTGTAAGATTAGACCCAGCACCTCTTAAAAATTGTTCAGCAGTCATTTTCTTTTTCCCAGAAGGCTGAAGTTCCATAACTTTTATGGCTGTCTCATTCCCTGTTGCTACAGTAAATCCATCTTCTTCAATAGAAACAACTTCTCCTGGATTCTTCCCTTTTGAATATTGGACTTTTTCAGCCCACCAGACCTTTAGAACAGTTTCATTTAATGTTGTGTACGCAACAGGCCATGGGTTCAATCCACGGATATGGTTGTAAATTTCTTCTCCTGTCTTAGACCAATCGATCTTTTCCTGTTCTCTCTTAATATTATAAGCAAATGTTGCTTTCTCATCATCCTGAGGGATTGGGTTAATCTTCTTCTCTAAAAGTAATGGTAATGTTTCTGATAGCAACTTAGAACCAGCTTCACTTAATTTATCGTGAAGAGATCCTACCGTATCTGTTTCAGTTATAGGTACCTCTACTTGTGTTAGGATATCTCCTGCATCTAGCTTCTCCACCATATACATGATGGTAATACCCGTCTTATCTTTTCCTTGTATAATCGAGTAGTGAATGGGCGCTCCACCTCTAAGTTCAGGCAATAATGAAGCATGAACATTAATACAACCGTATGTAGGTGCTTCTAACAGCTCCTTAGGCAATATTTGCCCAAAAGCTGCAGTGACAATAAGATCCGCATTTAGATTTATAACTTTATCTAATTCTTCTCTTTGACGAATTTTTTCAGGTTGGAATACAGGAATCCCATGTTTTTCTGCTTCCACTTTTACTGGAGGAGGTGTTAATACTTTTTTCCTCCCAACAGGACGGTCGGGTTGTGTAACAACGCCTATAACTTCATATCCGTCAGAAATGATTTGTCTTAAAACTGGAACTGAAAAATCTGGAGTTCCCATAAATACTATTTTCGTCATTCGCTCTCCAACCCTTCTAGCTCGTGTTCTTCTAAATACCTTGTTACCTTAGAGGTAAATAAGATTCCATTTAGATGGTCAATCTCATGAAGAATAGCCCTTGCTAAAAATCCATTTGCTTCGATTGTAAAATGCTTCCCTTTTCGATTTTGTGCTTCTACCTTTACAAAGTCAGGTCTTGTTACTTCTCCATAAAGTCCTGGAAAGCTCAAGCAACCTTCAGGTCCCGTTTGCTCACCACTCGTTTCTAAAATGACTGGGTTAATAAACTCAATGGTTCCCGATTCATCATCTATATCAACGATTGCAATCTGTTTTAATAAACCGATTTGAGGAGCTGCTAAACCTACTCCATCAAATTCAATCATTGTATCATACATATCATTTAGTAGCTTCTCTAACTTCTTATCAAAAACGGTGACTTTCTCACAAGACTGAGTCAAAACATCCGCTGGATAAGTAACAATTTTTTTTACTGTCAAAACTTTTCCTCCAAAGTCTATTATCTATTTTCAACTAAAACATGAAGCTTCATAACCAATCATAACAATTTACATTAAGATATACGGATTTACATCCACAGAGATTTGTAGTCCGTTTGTATTGATTTCCTGTTGATATTGATCTAGTACTGTTTTAATCGCTTCACCTAGTCTAGGTTCTCGTTTGTATTTTATCAAACATTGATACCTATATCTATTATTGATGCGTGGGATGGATGATGCTACCGGTCCTAAAACAATCGAGTCTTTAGAAAGCTTCGATGAGATAAAATGAGTTATCTTTTCCGTAACAGATACAACCTTCATCAAGTTCTCATGACTAACCGTTATTAAGGAAATATAATAAAAAGGTGGATATTGATGCAGCTTTCTAATCATCATTTCTCTATCGTAAAAACGGTCATAATCCTGCTCTCCCGCGAGTTCAATACTGTAATGCTCAGGGGTATAGGTTTGAATAACAACCTCCCCAGGCAACTCATGACGACCTGCACGACCACTGACTTGAGTTAGCAACTGAAACGTCTTTTCTGAGGAACGAAAATCCGGTAGATGAAGCATCGTATCAGCCGATAAGACACCAACTAAGGTTATATTAGGAAAGTCTAGCCCTTTTGCAATCATCTGAGTTCCTAATAGAATATCTGCCTTTCCCTGCTCAAACTCATTTAGTAGCTTTTCATGGGCACCTTTTCTACTAGTCGTATCTACATCCATCCTAATGACTCTTGCTTCCGGTAAAATCTTCCCTAACTCTTCCTCCACCTTTTGTGTCCCAGTACCAAAATATCTAATGTGCTCACTGTTACATTCAGGACAGGTAGTAGGTACAGAATCTTCATAGCCACAATAATGACATTTCATTTGCTGACTAAACCTATGATAAGTTAACGATATATCACAGTGTGGACAATTAACAACATACCCACAATCACGACACATGATAAAAGAAGAATGACCACGTTTATTTAAAAACAATACGGTTTGCTGCTTCTTTTCAAGGCGGTCTTTTAGCTTATCTAGCAAGAACCTTGAGAACATGGATCGATTACCTTCTCTCAGTTCCTCTCTCATATCAATAATTTGAACGGTAGGCAATTGTTGATCATTCATTCTTTTTGAAAGAGTAAGTAACCCATATACACTCTTTTGTGCCCTCGCAAATGTCTCTAAAGAGGGAGTTGCACTTCCAAGTATAACCGGGCACTTATGATATCGTCCTCTTTCAATCGCTACATCACGCGCATGGTATCGAGGGTTTTCCTCTTGTTTATAGCTAGTTTCGTGTTCCTCATCAATAATAATGATTCCGATATTTTCAAATGGGGCATAAATGGCTGACCTTGCACCAACTACGACCTTCACTTCTTTTCTTTGAATCTTTCGCCACTCATCATATTTTTCTCCGGTAGAAAGACCGCTATGTAGAACAGCTACTTGATCTCCAAATCTACCTTTAAATCGCTTCACCATTTGTGGAGTTAAGGAGATTTCCGGAATCAAGAAAATGGCTTCCTTCCCTTCTTGTAGCACTCTTTGGATAGATTGCAAATAAACTTCAGTTTTTCCACTTCCCGTAACACCATATAGTAAAAAAACGTGCTGCTTCTTTTCTTCGATGGAATCCAAAATGGGGCCAATCGCTTTTTCTTGTTCATTTGTTAAAGGAAAGGGTTCCGTTCTTTGAAATTCTCGATGAGCAAATGGGTCTCGATACACTTCCATATCTTTTTCGCCAAGGATTCCCTTTTGAACGAGTCCTTTAATAGTCGCTGATGATATTTCAAGAGCAGATAATATCTCTCGAAGCTCCACCGGTTCAGGCCTTTCAATAAAGTACTCTATCACTTCTTTTTGTTTAGCTGCATTGGCTGGAAGCTGCTGTATTGCTTGTGAAAGCTCGTTACCCGTCAATTTAGAAAAGACATGCTTTAACTTTTTCTTTTTAACCCGCTCTTTAACCTCATACACTACTTCAACTGTTCCTCTTGAAGCCTCTCTTTGTAATAATGGTAATATTCCCTTTTCAACCGCATCCGCCCAAAGGATGGTTTCATTTCTGCAAAATAAATCCTGCAGTTCTAAAGGGAGAATTTCCACATCATATCCGTTTGCAAGCCTTATTTTCTTATCGTATTTTGCCTTTAAAGCAGCTGGTAACATCACTTGAAAGGCTGAAATTTTATAACAAAGAGTTTGCTCTGTTAACCAATCACCCAGTTGCAGGAGTTCATGATTTAAGACAGGTGATAAGTCCATGGGTTCAACAATGCTTTTTAATTTATCAAAGTCGGACTTTTCTTTTATTCCAACGACGAACCCTTGTATTTTCCGAGGACCAAATGGTACCACTACTCTCATCCCAGGTTGGATAACATGCTTGAGTTGCTCGGGAATGCGATAGTCAAATGCCCGGTCCGTTTGTTTTGCCGGTACATCTACGATTACACTTGCAATCATGATAAATGATCATCCTTTAAAAAACGAGAAGCCTCATTTAAAATCTTTATGGCGACTTCTTTTTTTGACATGATTGGTAACTCAAGTGTTTCACCTTTCCGGTTAAAGATCGTCACAATATTCGTGTCCGTACCGAACCCTGCCCCCTCTGATTTAACATTGTTGGCTACGACTAAATCAAGATTCTTCTTTTCAAGCTTTTTCTTTGCGTATTCTTCCACTAGATCAGTTTCTGCTGCAAACCCTACAAGTATTTGAGCCCTTTTTCTCTTCCCTAGTTCTAGCAAAATATCTTTTGTTCGCTCTAACTCTAACGTTTCGTCACCAGGCTGTTTTTTCACCTTGTAGTCGTAAGCAACTTTGGGACGATAATCTGATACAGCTGCAGTCTTAACAACGATATCGACGGAATCATATTTTTGTAGAACCGCTTCATACATTTCTTCCGCACTTTCAACCATAATTCTATCCACGCCTTTTGGGGCATTTAGCGATACTGGGCCAGAAACGAGGATTACATTGGCACCTTGTAGTACAGCTTGCTCAGCTATCGCATACCCCATTTTTCCTGAGGATAGGTTGGTAATAAAGCGAACAGGGTCTATTTTTTCCCTAGTTGGACCTGCTGTAACTAAAATCGTCTTCCCTTTTAAAGGCTGCTCTTTAGGCTTGAAAAACTCCTCCATTATACGGATGATTTTTTCAGGTTCCTCTAGTCGGCCCTTCCCAACATACCCGCAAGCTAAATAGCCTTCGCTAGGCTCAATAAACTGATAGCCGTATTCCGTTAGGGTCTTAATATTTCGGATAACAGCAGGATGGTCATACATATGTACATTCATCGCTGGAGCAACCCAAACAGGTGCAGTGGTCGCTAATAAAGTCGTCGTAATCATGTTATCAGCAATTCCGTTCGCAATTTTTCCGATAACATTCGCTGTTGCAGGGGCCACTAAAACCAAATCGGCCCAATCAGCGAGATCAATATGTGCAATCACTTTTGGATTTTTTTCATCGAAAGTATCTATATAAACATCATTTCGAGAAAGCGCTTGAAAGGTTAGAGGAGTCACAAATTTAGAAGCAGAATCACTTAAAATGATCTTTACTTCCACACCTGCTTGAGTTAATTTACTCGTTAATGCTGCTGCTTTGTAAACGGCAATTCCTCCCGTTACACATAGCAATACTTTTTTACCGCTTAGCATTGAAATCCACCCCGTCCATCATTATCTTTCTTTCATTATGCAAGAATTATTGTTGCATTTCATCTATTTTGTATAAGAGTTTATGGTGAAATAAAAAACAACCTAGAAATTTAGGTTGTTCGTTACTTTTATTCTACAGATGTAGCATCTTGTTGCGCAATTCTATAAGTTAATTTATCAGAGTGGATTTCCTCTAAAGCTTTTCCTACTTGCTTATAAGAAACATATTTATCAAGATGTAGCTTTTCACCTTGTTGCAGCTTACGTGCTCGCTTTGCAGCAACCGAAACTAAAGAATACTTAGAATCAATTTTTGTCATTAATGAATCAATAGATGGATATAACATTTATTTAATCAACCTCCAGCATTTTTTTATATCTAGGCTCTACTCGTTCTCTGCGGCAATGTTCAGCAACAACAATTGCCTTAATTCTCTCACAAGCACGCTCGACTTGATCATTCTCCACGACATAATCATATAGATTCATCATTTCAATTTCATCTCTAGCTGTACTCATACGATTATTAATCACATCTTCTGTTTCAGTTCCCCTTGTAACAATTCTATTTTTTAGCTCTGAAAGACTTGGAGGAACTAAGAAAATGAAAAGTCCATCAGGAAATTTTTCACGCACTTGCCTAGCGCCTTGTACTTCGATTTCCAAGAAAACATCTTTTCCATTATCTAATGTTTGTTGAACATAATCAACTGGAGTTCCATAATAATTTCCAACAAACTCCGCATATTCTAAAAGTTTTCCCTCTTCAATTAGCTTTTCAAATTCCTCTCTCGTTTTGAAAAAGTAATCGACTCCGTCAACTTCACCTTCCCTAGGTGCTCTAGTAGTCATGGAAATAGAATATTCAAAGGCTAAATCAGGCTGTGAAAAAATTTCTTTTCTTACGGTTCCTTTACCAACTCCAGAGGGACCTGAAAGAACGATTAATAACCCCTTTTCTTGCATGAAAAAATCCTACCCTTCATCTATTATTTCATCTCGGTCATTTAAACGATGTGCAACTGTTTCAGGTTGAACTGCAGAAAGGATGACATGGTCGCTATCCATTACTATGACGGCACGTGTACGTCTACCATATGTAGCATCAATCAGTGATCCACGATCCCTAGCATCTTGTATGATTCTTTTTATCGGTGCTGATTCTGGACTAACAATGGAGATGATTCGATTTGCAGAAACGATATTTCCAAAACCGATATTAATTAACTTAATGGACATAATGGTCCCCCACTCATTAGATATTTATTTTGACCTTGCCTAGCACTTTCTAATCAAATCTATTCAATATTTTGGACTTGCTCTTTCATTTTTTCTAGTAAGCTTTTCATTTCGACGACTTCTGTTGCAATGGAAGAGTCATTTGCTTTAGAGCCGATAGTATTTACCTCACGATTCATTTCCTGCAATAAGAAATCAAGCTTTCTTCCAATCGGTTCATCTAAGTCTAGAGTTTTAGTAAACTGTTCAATATGACTATGAAGTCTTGTTAATTCTTCATTAATATCAGCTTTATCTGCAAAAATAGCTACTTCATTCACGATTCGATATTCATCAATTTGTCCTTCCGAGAACTCCTGCATCCTTTTTTTAAGTCGTTCTGCATAATAGCGGACAACATTTGGTGCATACTCGGTAATCTGATGAACTTTCAAGTCTAGTTGATTTAAATGCCCTAGAATATCCTGTTTTAAAGCTTCTCCCTCTGAGACGCGCATTTTTTTCAACTGAAGCGCTGCTTCCTTTACAGCCTCTAAAACTAAAACTTCGACCTCTTCATTCCCTGCTTCCTCTTCTTCAATGATGACAAAATCCTCCCGGTTAAGCAGGTCTCTTATTGTGATATCTTGAGCTATGTTATATTTTTTCTGTATTTCTACTATGTATTGATGATATTCATCTAGCAAATCCCAATCAATGGTTACTTTCCGATTAGCAACGGCTTCTCCCTCTAGGGTTACAAAGACCTCTGCTCTTCCACGAGAAATATACTGTGCTAGTTCCTTTTTAAGCTTATCTTCGATGTTTAAAAGCTCACGAGGCATTCTGATATTATATTCTGAAAAGCGGTGATTAACTGTTTTAACTTCTACATTCACAGAAAACTGATTCAATTCACGTTTACTTCTTCCGAAACCAGTCATACTTAGAACCACGAATTCCACATCCTATCTAACATTAGGCTGTTTCGTTTACATATTTAACTTCTATAATATGGCAAAAGAAAAATTGCCATTAGAAAAAGGTAATAGAGAGTGGTCTCTACTACCTTTTGGATTATATCACACTTTATGGATGTTTTCTAAAGATTTATTATGAAACTAAAGTGTTTCTAATTTTGCAAAAACAAAATAACCTTGGTTAACAAATTACTTTGTTTTACTAATTAGGAACGATCCTGCTAAAAGGAAAGTTGGTACAGCAGATAATCCCATGATTAATAGCCAGTCTCTTGCAGCAATTGAAACCGTATGGAAGATGGGTTGTAGAGGTGGATAGTAGATTACAACAAACATTAAAGCAACTGATGAAAGAACTGCCCACACTAAATACTTATTTCCAAATGGGTTTCTAGAGAATACAGATTTTTCACTACGGCAGTCAAAAACATGGATAAGCTGAGCCATAACTAACGTAGCAAATGCAACGGTTTGTGCATATGCAAGGTGATCAGGATTGTTGTGGTACGCAACCATAAAGGCAATGAGTGTAACGATTCCAATTAGGAATCCTCTAGAAATGACTTTCCATCCTAACCCTCTAGCAAATACCCCTTCTTTCGGGCTTCTAGGGTTACGTTTCATCACATCATCTTCAGGTTGGTCCAGTCCTAGAGCCATCGCTGGGAGTCCGTCCGTTACTAAATTAACCCATAAAATTTGAATCGGAACTAATGGTAATGGGAGCGCTAGTAACATCGCAAATAACATGACAAGAATTTCCCCTACGTTTGAAGCAAGTAAGTACCGAATAAATTTTCGGATGTTCTCGTAAATATTTCGACCTTCTTTAATCGCAGCTTTAATAGTCGCGAAGTTGTCATCTAGTAGTACAAGCGCAGATGCTTCTTTCGCTACATCTGTTCCTGTTATCCCCATTGCCACTCCGATATCGGCTGCTTTTATGGCAGGTGCATCATTTACACCATCCCCTGTCATCGCCACGATATGTCCGTTATTTTGTAGAGCCTTTACGATCTTTAGTTTATGCTCTGGTGAAACTCTGGCAAAAACAGAAACATGATCGACCACTTCTTCAAGCTCTTCGACAGACATTTCATTTAAAGCATTTCCATCTAGAACTTTGCTATCTTTTGTTAGAATTCCAAGCTGACCAGCAATTGCTTTTGCCGTAATGACATGGTCACCTGTAATCATAACCGTTTTAATTCCTGCTTCTTTACACTCTTTAACAGCTTGTTTTACCTCTGGTCTTGGAGGATCAATCATCCCTTGTAAGCCAATAAAGGTTAAGTCTTTTTCAGCTTCTTTTTCATCCATTAGAATCGTTTGGGATGATACTTCCTTGAATCCGATTGCGATCGTTCTCAAAGCTTGTGAACCAAGGTCATTGATGGCACCTTTAACGTTATCGGTCATTTCCGAAGATAAATACTGTCGTTTGCCATCCCATAAGATAGATTCACTCACATTTATTAATACATCTGGAGCACCTTTCGTTACAATAAACTGTCTGCCATTTTGATCCTTCACGACAACCGTCATCATTTTTCTAGCTGAATCAAACGGAAACTCGTGGACAATCTTATATTGGTTGAGTAAAGAGTTTCGGTTGTAACCTGCCTTCATCGCAGCAACTAAAAGAGCACCTTCGGTAGGATCGCCATCAATCACGTACTCTTTATCTTTTTTCGATAATTCCGCATGGTTACACAGTAAACCGAACATGAGCATTTGTTGAAGGGCTTTTTCATTGCTTATGTCAATCTCATTATCCCCTCTATAGAAGCTTCCCTTCGGTTCGTAGCCTACACCATCGACCGTCCAATTATGACCACCACTCCATAAATGAGTAACGGTCATTTTATTTTGTGTCATCGTACCAGTCTTGTCTGAGCAAATGACAGAGGCACAACCTAAAGTTTCAACTGCAGGGAGCTTTCTAACAATCGCATTCTTCTTTATCATTCTCTGTACACCTAACGACAGAGCAACCGTTACAATAGCAGGCAAACCTTCAGGAATAGCAGCTACAGCTAGTGACACCCCCGCAAGGAACATCGTATACAAGTCATGTCCTTGGATTACCCCTACAATCACGACGAGAGCAGTCAATAATAACGCGCCCGTAATCAGTATTTTACCTAGCTGTTCTAAACGGCGCTGTAATGGAGTTTCCATCACTTCTGCATTTTGCAGGAGGTCAGCAATCTGTCCCATCGCTGTTTTCATACCCGTTGCAACAACAACACCAACTCCACTACCTCGAGTTACCATCGTTCCCATGAACGCCATATTTTCCATATCACCAATACCTAGATTTCCTTGCGTTAACTCATCTGGATATTTTTGAACAGGAACGGATTCCCCGGTTAATGCAGACTCTTCAATTTCTAGACTACTACATTCTATTAATCTAACGTCTGCACCAATTCGGTCTCCGCTTGTGAATTTCAGTAGATCACCAACTACTATTTCCCTAGATGGAACCTTCACCCACTGCCCATCTCTTAAAACACTTGCTTGTGGGGCAGAGAGCTCTTTTAAAGCCTGTAAAGATTTTTCCGCCTTCCTTTCTTGAAAAAAACCTAAGAAAGCATTGATGATTACAATGGCGATAATGGCGATGGCGTCTATATATTCTCCTAACAAGCCCGAGATTAATGTAGCTGCTAATAGCACAAGAACCATAAAATCTTTGAACTGACTGAAGAATAAAAGTAAAGCGGATTGCTTTTCTCCTTCTTCAAGCTCATTATAGCCATTTTGTTTCCTCCGCTTAACCGCATCTACTTCTTTTAAGCCTGCCGTAAAGTCCGTATTTAAGGCTTTCTCCAATTTTCTCTTATCCATCTCATGGAACTTCATCCGGCCATCTCACTTCCCCCTTTTAGATTTAAAACATTCACTATTAGTTGATATAGACGCAGCTTGAGGTGTAGTTGCACTTTCACTCTTTAAAAGTAAAGTTGGCCGCTACTATTCTTCATTTTCTGCTGCAGGACAGAGTTGTCCCTAATACATCACTCTAAAGAAAGCTTATTCAGACTCGTCCAAAAAAATGCTACAATAAGAGAAACCTTTATATGAATACCTGACTTTTTAGGATGGGAAAGGATAAGTTGTTTCTTTAGACCTTTAAGCCCATATAAAGGTGAACATAACTTACATAAAACTAAAAAAAGGATGTTTCCATATGTCATTTGATGGATTATTTACAAGAGCTATGACCAAAGAGCTTTCTCTCGAGCTAAAGGGAGGAAGAATTAACAAAATACATCAACCATTTAAAAATGAAATTGTGTTAGTTATAAGAGCAAATGGAAAAAACCATAAGTTGTTGCTCTCTGCACACCCAAGCTATGCAAGGGTCCAGCTTACAAATGAGCAATATGAAAATCCATCCGAGCCACCTATGTTTTGTATGTTGCTTAGAAAGCATTTAGAAGGGTTTATATTAGAAAATGTTCATCAGATTGAACTTGACCGTATGATTGTCATTGATGTTAAGGGGCGCAATGAGATCGGGGATATTTCTTATAAACAGCTAATCATTGAAATTATGGGTAGACACAGCAATATTATTTTAGTGGACAAAGCTCGTAATATTATTTTAGACAGCATTAAGCATGTTTCTTATGCCGTTAATACTCATCGGGCCATCATGCCTGGTCAAGAATATAAACTGCCACCGAGTCAGGATAAATTTAATCCTTTACAAGTTGATGAAAATGAAATTCTTAAAAGACTCGATTTTAATGCGGGAAAATTAGATAAACAACTTGTAGGACAATTTGCGGGTATTTCCCCATTGTTTGCTCGTGAAGTTATACATAGAGCGGGAATGGCTAATCGTATTTCAGTGCCCAAAGCATTCTTGGCACTTTTAGATCCTATTAAAAAACACCATTATACACCTACAATCTCTACAAATGAAAACAAGGAGTCATTTTATTTAATTGAACTTGAACATCTCGGAAGCGCCTCAAGAAACTTTAATTCATTAAGTGAAATGCTAGACCGTTTTTACTTTGGGAAGGCGGAGAGAGATCGAGTTAAGCAGCAAGGGAACGATTTGGAGCGTTTTATCATCAACGAAAAAGAGAAAAACGTAAAAAAAATTGAGAAGCTATACGCTACTCTTTCTGAAGCAGAAAAGGCAGATAAATACCAACTTTTTGGTGAGTTGTTAACAGCCAATCTATACGCTGTTAGTCGTGGGATGACTGAGGTGGAGGTCATTAATTACTATGATGAGGAAGGTACAATGGTAACTATTCCACTTAATCCTCAAAAATCACCGTCTGATAATGCTCAAATTTATTTTACAAAATATCAGAAAGCAAAAAATGCGATTACCATCGTAAATGAGCAAATTAAAAAAGCGGAGGAAGAAGTTCTATATTTTGATTCTCTCCTTCAACAAGTTGAAGCTGCGTCTACGAGGGATATAGAAGAAATTAGATTAGAGTTAATTGAAGAAGGTTATTTAAGAGAAAGACAAAAGCGCAATAATAAAAAAATCCAAAATGTTAAACCAAATCTTGAACGTTACGTTTCTTCTGATGGTACTGAAATTTTAGTAGGGAAAAATAATAAGCAAAATGATTACTTGACCAATAAAGTGGCAGCTAGAGATGAAATCTGGTTGCATACCAAGGATATTCCTGGTTCTCACGTCGTCATAAGAAGCAAAGAGCCTGAAGAAGCTACGATATTAGAAGCTGCAAAACTAGCTGCATATTTTAGCAAAGCTCGTAACTCTAGTTCGGTACCTGTTGATTTCACACAAGTTCGTCACGTTAAAAAACCAAGTGGAGCTAAACCTGGATTTGTTATTTATGAAAACCAGCAAACAGTATATGTTACTCCAGATGAGGATACAGTACTAGCGTTGAAAAAATAGTAATTTTAAAAGAGGCTGGGACATAAGTAATTCAATCAATGACAAACCCGAACTATTAGGAATATTTTAATGAATATTTCACCTTATAGTTCGGGTATTTATTTGTTTTTAATTAGTCTAATGATTCCACAGGCCATTAACTAGTGGAATGGAGCGGAAGCCACTCGACTCCTGCGGGAAGTAGAGGAAAGGCTGAGACCCCACAGGCGTAGCCGAGGAGGCTCAGCTTCCTCCCCGCGGAAAGCGAGTGGCTGCAGCGCAATGGAACGAACTTGCTCTTCCAACTTGACTCATTAAAAATTAACAAAGGTATTAAGTTTAATTAAATATTGTTCGTCTTTCCGTATAGTTTATTAAGTTATGTCCCAGGCTCTTTTTATACTTCCTTAGAAATTAGCCTCCAAAGAAGAAATCTAAAACATTGGATGCAGTTGAGGATTGCTTATTATAGAATTCTGAATACCCACAGTTCTTGCAAAAAACAACTACAAACTTATTATGTTGTAGGTCTAGCATCTTTGATAACCCCGTACCCGTCATAGCAACTTCCTTTTGGCCTGCATCCCTACTTCCACATTTAATACAGCCTTTGTTACTCATTAAATACCATCTCCCCTTTTAGTTTCCTAAATAAGTATACGATTGAACTTTTATATAGTTTCGCCGAGATCTAAAATAGGAGGTATTTTTAAACAAACCAAAAAATCTATTAATGAAACGATGAACGAACTCAAAAATTCCTATTTTTTTGTTGCCTTTTGAATAAGAAATAGTCAAAATCATATAGAATTTGGATTTTGGTACATGAGCTAAACTGGAGCTATTAACTAAATTGACTTATTACCAGCGGAACAACGAATTTACTGTCCGTTCAAAATGAGGTTTTTAGTTTATTGTCCAAACTTGAAGCTCAATTGTCCATATTTTCAAATTTATTGTCCGAATTGGAAATTGCACTGTCCAAACAGTAAAAACTACTATAGCAACCGGCTATTAACCTCAAAACATTTCAAAAAGTTGTCCGGAGCTTCCAGATTGAAAGTAATCCGCTACACTACCACTCACCTGACAAAAACAAAAAAAGAATAGCAGCCACAAAGCCGCTATCCTTAAAAACATATTATTTTTTCCAACTAACTGGATCTGCCTTCCACTCAGAAAGTGTTTGAAGATCATCAGCTTCAATATACCCTTTTTCCTTCGCTACTTCAGACAATGTTGAGAAGTCAGATAGAGAGTATGCTTCAACTTTCGCATCCGCTAGTAGATCTTTTCCTTTTTGTAATTCATACGTAAAGATGGCTACAACACCTAATACTTCGCAGCCTTCCTCTCTAAGAGCTTCAACAGCCGTAATAGCACTTCCACCAGTAGAAATTAAATCCTCTACAACAACTACTTTTTGTCCCGATTTTACTTTTCCTTCAATCTGTTTCCCTTTTCCGTGGCCTTTTGCCTTAGAACGAACATAGCACATTGGTAAATCTAATAAATCACTTACCCATGCAGCATGGGGAATTCCAGCTGTTGCTGTACCAGCCACTACTTCTACTTCTGGGAACTTTTCACGTATGATGTCTACCATCCCGCTTGCAACTTCTTTACGAACCGCTGGATAGGAAAGAATTAGTCTGTTGTCACAATAAATAGGTGAAAGCATCCCAGAGGACCATGTAAACGGATCATTTGGTTGTAGTGCTACAGCTTCGATTTCTAGTAATCTTTCAGCAATTAAACGTTTCATTTTAAAATTCCTCCCCATTCTTCCATAAACTTATGATAGCTCTTTACTGGATCAGCAGCCTTTGTAATCGATCTTCCAACTACAATGGCTGAAACTCCAGCCTCCCTCGCAAATCTAGGAGTAGCTACCCTTTTTTGGTCCTGTAAATCATCTGATCCTAAACGAATCCCCGGGGTAACGGTTAGGAAATCAGTTCCTAGGTTTTGGCGAATTAGGGAAGCTTCATGTGAAGAACAAACTACTCCATCTAATCCTGACTCTTTTGCTAAACTCGCATAATGCATAACGGATTGCTCAAGTGAAGCTTGAATAAGCTGCTCCTGCTGCATTTGTTGCTCTGACGTACTTGTAAGTTGTGTAACAGCGATTAATTTAGGTCTCTCTTTTCCTGCTGGTGTTGCAGCTTCTAAGCCCTCTAGAGCTCGCATCATCATTTCTTTTCCACCAGCTGCATGAACGTTTACTAGATCTACACCTAGTCTAGCTAACCCTTTCATCGCACTTCCAACTGTATTCGGAATATCATGAAGTTTTAAATCTAAAAAGATTTCATGGTCCTTTTCTTTTAATTCATGAATCATGCTAGGGCCCTCTTGATAGAAAAGTTCCATTCCTACTTTAACAAAAAGCTTTTCTCCTTCAAAAGGTGTTAAAAATTCAAATACTTCTTTTTTGCTCGCAAAATCAAGAGCGACTATAAGTGAGTTTTTCATGTTTTCCCCAGCTCCTTCCTGTACAGTCAGAAATGTGATCAAACCCTAATTTCTTTAAAAGCTCAGGTAATTCTTCAATAATTTTAGGACATACAAATGGATCTACAAAGTTTGCTGTTCCTACAGCTACCGCACTTGCACCAGCGTAGAAGTATTCAATGACATCTTCAGCTGATTGGACACCACCCATCCCGATAATCGGTAGCGAAACTTGTTGACTAACCTCATGAATCATTCGGATCGCAACTGGTTTAATGGCTGGGCCTGAAAGACCACCTGTTTTATTTGCTAAGATTGGCTTTGCTGTTTTTAGGTCAAGTCTCATTCCTAATAATGTATTGATCATCGTTAAACCGTCTGCACCACCGTCTTCAACAGCCTTTGCCATTTCAACAATGTTTGTGACGTTTGGTGAAAGCTTTACATAAACCGGTACTTCCGAAACTTCTTTTACTTTCTTTGTTAAGTTTTTAGCTACTTCAGGAATCGTACCAAATGCAATACCACCTGTTTTTACGTTCGGACAAGAAATGTTTAACTCAAGAGCATGTACGTTTGGAGCCTTTGATATTTCCTTTGCTACTTCCACGTAATCCTCTTCTAGTGAACCTGCAACATTCGCAATAATCGGAACATCAAATTGCTCTAGCCACTTTAGTTCTCCACTGATTACTTTTTCTAATCCAGGATTTTGAAGCCCAATTGCATTAAGCATCCCAGCTGAAGTCTCCGCTACACGAGGAGTTGGGTTTCCAAATCTCGGTTCAAGGGTTGTTGCTTTAATCATAATGGCACCAAGCGTATTTAAATCAAACAGTTGGCTGTACTCTCTTCCAAATCCAAAGCACCCCGAAGCAGGCATAACTGGATTTTTTAATGATAACCCTGGTAATTCAACACGTAACATACTCATAGTACAACCTCCCCTGCTCTAAAGACTGGTCCATCACTACATACTTTTTTATATGAATGACCTGTTGGATCATCACCTGTATGGCATACACATGCGAAACAAGCTCCAATCCCACATCCCATTCTTTCCTCAAGTGATAGAAATACTTTTTTATGTGAAAAAGTATTTTCTAACGCTTTAAGCATTGGCGTTGGGCCGCAAGAATAGAGAACATCGAATTCAATCCCTTGGTCTTCAATTACATTCGTTACAAACCCTTTACTTCCGAATGTTCCATCGACAGTCGCAACGTATGTTTCGCCTAATTTTGAGAAAGCATCATAATAAAAAACTACATTTTCAGACTGGAAGCCTAAAACATGAATTACCTTAACTCCACGCTCTACAAGCCGTTGTGACAATTCGTATAACGGAGGAACTCCAATGCCTCCACCTACTAGAAGAGCGGTTTCGTCTGTTCCTACTTCCTCTACTGGGAAGCCATTGCCTAAGGGACCTAGTACATCAACAGTCTCTCCAGCTTTCTTTTCTGAAAGTAAACGAGTTCCATACCCTTCACTTCGATAGATCATAGTAAATTGATTTTGGTCTTTATTTATATTTGCAATACTGATTGGTCTTCGTAAAAGTGGGTCAAACCCATTTGAAACTTTTAAGTGTACAAACTGTCCTGGCACATTCATTTCATGAACAAGCTCACCTTTTAGGGTGAGCTCGTAAATTTTATTTGCAATTTCTTTTTGAGAGATGACCGTACAAAGTTCATTTTTTATCATGATAGGACAACCTCCCGTTTTTCTGTTACGTGGTTCATTGATTCTGCTGAGAATGTCATCGATTCAATTACACGTAAAATCGCTTCTGCTGTATCTAAAGAAGTTAAGCAAGGTATTCCATTCTCAACTGATTCACGACGGATTCTGAATCCATCACGCGCGGGTTGCTTTCCTTTTGTTAATGTATTGATTACGATGTGTGCTTCTCCGTTGCGGATCACATCAAGTAAATCTGGACCGTCCGCACCAATCTTTTCAACTACTTTTACTGGGATTCCAGCTGATTGCATGAACTGTGCTGTTCCACTTGTTGCCATTAGTTGATATCCAATGGAAGAGAAGCGCTTCGCTAGTTGTAATGACTCTTCTTTGTCTTTATCTGCAACTGTCATTAACACCGTTCCGAATGGTTGGATCTTCATTCCTGAAGCTACTAGACCTTTGTATAATGCTTTTTCTAACGTTATGTCTTTACCCATTACTTCACCTGTTGATTTCATTTCAGGTCCTAATGTAATGTCCACTCGTCTAAGCTTAGCAAATGAGAACACCGGTACTTTTACAAATACACCTTCTTTTTCAGGAACAAGTCCAGATTCGTAACCTTGTTCAGCAAGAGTTTGACCTAAGATTACTTTCGTTGCAATTTTAGCCATTGGTACATTTGTAATTTTACTTAGGAATGGAACTGTACGACTTGAACGAGGGTTTACCTCAAGTACATAAACTTCTTCCTTGGATACTACATATTGGATGTTTAACAGACCAATAATTCCAAGACCCTTTGCAAGTTTTTGTGTATAATCAATTAATTTCTCTCTTACACTATCAGAGATGCTCTGTGGTGGATATACAGCAATGGAGTCTCCAGAGTGTACTCCCGCTCTTTCGATATGCTCCATAATTCCAGGAATAACTACATTTTCACCGTCAGAAATCGCATCTACTTCAATTTCTTTTCCTGTTAAGTAGCGGTCGATTAACACTGGGTGCTCTGGATTTACTTTAACCGCATTTTTCATATAGTGTAATAACTCTTCTTCTTGGTACACAATTTCCATCGCACGGCCACCAAGAACATATGAAGGTCTTACTAACACTGGATAACCGATTTCTGCTGCGATTGCAACAGCTTGCTCTACTGATAGAGCCGTTTTCCCTTTCGGCTGAGGAATGTTTAATTGTGATAAAGCATGCTCGAATTTATCACGGTTCTCAGCGCGATCTAGATCTTCTAAAGATGTACCTAATATTTTCACGCCTCTTTCTACCAATTTAGCAGCAAGGTTAATGGCTGTTTGACCACCGAACTGTACTACTACTCCTTCTGGTTGCTCTAAGTCGATGATATGCATGACATCTTCAATCGTTAATGGTTCAAAATATAATTTATCTGAGATACTGAAGTCTGTTGATACCGTTTCAGGGTTATTGTTAATAATAATAGCTTCATAGCCCGCTTCTTTAATCGCCCATACAGCATGTACAGTAGAATAATCGAACTCAATTCCTTGACCGATACGAATTGGACCAGAGCCTAGAACCACAACGCTTTTTCTATCTGTTACGATAGACTCGTTTTCATCTTCATATGTTCCATAGAAATAAGGAGTTTCAGATTCAAATTCAGCTGCACAAGTATCAACCATCTTGTAAACAGGAATGATGCCTTGTTCTTTTCTCCAGTTGTACACTTCTAGTTCTGTAGAATTCCATAGTTTAGCAATGGTTGTATCAGCAAAGCCCATTTCTTTTGCCTTCTCCGCAATTTCAGCTTGGAAAGGATGTTCAGCTAGTTCTAATTCGTAGCGAATGATTTTTTCCATTTTATGAAGGAAGAATAAGTCGATTTGGCTCCACTCATGAATAGTTTCAATCGTTACACCGCGCTTAAGAGCTTCGCCGATATAGAATAGACGCTCGTCACCCGCTTTGCGGATTCGCTTTTCTAAAAGTTGATCATCGATTTGATCAGCGTCATTTAGAGATAAATGGAACACACCAGCTTCTAGTGAACGAACCGCTTTTAAAAGAGACTCTTCAAACGTGCGTCCAATTGCCATTACCTCTCCAGTCGCTTTCATTTGTGTTCCTAAAGAACGATTGGCAGACTCAAATTTATCGAATGGCCAGCGTGGAATTTTAGAAACAATGTAATCCAATGCTGGCTCAAAGCAAGCATATGTTTTACCAGTTACCGGGTTCATCATTTCATCTAATGTTAACCCTACAGCAATTTTCGCTGCTAATTTTGCGATTGGATAACCCGTTGCTTTAGAAGCTAGTGCAGATGAACGACTCACCCTTGGGTTTACTTCGATAATATAATAGTTAAAGCTATATGGATCTAAGGCAAGCTGAACATTACAGCCTCCTTCGATTTCAAGAGCACGAATAATTTTTAATGAAGTGTTTCTTAGTAGTTGGTATTCTCGATCACTTAACGTTTGGCTAGGTGCTACAACAATGGAATCGCCTGTATGTACGCCTACAGGGTCGATATTTTCCATGTTACAAACCACGATTGCGTTGTCATTTGAATCACGCATTACTTCGTACTCAATTTCTTTGAATCCAGCAATGCTTTTTTCAAGTAAACATTGAGTTACTGGGCTATTTTTTAAACCACTTGTTACAATTTCAATTAATTCCTCTTCATCATGGCAAATTCCACCGCCAGTTCCTCCAAGCGTAAATGCAGGGCGGACGATAACTGGATACCCCACCACATTTACAAACTTGTAAGCCTCATCAAGGTTATGAATAATTTCACTTTCAGGTACAGGCTCACCAAGCTCATTCATTAAGTTTCTAAATAAGTCACGATCTTCCGCTTTTTCAATCGCAGATAATTTCGTTCCTAAAATCTCCACTCCACATTCTTCTAACACGCCTGCTTTAGCTAATTCTACAGCTAGGTTTAATCCTGTTTGGCCACCTAGAGTTGGAACTAGAGCATCTGGACGCTCTTTACGAATGATTCTACTAACAAATTCTAATGTTAACGGCTCGATGTAGACAGCATCTGCAATTTCCGTATCTGTCATAATCGTTGCAGGGTTTGAGTTCACAAGAATTACACGATACCCTTCTTCTTTTAGTGCGATACATGCTTGTGTTCCAGCATAGTCAAATTCTGCTGCTTGCCCGATAACAATGGGTCCTGATCCAATTACTAGAATACTATTAATGTCTGTACGTTTTGGCATTAGTTCGTAACCCCACTTTCTGCAGTTTCAATCATTTGTAAAAAGCGTTCGAATAAGTGATTTGCATCTTCTGGTCCTGGTGAAGCCTCTGGGTGATATTGGACCGTGAATGCAGGTACATCTTTATGTTTTAATCCTTCAATCGTTCCATCATTCAGTGCAATATGAGTAACCTCTAAACGCGTATTTTCAATGGAATGCTCTTCTACTGTATATCCGTGGTTTTGTGAAGTAAGAGCTACTTTTCCTGTTGTTAAATCTTTTACAGGGTGGTTAGATCCTCTATGACCGAACTTCATCTTTTCTGTATTTGCTCCACAAGCAAGGGCGAATAATTGGTGTCCTAAGCAAATCCCGAACATTGGAACTTTCCCTAAGATTCCTTGGATCATCTTGATTGCTTCAGGTACATCTTTCGGGTCCCCAGGTCCATTAGAAAGCATCACTCCATCTGGACTTAGGTTTAAAATTTCTTCAGCTGTTGTGTTGTAAGGAACAACAATCACATCACAGTTACGTTTGTTTAGTTCTCTTAAAATTCCATGCTTCATCCCAAAGTCTACAAGTACGACTCTTCTACCACGTCCCGGGCTTGGATAAGCAGTCTTCGTAGAAACTTGTTTTACTTGATCATTTCTTAAGTGTGTTGCTCTTAAGCGCTCTAACACTTGATCAACATTTTCATCGATGCTACAAATGGCACCTTTTAGCGTTCCGTATTGACGGATAATTCTAGTTAACTTTCTTGTATCAATTCCTGCAATTCCAGGAATGTTTTTGATTTTGAAAAATTCATCTAGTGACTTTTCGTTTCTCCAGTTTGAAGGGAAGTCAGCCACTTCCTTTACAATAAAACCTTGGATAGCTGGATTAATTGATTCGAAATCATCACGATTGATCCCATAGTTTCCAATTAAAGGGTATGTTAATGTAACAATTTGACCACAGTAGGATGGATCTGAGAGGATCTCTTGGTAGCCTGTCATTCCTGTATTAAATACAACCTCACCAATCGTTCCAGTATCACTTCCAAAACCTTCGCCGATAAAAACTGTTCCGTCTTCAAGAATTAATTGTTTTTTCATTCTGTTACACTCCCTTTTTTCCATGCTGTTTTGCCTTTTGCGATGGTCATTACTGGCCACCCTTTACATTCCCAACCTGCAAATGGTGTATTTTTACCTTTTGATAAGAATGTCTCTGGATCAATAGCTGCTTTCTGTTCAAGATCTATTAAAACTAAATCTGCAACTGCACCAACTTCAATCGTTCCAAGCGCTAATCCAAATGTTTCAGCTGGTTTTCTAGTTAAGAAATCAATTAGCTGATTTAACGTTAATACGCCTTTTTCAACTAAGTGTGTGTATAGCAGTGGAAAAGCTGTTTCTAGACCAACAATTCCAAATGGAGCTAGCTGCATACCTTCTGCTTTCTCTTCTGCAGTATGAGGGGCATGGTCCGTCGCAATAAAGTCAATCGTTCCATCCAGTAACCCTTCAATTAGTGCTGTGCGATCTGCACTTCCTCTCAAAGGCGGATTCATTTTGTAGTTTGAATCCATTCCTGGTATATCATCTTCACATAATAATAAGTGATGAGGTGTTACCTCGGCAGTGACTTTAATTCCTGCGCGTTTTGCGTCTCTAACTACTCGTACCGATTCTTTCGTACTGATATGGCAAACATGATAGTGGCAATTTGCTGCCTCTGCTAACAACACGTCTCTTGCGATATGAACTGATTCACAAACCGATGGGATCCCATTGATTCCATTCTCTTTTGAAAAAGTGCCCTCATGAACTGCCCCTTTATTGATAAGGGTATTTTCTTCACAGTGAGCTACAATTGCCATGTCAAGACTAGCTGCTTTTTTCATCGCTTGCAACATCATGCTAGCTGATTGAACACCTACTCCATCATCCGTAAATGCAAATGCTCCGGCTTCCTTTAGTTCTTCAAAGTTTGTTAGCTCCTGACCAAGCTCACGAATCGTAATAGAAGCATAAGGTAAAACACGTACCGCTGCTGTGTCTTCAATGCGGTTATTCAACCATTCAAGCTGTTCTTTTGTATCTGGAACAGGTCTTGTATTAGGCATCGCTGCAACCGTTGTAAATCCACCCTTTGCAGCCGCTAAAGTACCTGTTGCAATCGTTTCTTTCTTCTCTCCGCCTGGTTCACGGAGATGAACATGAAGATCAATGAATCCAGGAGCAATTAAAGCACCATTCGCATCAATTGTTTCATCTGCTTCTCTAGAGATACTCTCATTAATTTCTTGGATTTTTCCATCCTCTATAAAAACTTCCGCTTTGATGTATTCTCCATTATTTGTGAGCAAGTGACCATTTTTGATGATGATTGACATTTGTAAAACTCCCTTCAAGTGATCTTTTTAGTACTGCCATACGAACATACACACCATTTTCCATTTGCTTAAATATTCTAGAACGTTCACATTCTACTAAGCTATCAGCGATTTCTACGTTTCTATTAACTGGAGCAGGGTGCATGATAATACTGTCCCGCTTCATTCTTTGTTCTCTTTCAACTGTTAAGCCATATGCTTGATGATATTCATCAACTAAGTTTGCACCATTTTGTTCGTGACGTTCGTGTTGAATTCTTAGTAACATGACTACGTCAGATGTTTCTATTGCTGTATCCACATCCTCGTAGCGTCCATTTTGTAAAAGTGTTTCATCAAACCACCCTTCTGGTCCTGAGAACACCACTTCCGCTCCTAATCGTTGCAAGGCATCTGCGTTAGACCTTGCTACTCGACTATGTCTGATGTCACCGATAATGGCTACTTTTAAGCCAACAAACTGACCAAACTCTTGTTGGATGGTTAGTAGATCTAGTAATGATTGTGTTGGATGATGACCACAGCCATCACCAGCGTTAAGTACTGGGATATTTATTTTCCCTACTAATTCCTCAAAATATCGATCTTGATTATGTCTAATGACAACAGCATTAACACCAATTGCTTCTAATGTTCGAACTGTATCGTACAAGGTTTCACCTTTCAAAACGCTAGAAGTGCTTACTTCAAAAGGAATAACGTCTAAACCTAGTTTTCTTTCCGCCACTTCAAAACTACATTTTGTTCTAGTACTTGCCTCGAAGAATAAATTTGTAACAAACGTCTGTTTTTCAGGTCTCCAAGTTGCTCCTTCTGAAAAGGATTGAGCATCAGATAATATCCCTCTAATTTCTTCAAGCGTTAAGTCTGTCGTGGTTAACAAATCTTTCACGAGTGAAACCCCCATTTGAATAATTGTGTAAAAAAAACACCCTGACATCTATCATCAGGGTGTTTTGAATATACATTGGCCTCAGAAGGGTATACTCAAATAGAGTAACACCTTTTGTTCGATGCCAACATATTCTCACCCTTGTAAATCTCTCTGGATTTAATTAAAAGGTGTTACTATGCAACTTCATTATCTTCTTCGAATAAACTAGTGTCCTTATCTCTTCCAGGTAGAATTAGGTTAAGAATAACCCCGATGATTGCTGCTAATGCCATTCCCTCAATCGAGAAAGCCTCAGATATTTCTAATGCAGCTCCACCAATTCCAACTACTAGGATAACAGACGAAATTACTAAGTTTCTGTTCTGACCGAAATCAATTTTATTTTCAACTAGCATACGTAATCCACTTGATGCAATAATACCGAACAATAGAATCGAGATTCCACCAAGAACGGCTGTTGGAATTGTTTGAATGAACGCCATTGCTTTACCAAAGAACGAAAACAAAATCGCTAGAACCGCTGCACCAAGAATGACATAAACCGAGTATACTCTTGTGATTGCTAGAACACCGATGTTTTCACCATAAGTTGTTTTTGGTGGTCCACCAAGTAATGCACTTACAAATGTTCCTAAACCATCTGCAACAATCGAACGGTGTAAGCCTGGATCTTTAATATAGTTTCTATTTACAACTTTACCTAGTACTAATTGGTGACCGATGTGTTCTGAAATCGTAACTAGCACGATTGGTACCATTGCAAGTAAGATGGTAGAAGTAATGGTAAATTCGTAATGTACTCCTGGTATTAAGAAATCAGGCATTTCGAAAATAGCTGCTTCTTTAACTGCTGAGAAATCGACAATTCCGATCATTGCTGAGTAGAAATAACCAATAATTAATCCCATTAAGATTGGCATAGCGCTTAGGATATTCTTAAAATAAACCGTGAATATAATGGCTGAAAATAATGTTACTAAAGCTGCTGAAAAATGAAGGAAGCTATATTCTCCATTAACATTCATAGACATGTCTACTGCAACACCTGCTAAAGCTAAACCAATAACCATAATAACTGGTGCTACCACAATCGGCGGTAAAAGACGCATTAACCACTTGTAACCTGTTTTCCATATAATAAGTGATACAATTCCGTATGTTACCCCTACTGCCATTGCTCCAATCATTGCATTCCCTGGATTTTCTCCTCCATTTGAAGCGATGATGATTGGTGCGATAAAGGCGAATGATGATCCTAAATAGGCAGGCACTTTAAATTGTGTAATTAACAAGAAAATGATTGTTGCAATACCACTTGTTAGTAATGCAATCGCTGGGCTTAACCCAACTAGCTTTGGTACTAAAATAGTAGCACCGAACATCGCAAACATATGTTGAAAGCTTAGTGTAATCATTTGTGTTTTAGTTGGTACATCTTTGATATCAAGTACTGTTCTGTTCATTATGTCTCTCCCTTTCAATAAAAAACCTCTTTGAAATTTCTTTCAAAGAGGCTAGTCTTGAAAAGTAAAATGGGGGGTCCCATTATTACAATCCTTTTGCTAGCCTCTCTGGACTACATTTAAAAGGTCTAATTTAAATTTCATAAATACTTACTTGTTCTTTTTCATCAACTTCTGCTAATTCTACAACTATTTTTTCCGAGCTAGATGTTGGAATGTTCTTTCCAACGTAGTCTGCTCTGATTGGTAACTCACGATGACCACGATCGACTAGAACCGCAAGCTGTACAGAAGAAGGTCTTCCTAAATCAACTAAAGCATCAAGTGCTGCTCTTACAGTTCTTCCTGTATATAATACGTCATCAACTAAAATAACTTTTCGGTCGTTAACTTGATTAGGAATATCTGATCCTTTGACTAAAGGTTCCTGATCATCAGTTGCTTTTGTTAAGTCATCTCTGTACAATGTAATATCTAACTCTCCGACTGGAATTTTAGCACCTTCAATTTGCTCAATTCTTTCTGCTAGCCGGTTTGCTAGGTATATTCCTCTTGTACGAATTCCTATTAAGATGCAACCTTCTATCCCTTTATTTTTCTCGATTATCTCGTGTGCTATTCTAGTTAATGCTCTTCGTATCGCCTGTTCATCTAGTACGACTGCTTTTTTAGTCATCGCAATCACCCTTTTATTTTTTTTTGCTTATAATGAACAAAAAACCCTCTCACCATGGGCGAGAGGGTATACGAATCCTACTTATGCAAAATGGGCATGCGTATCCCACTTCACTTATCCGTTTCCTTCTCAGCCTCACGGGACTGTTTTAAAGGACTTATTCAGCTAAGGTAATCTTATATGACGTGTAGAATTTTGTCAATAAAGAATTTTAATTTTCCCTATTCCCTACGCAACTTATTCAACAGAACTTCGTAATACTCCGGAAGAGGAGCTTCAAACTCAAGATACTCATTCGTTCTTGGGTGATTAAATCCTAGTACTCCGGCATGTAGAGCTTGGCCACCTATATCTAGGGTCTTTCTTGGTCCATATTTAGGATCCCCAGCTAATGGGAAGCCAATATATTTCATATGAACACGGATTTGATGAGTTCTACCTGTCTCTAATTGACATTCAACATAGGTAAAATCCGTAAATCTTTCTAATACATGAAAATGAGTTACGGCTTTTTTTCCGTTATCCACAACCGTCATACTTTGCCTGTCTTTAGGATCTCTCGCAATAGGCGCGTCAATCGTTCCGTAATCATGCTGGATGTTTCCGTGTACGATGGCTCTATATTTTCTCGTTACTGTTTTTGCAACCAGTTGATTAACTAAGCTTTCATGAGCTAAATCATTTTTAGCAACCATCAATAAACCTGATGTATCTTTATCAATCCGGTGAACAATTCCAGGTCTTAATACTCCATTGATACCCGAAAGGTCTTTACAATGTGCCATTAATCCGTTTACAAGTGTTCCTGTCATGTGGCCAGGTGCCGGATGAACAACCATCCCTTTAGGCTTGTTCACAACAATAACGTCATGATCCTCGTAATAGATTTCTAAGTTCATTTCTTCCGGAATAACATCTAATTCCTCTGGTTCGGGTATTAGAATGCTAATTGCATCATTCAAGGAGCATTTATAATTCGTTTTAACATTTTTTTCGTTTACAAGTACATGACCGTCCTTAATCCACTGTTGTACTTGAGTACGAGACCATTCAGCATTTATCGTTGAAAGAACCTTATCAATTCTTTCACCGACTTGTTCTTCAAGAACGATGTGTTCCATTTTCTCCATTAGATTTCTCCTTTGCTTCTCTTTCTTCTTTAATCATTTGAAGCATTAACAGTGCAACCCCAATGACTAATGCAGAGTCGGCGATATTAAAAATAGGAAAGTCGTATCCAAAAATATAAGTATTGATAAAATCCACTACTTCTTTCCTGAATAATCGATCAATAAAATTGCCGATTGCTCCACCTAGCATTAAAGCTAGCGATAACCCTAACAAAAGCTTCCCTTTAGCCGCTTTTTGAATGTAATAGATAATCCCAATCACCACAATGATTGTTATTACATAGAAGAACCACATCTGCCCTTGTAAAATCCCCCATGCAGCGCCACGGTTGCGATGTGATGTTATATAAAAGAAGTTCTCAATAACTTTAATGCTGTCTCCAATCTCCATATTTTTTACAATGAGCCATTTCGTCCATTGATCAAGAAGAATAATAAATAAAGCAATTATGTAATAAAACACAAAGGCAACCTCCAAACACTTCTAATTCATTACCTTTGCATTTTAGCATAAACGTATGGAAAACGACAGCATCATGAGTATATCGGCTTACAGAAAAAGCGATCAATATTTTTACAATCCTTCATCGTTTTGATAGTGGGAACCATCATGAGCAAATTTTCAGGAATCAGTTCACCAGAAAATTCACATCTTCCAAATTCACCATTCTGAATCTTTTCCAATGCGATTTCGATATCACGTAGCTCTTCCTTTAACATAGGTTTGATTAAATCTGAGCCTTGACCCTCTTCAAGTCTTTCCACTATTTCCTTTCTTGTTTTACGGAGTTCTAAATAGAGCTTTTCCTGGTTTGCATCCATATGTTTCCCTCCGTTCTTAAATTGTCGCTGAATAAACGTTCATTTCGTCCTCATCGGTATAAAGCCGTATCAATTTTGCAAACAACCTTTTAGATTACTCTATAGGTTTGATGTACAAATAGTATTACCGGCAAATAGTTAATGACTCGAAAAAACATTTTACATAGTAAACAACTATTAACGAAGGTGGAATATTTTTCGCTCTTTTTTTATGTATACCCTTATGGTTAACGATGTTTATAAAAATATTAGTAAAAGAAGGCTCTTTTCATAAACTTTTTTACTTTTCAAATACTTTAAACTGCTTTTAAATGATTATGGTGCTGTTTTCTATTATTTTGTGCAGAAAAGATGCACGAAGCAGCATTCTATGCGAAAACAGCCTAAAAGAAAAAACTCCTCGTCATTTAACGAGAAGTTTTTCAAATAATTAAATTAAGATAAATGACTATAATTCTCTTCTACTACCTGTGCACAGCGAGTACATAATGTAGGATGGCTGTCTACTTGACCCACTTCCGGTGTAACTGTCCAGCAGCGATCGCAAGTTTCACCTTCAGCCTTCGTCACTACAATAGCAGCTGTATCTAATTTCAACGCCTCTTCTGGTGCATTTTCATAAGAGCCTGCTACTTCAAAACCAGAAACAATAAATAGCTGTTTTAAGTTTTCTGAGATGGATTCTAAAAGATCTTTCGTTTTGTCGTTTACGTAAAGTGTTACTTTGGCTGTTAATGATTTACCAATCACTTTATTATTACGAGCTTCCTCTAGCGCTTTTAGTACATCATCACGAAGTTCCATGAAAGCAGTCCATTTATCCTCTAATGCCTTACTATTTGCAATCTCAACTGCTTCAGGTAAATCCGTAAGTTGAACACTTTCTTCTTTAACTGAATCAATATATCCCCATACTTCATCAGCAGTATGAGATAGAATCGGTGCAACAAGCTTTGTTAAAGCAATTAGGGACTCGTATAAAACCGTTTGAATTGCACGGCGTTCAGCATGATCTTTTGCTTCAATATAAAGAACATCTTTTGCAAAGTCTAAATAGAAAGAACTTAAATCAAGTGTACAGAAGTTGTTCACAGCGTGATAAATTCCCGCAAACTCATAGTTTTCGTATGCATTTCTTACTGTTTTAATTAGTTTGTTTAGCTTCACAAGCATAAACTGATCTACTTCACGCAGATTCTCAAATGCAACTCTATCCGTTTCTGGATTGAAATCATTTAGATTCCCAAGTAGGAAACGGAATGTATTACGAATCTTACGGTAAACCTCAGCTACTTGTTTTAAAATTGCGTCAGATACGCGTACGTCTGCTTGATAGTCAACAGATGCTACCCATAGGCGTAAAATGTCAGCTCCGAGCTGATTCATTACTTTTGCAGGAACAACAACGTTTCCAATCGATTTACTCATTTTTCTACCTTCACCATCTAAGGCAAAACCGTGACTTAAAACACCTTTATATGGAGCTTTCCCCGTTACAGCTACACCAGTAGATAAAGATGAGTTAAACCAACCTCTATATTGGTCAGATCCTTCTAGGTATAAGTCTGCTGGACGCTGCAAGTCATCACGTTCTTCAAGAACTGCTTGGTGTGAAGACCCAGAGTCAAACCAAACATCCATGATATCTGTTTCTTTTGTGAACTTCCCATTCGGACTTCCTGGATGAGTAAATCCTTCTGGTAAAAGATCTTTTGCTTCTCGCTCAAACCAAATGTTAGATCCATGCTGACGGAATAAATTAGAAACATGATCAATCGTTTCATCAGTGATGATTTCTTCTCCACTTTCAGCGAAGAATACTGGAATTGGCACTCCCCAAACACGTTGACGAGAAATACACCAGTCTCCACGATCACGTACCATGTTAAATAATCGAGTTTCACCCCAAGCTGGAACCCATTTTGTTTCTTTTACAGCCTCTAATAATTCATTTCTAAAATCTTTAATGGATGCGAACCATTGAGCTGTTGCACGGAAGATTACTGGCTTCTTCGTTCTCCAATCATGAGGATAAGAGTGAGTGATGAACGTAAGCTTTAATAATGCACCAGCTTCTTCTAGTTTTTGAGTAATCGGTTTATTCGCTTCATCATAGAATAATCCTTCAAAGCCTACAGCATCCTTTGTAAAGTATCCTTTATCATCTACTGGACATAAAACTTCTAATCCATATTTCTGACCAACTAGGAAGTCATCTTCACCATGACCTGGTGCTGTGTGAACACATCCTGTACCTGCATCCGTTGTTACATGCTCACCAAGCATCACTAATGAATCTCGATCATATAATGGGTGCTTAGCTAAAATATGTTCAAGCTCTTGACCTTTAACCGTTTTAACTACTTTAGGATTTTCCCAACCAATCGTGTTTGCAACAGATTCAAGTAATTCTTGGGCCACAACATATTTCTGTCCACTTACTTCTACGACTACATAGTCTAAGTCAGCGTGAACAGTAATCCCTAAGTTAGCTGGCATTGTCCAAGGAGTAGTCGTCCAGATCACAATTTGTGTATCTGTATCAAGAACACCTTTTCCATCTCTTACTTTAAAACCAACATAGATTGAAGGAGATTTTTTGTCATTATACTCAATTTCAGCTTCAGCTAAAGCTGACTCACTTGAAGGTGACCAGTACACAGGCTTCAACCCTTTATAGATATAGCCCTTCTTAGCCATTTCTCCAAATACTTTAATTTGTTGTGCTTCATACTCAGGCTTTAAAGTGATATATGGGTTTTCCCAATCGCCTCTAACCCCTAGTCGTTTAAATTGAGTACGCTGACTATCAATTTGTTCGTAAGCATACTCTTCACACAATTTACGGAACTCAGCTACTGTTAATTCTTTACGCTTAACCCCTTTATTTGTAAGAGCCTGTTCAATTGGTAGTCCGTGTGTATCCCATCCAGGCACATATGGAGCATTGTATCCACTCATTGATTTATAACGAACGATAAAATCTTTTAGAATTTTGTTAAGAGCATGCCCCATATGGATATCACCATTAGCATATGGCGGTCCATCGTGTAGAACAAACATTGGACGTTCTTTCGTTCTTTCTTGTACTTTTGCATAGATGTCCATCTCTTCCCACTTGCTTTGGATTTCCGGCTCGCGATTTGGAAGATTTCCTCGCATCGGAAATTCAGTTTGTGGCATTAATAACGTATCTTTGTACTCCATGTTAATATTTCCTCCTATACACTACTGTTGAGCAAAAATGGTTTTATGTGGATCAGTATTTACTGGTTGAATTCTTTAAAATAAAACTCACAGTTACCATTATTACCAAAGAAATGAAAAATAAAAAAACCTCCTCATCCCTAAAAAGGGACGAGAAGGTTTAAACTCCCGCGGTACCACCCTTGTAGATAGAATAATCCTATCCGCTCAAGATATTCGTAACGTGAATAAAACGCCATAGTCTACTCAGCTATGCTTTCGACCTGGTACTCAAGGGGGATCTTCTAATCGTTCACTTTTACTGGACTCACACCAACTCCAGCTCGCTTAAAAAAGTATTGAATGATTATACTGTCCCTATCATCGTAGAACGTATTACTTTGTTAGGAAATTATATGCGAAACAAATACGTTTCGTCAAGCCATTGTGTCTTCTTCTTCTTTTGCTGATTTTAGTTCAGTTGCATCAAGTTCATATTGCATCAAATAATCCCAATCATCTGTATTAAGCATATCTAATTGGGCCTCAATTAACATTTTAAAACGAGTTCGGAAAACCTTTGACTGTTTCTTTAAATCTTCTATTTCTAGAGCAATTTTCCTAGCTTTAGATAAGGATTCATTAACGATGCGGTCAGCATTCTTTTCCGCTTCTTTTATAATTAATTTTGCTTCTTTTTGAGCATTTCTTTTAACTTCTTCAGCAGCTTCTTGAGCAACTACGATTGATTTGTTTAATGTTGACTCAATATTATTAAAATGCCCAATACGCTCAGTAAGGTCGTTAAGCTTTTCCTCTAACTCTTTCTTTTCACGGATAATAAGCTCGTAATCTTTAATAACTTGGTCTAAAAATTCATTTACTTCATCTTCATCATAACCGCGGAACCCTTTATTAAATTCCTTGTTATGTATATCTAACGGTGTTAATGGCATAAGGCCACCTCCATCTTAGTCTATCATTTATGTGTTTTGATAATATTCGACAGGTAATGAGAAAATCCTTCAAAAAATTTTAAATTTGTTTACCAACAATAATTCTTAGTTTGTCTTTTTTTGTTCTTCCTTCAATGGAGATTATTTTTGCTCTACCAAAGCCTCTTGCTGATAAAATATCTCCTTCACCACATTCAAATGCATTATTTTCTATCGTAGTCCAATTAACCTTCACTAGACCCTGATTTATGTACAATTGTGACTTCTGCCTAGATATGTTGTGGATAGCTGAAAGGACCGTGTCGAGTCTAAGAGATGAGACAGTTGTGGATGTCTCGTTCCATTGTATATATACGTTTATCACATCGCTTAACGGCATTTCCCTTAAACTGATTGATGCCCGCCCGATTGAATCCAATTGTAGCATAATATAATCAGATACTTCTTTTGCTGCAAAAAATTGGACTCGATCTTGTTCCAATAGGATATCGCCGAATTTCCCCCTTTTTAATCCCAAGGACATCAGGCTACCTAATACTTGGGGATGTTCTAATGTGACAAACTTACTTGGATAATCTACTTCAAACAAGCAAATTTCATAGTCCTCTAGGTCAACTTGGTGATATTCAGGATAAATGAGAGCTCGCTGTCTTTCAGCCCCCGGCATTCCTCCAAACATCTCCACTTTTACATCCGCTTGTGTACCAATAATGGTTTTGACAATTTGTTGCTCTCTAGGATCTAGAAAATCCGTAACTTTAGCTACAAAGGTATTCTCAACATGGTCTTTCCAGTTCATTACTTGATCAATAAAGTCACGCTCTTCAGGTCGAAAATGTTGGTAAATACTCACTTAACCACCTACGTCCTTGTGTAAATCCATCTCATAGTTGGAATCTAAAGAAAAATACGAAAAAAGGGACTATAAAAAGCCCCTTAACATTAAGGCCATATATATTTAAGGCTCTTTTCTTGTTAAAAAAAGCAAACATTAATATAGCAACCTTTTTAGAACTAAATAAATCTTCAATATAGGCTACCCTACCCACTTATAGTGGTAAACTAAGCGTACATCCGATCAATAGATTTATTATAAAAACCAACCGAATAACTGTACTAATCCAGACGTAGCAAAACGTAGAACTAAAATTGCTACAATTGGAGAAATATCAATCATACCAAGTGGAGGAATAAACTTTCTAAAAGGTTCTAAATAAGGTTCACAAATACGAGCTAAAAATTGCCCAATCGCACTTTCTTTAGCATTTGGAAACCATGAGAGTAAAATGTAAATAATTAATGCCCATGAATAGTATTCAATTAACCTTACTAAAATTAATAAAACAAATTCCATCTACTTACCACCTCGAATCTTCAAGATCAGCCTCTTGCAACAGCTGTGATATATTACCTGAAACCTCAACATTATCTGGGGTACATAAGAAAATATCTGATCCTATTTTTTGTATGTCTCCACCAATAGCATAAACAGTCCCGCTTAAGAAATCTACGATTCTTTTTGCTTGGTCACGTTCGATCCTTTGAAGGTTAACAATGACTGAACGTCGATTTTTTAACTGATCAGCAATGTCCTGAGCCTCTGCGTAAACGCGCGGTTCTATCAGCACTACTTTAGAAGCCTTTTGTTGAACACTTTGAAGACTAACAACATTTTGTTTTTGAACAGCTTGTTGGGTTTGTTGTTGTTTTTGAGGCTTTACAGGCTGCTGAACTTCACTTTCAGCCATTTCCCCTTCTTCATAGTCATATTCATCATCTAGGAAAAAAAATGTTTTAATTTTGGATTTCAAGCTCATTTTATTTAACCTCCTGGCTTTCTTGACCTACGAGTGCAGTTCCAATACGCACCATAGTCGCCCCTTCTTCAATAGCTAACCGATAATCATTCGACATCCCCATTGAGAGTTCATTACATGAAGCAAAATCCAGTTTCAAATTCTTCACTTCTAACTGAAGGTTCTTTAACCTTCTAAAGCAGTCTCGGATCATACTTTCATCTTCTGTAAAAGGCGCCATTGTCATTAATCCTGCTACATGTATATTGGGACACCCTTCTAATTGCTTAACGAAGTCGCAAACAGCTTCTGGCTCCATTCCATGTTTCGACTCTTCCCCAGAAACATTTACTTGTACTAAACAATTTATGGTCCTTGTAGCTCTTTTATTAATTTCTTTTGCAAGGGAGAGTCTGTCTAACGAATGTATGTAATCCACCTTATCAATCACGTTCTTTACTTTTCTAGTTTGTAATGAACCGATAAAGTGCCATGTGGGCTTGTCCTTTAGTTCCTCCCATTTGGATAAAAGTCCATCATCTCGATTTTCTCCTAAGTGGGTTACACCAGCCTCAACTGCTTCTATTGCCCTATCTATTGAAACATATTTAGTAACAGCGATTATTTTAATTTCTTCAGCATTCCGGTTTGCTTTACTACAAGCTGCAATAATATTTTCCTGGATGTTTTTCAGATTGTCCTTAACACTCATGAATCGATGGGGTCCTCCTTCCAACCAATAAAACTCATCATCCGTCCTGTCATTGCTTTGTCTCGTCGGTGGGAGAAAAAGTGTTCTTCATGACAGCTCGTACATAGATTCGTTCCTTGTATGTTTTGCTCTGGTAAACCCGCTTTTAACAGTAACTGCCGATTAAGCTCCTGCAAGTTCAAGTAATATTGATTACCACTAATTAAATTATATGGCTTTTTTTCGACATGTTCTAGTGCGTTTTCAACTAAATTAACTACTCGGTCATCTACAATATAACATTTTTCGCAAATAGAAGGGCCAATAGTTGCAAAAATATTGTTAGGTTCGATTCCTTCCTCTTTAAAAACATCGATCATTTTTACCCCAATCCCGTGGACCGAACCCTTCCATCCTGCATGAGCAATACCAATAGCTTTTTCCTTTGGAGCATAAAAATACAATGGTACACAGTCAGCAAAATTCAATATTAATAGGACACCACTATCGAAGGTGAAAAAACCGTCAGTCTCTTTAAACGCCTCATGGTAGGAAAGGGATCCCATCCCCCTATCCTTCTTCGTCACTCTTTGAATGTGCACATCGTGAGTTTGTTGCGCGCTAATCCAATGATTAATAGGGAAGTTTATTAATTTGGAAATCTTTTTGCGGTTATCACAAACAGCTTCAAACGTATCGTCAACGTGAAAACCGACATTTAAACTTGTATATTTACCGTTACTAGTTCCACCCTTTTTTGTCGTAAAGCCTGCAACAAGACCTGTTGTCTCATTCATCCAATCCTGAATAAGAAACAATTCTTCATCCTTTAAAACGAATGGTTCCATGTGTCTAACCTCTTTAGTTTTCTATAGTTTACCATACCTAGCCAAAAGCTCACAGAAAAAATGACAATTATTGCTCTTCTTCTTCTTCAATTTGTTTATATTGGGTTACATCTATATAACGAACTAAGATGACATCCTCACCAATCTTTAATATATTCTTCCAAGGGATAATAACCTCTTCATCTTTGCCGAAAAAACCCAAAACTTTACCTGCCCCACTAATGATAATTGCTTCGATCTTTCCGTTAGTTAAATTAATTTCAATATCTCCAATATTCCCCAATTTTTTTCCGTCAGCTACATTCACAACATCTTTAATCTGGAATTCTGATATTCTCACCATTTATCATCCACTCCCGCAACTAGTTAAGGCTACTGTATTAAGCCATCATTAACTAAATTATATGAATCTGATGCGTCAAAAAATGAGTCTTTAGCTAAAATTGCTAAAATATATATTTCTAATAAAAACTTCTTTAAAGAATGATGTGCTGAACAAAGATAAAAAGCTGCCATAGTAGGCAGCTTCAGATTGTCGACAAAAGGCATCGAGACTTCGATGCTTTTTGTCTTTTTTATTTATTTTGGAGGGGAAATGGTTGATTTCCGCTCCAGGCGCTTGCTTTCCGGGGGGCGTTCGCCAAGCCTCCTCG